>CAUUSW010000012.1:0-7108 GCA_963548005.1 uncultured Candidatus Saccharibacteria bacterium | reverse complement strand
GCTCCGGTGAAGCCGGTGCGGCCACGATCACCGCTACAGACTTCATCAGGGCCAGCCCAGGCTGAGCCGGGAGAGGCGCCAGATCTGATGAGATTAGACGAGCTGCAAGTCATTATTGACCTTATGCGAGAGCGGGATGCTCATAAAAAAGAGCCAAAGGGTTCCAGCTGGTCTGATGCAGAGAAAGCTTGGCATGAAGAAATGTACAATACCTACGACGCTCTTATAACCGTGAAGGACAAGATCATTGATCCTGCAACATCAGATGCGGAGATTCGGAAGCTAGAAGGGCAGGAAAAAGTATTTTCCGACGCTCTTGAGTCATTAAAGAATAGCCGACCTGCTCCCGAACTACCGGAGGGTGGCGAACCAAGTCTTGGTGAAGATGGCGCCGGCCCGGATCTGGAAGCTCACGCGGCAAAACAAGATCTATATGAACGTAAGCTAAATGACTATACGAATGAGTCGCAAAAAATATTGGACGAGCGCGAAAAGGTCATCCGATCTCTTCCTGATGATCTTAAGGAGCAAGCTGACGAGGATTTTGACGGGTTGGCAATTTGGCTCGAGGAAATGCGTACGACTTGTACACAGTTGGTGTGGATAGAAGAAGTTCTTGCCAGCTCTGCCACATCGGCTGAGGAGAGACAGGCGCTCCTAGAGGAGGAAGAAAAGCTTATTGCTAAGATCGGTGAGATGGAAAATAATAAGCCGGAGATTAAGACGATGGGGCGTCCAGTTTCTGGCGAGGACGGAAATGATGGCGAGGTATTGGATGCAACTCGTTTGCGGGCAGCTGAACAGTATGAGAAGGAGATGAACGCCTGTGACTGGCTTGGTAATGCTTACCACCACCTGGCTTCTGAAGATGAGTCTCTTGTTCCAGAGGATCGGTCGCGGCTGCAAGCGGCAGGTCGACATTATTGGGTTGAGAGGGATATCTACCTCAAGTTGAGAGACGTGGAATTAGCACTTGCTAAACCTTCAATATCCGATGATGAGAAACAGGCTCTGATAGATAAGGCGAGTGCGTTTAGCGACTTGCTTGTAGGTTTAAGGAATCACATGCCGGAACATAATCCGTTCTTGGATCTCGCTACTCACAAAAACAATGGAGAGACTAATTCACAGTCAGCGCAGAATAAGGATGGCGCTGAGGAGCAGCCGGAAAGCAAAAACAATAAGGCAGACAAGGAAAACGGGGAAAAATGGCGTAGGTTCAAAAAGTTTGGTGAATGGTTTATTAGAGTATCGGGTATCAATGAGCCGACTTCATCAATTGACACGGCTTCAAAATCGTCTGATGGCACGGGCAATACGGTCGATCAAGAACAACGAGTCAAGGTGAAGGTGCCTCGAAAACAGCCACTGAACCCAATCCCGAAACGTCAGGTAAGGCGAAAAAGTAGTACAAATGCTACAAACTAAGGTACATTAACCTCGTAGAGGGGACGGTATTACGTAAAAGCCAGTGCTGTTTGTCGGCGCTGGCTTTTGCTCGTGATGAGCAGTGAGTTGGTATAAACATGAAGAATTGATATAATAGACAAAAGAGCAGTGAAGCAAAGGAGACGATATGTTCCAACTAGACGATAATTTTTTGAAGGAATTAGGACTAGACCAACTGCCGGATGAGCAGAAGAAGCCGTTTTTGCAGCATATTTATAGTGAGTTGGAGCTACGGGTCGGCGAGCGGTTGAGTCAGGGGATGAGCGACGCGCAGCTGGATGAGTTTGCGAACATCATCGACAAGGCGCCGGGCGCGGTAGATGAGTTTCTCGCCAAACACGCACCAAATTACCAGCAGGAGCCAATGTTTCAGCGGCTGGTGCAGGCGACCAAGGCTGATCCGAATAATCCTGGTCTAAAAGACGAGTTTGCGGCGACGAAGTGGCTAGAGGTAAACCGGCCTGATTATCGCGACGTGGTGGCGGCAACGATGGACGAGCTGAAGAAGGAGATTATAACTAACCGCGAGGCTATTTTAGGCGGTATGGGTGCATCCTCGGCGCCGGGACAAGCTTAGAGAGTTTTTTAAGCTGCCTTAGATCATGAACTTAGCCTTGATGGCCGCGGAGAAACGCCTCTGCGGTCATTTTTTTGCCGCTCGGGGCGATCAGTTCGAGGATGGTTACGTACCGTCCATCACAGCACTTAACGCTCAGCGGCGATTCTGGAGCGTCTGAGACGTGAGTTTTGGTAATAATGAGTTCATCACGGTCATGAATGCGCAGACGACTACGTGGAAAGCCGAGATACGCCCGCACATGGGCATCGGCGGCTGTGGCGGTCATGGTGGCAGGATCAATGAGCG
Organism: uncultured Candidatus Saccharibacteria bacterium; assembly: GCA_963548005.1. GTDB lineage: Bacteria > Patescibacteriota > Saccharimonadia > Saccharimonadales > Saccharimonadaceae > Nanosynbacter. The sequence goes on along the minus strand of CAUUSW010000012.1, from coordinate 4,794 downwards.
ACATACCCTTGGAAAGCAGCTGGCAATACGTGGCATCGGCGTCGTTTTGTGGGGTCGGTTGGAGCGTACCGGCGAGGATGCTTGGCAGCGTGCGCACGAGCAGGTCGCTGCCGGCGGCAAACAGTTCATCATATAGCTGCGGTTTGGTTTCAGTGCCGGTGAGCGGGTGACGGTGTTGGGCGTAAATTGGGCCAGCATCCATCTGGGCGTCAAGTTGCATAATGGAAACACCGGTTTCTGTATCTTGGTGTGCAATGGCGGCCTCAATGGGCGAAGGGCCACGCCATGTTGGCAGTAGCGAGGGATGGAGATTAATAATACCAGGAGTGAAGAGATCAATGATTGACTGGGGGATAATTTTGCCGTAGGCGACGAGGACACCAGCGACAGGCTGGAGGGCGGTGATATCGGGGATAATGTCGCGGAGTTTGTTGGGCTGCCAGACGAGGATGCCATGTTGGCGGGCAAAGGTCTTGACTGGTGGCTCGGTAAGTTTATGGCCGCGGCCGCTACGCATATCGGGTTTGGTGATGACGGCGCGAATGGCAAATCCTGCCTCATAGAGTGCTTTAAGGGTAATCAGACTGTACGCTTCGGTGCCGAAAAAGATGATTGGCGGCATGTTAGTCCCACAACTGAGAATTATCTTTGATGTCGGCTTCGTAATCAAGCGGCTGTAATTCACCAGAATCATCAAGCGTGTAAAAAGCGTCGTGCTGGTCGCGGATATGGTCGATAAAGACGACGCCGTTGGTGTGATCGATTTCGTGCTGGATAACACGGGCGAGGAAGCCTTCGGCCTTGAGGCGAATCTCGTTACCATCAAGGTCAAGAGCCCTGACGCGGATTTTAGAATGACGGGGAACTTTGCCGTAGACGTGCTTGACACTGAGGCAGCCTTCGAAATCGGCGACAATTTCTCCCTCGTATTTGACAATTTCGGGGTTGATCAGGGTAGTGAACTCACGAGTGGTTTTGTCATCAAAGTCGCTGCGGACGATGATGACGCGCTCGAGATGATCAACCTGGATGGCAGCTAGGGCAGCGCTGATTTCATGAGGGCGAGAATCTTCCCAGTCAAGAGCGGCCGCGATCATATCGGCTGATAACTGGCGCACCTCGTCGGTGATGACGTGAATTTTAGCTGATTTTTGGCGGAGATGCGGATTTGGTAGGGCAATGATATCGTCTTTAGTCATTGTGATCATTATAGCATATGTGGCTAGAGGAGGCTGGTCGGGTCGAGCTCAGCCTGCCAATGAGCGGGTGGTACGAGATCAAGGAGACTGACGAGGTCGCTGCGGCGGGGGCTTTTGAGAATGAGCTGCCAGCGGTACGTGTCGCGGACTCGCTCATAAAATGCCGGTGTTGGGCCGAGGATGTGTACGTCGGCCGGGGCAGCCGCTCGCAGTGTCTGGGCAAGCTTTTTGGCGTTGCGGATAGCGGCGGCTTCGGTTTTGTAGACGCAGGTTAATTTAAGTAGATAGACGAATGGTGGAAAGTCAGTAGCGCGTCGTTGGGCGATAGTGCGGGCGTAGAAATCAGCATAATTTTGGGCGAGTCCATCATGGATGGCGGGATGGTCTGGCTGAAAGGTCTGGACGATGACGTCGGTGGCGTGATGGGAGCGACCGACGCGGCCAACGACTTGGGCCAGCAGCTGGAAGGTGCGCTCGCCTGAGGAAAAGTCAGGCAGTGTCAACCCGGCGTCGGCTTGGACGACACCAACAGTGCGTAGGTGCGGTAGATCGAGGCCCTTGGCGATCACTTGGGTGCCAATGATGATGCCAATTGAACCGTTTTTGAGCTCATCGTAGCGCTTATCAGCTGCGTCGTGGGTACTTGTATCGCCATCGAAGCGGGCGATGGTGCTTGCGGGAAAGAGCTTGCGCAATTCTGCCTCGATGCGCTTGGTGCCGAGGCCTTTATGAATGATATCGGCATGACGACACTCGGGACAGCTGGTGGGAACGGGCGCTCTGAAGCCACAGATATGACAGAGGAGCTGGTGCTGGTCGGCGTGTAGTGTGAGCGGCACGAAGCAGCGCGGACAGCCGGCGTTCCAGCCGCATTGTTCGCATAGGGTGATAGCGGCGGTGCCGCGGCGATTGTGAAAGATGAGGGCTTGATGACCGGCATTGAGCGAGCCAGTGATAGCCGCGAGTAGTTGATCAGAGAGAAAGAAATGCTGAGTAAAGTTCGCACGCTTGGTCATGTCGATCAGCGAGACGCGCGGTTTAACGGCGTCTGAACGGGCGGGCGTGGGCATGGTTATGATGGGTCGGCCAGCGGTTTTTGCCAGAAAATAATCGCTGATCGTAGGGGTGGCACTGCCGAGAACGAGCTTGGCTTCATGCTGGCGAGCGAGAATGGCCGCAGTACGCAGCACTGAGTAGCGGGGCGATTGCTCTTGTTTGAAGCTGGGTTCATGACATTCATCAATGACGACGAGGCCCGGCTGCTGGACGGGCATGAACAGGGCTGATCGAGGGCCGATGACGATGAGCGGGTCGCGTGAATTGATAACATGTTGCCAAATCACGTGCCGCTCGGCTTCGGTCTGACGCGAGTGGGTGAGGATAATATTGTCGAAATACCTCGCAAATTCGGTAACGAGTTGTGAGGTGAGGGCGATTTCTGGCACCAGAATAATTGACGATAAGCCCTCGTCCATCAGCCGCCGGGCGAGCTCGATATAGACACGCGTTTTGCCAGATCCGGTCACGCCATGTAGTAGGGCGCTACCAGGAAGCATGTCGTCAATGGTGGTGATGGCGGCTCTCTGGTCGGGCGTGAGGGCTGTCATCGGTGGTCGTGAGGCCTGCGGACTGGTGGCGCGTGCGGGTATGTGGCGGCGCTTCTTCGTCAAACCGCGTGGCAGAATGGTTTGCCAGACGGTCGCGAGATGCGTATGATAATAGCTACTCATCCACAGAGCCGTTTGGATGAGCGGTAGCGGCACGGGAGCGTCATCTAAAATCTGGACAATTTCTTTAACCGTAAACTCAGGCTTAACGACTGCTGACATGATGATACCAACGCAATAAGCCGAGCCAACTTCTATAACGACCAGCGTACCGACTGGCAGCTGCTCAGGGTGTGCATAGGTAAACGAGTGCGCATCGGCACGAATGATCTTGATCGGTGATACCAAATAGTAGTACATGTCTTGCTTTATTATACCGCGCTGGCTGGTTGAATATAATCATGAGCGTTTTAGGGTGTAAGCGCGTATGTTGAGGCTGTAGGGCGTATAATTGTCGAAAAAAGCTTGTCGGGTGTTGTAAAATTGTGATACACTGAGTGGTAACGAAAGGGAATATGGGGAGAGAATGCTTGACATTTTTATTACATCACGAGTGAGACGCAAAATCGTAGTTGTGTATGCCAAGTATCCTGATTTTCATACGCACGTACGTGGCCTAGCCAAGCTGATTAAGGAAGATCCCGGTAACATTCAGCGCGAGCTCAAGCGGCTGGAAAAGGTTGGTTTCTTGAGGAGCGAGAAGCAGGGCAATTCGCGGGCATACTTTACGAACAAGCAGTTCCCGATTTTCAAGGAATTACAGAGTATGGTGATTAAGTCGCAGCAACATGCGGCCCGGCCGAAGCGCGGCTCGGTTGATAGAGATTGATGACCTTATTTGAGCGGATTTTGACAGCGCGCGGTCTCGCGACGCGGGCGGCACGCGAAGGTTTTTTGCAGCCAGATTATGCGGCGGTGAAACATGATCCGTTTTTGCTGCCGGACATGGAGAAGGCGGTGGCGCGGTTGAAACAGGCGCGGCAGCAGGGCGAAAAAATCGTCATTTATGGTGATTATGATATTGACGGGCTGAGCGCCACGGCGCTGCTGCTGGATGCGTTTGGTAAGTTTGGTTTTAAGGATGTCGACGCTTTCATCCCGAATCGGTTTGTTGAGGGCTATGGTATGACCATGGGCGCGGTAGACAAGGTGCGCGACATGGGCGCGGATTTGATCGTGACAGTGGATACCGGTAGTTTGTGCCATGCGGAGATTGCGTATGCCGCTAGCCTGGGGATTGATACGGTGGTGACAGATCATCATAACGTGGCCGAGACGCCGCCGCCGAGCGTGGCAGCGGTGAATCCGAAATTTCCAGGACATACTTATCCATTTCGTGATTTGTGTGGTGCGGGCGTGGCGTTCAAGTTGGTGCAGGCGCTGCAGACTGAGCTGGATGGTTTGCCTGATGGCTATGAAAAATGGCTGCTTGATTTGGTGGCACTGGGGACGGTCTGTGATATCGTGACGTTGTCTGATGAAAATCGGGCAAATGTGTATTGGGGTCTGGAGGTGTTGAAAAAACAACAACGTCCAGGACTGAAAGCGTTGATGGCGGTGGCGGGTATTGAACCGGGGCAGGTTAATGCCAGGCATCTGGGGTTTGGTCTGGGCCCGCGGATGAATGCAGCGGGTCGGCTAGAGACGGCGCAGCACGCGCTGGATATGCTGACGGCGCGCGATGGGCTGGCGGCACTGGAAGCGAGCGAAAAGTTGGAGGAGTTGAATGTTAAGCGGCGCGGTATTCAGGACGCGATTTTCGAGGAAGCGTGCGTACAAGCCGAGGAGTTGGCTGATGATCACGTGCTGGTGGTCAGTAGTGATGACTGGAATCACGGCGTTATCGGCATTGTGGCGTCAAAACTGGTGGAAAAATATAAAAAGCCGGTGTTTATCATTGGTGAGCGCGGCGAGGAGGCCACGGGTTCGGCGCGCAGTTTTGGTGATTTTTCAGCGGCAGATGCCGTGCGGGCAGCGGATGACATTAT
>CAUUSW010000011.1:0-7664 GCA_963548005.1 uncultured Candidatus Saccharibacteria bacterium | reverse complement strand
CTACCGACTAGCTTATGTTTTGAATGGTAGCAGATTTAGGGGGGAAAGTCAATAGGTTGCTACCCGTCGGACAGAAATATGATAGATATTGTCCTACAACGTCTTCTTCACCAGTTCCCGCGTAAAGAACTCCAGCGTGTCACCTTCCTCGACAACGACTTTTCGCGTAGTTTTGAGGCTGAGCCCACACATTTCACCCTCAAACACCTCTTTGGCTTCCTGATGTTGACGCTGGACGGACGATACTTCAACCTCGGCAATGTGCTCATCGCCACGCTTCAGGCGCGCCAACAGGCCCTTATAAACCTTACCCGTCATCATTTCACCGCCAGCGATCACCTCTTCGCGCACCGTTCGGAACACGCCCTTAACGCTCAGCTGGCCGACCTCGGTCTCGACGACTTCTGGGGCCAGTAACGCCTCCATGGATTGCTTGGCATTATCAAGCAGTTCATAAATCACCCGGTATAGTCGCACCTCAACATGCTCACGCGCTGCCAGGCGTTTCACCGCTGGCGGCAGATCAACATTAAAGCCATAAATGACCGTGTTCTCGCCAACTGCCAGATGAATATCATTTTCTGAAATGTTACCAACCCCGCTACCGATGACGTGCAGATCTACCAAGCCGCCCGTATCAATCAATTTCAGACTATCAATCACCGATGTGAGCGACCCCTGAACATCAGCCTTGACGAGAACATTGAACGACTCCGCGTCATGCTGCTGACTCATCATCTTCAAAATATCTGAGCTGGTGACATTGGTGCTGGCCGCCATCTTTTCCTGCTCTAGGCGCACCGCCTGCGCCAGATGCCGTGCTTCTTTCTCGTTTTTGGCCAACCGAAAGCTATCACCAAACTGCGGCAGCTCCTTAAATCCAGTTACGTTAACCGGTGTGCTCGGGCCGGCCATTTTCATTGTCTGACCACGAAAGTCCGACATTGTCCGTACTCGACCGTACGCCGTGCCGGCCACCAGATAATGCGCTGGTTTCAGCTGACCGTGCTCGACGAGTAGCCCAACCACTGCGCCGCGCCCGGTTTCCATATGCGCCTCAATCACCAAGCCTTCTGCCGGCACATCCTCATCCGCCCGCAAATCTTCCATATCTGCCACCAGTAGCACCATATCCAGCAACTTATCCAAATTCTGGCCAGTTTTAGCGCTAACTTCCACCATCACCGTATCGCCGCCCCACTCCTCGGGATTGAGGCCATGCTCAGATGCCAGCTGTGTTTTTACCAGCTGTGGGTTGGCGGTATCTTTGTCAATTTTATTGATCGCCACCACGATTTTCGCATTAGCCGAACGGGCAAACCGAATCGCCTCGACCGTCTGCGGCTTGACGCCATCGTCGGCCGCTACCACAATAATTACCACATCAGTTAGCACCGCGCCGTGTTGCCGCAGCGCTGCAAATGCCTCATGCCCTGGTGTGTCAAGCAGCGTAATCATCCGCCCATTATGCTTTGTTTGGTAGGCGCTAATATGCTGCGTAATGCCACCAGCCTCGCCTGCGGCGGTCTTGTTACCTAAAATCGCATCTAGCAGGCTCGTCTTGCCGTGATCAACATGCCCCATCACCGCCACAATCGGTGGGCGCGGCACCGCTCTTTCTGACAACGTATGTTCCACGCGGGCGCGGCCAACAGCCGCTTCCTTTTTCTTGAGCGTTACCTCAAGGCCCAGCTCTTCAACGATAATCGACGCCGTCTCAAAGTCCAACCGCTGATTAATCGTCGCCGCGATACCATTCTTAAACAGCTCGCCAATGAGCGTCGTGACCGGTAGATTCAAGGTAGTAGCGAGCTCTCCGACGGTTACTGAATCTGCAATTGCGACAATCTTTTCTGTCATCTGCTCGTGCTCCTTTCATCGCCGGCGTGACACCTCGGCGAACTGTTTACATTACTCTTTTTCTATAGGCTATTTTTTCTTGCCGCCAGCCAGCGACAGTGAAATCTTGCGATTATCTTTATCAATTTCGAGCACGGTAAAGGTCTTGCGCTCATTCAGTGTAAAGACTTTCTCCGGGTCAGTCCCATCGCCACCCAGCTCCGAAACGTGAACGAGAGCCTCGACAGCCGGACTTAACTGCACAAACGCACCAAACGGTGTAATCCGTGTGACTGTGCCTTCGACGTCCTCGCCTGACTTGAACTGCTCCACTTCATCCAGCCATGGGTCCTTCGTCAGTTGTTTCATGCTCAAGCTGAGGCGCTCCTTATCAATAGCAATAATCTTTGCCTCCACAGTCTGGCCAACCTTGACGTAATCGCTCGGGTTGTTAACCCGCTCCCAGCTAATTTCTGAGATGTGAATCAGTCCCTCAATTCCCTCAACGTTCACAAACACACCAAAGTCTACCACGCCAGTCACGATACCCTTGATGGTATCGCCGACTGACAATTTCTCAAACCGCTCCGCCAGGCCCTCTTTGATGGCTTCTTTTTCAGAAAAGATGAGCTTGTTCGCCTTGCGATCAGCATCCAAAATCCGTACGCGAATCTCCTTGTTGACCAGTACGTTAAGCCGCTGCAAGATCTCATCCTTGTCACTTGAACCAACTCGCGGATAATGCTCAGCCGATAGCTGCGATACTGGCAAGAAGCCGCGCACCCCTTCATATTCAGCCAGCAGACCACCACGATTGGCGTCATACGGTGTCACCGTTACAATTTCACCGCTCTCCAATTTGGCGGCGACCTCGTCCCAGCCACGATCGCGCGCCGCTTTACGCATGCTCAAAAGTGAATAACCGTTGTCCAGCTCAACCTCGACAACACTCGCAGTTACCTCATCACCTTCTGCGTAATTGTTCGACATACTTACCTCACGGCGCGGCACCAAGCCAACACCTAAAGGCCCCAGGTCAATCAAAACCTCATGCTTCTTTATTGATAAAATAGTTCCGTGCACAACCTCGCCCGTGGTCAGTTGTTTCACGGAGTCGCTCGCCTGAGCAAGCAGATCGTCCATGGTCAATGGATTCGCCATACGTCCAAATAGACTCCCGTATTACGTTAATATTCTTATCCAAGCGGCCTGCCAAAACAGCCACCTCTTGGAGGTCTCACTTTATTATATCGTAGATAACGCCTCGAGTAAAGAGAAGGAAGCTAAACTACCAACATTGACCGGCGATAAGCAAAGCCCGCGGCCACAATCAGCCCCAACACGAAGCCAACTGCCAACGAGTCAGCCGGCCCAGTTGCTGGTAAGCGGGATGACCCATGGCTATTGTTTTGAGCTGGCGGCGTTGGTTGATTCTGCGAGGGTTGTTGAGGCTGCTGCACGGACTTATTTGACTCAGCTGAAGAAGTGTCTTTTTTCTCATCGCTCTTCTCGTTCTTCTTTTTGTCGGCCGATTTATCGTCAGTTTTCGTGTTGTTCGTCTCTTTTTGCTGCTCACTCGTCGCAGCATTTTCCGTCGATGAGGCGGCCTGATTCTGTGCTGATAATTGTCGCAACCCGTATAACGTTGCCAAAGCGATCGCCGCCAAAATAACCCCTACAATCACGTAGATTACAACATATCCTCGCTGGCGGTTCTGCTTCATACTATTATCTCCCTGATGTTACTAATACTTACTGTACCATATTGTCACCGCTCTCGTAAAGGGGTATACTAGCCTCATGATTATTGCGATTGATACTGGAGGCACAAAAACATTAGTCGGACGATTTACCGATAACGGCACACTAGAGACAACAACTCGGTTTGCCACCCCAACAGACATTACGGCGTATATCAAACAGGTCGTTGACACTATCACCGTGATCGCCGAGGGCGCACCTGTTACAGACATCTCGATCGGCCTACCCGGTACCGTCACTGACGGTGTCGCTACATATTGCATTAACCTCGGCTGGTGCGAGGTGCCCATCCGCGACCTCCTGGCCGAGCACTTTCCCGACGCCCAAATCATCCTCGAAAATGATGCCAACCTCGCCGGCCTCGCCAGCATACGTCGCCTTGAACCACAACCAGCCTGCGGCCTCTATGTCACTGTCGGCACAGGCATCGGCACCAGCATTATCCTTAACGGCGCACTCCACCCCAGCCTACGTAGCAGCGAAGCCGGTCATATGCAAATCGCGTATCAGTCAACCATCGATTCGTGGGAAAACCTCGCTTCCGGACGAGCGCTCAGTCAACAGTTTGGTGAATTATCGGACGCAACACCGCCCGAAGCTTGGTTTGAGGCTGCCAAGAGACTCAGTCTAGGACTGCAGGCACTGATCGCTGCTATTCAGCCAAACGTTATCGTTATCGGCGGCGGTGTCGGCCGCTACACTGACAAATTCTCTGCGTCACTAGCCGGACTTATCACCGAGAAACTACCGTCATTCATCACCTGCCCGCACATCGTTGGTGCAGCACACCCCGAGGAGTCTGTACTCTATGGTTGCTACGATAACGCTATCGCCCATCGTTAAGCAGCTGGCCAGCGATTATCCAGAGTATCAGTTCCAGGCTGGCGATGTTTTTTCGTGGTCACACCATTCACGGACTATCACTTATATTAACGAGGCGTCACCAGCTGCTACCGCCCAGCTGCTCCACGAAACCGCCCACGCCATCCTGGGTCATCATCACTATACTCGTGACATCGACCTCATTGCCATGGAGCGCCAGGCCTGGGAATTAGCCGTCCGTCAATTAGCCCCGCGATATCACATTACTTTGGCCATGAGTGACGACGTCGTTCAGGATGCGCTTGATAGCTACCGCAAGTGGCTACATGCCCGCAGCACGTGCCCAACATGTAGCGCTGTCGGCATAGAAATCGCCAAGCACCACTATCGCTGTCTCCACTGTGCTAGCAACTGGCGCGTCAACGAGGCTCGATCCTGCGAACTCCGCCGCTACCGCAAATAGCCCTCTACGAAAAGAGGGCTATCGCGCATTTTAAGCAACTTGGCTACGCGGCCAGTGTCACGTCGTCTTGGGTCGTTGCCTGTACTGTTGATACCGTCGTTGCTGGATTAACGGTTGTCGTGGCCGTCGTCGTTACCTTACGCCGACGAGAAATGCGACCACCTTTAGCACCAGCGATCCGCGCCAGAGCTGGGTTTGCCGCAAAGCCACCGGTCCGTCCGTTCCGACCGCCCTTCGCGCCGATCTTGGCATAAAAGTCTGGGTCACGCGCTAAGTTTTTCGCTGCCGCTTTCATACCACCAATTTTTGTACCTGCCATGTGAGTTTTCCTCCCTAATTAAAAAGATTTCCACATCATCTACTATGGAAACCCTCGTCTTTATATATCACACATGATATGTGTTATATATACATCTTATCATACTGCTCATACTTTGTCAACATTTACATAAGCTATTTTTATTGTGAATAAAATATTGCAATCAGCGGTTTACTTCGCTATAATGAGACCTGTCACACCGTGTGACGGCACCTGTTGGAGCTTAGAAATGATGAGTTCCACCACTCAAAAACCACCCTTTCTGCGAGATGGGTGGTTTTTGATTGTGAAAGGAATTTCGCTAATAGCTAAAATTGCCTAAATCGAAAATTACCCCGACAACGAGAAGAGTACGTATACCCATCTTCAACTTTCCGACGACAAAGCTCGCGTCTATAAAGCTAGCTCAATAACAAAGACGCGGGGCCCCTGACTATACCGTCCTCACTTCAGTACCGATTAATGCACCGCCAACAGCTGCGCCGCCGGTCCAGCACCAGCTGTCATCGCCACAAACTGCGCTCTCGTCCAATAGAGTCGTCCTGCAATCGGGTCATTAACATAGAACCCGAGCGGATCGTGCGGCTCACCGCGAACCCCAACAATGAGGCGTACATGCATCGGTATTGGCCCGCTGACCGTCCGACCTGACGGCGTCCTCCAACTATCAATTTTTGCGCCAATCCGCCATACGCCCCACGCAATGACTGGATTACCGTTATGAATTTGCTGTGCTACGAAATTCGCATTGGCACCATATGCCACTGACGTCCTGCGACCATACTGCCCAGCCGCCCGTGCCACCGGACCAGCATATACACCCCAGCCCGTTCCCGTACCTTGGTTGCCGTTTACGTCGCCCACAAACTGCGCATTCGGATCGTCCCACTCATTTGTCGCCTTGTCTCGTGGTCGTGGACGGTACCCGAAACGCTGCAAAATGTTCCAATCATTATCATGTACACCACGATATGCCAAGGCCATACGCAGCGAGGCCGCTTCGCAGCTTTGGGCGTACGCCTGACGATAGAATGGTACGTTATTGAGTTTGACGACCCGTGAATTAGTTGTGAACGATGTCGCAATTCGCTCTACACTCGGCAGTCCAAATACTGGCTGCACGCCCGGCTCTACCCAAACCTGGACTTGCCGCTGAAAGCCCATATTGACCACCCGAGCAACCATCGTATTACCACGCCAGGAAATACTCTGAACTGTACCAGATGAAACCCTGAGGCGATCCTGGGCGCTCTTGTGGTCAACTGCCTGATCAAAGGTTATCCATACATCCTGCGCCGCTTGATCAACAGTGGTTCGCCACGGGGACGCCCCCACACCACGCACATGCCCATTAGTGGTAAATATCTTTTTTACTTCCTCGACGAGAACACCTCCACGAGCCGTCCGTAGGCCTTTAGGAATGGTGTATGTGTATGTCTTGCCCGGCTCCAATTTATCTGCCTTGAATACGTACTCGGTATCGCTCCGCCACGAACCATTACCAGCCGTGTCAACCGCTATATTTGGCCGATCCTTTGCATCAATTGCTTCCTGAAACGTCAACTTCAATTCATCTGATGGCGTTACTGAATGCTCTTTAATCGGTGACCCAATCGCCGGTAGTGGCGCACTCTTCACCGTAAAACGTTTTAACTCTTCCTTCTGGGCTTTATCGTATAACTTGAAGGTGTACTGCGTGTCAGGTGCTAGTAGGCCAGCATATTTCCATGAAAATGTTTGATCATCAGACGACTCACGCTTCAGCCCAAGCGCTGGCTCAGTCGTCAATTCTAGATCGCGCAATTTACTCGCCCGCGACCCCAAACGCACCGTCAACGCCTGGTCCATCGCGATCACCTCTTTGCCGTCCAGCGATGTCGTATCCACTCGTGGTGCTTTTTGCGTCTTGAACGATACATCATGGATTGTCGCATTACCAAACAGCGAACGTCTCGCCCCCGGGAACGCCACGGTGTAATTTGTATCAGCTGCCAGTGGTTGATCGGGCGTAAACTCCATCTCAGAAACGCCGAACAACTGTCGCTTTTCGCGCCACGTACCACGCACTTCTGGCTTAATCTCTGGCCTCACCTCGCCAAGCTGTTGATTAAACTTCAGGCGAATCGGCCGGTCAATCGCCTGCAAATCCTCGTCGGACACGCGCTCAGCGCCGACATTGCCGCGCGTTGTGATAACAAACAGCACTCCAACTACTACCATCGCCAATGCAACAATACCGCCACCAATAATAACCCACGATTTTGGCCGCCTCAACCAAGACGCGCACATCACCACAAACCCCCTACGCTCCGACCTCAGGGACTCTGGCTGTTCTGTTTGTTTTTTATCCATTTCCTCATCATTATATCATACTTATGCTACTCGCAAGCGCCTCTGGCAAAAACGAAAAAAGACTCCCTATTCGGAAGTCTTTTTTATAATTCGGCACCGTGCTAGTTT
>CAUUSW010000010.1:0-37574 GCA_963548005.1 uncultured Candidatus Saccharibacteria bacterium | reverse complement strand
GGGTCTTTCAGGTTGAAATGAGTAGCAAATTCGTTTCGCAAGCGACCAAGCACGGAGTTGACGACTGGGCGAGTGTCGGCACCGAAGAATATAACATCACCGTCCTCAAGGTTCATTTTCTCTATAAGTAATCCATGTTCTTCGTCCGACAGATGTTTTGCCACTGGTGAAATCGCATCATAAAAACAAGGAACGTTAGTATGCATTGGTATCACGTGGCCCTGCGCCTCATCTGTATTTTTAATTGTCGCGTACTTGATATAAGCTAGACCGCCCGCCCCCTCACTTTTGGCAATGTCTGTGAATTGGTCGATTTGCTTACGACTGAGACTAGCGCCGTTTTTGACGCAAATCGCCTTGATGCATTCAGCGTTTTTGAACACGCCAAATTCAGTGTTGGCGAATACATCGGTCAACTCAATCAGCTCCATGCCAAAGCGCAAATCTGGCTTATCCGAGCCATAGGTCTCCATGGCGTCGCGGTAGGAAATGCGCGGAATCGGCTGGCCGTCGCCCACCGGTAGATCGCTCAAATCCAGCAATTTCTTGCCCGCAAAATCAGTCACTAGCTGACACATCAACGGCTCAACTTCCTGGCGGACTTCCTCGCCGTCCTCAACGAAGCTCATCTCCAGATCCAGCTGATAAAACTCACCGTACAGTCGATCAGCCCGCGGATCTTCATCGCGGAAACACGCCGCCAGCTGGTAATACCGCGGCACGCCGCCAACCATCAGCAGCTGTTTGAACTGTTGCGGCGCTTGCGGCAGAGCGTAGAACTTATTTTCCTGCAAACGACTGGGGATCAGAAAATCACGCGCACCCTCGGGACTGGAATTTGCCAAAATCGGCGTCTGAATCTCAATGAAGTCGCGGTCGTCCATGTACTGATGCATCCGTCGGTACATTTCAGCGCGTTTTTTCAGCATCTGCTGTATCTTTGGACGGCGCAGGTCGAGGTAACGATATTTGAAACGCAGGTCCTCGCCCGCTTGGTTTTCCTCAGCGAACGGCTGGATCGGCAAGGTTTCGGCACGATTCAAAATTTCCAGATTTTCCACCACAATTTCCACATTACCGCTGGCAATATTTGGATTTTTCAAACCTTCACCGCGCTCCGTCACCACGCCGCTGGCACGAACGACAAACTCATCACGCAGGCTTTCCGCCAGACGAAACGCTTCCGCCTGCTCGGGATTAATCACCAACTGTACCAAGCCGGTATGGTCACGCATGTCAATAAAAATCAGCCCGCCGTGATCGCGCCGGGAATGCACCCAGCCAGCCACTGTCATCATTTCCCCAACACTATCAGGGGTATGTATCGCCAAAACTCTCTTTTTCATATCTGTTATTATAGCATATTGATGTGTTTTTTCGCCTTCGGCGTCACCCGCCGACCACGCGGCGTACGCTCAATAAAGCCAATTTGTAGCAAATACGGCTCATAAAAATCCTCAATCGTCGTCGCTTCGTCACCTGTCAGCGCAGCAATGGTCGTCAGCCCCACCGGATTATCACCATAATTTTCCAGAATTGACTGTAGTAAATTGCGGTCGGCTGGGTCCAATCCCAGCTCGTCCACTTCCAACATTTCCAAGGCGCTCGTTGTTGTTTTAACATCAATTATACCATCGCCGTTGACGTCGGCATAGTCGCGTACGCGCTTGAGTAGGCGGTTAGCGATGCGCGGTGTCAAGCGGGCTCGTGTTGACAACAAGTTCGCCGCTTCATGCCGAATCGACGATTCCAGGATGGCTGCACTCCGCGTCACAATTTTAGCAATGTCCTCTGGCTCGTAAAATTCCAAGCGGTAAATATGTCCAAACCGATCGCGCAGCGGCGCCGCCAGACTGCCTGTCCGCGTCGTCGCACCAATCACCGTAAACCGCGGCAGATCCAACCGAATTGACCGAGCTGCCGGGCCCTTGCCGATGACGATATCCAGCTTGAAATCTTCCATCGCCGAATATAAAATCTCTTCCACCGCCCGGCCGAGCCGATGAATCTCATCAATGAACAAAATATCGCCGTCTGCCAAATTGGTCAAAATTGACGCCAAGTCGCCGGCTTTCTCAATGGCCGGGCCGCTAGTGATGCGTAAGTTTGTCCCCATCTCATTAGCGATCACCGTCGCCATCGTCGTCTTACCCAGCCCTGGCGGACCGTAAAGCAGCACATGATCCAGCGGCTCGCTACGCTTCTTCGCCGCTTCAATTGCCAAGCACAAATTACGCTTCAACCGCTCCTGACCAACATACTCACTAAAACTCTGCGGGCGCAGACTGACTTCAATCCGCTGCTCCTCGGCGTCATCGTGCGGACTAGTATCGACTATTCTTTGAATTGCCATAAACTAATTATATCATCCACAGCGGAGCGCACTAATCTCTCGTAAGCCGACTACGCAGCGCCTGCATAATTTCACAAAACATCTCGTCGCTCACCGTGTGTACTGCATCCTCTAAATGCCGCGGCCATTTTGGATCAGGAAATTCCTCACCAGCAAAGGTGGTTCCACCGAGATAGCGCGGATACAAATGCCAGTGCACGTGCGTTGGCCGACCAGCCTTCACTGCATTATTCATCAGGCATTCCCAGTTACACACATCGGCGCCAAACGCTGCTTTGACTGCCTGCTCAATTTGACGAATCACCTGATGCAGCTCCGTCCAATCTACCTCGTCCAGCTCCGACAATGTCTGCTTGTGCTGGCGCAGAGTGATAAATGACTTACCCAAATAGCACTGATTCTTGTCAAGCACCGCCACCCAACGTTCAGTCTGCAATATGACATTGTCGTCAGCCGCCGTCTGACCAACCAGCAGCGGACAGATTTCACATTCCTTCTGTGTCGTGCATGTATTCATGATACCTCCTAGTATGGATTATACCACTTGGTAAGGAGTGTCTGCTTATAATTCGTACCATATTATTGCATAATTATAAATTATATTGTAGAATTTGTATCACCATGAGCGAAAAGAGCAGCATGTCGACTAGTGATAAACCGAAAGAACTGCCATTACGAGTAAGAGTTCCGTGTGTAATACTAGGCGGGATAATAGGAGGGGTGACGGGTTTTGTGGGTTATAACCATATAGCTCATCGTAGCCCTAAACCTCAACCTGCAACTGCAACCGCAATAATAACCGAAACCGTTCAGCCGGCTGAGCCACTAGAGACACAAGGGCCATTTAGCCTGCCTGATATTCAACCTGTTACATCACCGACTCCTCAACAACAGAACAACATGTTGCTGAGGTGAGCAAACGCGCAAGAGCAGAGCTTGATAGAGCCGAAGACATCCTAGCTACCACCATGGACGTCTCCAAGAGCACCGTTTATGAAGCAGTAACCATGCCAATGGATGAACAGCCAATTGATCCAGAAACAAAAAAGCCCTGCCCCCCTGTCGAAAAGATACGAGAAGTAGCCAATAAAATCCCCTCCCTCGGCGGTACAGCGATTCGCTATTTTATCCTGCCACCTCATTTATGCAACAACAATCAGTTCGGCGCCTACGCCCAATATCACACACGAGACATCGTCACAAGATCAGACAATATGAATATCATCAACTCTGGCGTTATTATGCACGAAGCCGGACATTTGTTTGGACTGCCACACGTAAGAAGGTTGAGAATTGAACACCCAGACCTAAAAGATGAGGAATGGCATAATATCAAACCAGAAGATTACGATATTACCAATGATTTGCGAAATGGTTACGGTCAATTCCCTATGCAAGCAAATGGCAGCATCGATCCAGCATCCGGGAAAACAAGTGTCATGGGCTATCATTACGAAATTAACAGCTGGTGTCTTACGCATGGAAGTTGTACTCACGTCTATAATGGACCCGAAAGAAACAAGCTCGACGGTGAAAAATTCCCGATCCGTGACGTTGACCCAGCAACATTGCGAGAGACTCCCGTTGACCTCGTAGTGTCTCCTGAGGCGCGCAATATTCAAGGTATCCGCGTTCCTGTGCCAGAAGATCATCCAATCCGCCACATTCGTGGCTGCGAGTCAGTCACCCATATTATCATTGGCGTTGATCACTTATATTATTCGGCCATCAACGGTAGCCCAGGCTTCACAACGTATGTTGTTGCCGTTGATCAGGACGATAACCTCATTGAGATAGACGCACCGAAATTTGAAGAGTTGGCGTACTCGCCAACAGTATCAGATGAATTATTTGGTGAAAAACCGCAATATATCTACAATGATAGTATGCTAGGCATCAGCGTTACCGCACGGCTTGTCAATAAGCAGGCTGTGCTGCGTATGACAGCGTTTAAGTGATAAGATCACTTCTTCAGCGCCTCGGTCACCCGCTGTGCCGTCGGCAGATTGACATCGATATTTTCCAGCGCCTTCGTGGCGTCAGCCAAGGTGTAGCCCAGCGCCATCAGCGCCTCTAACGCTTCGTCGGAAGTATTCAATTCAGTTTGGACTGGCGCGGCCGCTCGGCCGTACTGCGTCGGTAGGCCAACTTTATCGCTCAAATCAACCACCACGCGCTCAGCGGTTTTTTTGCCGACACCAGCAGCTTTTTGCACAAACGCACTGTCAGCGTTGGCAATGGCATTGCGTACGTGCTCTGCATCACCGAGGCTGAGAATTGCCAACGCTGCTTTCGGACCGACACCCTGAACCGTGATGAGCATTTCAAACAGCTTCTTTGCCGCCAGACTCGAAAAACCGAATAGCTCCTCCGCCTGCTCGCGCACATGATGATAGGTGTAAAACTTAGCGTCTTGACTGAGCGCCACCGCCTCGAAATCACCAGCCGACACGCTCACTTCATAACCGACGCCGTGAACGTCAATCACGATGCTGCCCGCGCCAAACTTTTCAGCGATCGTACCAGAGAGATGGGCGATCACGGTCGCCTGTCTCCGCCGCCCGGAGGATTGGTTGGGCCGGGCGAGGTGCCGCCACTGCCACCACCCGAACCGCCACCGCTGCCACCGCCACTGCCATTACCGCCGCCCGGATTTTGGTCGTCATCGCCGGTACCGCCACACGACGCAGTCTTTCGCGAATGTTTCGTCGCATCAAATTTGTCTTCGCTGATGGTGATGAGCCGCTTGGTAGCTAGGTCACAGACAGCGATCTGCTTAGTGGTGGACGTTTGCCGACAGTCAGCAGCGTTCTTGGAATATTTAGCGGCGTCAAATTGATCTTCAAAAATTGACTCCATTTGCTTGGTCGCGAGGTTACACACCTCAATCTTTGGCTTGGTCTGATCACATTTCTCGGTCGGGAGGGCGTTCGAGAGGAAATATTCTTTGTAAGCACCGGGGCTAGAATCATCAGCCAGGCCACCATTACTGCTACAGACGTTTCGCTGGACAACGCCGTTTGGCACATCAAAACCAGTTTTCGCGCCTGCCAGCAGCTTGGTCATCGTCGCCCGCCAAATTGGTGCCGCCACATCCGAACCGCCGCTGTTCATGACCTTATTGTTGTTATTGCCGACCCACACGCCGACAGCATATTGCGGCGTGTAGCCAATCGTCCAGGCATCGCGGTTATCATTGGTGGTGCCCGTCTTGACAGCAACCGTTTTGCCGCCCACCGTCAGGCTGCTGCCAAACATCCCCGCCCGCGCAGCGTTATCCGACAGGATACTGGAGATGAGATAAGCGCCGCCCTGACTGATGGCTTGGCGTGTGTTCGCGGCTTTCCACGAAACATTTTTGTTGAATTTGTCCTTGACTTCGGTGATGAGATTGAGCGATTCATACTGCGTACCGCCATTGGCAAAGGCCGCGTAGGCGTTAGTCATCTCGCTCAGGCGCACCTCGGCCGAGCCAAGCGCCAGTGACAATCCGTAATTTTTGTTTTCGTCCAGCGTGCTGATGCCGAGTTTCTTGGCGGCTTGGATGGAGCGATTGATACCATACTTTTGCATAATCAGAACGCTCGGGATATTCAGCGACCAGCTGAGCGACTTGCGCGTCGTCACCTTACCGTTCCAGCGGCGGGTAGCGTTATAGGGCACGTAACCATTGAAGTTAGTTAACTTGTCATCAAAAACTGTCGCCGGCGTGATGGCGCCATCAGCCATCGCTTGCGCATAATACAGCGGCTTGAAGCTCGAGCCAGGCTGACGCGGCGTGGTCACCATATTAACCTTACCCCACTCGGCGTTATTATAGTCAGCGCTGCCGACCAGTGCCCGCACCTCGCCGGTTTTTGGATCAATGACGATACCGCTGGCGTTGGTACCACCGAGGCGATTGATCTGCTTCATTTGTTTAGCGATATTTTCTTGGAGGAGATGCTGGGTGTCGAGATTCAGCGAGGTCTTGACACGGTAGCCCGAGCGCATGACTTTTTCATAACCGTATTTGTCACTGAGCTGTTTGATGACCATCTCGGCAAAATGCGGCGCTTCAGAATTCGTGTGAGCCGCACCGCCACCGGCGTATGCTAGCCGTGTGGCTTCTGCCTGTTGCTTCTGCTCCTCGGTGATAAAGCCTTCAGTCTGCATCCGACCGAGCACCGTTTTTTGGCGCTGCTTGGCATATTCGGCATTACCGCTGATCGGCGAATAGCGGCTTGGCGCCGGCAGCACGCCAACTAGCATACTACTCTCAGCCAGTGTCAAATCCTTCGGCGATTTATTGAAATAAACCTTGGCCGCCTCCTCGATGCCAAAGGCGTTTTCACCAAAGTACACCGAGTTGAGATACATCATCAAGATCTGCTCTTTGCTGTAATTTTGTTCAATGGCGATGGCCATAAATAGCTCTTGGTATTTACGCATAAAGCTGTGCTCATTGCTGAGTAAATTATTCTTAACCAACTGTTGCGTCAAGGTCGACCCACCACCATGCCGAGTAATCGCCGCCCGGAAAATACTGAAGATATTAAAGCCGCTGTGCTTATAAAAATCCTTATCCTCGCTGGCGATCAACGCCTTTTTCATACTCTCGGAGATGTCTTTGAGCTGCACCAAGTTCCGTCGCTCGGCATTGCCAACGCTATAAATCACCTTATCCTTGGCGTCGGTCAGCACGATACCGGTATTGTTGCGGTTCATCAGCCGCTCCTGATCAGCGATGTCGCGCGCATAGTAAAGATAGCTGGCAATCGGCACGATGATCAAAAACAGTAGAATCGGCAGCAGACACACCATAATTTTTTTCGGCCGGCTCAGCCGCCAAAACCACAAAAAGTGTTTGTGTTGACGCGGTAATTTACCGGATTTCGCCTTGACTTGACCGAGATTGGCATACCGACCCATGTGCGGCGGCTGCTTCTTTATCGGAGCTCGTTTTCCCTTGCCTAATTGCACCATGTATCAATTATACCACGCTGGGGCGCGTCATCGCTGCGTGGGTGATGGCCGCCGCCAGCGCATCGGCGCAGTCATCTGGTTTTGGTGCTTGGCTGAGGCCTAAGTTGAGGCGCACCATTTCCTGAATCTGCTTTTTGTCAGCCTTGCCGTAGCCAGTCAGCGTCTGTTTGATCTGTAGCGGTGTGTATTCACTGATCACGAGGCCTGCCTTGTGTCCAGTCAGCATGGCCACGCCACGAGCATGGGCCACAGAAATAGCAGTGGTGACATTACGCGCAAAAAACAACTTTTCAATTGACATCACCTCAGGTCTGGTCTCAGCGATGATCTCCGTCAGGCCATCAAAAATCTCCGCCAGCCGCTCGTCCAGTGGCGTGTGCGCTGGCGTCTTGATCACACCAGCCGTCACCAGCCGGTAGCCGCCCCGCTTCGTGTCAATCACACCAAAGCCCAAGATACCAGTCCCCGGATCAATGCCAATAATTCTCATGCGTTTATTATAGCACCCGGCCGGTGACAATAATTAATGCGAGGGCCACCTCGACGAGCTACTCACCAAATTATCGCTTGCCGCACGTGATGGCGTGCTTCAGCCGCGTAGCAGCTCGGCCAATTTCCCAGCGCCACTGCCAACCAGCATAACCAACCGCCAGCAGACTGACGCCGCCGAGCACCCACCAGCCCCACACCGCGCCTGTCACCTGCTTGACCTGCTCCGGCGCAAAGCCAGTTTTCGGTGCAGTAGCCAGCGCGACCTTGCGGCAGCGGCGGGTCTTTGGATTGCGCTCAAATCCTTCTGGACAATCTTTTAGGATGTCATCGGCGGCAGCGATTTTCTTGCAGCGGCCAGTTGCTGGGTTACGAAATTGACCATCAGGACATGGCTTTAACATTTTGGCGGCGGCTGAGGCGATTGAGCGACAGCGACCCGTCGCCTCGCTGCGATAATACCCTTCTTTACACGGCGTTACAGTCTTTGCTGCTTCGATTTTCCGACAGCGACGCGTTTCAGGATGCCGATATTGACCAATTGGACACGGCGCCAACACATCAGGCACAGCAGGTGGCACCGAAATCTTCACACATTTACCCAGTGCGTTACGCTCATAGTCATTCTGGCAGTCCGCATATTCCTTAAACACATTGGCAGCATTTTCAGTCACCGCAAACGTTTGCTTCCATTCCCCGTTAAATAAACTCCACGACGAGTCCTTGGCCAGGCCAGCAAATGACGTCTGGTCGATCTCATTGCCACTAACATCCAGCACGTACACTTCGCCGCCGCCGGTTTTTGTCAGTTTGAGATTTGTCTCTGCCAGCCGAACGACATGCAGCGCCCCGGCCGCCAGCTCAACACCCCTGAACGTGTACGTCGTGTCCTTATTCTTGCCTCGACCTTTCACGAGAATGGTGCAGCCAGTGAGGTCGAGGTCACTGGTCCCGGCGTTAATAATCTCGATAAACGGTGTGTCAACATTGGTCGCGATCTCGTGTAATTTTAAGCCACTGCAGCGATTACTCGGTGGCGCCGGATCAACTGGCGGACGCGGCTCGTCAGGCTCACTGCACGCTGGCAGTTCACGCAAACGCGGCGCCTCGCCGACCGAAAAATCGCTGGCGTTATTATCCGTATCAGTCACCACGCCATTTGTTTGGCAGCGCCAGGCGTGTAGCTTGCCACCCAGCGTAATTGGACTACCTTCGCGCGCTGACACCGCGCCCCAGCCGACCAGATCCGACACCCGCCCATCACTCATCACCAATTTGACAGAGCCGCCGGTTTTTGCCAGCACTTTCTTGCTATCAAACCGCAGATCAGCCTGCTCATCGGTTAGCCGGCTATCACCGACCACCAACGCCCCACCCGCCAGCACTACTAGCTCAGTCGAGATTATTTTAAGCGTCGTCACCTGCCCCTTCTGGCTAATATACTGCAGCGTCCAACCAGCGATATTGACTGGCCCTGACGACGGATTGTAGAGTTCGACGTAGGTGCCGCGCGCTGCATCGAGGCCGACTTTGGTGATCAAGAGCTTGGCTGATGTGCGAGCCGCGGCTAACGGCGGAGGAGACTCGGAAGGCGCCGGCTTGACTGGTGCGGGCGTTGATGGAGTCGTGGTCGGCCTTGACAAGGCGGGCGCAGACGTACCGCCAGAAGCTGTGTCCGGCGTGGCCGCTGCTGGGGCTAATGGCCTGGTCGGAGCTGCCGGGCTGGGCGCTGGATTGGCTGGCTGGGGCGCAGGCGTGTGGGTTGGCGCAACCGGTGTCGAGCTGCTAGCAGGAGGTACGGCCTCTGGTGGGGAGTCGCTCGCAAACGCCACCACCGGCTGGAACACCAGCGCAATTATCGTTGACATAAGTAGTAGGCGGGTCAAAACCTTCATTGTGAACTCCCTGCTTGGCTTATGTTGACTGATTATATTGTAAAAGAAATTCCTCCGAAACGCAAAAGAGCGCCGTCGGGGGCGCTCAATACATAGTCAATACATGGCCTAAACGCAGGTTACTCCGCAGTGATATCAGCATTGGTATGCACATTCACCACGTCGTCCAGGTCGTCCAGCGCGTCAACCACCTTCATCAATTTCTGTGCGGTTTCTGCATCTGCGATCTCAACCGGTGTATTAGCGATGTAGCGCAGCTCGGCGTCTTTCACCTTCAAGCCCTGCTCAACCAACTGATTTCTGACGCTCGCCAAATCTTTCAGCTCCGTGTAAACAATAATCTCACCGTCTTCCTCGACCGCGTCCTCAGCGCCAGCATCCAAAATCTGGAGGAGTAATTCCTCGCCCGTACCCTCCACGGTGATCACACCCTTGCGGGTAAACTGAAACGCCACACTGCCAGCGTCAGCGATGCGCCCGCCGTTTTTGACTAGCGCGGTTTTCACTTCCGGCAAGGTACGGTTGCGGTTATCAGTTGCTGTTTCGATGATGATGCCGACACCGCCCGGACCGTAGCCTTCATAGGTAATTTCCTCCAGCGCCGCCGCACTCTTATCCGCCACCCGGTCAATCGCCCGCTGAATGTTAGCGCTCGGCATGTTGGCAGCCTTGGCTTTTTCAATGGCCATTGCCAAGCTTGCATTCAATGCTGGGTCAGTACCACCACGTGCCGCAATGGCAATTTGATTACCCAACTTGGTGAAAATCGCGCCGCGCTTCGCATCAACAATCGCTTTCTGCCGGTGCGTGGTCGCCCATTTACTGTGTCCTGCCATGTGTCTATGCCTCCAGAAAATTCGTTTCTTTTAGTATAGCAGAAAATGGGCGAGGGGTTAACTATTGAGCCGGTCAGTAGTGTTTTCCGGAAAGGTAAAGCCACCGCAATCTGATTCTATATATATCTCTTTAACGGGTATGTCATTGAAGCCTTTCTCGTCCTTAATGCGCAACCCGTATTGAGAGGAGATGATTCCCTCGTGGACATACAAACCCAGCATCCCTGCGACATACCACCTGGCCGCGTTGTCGTTATTCTGCTGCAAAATCCCACATGGGACTTGTATGGCAGGACAGTGGGCGTCCTCTGGCAAAGTCACATCAGAACCTACTAAATATGCCTTGGGAAGTGATTCATCTAACTTCGACTCCCAGATATCGGGGTCGCCATGCTCGAGATCCATAACGTTCTGCAAGACCTCTTTTCGACGCCGAGAATTATCCTCAGCAATCCCCACCACAAGATCCGATACGCTTATCTCATAGGAGCTCAACCTACCTTGTCCTCGCCACATATTTAAGTCGCCGACAAACCGATACATAATTGCATCGCTGAGCTTATCGGACTCAACAAGAGGCGCTACTACCTTTCGCATCCTCTCTAAGTACTTTTCTTCAATTGCGGCTTGAGCAGTCTGTAATACTTCCTTAGTGTGCAGGCCCTCTCCGTCTGTCGGGGCCTTATCCTCAGCGCGCCGCCTAGCGACTTCTTCCAGATACTCATTACGTACCTTGGTAATTTCATCACATATCGCGTTTAACCGCCGAGGTGTCATTGGCCCGCCCAGTTCCTGCGTCTCGTCGTCTTGCGCACCACTATAGCCCTCAACCCCATCAGGCTGTTGCTCACCATCATTAGTCGATGCGGCCGCCAACCCCCATGGACTCATCGGGCCTTGGCCGCCGTTATTTCCATCTATTCTATCTATACTCACTGCTCTCCTCCCAAAATTATTGAACCGTATGGCGTCAGAAGCATTCCGCCTCTGCGACTACGACGAAACAGCGATCTGACCTAAGCTTGTCAAAAGGCCGCTCAAAATAACGGGGAAAGTCAAAACCGTATGGCGAGTCCGGGTATAGCCTAATAGAAACCGGTGGTATCAAGCCCTGCTTAGTGAATTTTGCTAACTTACAGGCAATCCTTTCTTCAGCCTTACTACGATCCTCGTCTTCATTCCACTCTCCGGGCCTTTCGAAGTTAAGCTCTTCGAACTCTTTACCAAGATAGAGTATAGGAACTGTCGTGCTGTAGCCATAGCGGTCCGGAAAATCTCCCTCCTCTTCTTCACGCAACCTCTCATCAATTGTTGGCACTGAATAATATGTTGAACGACTATTATTAGGATCATTATACCAAGCCAAATCGGCTTCTCCTATGCCCTGCGATAGACCTTTTATTAGCTCCTCTAGTTTATCCCTTACGGATTCGGCGACGCCTAGCGCAAACCTCAAAAATGACAAATCAACACATAGGGGATCTTTCTTTTTTTCTTTCTCCTCGGGGGTCTTAATTCTGTTATGCTCTAGCGCTACTAGCTGACCGAGTAATTCACCAATGTATGTATCTATCTTTTTTACAGCAAATTCAAACTGCTTATGCCTAGGAATCAGGTCATTTGTCACCTCACTTCGCAGCGCTTTATTCCCCATCGCCATACGACGCTTTTTATTCTCTTCATATTGTTCCATAAGAGCCCCAACCTGCTCCTTGGTCTCCTCTTCAATACGTAAAACGTTAGCCTGTGTTTCACCCAGAACATCTCTTACGCCCATTTCACTCCTCCAAATTAAGTAATATTAGTTACCTCACCAGCCGCTACCCAAGGGCCAAACCCGAACCCGTGCTCACTCACCCCGAGTGATTAGCTGAATGAACCCATAGTAGTACATGCATCAGGTTTCCTCAAGCATGAGCGAGATCGGCAGCCTGCCATAATCGTCCACGCTACTCAACCACATTACTCTCGCGCAGCCGCAGCCCGGTCTGTCGCCGCATCCACCACAGTGCCCCGATAATGATGAGGTAGGTGATGATTACCCATAGCCAACTCAAGCTCATCTCCAGCTGCGCCCAGTCCAACCCCGCCAGCCACCTGGCGACGCCGACCATATACTGGAGCAGCCACGTCGTCGGCGCGGCGATGAGCCCGGCCACCACCGGCACATCCGCGCACACGCCAATCACAAAGGTCAGTAGCATCGCCAGCGGCACTAATGGCAGGATGAGCACATTCGCGATCAGCGCCACGTTACTGATCACACCAAATGACGCTACGAGCAGCGGTAACGTCATGATTTGTGCCGACACCGTCTCGCCGATAATCTGCCGGATCACCCCGGGCGGCTTCACACCAAAAAAGTATCGCTGCAGCAGCGGCGCCAGGATAATCACCCCGCTAAACGCCGCGAAACTCAATTGCCAGCCGAGGTCATTCCAGCCAAACTGCGGATTGATAAGTAGCGTCATCGCCGCAGCGACCGGTAGCAGCACCAACGGATGAATCGTCCGGCCATAATACCACGCAGCTAGGCTGAGGCCCGCCACCAGCCCGGCCCGCGACATGCTCGGACTGAGGCCGGTCATCGCCATAAAGCCAATGATCATCACACCAGCGCTCAGTGCTGCCAGATATTTCGACACCCGAACGAACAGTCGCCGCGCCAGCCGCACCAAAATTGTTAAGTTATAGCCACTGGCTACGATGACGTGCGTCAAACCCGCAACCTGCAGCGCCGTCATCAATTCCAGCGGCAATGCCCGCCGTAAACCCATCAAGAACCCGAGGCCCAGCGCCGCCTCTGACTCCGGCACGTACCGTCGCACCCGCTCCGCAAACCAGTCACGGACGCCCACCGCCACGTCGCCCGGCTGCTCGCGCGTCACTCTCTCGACCGTTCCCCTGGACATCCGCGCCGCAAACGCCCCAAACCCATCGCTCAACACACCCCGCACGGTGACCACGTCGCTGCGTTTAATCGCCTGACTATGCCTCGTCACCACCCAGACACTGCCAGGCAGCCGCCGATCATTACTCACGAGTCACCCAGGCGCAGCACTGTCTGCCCCTTTTTATCGACATCAGGATCTTCCAGCACCCGTCCACTCAGCCGCACCGTTTGGCCAATCAGCGTTTGATAGTGCTCTAGGCCGACCTGCCCCAGACTGCCTCGCCACAGTCCAATGAGCGCTCCGCCGATCAAGGCTACTACAACCAACCAGCGCCGCGCCCCGACGAGTGACGCTAGGGCCAATATCATTCCCGCCACCAGCCACATCCAACCAGCGAACAGCCCGTACGGCGCTCGCATCACGCTGATAACGCCGATGACGATGCCGACGCCAGCTGCCGCCAACAGCCACGACACATGCAAACGCTGAGTGAGGCCGAGAGACTTCATGTCTTTAGTATACGCGAAGTGTGGCCAGACTTACATCAAATCACCTGATAATAGAATACGCGAATTAAAAAATCCTAGTTCATGAACTAGGATTATTCTCCACTTGGAGGGCCCACCGGGGCTTGAACCCGGGACACCCTGCTTAAAAGGCAGGTGCTCTAACCAACTGAGCTATGGGCCCGCACATGACGCGCAGCGCAACGAAGCGAGAACGCGACTTTCACATTTTATCACAGAAGGACGGCATTTTCAACGCTTTGGTTTCTTGGCTGCGGGCGCCTTGGCCCGAAGCGGCAAGCTCATGTCAAGCAGCCCCGCCACCAGTCCGACGGTCGCCGCATAGCGCCACCAGTCGCTCAGCAATTTGTACGTCTTCATCGCCTCCGCGTCCAAGGTCATAAACTTGCCCAGTGGCTGCACCAGCACCGCCGCCGCTAACACGCCGACTAGCACTGCCGAGATTAGCCGCAGTAACTTGCCAGGCCCCTTTGGCCCAGTAACTAATAATAGCACCAGCGGCCCCACCGTCAAGATAATCGTCGCCACGACACCATTCGGTAGCCCTGCTACGTTACTGACGCCCAGCCCACCGATCACCCCGGCCAGCCACTCTGCCCATAATTCCGCCAGCAATGCGCCGGCCGCCAGCGCTAGTGCCAACACACCAAATCGCCGGTTCAACACGAACACTAGTGCCGTCACCGCCACAGCCACGCCACCGAATAACAATACCACACTCATCGCTGCACCTCCGTACTAAACCGCGCGGTGACGCCTGGTTTGATGCTATGTTCCTTGGCGCTGCCCGCCGACAGTTCCAGTACGTACCGCGCTGGCACTGGCGTGTGATATACTTCGTGCGGCTCATTGTCAGGCCAGACGTCACGCTTGACATGCACCACCTTTTTGTTGGCGTCCAGCCAGATGATGTCAATCGGGATGCGCATATTCTTCATCCACATTGGTATATCGCCATCTTTCTCGGCCACGAACAACATCCCCTCGCTCTTGCCCAGCTCCTGCCGACCGCCCAAGCCACGCGCCCGCGTCTCGTCCGTATCGGCGACCTCTACCCGAAATGTACCCTTGCCGATGTCGACAGTCGTGTATTTTTTATTCATCTGGTTCGCCACCGTCCATACGCAGTAGCCGACCCCGGCCAGCACACCGAGCACGATCACCCAAACGATGATCCGCTGCACTATCGACGCCGACTTTGCACTCATACCCTCATTATAGCAAGTTTATCGTCAGGCGCCGACTTTATCTTTTTTATTGCCGCGCTTGGCATTGCGATCAATATAGTCAATAATCCGACCAGCCACATTGCGGCCCGTCACTTTTTCGATACCAAATCCTGGACTGGCGTTCACTTCCAACACCAACGCGCCACGACTTGAGCGCATAAAATCAACGCCGGCTACCACCAAGCCCATCGCCTTGGCGGCCTTGACGCACATTTTTTGCTCGTCCGGCGTCAACTTAACGACCGTTCCCTCACCGCCTTTGTGTAAATTACTGCGAAAATCATCATCCAAACTCTGCCGCTTCATACTGGCCACCACCTGGCTGCCAACCACAAATGCTCGAATATCCGTGCCAGCCGACTCTTTGATAAACTCTTGCAGCAGCACGTTCGTGCCGTCAGAATCGCTGAGGTAAAACGCTTGCATAACCGACTTAGCAGCTTTAATTGTCTCCGCTAGCACCACGCCATTGCCATGCGTGCCGCGCGCCAACTTGATGATCGCCGGCGTACCGCCAATCTCATCCAAGAGCACATCGATATCCGTTTCGTTGCGCGAAAACACCGTCTTTGGGATCGCAACCCCAGCCCGCGCTAATAGCTGCGTCGAGCGTAATTTATCCCGCGCCCGCGTAATGGCGATTGACCGATTCATAAAAAACGCCTGCGGATTCGCCATCTCTAGCTGCCGCAATACCGCCGTCCCGTAGCGCGTCATATAACTAGCAATCCGCGGGATGAACACATCGAAATTATCAACCTCCTTACCGCGATAAATAACCTTCGGATGCTGCTCGTCAATTGACACGTAGCAGTTTTTATACTTGATAACCTTAATTTGATGACCGCGTTTTTCGGCCTCTTCTCTGAGGCGGAGGGTGGAGTAGTTAATATTACCGTTACTGAGGATTGCAATTTTCATGACTACTTATCCTTTGGCTTATGGTATTTTTTATAAAATTTGTGGGGATTCTTTGCCAGCTCCTTATTCAGTACTTTGTTATCGGTAGCATATTTGTATCGATGCGCCGCATCACCCTCACGCACATCAACCAAGAACTTGCCCGCAACAGTACGACGTCCTATTAGAACTGGGTAGAGATTACCAGAACGATCCGAGAGGTTAAATAGTGCTTTAATTTTACGCCCCTTGATAGTCACGGTAAAATGTGTTCTATAGCGAATTTGCTCATGTCCAGATGAGCTGCGTACCATTGCTACAGTGAAATCCGTTCGCTTGAAAATCTTCCCGTTATAGTAAGGCGAGCCTTTGCCGAATAGGGCAAACTTTAACACACCATCTTTATCAACACGAATATTGCTCGCCCATACCGATGAGCTGTCTGCACCAGTATCAACTTTGGCCGATACGCCAATAGCCCGCCGACCAAAATCAACACGGACATTTCGTCCAATAACCTGCCTAGCCAACATCAATACCTACCATTTCTAGAAGCATCTCACTATATTTTCTCACTTTCTCATCCTGAAACGCACCAGAGGAAACCTGCGGTGCATTATTGACCTCCAGCAAATACGACTTATTGTTGGTACTGTCAAACATCACGTCAACACCCGCAACTTGCAGCCTCGCGATAGATGCAGCTTTAACGCAGACATCAATAACTTCGGGCGAAACCGACTCGATCGGTACGACCTGTGCGACACCACCTTGAGAAGTGTTGTTAAGATGTGAGCCATCGACACCCTTGCGTTCAATTACTAAAACTGGCTTACCGTTAAAAACCAATACCCGCAAATCGCCAGAGTTTGGAATAAACTCCTGCAAGACAAATCGTTTGTCTGGGTACTGCTTTTGGATATCGCTAATCTCTGCGACCGACTCAACTAAAAAATTTGAACGACCCTTTGAGCCTTCATTGTCTTTCATAATTGCCTTTCCGCCAAACTCTGGAAAGCGTCGGATCATTTCATCTATATTACCATAAAAGGTGTGTGGCCAATTTTTAATACCATTAAACCACAGTAAAAATTGTGTACTTATCTTATTATCCAGCATTAGCCGATTCAAGTACTCGTCTGTATAACGAATGCCAAAATACTCACAATACTGCACAATAGCCTGAGCTTCATTCGCCATCTTACCAATATGACGAATGACAACCAAATCAAAATCACGAAGATCAAACTTCTTCTGAGAGTGATAGATATTAATTGCATATGCACTTAACTCAAAAAATAGCTCAGATATTTCACAGTGTTCAATCTCAACACTCTCCCCGATACTATTTTGTACACGGCTAGCAAAACCTCCAGCCTTGCCCCTTGCTTCTTCGCTCACCGCTCGTGCTATCAGTAAGACTTTCTTTTTACTCTTCATTTACAGGATCCCTTTCTGTGGCTTTTTAATAAATTATATGGGTTATTGTATGTCGTAGGAAATATGGTCTGGATTTGTTGGATCATAACGTACGCTAAGAATATGACGCAATTTTTCTAGCCTTTCTTCTTCTGGAAGTCGGGCAATATCATTCAACCAGCCAGCGGCTTTTTGTGCACCCACAAAATATGCACTATCACGCGTATCAATTGCGCCGCCGCGACGGGTACGATGAACCTGACGTTGAGCATTTGAGCGAGCCTTATCAATATCTACCACACCACCATTTTGCTCCATCAACAACACTTCACGCCGCCAAAGAATTTCGAATGTCTCACGATAATTACGCGGATCACCGCCTCGATCGGCACCTGCCTGCAGACCAATTGATAAATAATACTGCTTGCCGGGAACACGTTTTTGACCCGTAATAACCTGTTCTAGACACGTTGCCAAACCCTCTTCAAAATCTAGCCCACCAGGACCACTTCCCCGACCACCATGAACCACCGCCTCATGAAATGCAACACCTATAGCGGCTAGCTCATTAGGAAAATCTGCCCGGTTCTCACCATAGTATACCGTTTTCTCACGAATACTTGTGTGTGCTGATTTACCCGAATCTAGTTGTACACTCCATTCTTCTGGCAACCCAGCGACCTGTATCACTGCTTTACAAACATCAATAGCCTTATCCACGGGCACCGGCTCTTTAGATGCCTTATCAATCATGGAGCCAATCTCTGGATATATATTTCTTAAGTCATCATGAATAATTTTCATAGTTTCATCATTTAGCCCAAGCACCTCATGGCCACCCTCATCAATAGGCTGTTTTTCAAGAAGACTCAACAGTTCAGTCGCCTCTTTACGCTGCGAATTACTCACCAAATCAATTAACTCGTTTACCATCGCAGCAAAAGCCGGTTTATCAATACCTCCCATAATATCTAGCGACAACTCTGCAGCTAAACGGCGGTGCTCAAGGCAATCTGATGATGCTACCGACCCAAGAGCCAACTGCAACTCCTCGTAACGAAACAGTTCGCCCGTCTTGCGAATGATTTTATCTATTAGTTCTTCATGTGTCTGTGATCGATCCTCAGATGGAGTGCGCATTAGTTCATTAAGGAGGCCCTCATAGAGCTCAATCGTCTCTTTAACCGTCTCTGTGTTGTGTCGTCCGTCCATCATCTGCCGTGGTTCGGTTAAGTCTGGATTATTAAGAAATTCATGAATTCTATTCTGACGTTCAGTAGCACTAGTGTTCGGGTTAAGGTAATGCTCATAGCCAGGTGTCGCTGTAAAAGGATTTTGGTCAAATATCTGTTTTTTAGAATCTATTGTACTAGTTACCATAGCTAATATAATAACATAAATCTTATAATAATACAATATAGTAGTCCTGGCCGAACAACCCCCTCCTCACACCGTCAAACCACCCTAGCAATCGCCCCTACGTTTTGATTAGCTTAGTCGTCATACAACAAACGTCGACGACGTTGTAATAATACTCTTAAGTTATTTCTGTTTACCCCCTTGTCTTCTCGCTACCACAACCACCACTGCCGTGATAATCGATAGTCCGGCCAGAATAGCCAGCGCATAAGCATAGCCTGACAGCAGATAAATTAAAGCCAGCGTCACACCGACAGCACCCCAGATAGTGATTAGCCGTCTGCCGAGCGCCAAGCCGATGATAACCATCAGCGAATGCTCGACTAGGAACAATATTTCCATGGCATTATCTCCCCTTAGCGCCAGGACAAGGGTCGATAAGCTGAACACAGCGAGCGCCAGCACCAAATGCGCGATGGTGTATACATGAGCATACCCTAGCCAGCGCCACGACATCACCGCCCCTGAAAGAATTGCTGCTGAACACAGGTATGGCACCACTATGTCGTGAACAGGCGCAATTAGCATATGGATAGCAAATAAAATACCGCACAGTACCAAAAGGATGCCCGAATCGAAATACGGAATATTCTTCTTCGGCAACCCCTCAGCTATTAGGGCGCTGCCATTGACCGCCCACGTTAGTGTTACTAGCAGCACCGCCTCGGTTGCGACACTGACCGGCATAGCCATCAGCAGTAAAGTCATCGACCAGCCGATAGCGCTCCAAAATGATGCATAATACCAATAAACTGATAATTTCTTGGTTCGCGCAGTCACGGCGGCACCGTAAAACACCGCAAAGATGATCAGCGAAACGATCGACATAAACTCAAGCTTAACGCCGAGCCATTGTGCAGTTAAGTAGAATAACAATACCAAACTTGGATGCGCCAATATCGCCATCGGCCGCCAATCCTGCTTGGCATACACTACCATATAAAGTGCCGCAACAGCTGCCAACCAGCCCAAGATTTTGAACAGCAATTCATATGCCGTCGACAAATTTATCATCGGTAATATCACTGCCGGTACCGTGGCAGCCAGCAGCGTCATATCGCTGATGGTTGATGTTCGCCTATTCATCGATAGTAACCAATACACTACCCCAAAGCCGACAAACGTCGCCCAAGCAGTGATGGTAAAATTGTCGCTTAGCGGCACATTCAACCAATGCAAGAACAACAGCAGCAAAACGATCGTCGCCAAGTATGCTCCACCCAGATAACCATCCTCACGCCGCCGATAAAACGCATAATACAGCAGCGCTACTAATGGCAACCAGACCGCCGGATGAATAGACGAAAAGATGATCAAGATAGCCGCTCCAATAGCAGAATATAACAACAATTCGCGGCACTTAACCGCCGCCTCTTTGCGGTAATTATACAGCCACTCTACCAATAGTAGCAACGACAAGCCGTTCAGCCACGCCATCAAAATGGCAATATCTTCGCCAGCCAGCTTGAAATACGAAGCCAGCAGCAACGCTATCGCCAGAAAAGAGGCATGAATACCAATCACTAAACCGTAGACTTTTTCACGCCACACAGCGATACCCATGACGATAGCGGCAACTGCCACTGAATCTGACAGATACAGCAAACCTTCTCCCGCTGGATAAGCAGTCAAAAAAGCTAATGCTATAAACACCGTCATTAACCACCAAGCGGCCGCAACGCCGTACACTAGTATTGCTTGACTTTTAGTAATATTTGGACGTTTCAAGACTAATAATCGGCAGATAACCGGCAGAAAAGCCATAAGCATAAAGATAGAGTAATGTGTATGCAAGGTTGTTATGGGTTCGAGGCCAAATAGCCTGACGCCAGCCGGCACTAACAAAATTCCAGACATTACTACCATGCCGCCAAAACGGGCGCGGCGCAGCAATGAAAGCGCCATAAAACTTACTGCCGATATCATACCCAGCAGGATAAATATAATCATATCTCTTAGCGGACTTTCGACGCCAGCTATAGTCGATACAGCAGCCAGCGACGCAACGAAACTAATCCACAATACTATTTCGTGCTGCTTATCGGTCTGCTTTTGGACGTACATCGATCTGACGGACCAAATCATATTACCAAGCGCCGCTACCCCCAGCGCTATACCTGTGGCCAGACCATCATTATTTGACAGATACATAGTAAAACTAGCAGTCGCCGCCAGCAGCAGCACGCGCGCCGTCGTTAGTTCATACGTGCGCATATCCTTTGATTTTTCGACAATAGCCACAGTAAAATAATATATAACGCTGATGAGCAGCAGCACACTGACGTCAAGCGTTCCCATATGCACCGACGAACCGATAGCAAGAAGTAAAGTAGACGGGACGATAAATGGATTAACTAGCGTCAACGGCTCGGTGAATTGGCGCGGAAAATGATTAGAAAAATACGCAGCCAAGGTCATCAGGCACCCGAATAATAACACCACGGCATAATACCATACTAGCTGAGCATGCATAACAGCTGGCAAGCTAGTGGTCATCGTAAACATCGACAGCAGCGAAATATAGGCGAGCGGCTGGCTATTGAGCCTGACTGTAGCATCCACGCATAAGAAAGTGCCGATGAAGGAGGTGATAAGCCAGCACAATGCCGGATCAATCTCCAACAGTAAATACATACTCCAGCCGCCGATCGGCACAGCAGCCAGTGCCGTACCAATAAACGCCGTTGAGGCCGGCTTTAAGACTGGGAGGCGGGCATATAGCACCTGGCCAATGGCGTAATAGACAAAAATAAACAGCCAGACCAAACTAAACCTGAGCTGCGCCGAAAGTTCAATCGTTTGTGCCAATAATAATATACCGGCGGTTAGCAATAATGATGCCGTATAGAGCGCCACATTGATGGTAGTTTGACGATTTTTCTCTTTTTCTTTATTGCTGACAGGGGATAGCCGCTCGACAATCTGTGTCTTTTCGTCGGGAATATTAGTCTTTCCTTCAATTGGCGCGGCATCAGTAGGTGGCGCAGCATCAGGCTCTTCCTCTTCGTCGCCAATTAGCACAAGACCAGTAGACTGCGAAGCTGCAGCCTGATTCTCGGTAATAAGCTTGGCTTGACCGTCGCTACCTTCAATTTTCGCACGGCCATTCTGCGCATCGCACACGCCGTCCCAATAACCGCGCTGATAATCCTCAGATTGACGAGACAGCCGATTACCGCCTCCCTGCGCCACCTTAATTATCACGATGATAATCACTAACAGAAAAATTAATTCCATGCTTAATTCCCCTTATGCTAAATTTAGTATAGCACGAGAAAACTTTTTATGGAGGAATTTGCTACGAAAACAACCCCCGCTTCCGTGCGCCATCAAACTGTTCCAGTAGTTCCCGCTGCTTCCTGCTCAGTTTGGTTGGCGTATCGACAATGACACCGACAATGTGCGGGCCGCGTTCATCATTTCTCAGATGTGGCACACCGTGGCCTGACAACTTAAAATCAGTCCCCGACTGGGTGCCGGCTGGGATTTTCATTCGCACCGTACCGTCCACGGTCTCGACATCAATTTCCGTTCCCAATGCCGCATCAACCATCGAGATATGCTCTTCTGAAAGGATGATATCGCCCTCACGCGTGAACTTCTTATGCGCTTTGACACGAATGTGAACGTATAGATCGCCGCGCGGTCCGCCTTGAACAGCTTCACCGCGATCACGCAGGCGGATCGTCGCGCCATCATCAATACCAGCTGGGATCTTGACCGTGATCTCCTGGCGCTGGCGAGTCGTACCCTTACCGCCACAGACTGAACAGTTTTGCTCTGGAATCTTGCCGCGGCCGTGACAGGTCGGACAGGTGACTGCTTGCTGAATTTGTCCAAAAATCGAGTTCATGACGCGAGTCTGCTGACCAGAACCCTTGCAGTCCTCACAGGTTTTTAAGCTATGGCCCGGCTCGACGCCATCGCCATGACAATGTTCACACTCAGCGTCTAGGGTTATGTTCAAGTTCTTTTCTGTGCCAAACACCGCCTCTTCAAAACTCAGAGTTACATTAGTTTCAACGTCACGACCGCGTCGCGCACCACCCCGTGAACCAGTCGCGCCGCCACCGAAAAATTGACTGAAAATATCGCCAAACATACCGCCGACACCACCAAAGTCAAACTGCACGTTTTGCCCGCCAAAACCGCCAAATCCTTCGAACGGATTGCCGCCAAAGCCACCACCTGCTGCGCCGCCGACACCAGCATGACCAAACTGGTCGTAGCGCTGGCGCTTTTGTTTGTCTTTTAGGACTTCATACGCCTCGTTGACCTCTTTGAATTTAGCTTCATCGCCGCCCTCTTTGTCGGGATGGTACTTCACCGCTGCTTTACGAAAAGCCTTCTTAATCTCATCCTCAGAAGCAGTTTTCGACACGCCTAACACTTCATAATAATCGCGCTTACTCATATATGTTCATTATACGCTTTTAGCACTCGACATGCAAGAGTGCTAGCCTCGCCCGTGCTATACTGAGCATAGAGGAGGTGTTATGAAACAGACAGCAATTATCAATTCAGAAATCAAGGCCCGGTGTAGTGATCAAGAGTCGGTGCGCCACTATCTACGTGAGCACGGCGCGGACTTTAAGGGGACTGACCATCAAATTGACACGTATTTTGATGTACCCGAGGGGCGCCTGAAACTACGTCAGGGGCCGATCGAAAATAACCTTATCTTTTATCAGCGGGCCGATACTGATGGGCCAAAACAATCGACTATCAACTTATCACCCGTGGCGCCGGACTCAACTATTGGCGAGGTGCTAACAGCAGCGCTTGGTGTGCGTGTGACTGTTGATAAGCAGCGCGAGATTTACTTCATCGATAATGTCAAGTTTCATATCGACACTGTTCAGGACCTCGGGAATTTTGTCGAAATTGAAGCTATTGATACCGACGGCAAACGAAACGCCGAGCAGCTGGAGCAGCAATGCTCACACTACATGCGTGAACTTGGTATCAGGGCTACGGATTTAGTGGTTGGCTCGTATAGTGATTTGTTGGAGTATGGTGACGATATTCAAGCGACATAGGGCCCTTCTACGCTGACCTTTTTTAGCCCAGTCCGTATTTAGTATAGTTGTGATTTGACATACTATACATTATTGTTATATTTATAGTTACTATGATCTTCCGCACAATGCCTCGTCCCGATCTTGAAGTCACCTGGTATCGTCAGAATGGGTTGTTTAATTTCACCAACTCAGACGACAAGCCAGTAATCGGTATATCAGCTCAGACATGGGAAGATTATCTAAATCATATCGAAAATTTGCCAAGCAAATTTTCAGGACAAGTCATTAGTCCAGAATTGATAACCATTACTGATATACCACTTGAGAAAGCGACAAGGTTTCAACGAGAAATTAGTAGAAGGATTTTGCAACTATGCGAACTTTCACGCGATTTACCCAATGCTGACTTCATGGTTGGCACGCCCAGTTTTTATGATGATACGGAATTGCCCTATAATACTCTCGTGAAGATCACCAATGGTCAATACAAAACAAACGTACGGAAATGGCTACTTACACCCAGTGAAGAGGGCAACTTTTGGCCAGCCTTAACTACTCAGGCACTCCAACAGCCATATTCAACTCAGTCATTAATCTGCGCCGACATGATCGTGGCGCCATCCTTTCTGCATGAAGATACTCGTCATGTACAGGTTAGCGCCTGTTGGGCAACACCTGGCTTTAGCCATCCCAACTACCAGCCGCCGCCAGATGAGGAGCGCTATACAGATGCAATGATCTATGCGATTAATCAACTTTTTACCGCTCACTCTGTCCAAGATCTTGTCGTAGTTGATCGCGCGCCGCCAACTACCGAAATTCCACCGCTCAACTGTGTCGTCCAGCGAAAAATATAATACCCCGGAGACTTGGGGTATTATATTAGCCTAAATTAGATAGACTCTGCTACTTCTCGTCAACCACCTCGCCTTCGACTGGCTCATCCTTGTCAGACTTTTTATCGTCCTTGGACTCATCAGTCTTGTTGTCCTCAGCAGCTTGCTGGTACATTTTGGCGCCGATCGGCATGATGGCGTCCTGCAAGGCTTTGGCTGCTGCTTCCAGCTCGTCTTTGTCGTCAGCGTCTTTGTGCTTTTCCGCTTCCTTGACCGCTTCGTCAATCGCCTTCTTGTCGTCGTCAGAAATCTTATCCTTGAACTCATCCGGCATTTTCTTTGCCTGGTAGATGGCGTTTTCTAGCTGGTTTTTAGCGTCAACGGTCTCGCGCTTTTTCTTATCCTCGTCAGCGTGCAGCTCAGCTTCTTTCTGGGCTTTTTCGATATCTTCTTTGCTCATGTTGCCAGAGTTTTGGATGGTAATCGATTGCTCCTTGCCAGTGCCTTTATCTTTGGCGGTGACGTTGAGGATGCCATTCGCGTCAATATTGAACGTCACTTCAATCTGCGGCACGCCGCGTGGTGCTGGCGCGATACCGTCAAGCACAAAGCGACCCAAACTCTTGTTGTCATTGGCAAATTCGCGCTCACCCTGCAAGACGTGAA
Organism: uncultured Candidatus Saccharibacteria bacterium; assembly: GCA_963548005.1. Classification (GTDB taxonomy): domain Bacteria; phylum Patescibacteriota; class Saccharimonadia; order Saccharimonadales; family Saccharimonadaceae; genus Nanosynbacter. The sequence goes on along the minus strand of CAUUSW010000010.1, from coordinate 12,125 downwards.
TCTCCACTTGCGGCTGATTGTCGGCAGCCGTCGAGAATACCTCCGACTTACTGGTTGGCACAGTGGTGTTACGCTTAATCAGTTTGGTCGACACCCCACCCATCGTCTCGATACCAAGAGACAAAGGCGTTACGTCCAGCAGTAACACATCCTTGACGTCGCCGGCCAGCACACCGCCCTGGATGGCTGCACCAACTGCCACCACTTCGTCTGGGTTGACTCCCTGCATTGGGTCTTTGCCAAACAACTTCTTCACTCGCTCAACCACTGCTGGCATGCGGGTCATACCGCCAACCATCACCACGTTTTGGATGTCTGATTTAGAGAGTTTAGCGTCTTTGAGCGCTTTTTCGACTGGGCCGTCGAGGCGATCCAACAAGTCTTTCACCAAATCTTCCAACTTGGCTCGCGTCAGGCTCAGTTCAAAGTGCTTTGGCCCATCAGCGTCAGCGGTGATAAACGGAATATTGACTTCATATTCAGTGACTGTCGACAGCTCCTTTTTGGCCTTCTCAGCTTCATCCTTCAGGCGCTGCATGGCCGCGTTGTCTTTACGCAGGTCAATGCCTTCTTTAGACTTAAAGTCATCCAGGAAATAGTTAACGATGATGTTGTCAAAGTCCTCGCCGCCCAGGTGGGTATCACCATTGGTGGCTTTCACCTCAAACACGCCATCACCAAGTTCCAGGATGGAAACATCAAAGGTGCCGCCACCGAGGTCAAACACCACGATAGTTTCGTCATTTTTGCCTTTTTCTAAGCCGTACGCTAAAGCAGCAGCCGTTGGCTCATTGATAATACGCTTAACTTCCAGGCCAGCAATTTTACCAGCGTCTTTGGTCGCCTGGCGCTGCGAATCGTCAAAGTAGGCTGGCACGGTGATGACTGCTTCGGTGACTTTTTCGCCGAGGAACGCCTCGGCATCGGCCTTGATTTTGCCGAGAATCATGGCTGAAACTTCTTCTGGCGTGTATTCCTTGCCACCCATTTCCACGGCCACACCCGCACCTTTCTTGACGATCTTAAACGGCATGAGGCCACGGTCTTTTTGGACTTCTTTGTCATCAAACTTACGGCCAATAAAGCGCTTGACACCATAAATTGTATTCTTTGGATTAGTCACACGCTGACGCTGCGCCACTTGTCCGACCAAGCGTTCGCCCTTTTTATTAATCGCTACCACTGATGGCGTGGTACGGTTACCCTCAGCGTTAGCGATGACCTCTGGCTTGCCGGCCAGCATGTACGCAAAGGCACTGTTGGTTGTACCGAGGTCAATTCCGATAATTTTACCCATATGATTCCCCTTTCTGTTATGATCACATCTGGTTTTTCTTATATTCATTTTAGCACTCTTTATTCACGAGTGCCAACTATTTCAGTATAAATAATTAGCACTCCCGTGTCAAGAGTGCTAATATGATGAATTTCTAAAGATATCTATTGGCGCGTAACTTTAACCATCGAATCACGAATAACGGAGCCATTCAGCACATAGCCAGCTCGCAACTCCTCAGCAATAACTTCTTTATCACCTTCTGCTTCTTCGTCAAATTGAACCGCCTGATGTAATTCAGGATTAAACGGCGTACCAGGTTTAGCGTCAATTTTCTCGAGGCCGATTTCTTTGAGTTGTTTGTCGAGCTGCTTACTTAGACCAGCCACACCTTTAGCCCAGGCGTTATCCGCTAGCTCCTTTGGCACATTGGCAATCGCTCGCTCAATCGTATCAATTACTGGTAATAGTTTCATCACCGACTTGGCCTGGCCCATTTGATGCGCCGATTGCTTCTCCGCCTCCACACGCTTGCGATAATTCTCAAAATCCGCCCGCGTCCGCTGCAAATCTAGCGTCAGTTCACCCAATTGCTGCTCTAAATCTTCAGTTTTCTTAGCTTTATTCTTTGTCATTTTTTCCTCCTTCTAAACGGCCAAAACGGCTCGTCGCCATATGTGCAGGGAAAGAACGCGATCATAGCCATGAAAATAATAATCAAAATAATCACCACTAGCCACGTTGGCAAGCCACTCAGTAGTCCGCCGATCCATTCAGCCATTATAATACCTCCTCTAACATCGCACCCGTTCGCCTAACCAGCTCCATCGTTCGACGGTAATTCTGCCGAGTCGGACCAATCACGCCGATGTAACTATTATTACTAAACTTTGAACAAAACCTACTAATAATCAACGTTGCTCCAGAACTTTTACCAATCGGATTTTCACTGCCGATAAACACATTCAACGGCTCATTCGGTGCCGCTTCACGTAGCCACGGCTCGATATTATCAATCAACCTGGCAATCGCTTGCACATGTCCGCCCTCGACAAACTCTGGCTGAGAGAACAGCTGTGTCATGCCATTCATATACAGATGATCACCAAACGAAGCAAAACCAAAATTACCGGTCAATTCCACTAGGCTGTCAACGGCACTACGAATCGCTCGGTCAGACTTATCAACATGCGAATTAACATGCGCTTCGATCGCTCTCGCACTGCGATCGATGCCGCTTGGTAATTCTGTCATCTGAGCGTCAGTAATACCATTGACATACACACGGTATCCTTTATCTGTGGGAATCCGGCCAGCGCTGGTGTGCGGCGCCTCGATAAGCCCCATCTCCTCCAGTTTGGCCATTTCACTACGAATCGTAGCGCTGGATACGCCAAACAATTTGGCTAGCGTCACGCTGCCAACCGGCGCCGCAATCTCGGCATATTGCTCAATAATGGCGGCTAAAATCGCTTGTTGACGTTCGGTCATAAACTCATTGTAGCATAAATCTGGCACTCATCGCAAGCGAGTGCTAACGTGCCTTTACTGCGCGCCTGGCCTGGCTACGCGCTCGCGTAAATCGCCTGGCAGCGTCTGATGAAAACATCAGCACCGCGACAATATTGAGCCCGATGAACAGCAGCGTACTGGCTGTCGACCAGGTTATCTTGCCGATGGTCAAGGTGAATGAATTAGCGATAACTGCCAGCCCGGATATCATCATCAATACCAGCCGCAATCGATTACTACCGCTAAATGTCCGACTCACCAGCACGATGGTTGTAATTACCCACACCACGCCAATGATAATTGACGAACCAACCAACCAATTAGCAATCACCGCCGCGTCATTCACCTGACCATCCACCATCAGCTCAGCCACCGTCTGGCTATGAAATTGGTCAATCGCAAGTAATTCAACAACGGTATTGATGATACTGACCGCCAGCGCCGCAAACATTGCCACCACGCCAAACGCAATCTGTGGCGGCCGCCGACTCCAAAATTGCTGTATCAATGTATCGTGCGCCACCGGCATTACCTCGTGCGAAGTAGCATCGAGAATCACCTCGTCGCGCTCCTCTATCAAGGACTGGTTGGCGCGCACTCGCCCGACCTCAAGTATTGGCAGATCGCCATCGGTCTGAATGGTGTCGCCGCCGCCGTTGCGCGAATGATACCCGGTGGAAAAATCTTTCAGAGTGGTCACCCCGATCGAGGCTCGCGCCTTGAGCGCTGACTGGACGATATAATCCCGCTCAATGTCAGTATTCTCATCAATCTTATGGGTAATCTGCAGTGTGAACAGGCTAAAGCCAACACTTCTATCGTACGTTCCCGCCGCCAGCCAATCCACTCGGTGACCGCCCGGCAGCAGCCAGCCTTGTGGACAACGCCAGAAACGCACGTGATGGCGCTTGCCGGGATTGCCGTCAACTTCCTGCTGGTAGGTAAAGTCCTGCCGCCGACCAAATAAAAACAGTGATGAGACCGGCGCCTGCGGATAGCTACGCCGCGTCAATATTGCCACCATCATCCGCCACGACGAGCGCACCGTAATCTCTTCTGCCAACGTCCAGCCAGCCGCGGTCATCGCCTGGTGGACCTGTGCCTCCGAGCCGCGCAAGGCTAGATTAACTGGATCACCCAGCAGCCCGTCCGCCGTCCGCGTTCGCCCGATGAAATAATTCGGTACGTATAGACTACTCAGGATACGATGCAGCCGCGGCAGTGCCAGGTAAGCCGTAATCAGCCACACCACTATAAACAACCCGACCATCCACCAGCCGCCCGAATGCCAGCCCTCGCGCCACACGAGCCACGCCAGCCAGAACGACGCGGCACCGGCTAATAAGAAAAATATCTGGTCAAGCAGTCCCGACAATGACCAAAACGGTCGCCTGAGCGAAAACGACGACTTCTTCGTCGCCATCTAGGCTGCGTCCTCACCCATCAAATAATCAAGGAGATCCCGCGCTATCAACCGCGCCTCGTCATCACGCCGATTGAACACGTCACCGCGCTCAATAATTTCGCCGCAAACCCGCACCGCTCGAGTCAAATCATCATTGATAATCACGTGGTAATACGGTACTTCCAGCGCGTGACTGAGCTCGGCAATGGCCGACTGGCGGCGCTTCGGCCAGGCCGTTTGAAATTCTGCTTCCGTCGCGTACCGCTGCTTCAATCGCTCCAGCCATGTCGGATAATCCGGCGGCACGATAAAAATAGCGATACAACCCGGCGCCAATTGCTCATACTCAGCCACACCCTGTACGTCAATATCAGTGATCGCCGTTTGCTGATGATCATGCGCTAACTGCAGCTCGGCTGTCGAGGTACCATACACCTTGCCATGAACGAACTTAGCCTCAATGAACTGACGGTGCTCGAGCATAGTCAGTGCGGTTGCTTGATCAATAAAATGATAATCGACGCCGTCGCGCTCTGGCTGACCGTTATTTGCCCGTGGCTCCCGCGTGGTGTGCGACACGATATCGCGAAATGACGGCGATCGCAATAACCGCCTTTTAATCGTATCCTTGCCCGCGCCGGAAATACCGGTTAGCAGTGCAATTTTAGTATCTCGCACCAGCGCTACGGCCGCTTCGGTCGGCTGGTACTCCCTGATGACACGTTCAAGATCTGACATATGAGTATTATACCAGATTATTGACTAAGCTTCCGGGGGCAGCTGCGACTTCTTATCTATGCACCATGTCCATCGCCCGAATATGCGGCGGACGATGCGTTAGCTGAGGGCGGCGAGACGGCACAGCGATGTGAGCACGGGAATGAGCGGTGGCTTGCGGGTGGGTCAGCTCCTTTGGCTGCGGGGGTAATTTCGGCTGGGTTGGCAGCTGATGCGGTTGGGATAGCGGGCGCTTGACAGTCGATTGCGTATCAGCATGCGGCGTACTGGCACGAGGACTAGTATGCGGGCGGCTAGTGGTTGGTTTGGACGCCGCTTGGGGCGCTGTAACTGATGGTTGGTTTGGACGCCGAGATGACGCAGCGGCTACGGGATTGAGCGGACGAGTCGGGCTCGAAGGCTGAGATGAAAGCGGCGGCTTCGTCAGCGGCGGGTGCGGCGGATGTGATGAGAGCGGCTTGACTGGCTGAGCCTTGACGGAAGAAAGTTTGTTGAGCGGGCGCTTGGCCGGAGCTGGCGCCAAAGCAGTGGGCTTGATCAGTGAAGCGCGTGACGGTGAGAGGGCATGCTTTGGCGGCTGGGGCTTGACGGACGGCTTGGTAAATGATGCGCTTCGCGAGCGCTGGACGCTACGCGGCGGCATAATGTCATGAAAGACTGCCGGTTTTTTAGGGTGAGGTTTAGCCGGCAGATTGGGAGCGGGAGTCTTTTGAGGAGCGGCAGAACGCGAGCGAGGTAACTGAGTAGAAGGTTGTGGTGGCACAATGCAAGACGCAGCCGAAGAACGAGCTGACTGCGCGGCTACAGTTTGCCGTTGAATACTATGACGCCGAGCCGGAGCGGAGTGAGGAGAACGTGGCGCGGGTGATGTGGGAGATGCGGCGGGTACTGAAGTAGCCACCGGGCGCTGACGCGACACTGATGCTTCCGCGTCAACATCTGACACCTCGCCCTTACGACGGTTACCGAGCCGAGCTTTCTTGAATAGCTTCATCAACTTCATCAGCGCCACCCCATCCCTTGGGAGATGTCGATACCGAAAATGATTACGGTCAGCTGGTCGATATGACTCTCCTTCCTCTGATTGATTCTGTCACCATTATACCGGTTATGCTCAGTGATTTCAAGCGGCCAACCGCTCAGCCGCTAGAGCAACTCATCCAGCACTGATTGCCAGTCAGGAAACTGCGGAGTACCGAAATGAATGTGCCGGCCAACAAACTCAGCGGCACCCCTGGCCGTCCGATCATCGATCAAAATATCGCCGCGGCTCAACTGTTTGACCGACGAAAAGATAACCTTACGATAGAAAATATTTTCCTGACCATCGCCGCCAAAATACCGTTTCACCCACGCCAGCTTATCACCCAACGCCGTCGGATTTTCCCATGGTGATGACGACAGGATGTATAGATCATACTTTTCCTTCAGCTTATCAACCGCCTCAAGGGCGCCCGGCATCGGATCCATCAATGCAAAAACACCCGGAATATTGTCATACTCACCCGCAAACTTCTCCAGCATCTCAGGCGGAACCTTCGTCAAAGCCGACGTAAAATCCACGAGTACACCGTCCATATCAAGGTAAATAATTGGTTTCTTCATAATCAATCCCTCTTTAACATCACCATAAACGCTTCTGATGGAATGTCAACCTTGCCAAAGCGTTTCATGCGCTTTTTGCCGCGAGCTTGTTTGGCGAGAAGTTTCTTTTTGCGGCTGACATCGCCGCCGTACAGATAGCCGATAACGTCCTTGCGATAAGCACCGATGTTTTCGCGGGCGATAAATTTGCCGCCGATTGCCGCCTGTAATGCCACTTCAAAGCTCTGGCGCGGCACCACGTCTTTCAATTTCTTGACGATTTCGCGACCCAAACCTGGTGCCTCCGAGCGGTGGCACATCACGCTCAGCGCATCGACCATTTCGCCTGCCACATAGAAATCCACCCGCACCAAATCTTCCGGCCGGTAGCCCGCTAGCTCATAGTTAAACGAACCATAGCCGCTAGTCACCGACTTCAGTTGATCATAAAAATCCGTCAGCAAATTTGCCAGCGGCGCGGTAAAGGAAATTAACGCCCGCTCGTCGATGTAGCTGAGGTTTTTCTGCCGGCCGCGCTTGGCGACAATCAGCTGAATCACCGCACCGATGTAGTCCTGCGGCACCACAATCTCACCGTCAATCCACGGCTCGCGAACCTCCGTGATCTGCGCTGGATCGGGCAGTTCGCTGGCTGACTTGATGTCCAGCTCCTCGCCGTTGGCGAGGCTAACTTGATAATCCGTGCTCGGATTGGTGACGATGAGATCCAAATTATACTCGCGCTCGAGCCGCTCACGAATGATATCCATGTGTAGCAGCCCCAAAAAGCCAATCCGCACGCCATAGCCCAGCACCGGCGAATTTTCCGGTTCAAACTGCAGTGCTGAATCACTCAGACTCAGCTTTTCAATCGCTTCTTTCAGGTCATTATAATATTCGTTGGACACCGGGAAAAAGCCCGCATAGACGAAGGGTTTGACTTCTTTGTAGCCTGGCAGGGGCTGAACGGTGATTTTTTCAGTCATAACTGCCTACCATTATATCAGTTGAGCGCTTATCTGCTCAACTAATCGCATCAACGGACTGGTCCATGTGGAGGCCTGATTATTCCTGCCCGTATAGCCCTGACATATTTGCCCAGGCTACCCGGCATGTCACGCCAAAATTCATCGTCATATCGCCCCGACAAGACATCTGCCAAACGCTTGTCCTGATAGTGCTCGATTTGCTCGTATAGCTCACACAATCGCCAGATGATAAGCTGGTCGCTGTAGCTTGTTAAGCCTACATGTTTTAGGTTATTAAACTGACCAACTAGCTGACGCATAATCTTAATGTTAGTATCTTCTGTAGACAGCAAGTCGCTCACGAACTCATTTATATCAAACTTTCCTAACGGCGGTTTAACTAGGCTTATAAACTCAATAAATCCTGGTAGACACTTCTTCTCCCTCGCCTCTTCCGCCAACTTACTAAAATCTGCTTCGACACCCCAGTACAATTCTTCTTTCTCCATAGAGTCACCGGCAACCAGCCTACCATCTCCAAATATCTCATCAAACTCACCACCCATCTCCTTGACTAATGGCTCCGCAAAACGCTTGTATTCACGGAATAGTTCGACACCCTTCCCGTCTTTTATCAAACCATTGATGACATCCATGCAGCTACTATCAGCACCATATCCGTAGAGGTTACGATAAATATCTAGTCGATCTATGCCATAATACTTTTGATAGCGTTCGTCTCGCGTAAAGAATACGCCCCTATCATAGAAAAATACCTTAAGCTTCTCCGCCTGATCAATATAGCGATCAAGAATCAGTTCACCTAGTTTGTCGATGTCCAAACCCCTTTGATCAACTATAGTTTTCACGTCTTCCACAAAATTACGCTCACCCCGCGCAGATTGCAGAGTGGCGATACCGCCGTTTTTCCAAAAATAGCTTTCGCCAACACTACTATCAGCCCCAAACCACAGCATCATGATGTCCCTCAGAGACAGATCCTCCCCCTTTTGCTGCTTGGCACAAATCTTATCAATATTTTCGATTGTATGTATGGTGTCCAATTTATCCTGACCATTAGATAATTCACTGATTCTCTCATGCAGTGCATCTGTCATACACGACTCAACTCGACAGTCATCGCCATCAATCCCCAAAATCATTTTTATATCACCACCTTCACCCAGACACATCATGATACGAGGAATATTGTATCTACCGGTTGTGAATACAAGTATCTTAGTGATATTTCTATGGCCAAAGGAATCGTAACTTGATAGTGCAACCTTATACAAAAAGTCATAAATAGAGCCTGAGTCACCAGGGAACCAGCCGGTACATTGACCCTCAAGTAACGCCTGCACCTCCTCGGCTGTACCTTTTTGGGGCGTGGAAGAATCCTTATACTTACAAATTATTTCATGCCACTCCCCTTGAGTCTCTCGACGTCGCTCTTGCCCTAGGCCTGTTCGGATCGCTACCTCCCTGCCATACAGCTCACCAAACTTAGCCGCCTCCAGTTCATCGGGCCTATATTTCCACAAAGTTTCATATACCGCCTCAAGCGCCGCAGGATTTACCTCTGGCAAAAGTCTCTTGCTACCAGTTCGGCGAACATCAAATGTTTTGGTTTGCGGATTAAACTCTCCTAGTTCTGGACAGGCATCGATCACATAGGACAAAAACCAGTCAGGATATCTCCCGGCCTCCAATGCCGCCTTCCACTCGCCCAGACGCCCAAGCTGTGCCTTATGAAAGTTACCAACCAACTTAATCTGCGTATCATGATTGTACCAAGCTTCGTCAAGGCCGAATCGTTCACTCCAACGAGGCGACGAAGATGATAACTGACGCAGCTCCTCTTCACTAGGCAAACTGTTGACAATCTTACTTTCGGCCACCGGTATCGACATAATATATGAACGATACGGATATCTGTCCGGACCAGTATACCAGTTGGGCTTGTGGTACTTTGCTGAGGCGGCAGTGGCGATTCTTCCTCCTCTAAGTCTGTTGTTTTACCTAGGATATACCGAGTTAGCAACCTCAGCTTCTTTGTATCGTCAGCCGGATTTTTTGAACCGTATACATTCCCCAGGCGGCTATACCTCTTCACCAGTATCTCCAGGTTGCCATCCCGCCATTCACTACCTAGCCTAGTAAAGATATCGCTTGCGAGTAGTCGCTCCAACTCCTCTGGAGTAGCATGCTCAGTCATGACGTCAAATACTGCAAATATTCTCGCGCTTCGTTCCTGAGACTTCCAGCCCTCCTCTGGATCTTTAAACTCATCCAAAGATATACGGAGAGCTTCCGCCATTTGGCCAGCTACATCAAACGTGTCGGGCGCTTCTTTTCGAAGTTGCGCTACAACCTGACCCATCTTGTCAGCGGAAACATAGTCTTTGCGAAGCTCACCTTCTAGGGTCGGATCAAGAGCGGGTCTGTCAGGTGTCTCCCGATATTTATCAATCATCATTGATCATGATTATACTACTTTTTAATAATTTGTCAATTATATTATGCTAGCAGGTTGCACCCTGGCGAGTTTTCTTCAGTATCTCAGCAATCTTCTCCTTTTGCTCGGGGCTGTAGAAATAGCCTAACGCTTTACTCATACCACCGCCTTTCCCCTTAGCACGGTATCGTGACGGCTGTCCAAAATTGGGGTCGTTCCTTATTAAACTATCAACTATCCTATCAAATAGAGGGGCACTACAATGTAACTCACGCATGATCTCTTTTTTTACTTGATACCCTTCAGGAGCCAACTCCGTATAGCCTTCACTTCTGAGATACTTACCTAACTCATCAACTTGCTCCGGTGACAAGCCTTCACGAATTCTCACCTGACCACTTTCAGCGACAAATCTATAGATTTCAGGCCGTAGGTTCAGCAAGTCCATGGCATCTCTCACCAATTTCAAACCCACCCCAAGGCGCTTTGTTGCCGTACTTATCATGGCATATCCCTCTGGTGGTGGAGGCGCAAATAACCCATTCTCCTGTGCTTTTCTCATAATCATTGCCTGCTGCTCCGGACTATAAAACTCGTGCACCTGACCAGAACGACACTTTATACCATCAGATAGGACACCAGCTTTTTTAAGTTCTCTTGCTATCCTTATCAGTGCCATCACCGTCACATCTACAGTTTTAGCGAGAGCAGTGATTGTCAAATACCCCTCTGGCGGCGGCTGTGTAAACAACCCCCTCTCCTCAAGCCTTTTTCGTATTACTTCAACCTGCTCTTCAGTAAAAATTGATTGCTCTTCTCCATACCAATCTCGCTTAACTACACATCCCAACAAACCCTCCTGATTCAATTCAGCGATGTGTCTTACAACGGTGCGATACGCCACTCCAAACTTAGCTGCCAATTGATTGGCATTCATCGTCCCCTCTTCATTCGCCTGAGGGGGATTTAGATAATTACCCCCGCGCCGGGTATCCACCCCAGCTGATTGCTGAATATCGTTTGCTAACGCTGCCACCAGATGCGGCACAAACTGCTGATCGCAGCGCACCGATACGCCACAGCCTGGATATTGCTCCATCACCCCCGCAAGCTGCGTTTTCGTATATGTAGCCAGTTTCGCCCGCTCTTCTTCTGGCAGCTGCGTTGTATCAAATACAAAGGTACCGTTGCCATAGGCGTCACAAATTAGCACCGTCCGCTCAAGTGATGGGACAGTTACCTCATGGTATGGCTCCTGGCGCATCATCACTGCCTCTACTTCCCCGCGACGAATCCGTAATGCTTCGCTGCTCGGCTCAATACCAAATTCATTTGCCAACACAAACAGCAGTGTTTTCAGTCGCGGTTGGCGAGTCGCCCTCTCACGGTGTGGCGTCTCGGACATACCGGCGTCGGGTCCGGACCTATCATCGGGTGGCACAAAGACATGGTCGGTCGATTCAATCTGGTCAATAGCCGTATCAATAGCTATGAGCTGCTCCGCTTTGGCAGCAATATGGTCAAGCAGCTCATTGAGCGGCTCTATGCCGTAGTAAGCAAACACCGCATTCTCCCTTTCAGCAGAATTGTCTAGCCAAATCGTTGGCTGATGGTTGTATACTTGCACCATATCATTAATTAGCTGGATCAATTTATCCAAGGCAGCCTCAGCGTAGGTATCGACATTTTCAACCGTCAACGGTTGATTAATAATTTCCTCTACGCTGCTTGCAAAGTCCTTGCCATGATCAATACTACCGAGTCGCTCCATGACCTATATTATAGCATTTTATACTATTATTGTAAATAGTGAGCTCTTTCCCTCACCTACAACTAATCGCCTTAATCCGGTCACATATTCTTTACTAAACCCCATAACGACACACTTATGTCTTTATCAAATTGAAAATTTAGTTCTCATTAGTGGATTATCGGGTCGGCAAGAGCGCTCAATCCTCTATAATAATGTCTTTTAATAGGTCGGTTTAGAATAAGCCTGCTGTTCGCCATAGCCGATGCGTAGCAAAATAGTCGGATATTCTCCGGCCAGACCCAGTGTCTTTGCCATTTCTGCGGCAATTTCTGGCTGCTCATTTGGCTGGTTCAGATAGGCATGAGCGATCCCAAGCTCCGTGGCAGTCAGCAAGAAACGCTGCAGCGTCCGACCCAAACTCACCCATTCGC
>CAUUSW010000009.1:0-40327 GCA_963548005.1 uncultured Candidatus Saccharibacteria bacterium | reverse complement strand
CTCTGATTACTCAGATTTGCGACTTTGTGCTAAAATAGGTTCTAGCGTGGGCGTAGAATCTCACCATTTCAGAGTAAAAATCCAAATCGTCGCCTTTGCGGGCGATTTTTTGGTTTACATTTCTTAATTCTTGCCACAGGCAAAAACCACTTTCCGCCCCCTTTCGGAAAGTGGTTTTTGAGCTTGCGCTAGTAGGGGTTTGGGTGATGGTTTTGTTATGGTATAATAAAAGAGCAACACAATCTACGGGTAAACTTTATTTTTTGGCTTAAATAGCCGACTTGGAACAGTTTAGTTTATCTAGATTGTGTTGCACCAAGTCGGCTTTTTAAGTTAAGAGGTGGAAAAATGGAAAAATACATTCTGTATGCTCGCAAGTCAACCGACACGGAAGATAAACAAGTTTTGAGCATTGATGCTCAACTTGCGGAACTCCGAAAGTTTGCGGGAGATAACAAACTTGTTGTGATTGACGAACTCATAGAAAAACGAACTGCCAAAATGCCAGGTCGTCCAGTCTTTAATTTCATGATAAAACGTATTGAAAATGGCGAAGCCAATGGTATTTTGGCGTGGCATCCAGATCGCCTGGCTCGTAATTCGATAGATGGTGGGCAAATTATCTATTTACTCGATCAAACCATACTCAATTATTTACGATTTCCAGTTTTCCAATTTGAAAATACCTCGCAAGGCAAATTTATGCTGTCAATTATGTTTGGTCAATCTAAATATTATGTCGATAATTTGTCCGAGAACACCAAACGAGGATTGCGAGCTAGGGTGAGAAGCGGCGACTTCCCCAGCCAAGCCCCTTTTGGCTACTTAAACGATAGTCGCAGTAAAACTATTGTTTTAGACAAACGCTATGCACCACTTGTAAAAGAGATTTTTGAAAAATATGCTCGTGGCAACCAAACTATGAGCCAGTTGGCAGATTTCTTGCGAGACAATGGAGCAATTACCAGAACTGGCAAAGTTTTCAAAGACGATAAAGTGAAGTCTATTTTGCAAAACTCCTTTTACTATGGCCACTTTCTCTATAAAGGTGAACTTTACGAAGGCCGCCACCAGCCAATTATTTCCAAAGCTCTTTTTGATAAAGTCCAGCTAGTGATTGCTGAGCGTGGACACAAGAAACGAGCAAAAAAGCCAACCGTGCCGTTTTTGGGGCTGATGAAGTGTGCTGATTGTGGCATGAGTATTACTAGCGAAACTAAAACTAGAACTCAGAAAAACGGCAATTTCCACCGCTGGACTTATTACCGCTGTTCTCGTAAGAAGCGAGCTGTTAAATGCATCAATCCGCCAATTAGAGAAAAAGATCTGTTGCCCCAGCTTTCGGCATTACTTGGCAAGTATGTAATGAGCGAAAAAATGTTTGCTTTTATGAATGAACGAATTGAGCAAGACGAACAAGCCGAAGTCGCTGGCAATGTTTCTTTACTGGACAATTTGCGAACGCAAATCGCAAAACTAACCAATAAGCAACAAATTTTGCTGGATAGTTATTTAGATCAGGACATTGATCGCCAAACTTTTCTGACTAAAAAGAGCGAGATTTTAAGCCAAAAGAAAAGCCTAGAAGAAAGTTTGGTTAATTTACAAGTTAACCAAAATGCTTGGATAGAACCGATGAAAAAATGGCTAGAAACTGCAAAATCTATCTGTTGTTTATTAAAATCTGACGATTTTGATGGACAAAAAGTTGTTCTCGCAGAAATCTTTGGCTTGAACCTGTTTTTACATAACAAAACCATCACCCAAACCCCTACTAGCGCAAGCTCAAAAACCACTTTCCGAAAGGGGGCGGAAAGTGGTTTTTGCCTGTGGCAAGAATTAAGAAATGTAAACCAAAAAATCGCCCGCAAAGGCGACGATTTGGATTTTTACTCTGAAATGGTGCGGATGAAAGGACTTGAACCTTCACGTACTTGCGTACACTAGCACCTGAAGCTAGCGCGTCTACCAATTCCGCCACATCCGCGTGACTACCGAGTATTATACACGACCAGCTGCCCATCCGCAAGGAGTTTGCCCAGCCGTTTCAGCCCGCCAGCCGACACCAAGCATTTAATTCTTCTGCCAGTTGCTTCATCGGCACGGCAGTCTTGATGCCTGGCGCGAGGATGCCTTTTGGATCAAAGATGTGCTTAATTTTTATATACAGATCACGCTCCTCGGGCGTCAGTGTTGGTTGGACAAATGCCGCCTTGAGCCGACCCTCGCCGCCAAAACCCGCGAACGACCCTTCGTGGCTAGTCACGATTCGCACCATGTCCGAGCAGAGTTTGAGGATACGTTGGCGATCACTGACCTTTTTGCTCGAGAACACCGGATAGCTATTGATCATGCCAGTCGTCGCGTCAATAAACAGCGGCATGGCCACGCCGTATTCTTTCTCGAGTGCACGCATCGACTTGATAAAGCCGTCCAGCTGTACGCCCGGCAGCCACATCCCAGAGAATACCTGCGGCATGACACCGTGCTCATCCGTTGGATGCTCCGCCAAGGTCAGCACTGAATGTAGCGTAAACGCTTCTTTCATTTCCACGTCGCGTAGCTCAACCTGCACAGCCGTGCCACCGCGAAGCGCACGTAGTAACTTCTTGGCAGCCTTGCTACGCGCGCGGTCCGAAAACGCGTGAAAGAGCGCCACGACCACACCGCCACGATAGCATTCTTTTGGCGCCCACGCTAGTTTTTTGCCCTGCGCTGCCGCTCGCGAGAAGAGCCGCCCGTCGATCAGCTCGACCGTCGAGGCGCCCGCTTGCAGAGCCGTGTCGACCGCCGCCTGCGCTGCATTCATTGAACTATACGCGGCGCTCACTACGGTCAGTTCTGGATGGATGAAGTCAGCTTTCATAATTAGCTCGCCGATGATACCGAGGCTGCCTTGAGCGCCGACAAACAGCGGCGTGAGGTCAAACGAGCCGTCGCGCTGCCGCACCTGAGCGATGCTCGAAAAGCCGGCCATCTCTGGCGCACTGGCATCAATCCGAGCGATCAGCGCTTCATTATCGGTTATCAAATTATCCAGCTGCCGGTACAATTCACCCTCAAATGTCGCCAAGCCTTTCTTCTTGCTCAGTTCACGTTTCGACAGCCGGCCGGTCTGCACAATATCGCCACTTGATAGGACAACCTCCATCTGGTGAATCGACTGACTCAATAGGCCGTACGCCGAGGACAATATGCCAGCCGCTTCAGTACTAATCGCACCACCAATCGTGCCATCCTCACCCGTCAATGAAATCTCCGGCAGACCCAAACCCTTATGCGTTGACAGAACCGCTTGCGCCGCTCTATGAGAAATACCCGACTGGAGGTGAATCAGTTGCTGCTTGGCATCAATCCCGACGACATTATGCATATGCACTGACATGTCGATGGCGATACCGCGCCCGATCGCCGCGCCTGTACTGTCCGTGCCGCATCCGCGCGCATACACCGGCAGGACGTGGCCCTTCTCCGCCAGTTGCGAACAAAACCGCAAAATCTTGCGCACATCACTCGTATCTGCTACTCGTGCGATCAACTCCGGCCGGCGCGCAAGCACGCTCCCGTCCCGCTGCGCATCCGCCAGAGCACCGTCATGCGTCACCACTTCACCCGTCAGATGTTCATTCAAATACGTCGCAACCTTATTCATAGTCCCCCTTTTTCTATTAATTTCATGATAGCACGGTCGAGGTGGAGCGTAAAGTGTATTGCCTGGGCGCGGCGGGTCATGTATAATTAAGGGGTGGATGCGCCTGACAACATGACGCACCTCCTTGACAAGTAGTTATGCGGATGTGGTGGAATTGGTAGACACGCATGCCTTAGGAGCATGTGCCTCACGGCGTGAAGGTTCAAGTCCTTTCATCCGCACCAAGGTTTTATTTTATGGGAGATTAGCTCAGTTGGCTAGAGCGCACGATTCACATTCGTGAGGTCACAGGTTCGAGCCCTGTATTTCCCACCATCTGGTATTATGCAAAAATTCAACAGTTTAGATGGCCGCCTCAACGAGATAACCAAGCGTCTTGATAGTATAGACCGACGGCTCGACAGTCTCGAGAAAGATCAGGCTGAAACTAAGCCAGCAGTCCGACACGCCATCCACCACCGCCTCAACCGCCACCCAGCGCCATGGACATTCGGTCAGCACCCAGACGACTACAAGGGCCCGGTTTGGATTCGAATTACTCCTGCTGCCGGTAACGCCAACAAACCGCACACTGTTCGCATCCTCTGGGGCCAGTACCTATTTGAGCGAGAGCTATATATTCCTGACGGGCCGCTCAGCCTGACTCATCACAAGACCAATCTCGGCTCAATCCCGCTGCAAATCAACGTCGAACCAGCAGCTACCGTCACTGTTGGACAAGGCCCACCGCCTGATGAAGAGTGGATAAACATTGATGAAGGCTGGACGCGGCTGGCTGGGGCGCCGATTTGGGCGTGAGTGTTCTTTCGCGTATTGAATTCTTTGACTACACCCTTGATCAGCCTAGTGCGAGCTTTGCCATAAACACCCGAGTCCGTTCGGCACGTGTGCTCTCCGCGGGTCGGCTTATCTGATAGAGTAGTTCGCCCTTCGGATTTCTGTCTACTTCGACAAACCCTAATTGTCTCAAGACACTGAGGTCACGTCGAATCTCGGGGACATCCCCTCTTGCCAATGAGGCAATCTCAAGAAGAGTCATCGGTATGCCATGAACAAGCACCCCCAGTACGGTCTGCTTTGCGCTGATGGATCCCGGGGAATATACCAAGTCTTGAACCTGACGCCTTAGCAGATCCAAGAGATGCCGTTCCTCTACTTCTATTGAAGATGGATCCGAATCAAGCACATTGCCTTCATCCATAGATCGTGATCGATCTGACCTCTGAAGAACCACAAGCTCTTCGTAGGGCTTATTTGGTTGAGGGTTAAGACGTACCGTCACGTGATCTTTTTCTATTTGTGATATTTTCATACGACCTCCTTACAATGTAACCGTTTTATCAATCAGGGTCTTCGAAATTACATACTCCCAGAGAGCATCCCCCACATAGTCATATGATACCATCTCTATGGAGTAGGTCAAATCCAGCTCATCCTACTAATTTTTGAATACCTGTGCTATATTAAAAAGCAGTATGGAGAAACGACGGCGTCCATCACCACAATCACTAGAGCAAGAATGGCTGGAAGATCAGCAGCCGAAGGGCGAGACAAGCGCAGACGCAACTCCGGAAGAGATGCTTCACAAGAAGACAGCGCGCGATAGGGAGCTTGGAGAAATAGCCACAAAAGAGGATCAGAGAGCATTAGGAGAAGAAACAGCTCAGAGCGGACTAGGGTGGGCTATATATGAGCCAGCCACAGAGAAGACGCCAGAAGATACCACTCCGTTGTTGAGAATGGCCGGTAGATTTGAAGGGCCAGATTTTGTGGCTATTGAAGGGCGAGCAAGAGTAGATGTGATCTATATCAACCCTAAGAAAACTAGAAAGTCTAAGAAGTCAAACCGCAATAAATCAAAGACTCGTCGCCACAACTAAGTAGCAGATAATCGTAGCATCACGTCACCCTAATAAAAAAGGAGTACTTTATGCACCACGGTCGACAAAGGGATTGTTTTATATACTCGAGTGTTGCATAATGGTTGTGTAATTAATCGAGGAGGAGGTGATGTGAAAGAAGGTAGTCCAAAAGCAGGGGCTTTGTTTGATATCCATACACTAAAGTCAATTGAGGACATTGAGCCCGTGGATCGTCCTGCTGAAATGAGTAGGCTCGCAAAATTAATAGAGGAGGAGCTTGAGAAAGATCCGAGCATTCCTCGCGCTTTGGGTGAAGTCGCTTTTCGTGAGGGCGTTGATCGCGAGACGATTTTACTAGGATATCGATACTCAACGCAAAAATCCGAGTAGAGTATACTTCGTTATCGTTTATCCCATCCCCTTAAGTTTTAATAGCTACACGCTCAATTATATGCGCTTTTAGTCTTGTGTCATGAGGTCACAAAATTATGCTATAATGGCGTAGAGGAAGGTCTGCGATTAACATCAGACCATATTTTTATGAAGGACACTAGCAAGATTCGAAATATTGCCATTATTGCCCACGTCGATCACGGCAAGACGACCATGGTTGATGGGCTGCTCAAACAGTCGCACACATTCCGCGACAACCAGGCTGAGATGAGCCAAGAACTGATCATGGATTCGGGCGATCAAGAGCACGAACGCGGTATCACCATCACCGCCAAACAGACGTCGATTTTTTACGGTGATTATAAAATCAACATCATCGATACACCAGGGCACGCCGATTTCTCGGGCGAAGTCGAGCGAACGCTGCAGATGGCGGACGGTGTACTACTGATCGTCGATGCCCAGGAAGGGCCGATGCCGCAGACGAAGTTTGTGTTGAGCAAAGCGTTGGAACTGGGTTTGAAGCCAGTAGTGGTGATTAATAAAATTGACAAACCTGCCCGGCGAATTGCCGAAGTTGAAGATGAGCTGAGCGATCTATTTCTGGAACTAGCGACTGATGATAGTCAGCTGCATTATCCAATTTACTATGCGATCGGGCGCGATGGCAAAGCCTGGCGAAAGATCCCTGCCGACCCGAGTGAAGACGCCGATCTCACACCGATTTTTGAAGCGATTATTACCGATATCCCGGCGCCGAGCGTCACGGCTGATGGCGGCTTCCAGATGCTGGTGACCAGCCTGCAGTACGACACCTTCCAGGGAAAATATGCCATCGGGCGGATCGCTCGCGGGTCGGTCAAGCGCGGTCTGGCGGTTAGCTTGCTGAAGCACGGCGAAGTGTCGGGTTCAGCGCGAATTGAGAAAGTTTTTGGTTACCGCGGACTGAACCGCGAAGAGCTTGACGAGGCGTTTGCTGGCGACATTGTGGCGCTGGTTGGCGTCAGCGAGGCACACATTGGCGATACGATTGCTGATAAAGAACATCCCGAAGCCTTGCCGGCGATTGCCATTGAAGCGCCGACATTGAGCATGTACCTCGGTCCAAACACCAGCCCGATGAAAGGACGTGAGGGCGAATTTACCACCTCGCGGCAAATTGGCGACCGGTTGCGGCGAGAGCTGGAAACCAACGTGGCGCTGCGCGTTGAAGAAAACGGCATCGGCTTTACGGTGTCTGGCCGCGGCGAGCTACACCTGAGCGTCCTGATCGAGACCATGCGGCGCGAAGGCTTTGAGTTTGAAGTTGGCCGCCCGCAAGTGGTCACTATCACCGAGGACGGCGTCGAAAAAGAGCCGATTGAAGAATTACAAATCGAAATTAGCAGCGAATTCATCGGCGCAATCAGCCAGGAGTTGGGTGCGCGCCACGCTGAAATGAAATCGCAGGAAACCACCGCCAGCGGCGCTACTCGCATCACCTACGTGCTGCCGACGAGAGCGTTGATTGGCCTGCGCAACGTACTATTGACCGTCACCAAAGGCACCGTTATTATGAATTCCCTGCCGTACGGCTACCAACCGCTGGGTGGTAAATTGCCAAAAACCCGCGGCGGCGTGCTCATCGCCTTTGAAGCTGGTACCACCACGCCGTATGCTCTGCAGGCGGCCGAGGCACGCGGCGAACTTTTGGTCGGACCTGGCACGGAAGTCTATGCTGGGATGATCATCGGCATCTACAACCGCCAAGAAGACATTGAAATCAACGTTTGTAAAGCTAAGCACCTGACCAACATGCGCTCTAAATCGTCCGATGGCACAGTACAGCTGACACCGTTTACGCAGTTTAGCCTGGAGCAATGCATCGACTTCATCGAGGACGACGAGCTGCTGGAAGTAACGCCGAAGTCTTTGCGCCTACGTAAACGTTACCTCGATGCCAATGAGCGAAAGCGCGCCGCCAAACGGTAGACCCCACCCCGACAAACTCCCGATTGACAAAATACATAAGAAACTTAACGTTACTATAGATTATCCCACGGTAACACGCTATACTTAACCATATGCTTCCCAAAAAAACCACAACAATTATCAAGCGCACGTTAGCCCGTACCGCCCAGCGCATCACGCCGATCGACCGCAAAGATCCCGACGAAAAGCTCGGGCAGTTGTTTCATGAGGTGCAGTCACACCGCGTGTTTGCCGATGGTAAAACTTTCGTCGATCTCGTGCCGCGAAAGCGAGCCACCCGCATCCTCCAGGAGTATCGCCTGGCCCGACGTGATCCCAACTTTCGGCTGGATGAATTTGTGAAGCTACATTTTTATGAATTTGAATCGCCGATCAAAAAGGTGAGCTTTGTCCAGGCTGACTCCGCCAGGCAGCACGTCACCAATCTCTGGCCGCTGCTCATCCGCCACACCCACAAGTCGAAGGGTTCGCTGATCGCTCTGCCGCACGACTATGTGGTACCGGGTGGTCGGTTTGCCGAGCAGTTTTATTGGGATACGTATTTTATCATGCTGGGTCTGGCGGCGGACGGCAAGTGGAAGCTGATCGATGGCATGATGAAAAATTATGTGTACATGATTCAGCGTTTTGATTTCATTCCGACTGCCAATCGGACGTACTTCCTCAGTCGCAGCCAGCCGCCGTTTTTTGCAGCGATGGTCAAGCTCCTCGCCAGCAAACCCGGCCGGCGTGCCCCGAGCTTGACTTATCTCGAGTACTTTCCCTCACTACTGGCCGAATACAAATTCTGGATGAAAGGCCAACGCAAGCTTTCGAGCATCGACTTTATAGCTACCAACCGCGTGGTAGCTATGCCTGATGGCCAAGTGCTCAATCGCTACTACGACGACAAGGCCACGCCGCGCCCAGAAAGTCGCCGCGAAGATATCGAAACCGCCAGGAATAGCCGCTCCGCCAACAAGGCCAAGGTCTACCTCGACCTGCGGGCCGGGGCTGAGAGTGGCTGGGATTTTAGTTCACGCTGGTTTGGCGATCCGCACGACATTGAGACAATTATGACGACCGATATTGTACCGGTAGATCTGAACTGTTTGTTGTATGAGCTCGAGATGACGATCGCGCATTGTTACGGCGTGCTGCGTCAGGCACCGCTCAAGAAACGCTTTATTCGCCTGGCCGAACGCCGCGCCGAGAGCATCCGCCAGCACTGTTGGAATGAAACCGACGGCTTTTTCTATGATTATAATTTCCGCACCGGTCATCAGACGAGCCACGCCACACTGGCCGGCGTCTTCCCGCTCTACAGCGGTATCGCCACCAAGAAACAAGCCAAGCGCGTGGCCGAGAAATTAGAGCGCGAGTTTTTACGCGATGGTGGACTGCGGATGACGCTGGTTGACAATGGTCAGCAATGGGACGCGCCGAATGGCTGGGCGCCGCTGCAGTGGGTGGCGGTTTGCGGTTTGAAACGATACGGACTTGACGAGCTAGCGGAAGAAATTAGAAAGCGCTGGCTGGCTTCGACCGAGCGCGTCTTTGCTGATCAGGGCAAGATGATCGAGAAATATGATGTCGATAGTGAGTCACGCATTGGCGGTGGTGGTGAATATCCGTTGCAAGACGGCTTTGGCTGGACTAACGGCGTGTACGCGGCGCTGTATGATCGATTTGACGAACGCTGCCCGAGATAATCTAACGTTTCGGCGGACGCGGAATGTCCTCTGGCAAAAATCCTTTTTCGTGCCGGAAGCCAGCTTGCCATTTGTAATCTTTGCCGCAGCCTAGATCTTTCATTAACTTAGTGGCGGCATTGCGAAGATGGAGCGGTACGGGCGAGTTCGGATAGTTATGTGCCAGAGCGAAAGCTTCATTCATCAGATCAGTAATTTCGCGCGATTTCTGGCTGCGCGCCAGAGCGATGGCGCAGTGGAATAAATTATATTTGGCTTCGGGTAAGCCAACTCGCTCCACTGCTTCAAATACAGCAACTGCCAAGCTCAGCGCGCCGTTACCCGCCAACCCAATGTCTTCTGAGGCAAAGATCACCATCCGCCGAGCAATGAACTTCGGATCTTCACCAGCCTCAATCATGCGCGCCAAATAGTACGCCGCAGCCACCGCGTCGCTGCCGCGCAGTGATTTGATGAATGCCGAGATGACGTCATAATGCGCATCGCCCTTTTTGTCATAGCCCGGCAAACGCCGCTGGGCTGCTGCCTTGACAATCTCTGGTGTGACTTTCTCGCCAAAGCTCAACGCCAATTCCAAATTGCCCAGCGCCACTCGCGCGTCGCCGTCGGCCAATTCCGCCAAATAGTCCAAAGCTTTGGGCGACACCCGCTTGGTTTGTTTCAAAGTCTTCAGCGCCCGCTTCAGCACCAATATAATTTCATCTTTGGTCAGTTGACGGAGCACCAGCACCCGCGTCCGGCTGAGCAGCGGCGTGATCACCTCAAAGCTCGGGTTCTCAGTGGTCGCCCCAATCAACGTGATCAGCCCGCTCTCAACGTGCGGTAAAAAGGCGTCCTGCTGCGCCTTGTTAAAGCGGTGGATTTCATCGACAAACAAAATTGTCCTCAGTCCCAAATTCCAGTTCTGCCGAGCGTGTTCAATTACCCGTTCAACGTCTTTCTTGCCGCTGGTCACGGCCGACAGCTCAATAAATTCGGCATTAACTTCGCGGGCGATAATCCGCGCCAACGTCGTTTTACCCGTCCCCGGCGGTCCCCACAAAATCAAGCTGACCGGCTCAGCGCGCCGGGCAATCTGGCGAAGTAACTCACCCTCGCCTAGCAAATGACTCTGCCCAATCACCTCATCCAAGGTTTGCGGTCGCATCTGCTCAGCCAGGGGTTGTCGCGCATCCATTACCACCAATTATCCTCTCGCGGCCGATACGGTAAAAAGTGCGAGAAACAATCAGTCGGCCGCCGACCGAACGGTTTTGCCCGCCAGCGTAACCCTTGATCAATCTGCTGAGCGCTTCCGCAAACTGCCGCAAACTCCGGTGACGCCACGTACTCTCGCCACGTCATCCCATCCAGCGGCACATATTGCTCAAGCATGTCTAGCGTCGTTTGATATACGTCGTTTGCCTCCGCTTGACCAGCCTTGCGACCAGACCAGCGCCGCTCAGCCGCCGTCATTTCCGGCGGCAACGCGCAGCCAGCCCAGTGTAAAACCTGCGCTGCTGCTACATTGACCAGACCAGCGCCACCAGAACAGCAACTGGTCAGTCGCACAAGTGCCGCGTGACGTTCCGCCTCATCAGTGGTGAGCGGTATGGCCGATGTACGACCAGTTTTAACCGCCATCTCATGTGCCAATAGCTTTTGGTCGAGCTCCCTAAGCAGCTCATCTAGCCGCTCGCTGCTATCTTTGATAGTATCGACTAGTGGCGGCAGATTGTCGACTGCCTCCCTAAGGAACTCAGGCTCACGCTCGCTATACTCGCGCAGTCGGATAGCCTGAGATATCCGCCACAACCCCCCTATTGCCACCGCCATGCCACCAAGAATTATCGGCTGCTGGCCAACTTCTGGCAAAACATTGTGCCACGCCTCGCTTGGCAGAGCTATCAGCATGCCAGTAATCACACCCATGGTACCGCCGACCTCACGCTTATCATACTCAACCGCCGAGTCGCTACTGCCAATGACTTCAGGTGCCAGCGATCTATTAAGCCTCTCGTTCCTGTTACTCGCCATCATCATTTTATTATATCACGCCATAAATTCGCCCCGCCAAGGTGCGATGCGCTATACTGGGATAATGGATAGATTACGCGTTCTCCTCATATTTGGCGGTGAGTCATCCGAGCACGAGGTCTCGATCAATTCCGCTACTAATGTGCTGGCGGCACTGGACGCAGCACGCTACGACATTAACCTATGCTACATCGACCGCGCTGGTGAGTGGCGGCTTGTCGAGACAATCGAGGCACGCAACCAACCAAGCCCGCGCCTAACGCCACAACTCGGCCAGCGCTCACTGCTCATCGACGGTGTTGACCCGCTGCCGATTGATGTGATAATTCCGGTGCTTCATGGCAAAAACGGCGAGGACGGCAGCGTGCAGGGCCTGGCGCAGCTACTTCATATTCCCTATGTCGGCCCGAGTCTCCTTTCGGCGGCTGTCACCATGGACAAAGACATGACCAAGCGGCTGGCGCTCGGCGCTCACGTTCCGGTTGTACCGTGGCGAACGCTAGCGAATGATGCGCCGCGACCGACCTTTGCCGAGATAGCTGATGAGCTTGGTGCGCCTGTTTTCATCAAGCCATCCCGCGCCGGCTCGTCCGTCGGTGTCAGCAAAGTCCACTCGGCCGAAGCATTCACCGCCGCGCTTGATGAAGCCTTTCGCCACGACGACACCGTATTGATAGAACAAGCGATCACCGCCCGCGAGATTGAGCTGGCCGTCCTCGGCCGCGGTACGTCCGCCCGCGTCAGTATGCCTGGTGAGATTCTTCCTGGCGAAGAGTTTTATAGCTACGACGATAAGTACAGCACCTCCAGCACTTCGCGCGTCGTTATCCCCGCGGAGGTTGACGAGTCGGTGGCGACAGAACTGCAGCGCCTCGCATTGGCCGCCTACCAAGCGACCGGTGGACGCGGCATGGCGCGAGTTGATTTTTTCCTTGATCCGACGGGCCAGATTTTTCTCAACGAAATTAACAGTATCCCCGGCTTCACCAACATCAGCATGTATCCAAAACTATGGGAAGTTTCGGGCCTCAGTCCACGGGCGCTAGTTGACGAGTTGATCGAGGAGGCGCTTGCCAGCCATTCTATAGGTAGCGTATAATCTCCTTATAAACAGGAGGTCAATATGGAAATAGTAGCAGTAATTTTAGTCATCGTACTGATGTTTGTGCTGAGCGGCATTAAAGTGGTCAATCAATACCAGCGCGGTGTAGTACTGACGCTGGGTAAGTTTACTGGCGTACGCGAACCGGGCCTAAGGGTTGTGATACCGATTTTTCAGACGATGATGATGGTCGATGTGCGCTCGACACCGATTGACGTGCCAAAACAAGAAGTCATCACCAAAGACAACGTCACCGTCGGCGTTGACGCGGTGGTCTATTTCCGAGTGATTAACGCACCAAAAGCGGTGCTGGAGACGACCAATTATATCTACGCCACCAGCCAATTTGCTCAAGCTGCCCTGCGCGATGTAACTGGTAATGTCGATATGGACGACCTGCTTGCCAAGCGTGAGGAAATCTCGCAGCAGATTAAGGAAATTGTCGATGCCGAAACTGACAAGTGGGGCATCGACGTCGAGAATGTCAAGATTCAGAATATCGAACTACCTGGCGACATGAAGCGCGCCATGGCCAAGCAAGCCGAAGCCGAGCGTGAGCGCCGCGCCAACATCATCAACGCCGACGGCGAAAAAGCTGCCGCCGAAACACTAGCGCAAGCTGCCGAAATCCTGGCAAAAACCCAAGGGGCGATTAACCTGCGTACGCTAAATACACTGGAGCGCATCTCCACCGAACCATCACAAAAGACGATGATGCTCTTCCCGATTGAATTGATTGACGCGATTCGCGGCGGTAAGAAATAGCACGCCTCGCACGGTTGATTGCACATGATGGAGCTACTTCAAACGTCCCGCGGTACGATCGAATATCGACATGACATACACGGCTCGTTAACGGTTCTCATTTTGAACGGCGGTCACACGACTGCCGCCATGCGTACGGGTGAGGATTACTTCGTTAGTCGCGGCTATTCAATCCTCAGCGTCAGCCGACCCGGCTATGGTGGGACAGATACGGCGCTTAGCGAAACCTATGGCGAGTTCGAACAGGCGACAAACGAGTTGCTAGAGCAGCTCGGGATTGAGCGTGTCATCCTGGTCGGCATATCGGCTGGCGGCAGAGCGGCGATGCGGTTCGCCGAGCTTCACCCCGACAGCGTTGATAAACTCGTCCTGATGAGCGCGGTGAGTTTCAAGAAATGGCCTAGTCAAAGTACTCGTATGGCAGCCCGTATCGCGTTTAATCCTGTGCTCGAACATGCAACGTGGGCAGTGATGCGCTGGCTGCTCCGCAGATGGTCGCGAAAAATAGTCAGTTATTTGTTTCAACAACTCACGACATTGGACGCGCGTGACGTGCTTGCTAGCTACCCGCCGTCGTCTATCGATGCAATCGCGTCGATGTTTATGCAATTTCGCTCTGGCAGTGGGTTCATGAATGACATTAGTCGGCGTTTGATGAAGGGTAATCCCGAAACTATCACACAACCGACGCTTATACTGCATAGTAAGTATGATGGTTCGGTTCCGCTCGACCATCCGCTTCACACCGCGAAGCAGATCAAGCACGCCGTGCTTTCCATCAATAATACCGAATCGCACGTGATGTGGCTGAGTCCTAGGTGGATGGAAGTCGAAAATACGCTCGATGAGTTTCTCGCTTCAAAGTGATAAGGGCGCCGCTTAAATCATTATTCTGCCAAGTTTAGTGATTGCCTGGCTTCTTCGTTGCACGAGGCGGTCGCGACATTTCGGGGGGCTGGTCGAGCAACGAAAGGATACACTAGGCATACAGCTGCGGACGCCTGTTGAGATGTTGCAGAGGTGGTGAGGTGGTGAGGTGGTACGATAGATATACACGATCAGCAGACTATGTATTCAAAGTGGCTATCGCTACTTGAAAATAATGGCTTGGCAGTGTCATAATATTACAAATATGTTAGAGTTTGGTTCGACCGAAGATAAGACCGCATTACAAGCAAGTCTTAATAAATCACGAAAGTTGTGGCGCAAGATACTAGATATAGCCCAAAAAAGCTAAGTCATCATAAATAAACTATCTAAGAGCAGTAAAAAGTAAGGAGCAATTATGAGTAAACAAAACTATACCGAAGAATTTAGTGTTAACGGCGATCAAGTTGTCGAGAAGGTCAAGCAACTCATCAAAGAAGGCAACGTCCGCCGCGTTATCATCAAGAATGAAAAAGGCGAAAGCATCATGGAATTCCCCGTCACTGCTGGCGTGGTAGGCGCATTATTACTACCGACACTTGCAGCACTCGGCGCGGCGGTGGCGTTGATGGCGCAGTGCACGATCGCGGTAGAGCGACGGGATTAAACAACGGTCGTTTATACAAAATATGACTAGAGGAATGCACGCTGGCATTAAAATATACAAGCTAGACAATCACAATAACAGTGTCAATAACGAGATGCTTGCCTTTATCGCTAGCTTAGAGATAAGTGATGCATACCATACACTTAACAGATATAAATCGGCCTATCGTAGTCTAGAAGAGACTCGTGAAATGAGATATTGTTGTTCATGTCTTTATGAAGCATCCAATATGCTAGAACATCTTAACGCTATAAATAAATATAAGAATAAAATCGAAAATAAAGAAGATGAACTAAGTCAAACTATTCTAAATATGAGAAATCATATACGTCACGACATATGCGATAATATATTTGATGATATTTCAGAGGACAACAAAAAACGTCGAGAAAGACGTGCCAAAAAACTTGGCATTGACTGTAAGTACCTTGTTCATATAGGATTTGATATTGATGCCATAAAGACAGGAGATACGGAATTGACATTTTCACAGATTGAAGATTTTTTGAAAAGGTCGCAAAACACCTTTAAACAATTTACAGAAGAACTTATACAAAGTGGTAGGCTATCAACAATGGATTGAAGAATGATTGCATGACTACTTGTACTCGTTAAGTCCACTTGGTGGCAATTTACTCTGAAACTCGAACCTATTTCGAGCGTAAATGCTGAGTCGCGCAGGTTCAGCTCCAACGCCTGCGGGCGCCCACGCCCGCTCACCCCACCAAGAACCCTTTGAATTATCTTTTTGAAATTTCCCCCGCTAATAATTTCTGAGTTTATAAAGAAATTAAAGCGCGTATCCTGCTTGATTGGTTTCATAAGTCCGCACCCCTTACTAAGCTACTTTCTAGAATGTTTATGTCCCAACCAATCAAATAGTATCGTGGATTTTCTCTAAGTATACATGATTAGCTGAATAAAATTAGTTTATAATAACCATATGAATATGATACTATGTCGAGATATTAATGGTAAAGCCCATGTCGTTGCCAAGACAAGCTTAATCAAGAGAACATCCGCCTATGGAGTCATAAGGAGTAAAAAAGGAATCCTGCTCGTCAGAGACAGAACCTCCTCCGATAAGAAATGGGATCTGCCGGGTGGAGGTATTGAGCCCAAAGAACGATTACTTGATGGCTTAAAGCGTGAGATAAAAGAAGAGACAGGATTGGATGTAATAGGTAGACCCACAAAAATATGCAAATTCACCGAGTACTTCTACGATATCGATTCCGGGCAAGGATGGGAGTCAACGCGTCATTTCTATGAAGTTTCACACAAAGGCAACCCTATAATGGACGGAAACTACGAAGATATTGTTGACGCTCGGTATTTTAAACTTCCTTTACCCGAGGGACGGGTATCGGCCGTTGCCATTTTAGTTCTGAATTGGTGCGGATGGGGAGAGTCGAACTCCCGTCTCAACCTTGGGAAGGTCACATAATAGCCGTTATACGACACCCGCGACGAGAATATTATACTTGATTCTCCGCCAAACTACTAGAGTATTGCAGCATTTTCTTGACGCTTACGCTAAAAGTTTGACATATAATTTTAGTGCGCTACAATAGATACATGACGAAGCGAAAACTGGTTACAACTAGCATAGCAACTCTAATCGTCATCGGCGGCTTGTCGCTTGGTGCACTGCACTTCTTGTCGCAGGTAAATAACGCCCCGCCCCAAGCGACAAAATACGCTGACCGAACTACGTCGCCGACTGGCTCATCTGGCTCATTGAGTACCGATAATCGCTCTCGCTCTGATACCAACTCCACGAACGACAATCAGCAACCAAGCAAGCCCAACCAAAACACTGACAATAAACCGACGCCAGCTGAGCACAATTGGGTAACGCAGACGATGCGCCAGAATCAAGCCCAGACCACAAATCAACAGTCCGAACGTCGCGACCCTCATGGCTCAACTGAGCAGACTAATCAACTGCCGCACAACAACTCATCAAACAATAACTCTAGCAATAAGAGGCGCAAGCGTAGCGTTCCAAGCCAGCCTCAGCCATCAAAGCCCAGCGGCCCGGCGAACCACGACCGAAACCAGGCGGCAATTGATGGCTGGCAGATTGATTATTTTGAAGGCTTTGACTCGTCGATCAAGCAAACTAAATGGGTGCAGTACGGCTGGGGCGATCCAGCGGTTGGCCACGGCTGTATGGGCGTGATGTCACAACGCAATTCATTCACTCGGGATGGCAAACTAGTAATTCGCACTCAGTACGAGAATGGCCAGTGGAGCACCGGTGGCGCCGGTTCAGGTGATGTATTCACCGCCTCACGTGGCCGCTGGGAAGTTCGCGCCAAGTTCCCGAAAGCCAAAGGCATTGGCTACGCATTCCTTCTCTGGCCAAAGGACGAAGGCTGGCCGCCAGAGATTGATTTCGCTGAGGGGCGCGTCAATGGTCCTCGTGTTGAGGCAACGTACCACTGGGATCCGGACAACAAGCAAAAGCAAGCATCCCTTGATAATCACGATATGAGCGGCTGGCACACGTACGGCGTTATCGTCGAGAAAGATTATATAATCTTTACGCTGGATGGTAAAGAATGGGGTCGCATCAAGCATCCGAACGTGACTGACAAGCAGATGTTCCTCGGTGTGCAGGCTGGAGCGATGAACCCGAACGGCATCAACAAGCATACCGAGACCGTTGACGGCAGCGTACCTAATCCACTCACGCCAGCTGTATCCGATATCGAAATTGACTATGTAGCGCATTACGTGCGGAAATAGCGGCTTGCCAGATAACGGCAACTTTAGTACAATGAGATAGCAAGTTTGTGGCTCTTTAGCTCAGTTGGTAGAGCAGAGGCCTGAAGAGCCTTGTGTCCCCAGTTCGAGTCTGGGAGGAGCCACCAAACATTGCATTTTATTCGCGGCTTTGTTACAATAAATCGTGAACCACATGCGGGTATAGCTCAGTTGTTAGAGCGCTTCCTTGCCATGGAAGAGGCCAGGAGTTAGAGTCTCCTTACCCGCACCATGAAAGACTTTTCAAGCTCTGAAAGGTCTTTTTTGTTTGTAGCTAATCTGTAAAGTACACTGATTTCAGGAGTGTAAACATTTTCGTTTTCATCAACCCAGAATCCAGCAGGAATTAGCAATTGTTTACACTGTAGTAGCTTATCTTTTGGTAACTGCAAAAAATGTCGCCACATTTGCTTAGCCCTCTCCAGGGCAAACTCCATGAATCGAGCCTTGTCTTGCTTATTTATATCTTCTAATTATATATTTATACCCAGAGGATATTCTTTTCAGTCTGGCAAACTAGAAGTCTCTAGTGGAGAAATATACTTAACGCTCATTCAATAGCGAACGAAATCCATCGGCTATCGTATTGGCATGCGTATTATAAAGGAAGTGGCTGCCACCTAAAACCGTAACGAACGATTCGTTGGGGCGTGGTAATTGTGCGATATGTATTTCTTTCCATTTGGGAAACAGCTCTTGTGACTGGTTCGACAAGTAAAATCTAACGGGTATATCAGAGGGGAATTTGGAGGTTGCACTTAAGCCACCACTATCGCTATCAGACCGCACTGTCTCATCAAGTACCGCGCTACTCGTAAAGTTGCGGTTCATAAGTTTGTTAGCTAATAATCGCTCCTCGTCAGTATAAGTTCGTCCCGTCATCTCGGAAATAGCATTCGGGTTTATGGCCAGATAGGCGCGAATTAAACCCGCTCCACCGGCAAACCGCAACAAGCCAGTCGTTATTGACGAAGCCGCCTGTTGTTTCTGCAAATCTGATGGCATAGACTTTAGCTGCTCAGGCACCGAAGTATCTATACCGACAACCGCTTCAACTTCATTAGTATGCGTCAAGGAATACTTCAATGCGTATAAACCAGAGACTGAGTGGGCTATTATAGAATATTTCTTATACCCCAACTTCGAGATAGTCTGATGGATCTCGGATACGATATTATCAGTGGAGCGAGGTTTTGTCGTATCGTCACTTAGTCCATAGCCAAATCCCTCATACACGACTACAGTAAAATCTTTTTTGAGATTATCGACAAGTTGCTTAAATTCAAGTGCTGGAGCGGGGACGCCAAGACCAGGCAGCAGCACGACAACTTTTTTAGCATTACCCTGAATGTCAACGTGCACTCTCCCGCCATCAATCTGCACATATTGACCGTACGAGTCTTTGATTCCATTGTATTCAACTCCACTCAAAACAATGTTTATCAAAGCGAGGATTAGCAAGATAGTAGCTAAACCGCCGAATATCCATAGGAGAACTTTAATTATCTTAGTTTTATGCTTCACGGGGTAATTATAGCATTTCAACCAGACTATGTGAACAGATCGCATAATAGCACCATACCCATCACTCATTTGCCCAAATCTCTCATCTCACTTATACTTAACCCATGAAGACCTGGCAAGGTATCGCCTCTCTGTATCAGATTTATCCGCGTAGTTTCCGAGATACCAATGGCGATGGAATTGGCGATTTGAATGGCATTACCGAAAAGCTGGACTATTTGGCGTGGCTGGGCGTTGACGCGATTTGGATTTCGCCGTTTTTCCTCTCGCCGCTGACTGATTTTGGCTATGATATCTCCGACTATCGGAAAATTGATCCGACATTTGGCGGGCTGGATGACTTTCGAGCGCTATTGGAAAGAGCTCATATTCTGGGCATCAAAGTCATGATCGACCTCGTTCCCTGCCATACATCCGACCAGCATCCGTGGTTTCAGGAGGCTCGGTCATCGCGTGATAACCCTAAGCGTGATTATTACGTCTGGCGCGATGGACAGAATGGCAAGGAACCCAACAATTGGCGCAGCCTGTCGGGTGGTAGTTCGTGGGAGTTTGATGAGCCGACCGGCCAGTTTTATCTCCACTCATTCCTAAAAACCCAGCCAGATTTGAATTGGGATAATCCTATGGTTCGGAACGAGATAAAAAACGTGGTGCGATTTTGGTTCAATATGGGCGTGGACGGCATGCGGGTTGATGCGATTTGGGGCATTTCGAAAGACCCTGAGTTTGGCGACGATTCGCCAAATCCTGATTTTCACGGCGATCCTGAATCCTACGGTGCGTTCATCCACGACCACTGTAAAATGGGGCCGCGTTTTCAAGAATATCTGCGTGAGCTGGCGTCAGTTTGCGATGAATATGATGACCGACAGATGGTGTTTGAATTTTATCCGGATGAAAAGTTGGGTGATATTTACCAGCAGTACCACCAGGTACTAACAGCCCACCCGAAGGCGTCGGCATTCTTTATGGAATATCGCCAGGACGAGTGGCACGCGGAGCATGTTGGACAGAAGATCGAGAATTATCTGCGAGCGGCAGGTTCAGCCAGGCCGTTTTGCTGCGTTGGTAATCACGATCAGCCGCGCGTTGCCTCACGACTCGGGACAGAGCGAGCACGGGCCTTGCATTTTCTCAACCTGCTCACGCCGGGCGTTAGCGTGATGTACTATGGTGATGAGATTGGCATGACCAATGGCGAATTGACTGCTGACGACATTCAGGATAATTTTAGCCCTGCCAATTCCGTCATCGACAGCCGCGACCTGGAGCGCACGCCGATGCAATGGGACGATACGCAGTTTGCTGGATTCTCAAGTGTACAGCCGTGGCTGCCTGTTCACACCAACGCGATAAGAACCAATGTCCTGAGGCAGGCCATGCACCCTGACTCACTTCTGCACCTACACCGACGGCTGCTTCACCTGCGGCGGAGTATGCCGATATTGCAGCACGGCACGCTTGAAGTGATTAACACCGGTAATGGATTTATCCTTGGCATCAAACGAGAGCTAGGCAGCGAGTGGGCTTATATTTATATTAATTTCGCTGATGCACCACAGCATTTTTTTATCCCAGAAAATACCGAGATCATCGCCTCAACCCACCCCTACTGCTCCACCATCGATAATAATCAGCAGCTAACAATTCAGAAATATTGTGGGGTTTTATTATTGCCGCAGAATAATGGGTAACTATTGCTTATGTCTTTACAGTTTGAGTATACTGTTCTACAATATCTGCAAGTTTAGTTAATAACGAAGGGTAACTATGGCTACAGACTTCCAGGAAAAAGCTTGTGAAAAGGCTTTGCGTGAGTATCGTAAAAAATATTTAACAAAGAAAGAAAACCTCAATGCTGATGAGTCAACGGCACGCCTGATGGTCAATAGCCTGCTCAGTGTGGTGCTTGGATATACTCTCATTGACGAGATTAAAACAGAACATATGATTCGTGGTACATATGTTGACTACGTTGTGCAGCTAAATAAGAAAATTCATTTTATTGTTGAAGCAAAGGCCACCTCTATTGACCTCAATGAGCGCCACCTCAAACAGGCTGTTGACTATGCCTCAAACGAAGGCGTTGATTGGGTGATCTTAACTAATGGTCGCTGCGTCGAGCTTCACCGTGTTATCTTTGAAAAGCCGATTCGCTCACAGCGTATTTTTGCCTATGACTTAACCAATTTATCAACAATTAGAACTGCAGCAAAGCACCTAGTGAATCTCACCAAGAAATCTGTGCTCAGAGGTGATTTGGATAAATACTGGAAGCGTTTTGATGCGCTAACCGAAGACAACTTGAGAAAGGCTATTAAGTCACCCGATGTTATTCGTAGCTTGAGACTGTTCATTAAGAAAAAGTCGACTATCAACTTTACCGATGCCGAGATTGCCAAGGCGATTGACAAACTAATCAGTTAATTACCGTTCTTTCACCAAGGCTAGACCTGTCACCCCGCCAACAATCCCCTGCTAATACAGCTGCGCCCACGATGCAATATATCTATTGAGTCCATTCGGGCCGAGCCGCCCTGCACCGATACACTTCAACCTTAGCTGCTGACCCAAGCCATTGACCGCAAAGAACGCCGTTGGATCAGGACCACGCAGCACTCGTACCGCCCCCTCAATTGGCCGATCATTTAACTCAGCCTTGCCAGCCACCGACACCCAGCCGATATAGAATAGCAACTTATCAAGCTCATCACCACTACTCTCAAATTGAGGCTGCAGTACCCCATATTCATACCAGCCGCCAGCAACTGGTATCTGAAATCGTGGCGTCCCTTTATCTGGCACCTCTTCCTCGGCCTCTGGCATGATAAGTGCTTTCTCCGGGTCAATAGCATCCGGGTCAACTTCGTGACATGACCATGGGCTGGAATGATTAATATCATATGCACGCCCTCCAGCCGCCAGCAGCCGCAGTGGCGATATCGCTACGTCCGCCATTCGTTTTAGCAAACCGTATGGGAGTGGCCGTAGTGGCGCTTCACTGTCAAATTGCTCTTTCATACTCGCCTCCTCCTTATAATAATCGTACCTTTGGATAGTTATTATCACCGAGCACGCCAGTGTCTATAATCTCCAGTCCGATCTGCGTTCCGTCAGGATGTACCGCAAAAAACTCTGTCTCTAGGTGCGCTGGACCACTCAACATTCGCACGTATTGATCATTGATTGGCAGACGATGGACTATTGACTGCTTTACCTGACCACTCCCACGTTCACGCACTACCCAGCCAATATGGAATGGCGGCTTAGCCCGCAGCACGGAATAATGCCGCCAGCCAACGAGCCCTGGCGCATGAAAAAGAAATGAAAAGCGGCCCGGTAGTAGCTCGTCTGTCTCACCATTCGTCGTCACCGTCAGCGCTGGATCTATCAGCGACGGATCAATATCACGCTGGCAATGCCACGGGTGGGTCTCCTGCATACTGTCTCGGCGAAAACCGCCCAACACAAACATCAGCGGCCGCATTGCTACGTCCGCCATTTTCGTCCATAACGGTAGGGGTTCAGGGCGAAGAGCCGAGTGATTGTGTTCGTCTCGCCGTTTCTCCATCGTCACCTCACTAGCGTCAGCCACTTATCTCCTTACGGAAGTAAGTGAGGTGCGCACCCCCATAACTACGATTGTCCACCACAACAATTCCGTTCTGAATTGGCACCTCACCTATTCCTGAGTGTGATAATACCATATGTCCACCTGGTTTGAGAAGTCCCATTAATCGTGAGACTGTGGAAAACTGCGGGTTGTGGTATGGTGGATCGGCAAAAATAATATCAAACTCCTCTGTTACGCTCATGCTTTCCAGCCAATTTGCTACCGTTGTTTTTATTACAATAGAGTTTTCGTTGGTGCCCACGGTGCTGATATTTTCAGCAATGACCCGCTGGGCGACGCGGTCTCGCTCCACGAAAACCACCGACTCGGCGCCGCGGCTGAGTGCCTCCAAACCAATCGCGCCAGAGCCCGCAAAAGCATCCAGCACCCGCGCGCCGCGAACCGTTTCGCCTAGTGAATTGAACATCGCCGAACGGACTCGCTCGCCCATGGGATGCGTCGTCGAGCCTGGCGGCGCCTGGATGAATCGTCCGCCAAACTCCCCAGCGATGAGTTTAACGCGCACGCTGCTCCTCGGCCAGCCACACCGCGCTCAGCCAGCCCAGCACCACCGCACGAATAATCAGCGGCATCAGTTGACGATTAGTCTGCCGCGCCAGCTCCGTCGTCCAGCCAGTCTTGGCGAGCTTTTCATACATGGCCATATCCGCCACCTCATGAACGCAGCCGAGATAAAACGCCCGAAAGCCCGCTCGGCGCACCTCTTCAATGTCGCGCTGCTGCGGCAGGCCAGCGGCAAACCGTTGGTAGGCCACTACGCTAGCAACACCCGCCTCGAACGCCAGATGCATAGTCATCACGCCCTTTGCGCCCCAAAATTCCCAGTTATTGCGCAGGGTTTTGAGCACCGTTTCGCCCGGCATGAGGCTCTTTTTGATCAGCGAATTACGGGTCTCCATACCCTCACCGCGTAGCTGAGCCAATTTCTCCTCCAGCGGAAAATGGTGTGGTGGCGTCAAGCCATCGGTGATCGCGTGCGCCATCCATGCTGCCTCAAACGCCGCTCGCTCACAGTTATCAGCATTAAGCGCCGCTGCGAGATTAGTAATGTGTTGATCAACCATCTCGAGGAGCGCCACGTCATTCGGATCGTGCGGGTCAATGAAGTGCCACGGCTCATCAACGGCCGGACTTTTCCGCTTGATACCATCGGGGCCATTATTACCCTCGAAATGCAAAATCTGCCTGCTCGACGGAAAGTTGCACCACGACGGCAACAGCTGCACGATATGCCGCCGTGCGACCCGATCAATTTTTTGATGAACACCCATCAGATTGCCTGATTTGGTGTGAAATGTGGTTCCTGAATACATACTTATCTCTCTAATTTAGCGTCGTTAATCGCTGATAGCGACTGACGGCACGCGCCAGATGGTTATATTGTAGCAAATCCTGCCCCTCTTTGACAAAGCGTTCGGCCTCTGTTTGCGCACGGGCAATCAGTGGCGTGTCGCTCAGCGAGGCAATTTTCAGGTTGAGCGCACCATGTTGCGCTCGGCCGTAAATCTCGCCAGGACCGCGCAGTTTCAAATCAACTTCCGCCAAGTAGAAGCCGTCTTGGGATTTCTCAATTTCCCTGAGGCGTTGGGATGGTTTATCGTGACCCGACATCATCAGATGACAAAAGCTCTGGTACTGGCCGCGCCCAACCCGCCCGCGTAGCTGGTGGAGCTGACTGAGCCCAAAGTGATCGGCATTTTCGATGAGCATGACCGTGGCGTTTGGCACGTTAACGCCAACTTCCACCACCGTGGTACTCACTAGCATATCAATGTCGCCGTCCGCGAATTGCTGCATAACCGCGGCTTTTTCCTCAGGCGGCAGTTTACCGTGTAACAATCCGACGCGGCGATGACGAAACATCGTTTTTGCCAATTTGTGATATTCCGCCTCGACCGACTTTTTGTCATTGTCGGGATTATCGTCGATCAACGGGCAGATGACATAGGCTTGGCGACCCTGAGCTAGTTCATGGTCGATGGTTTCATAAAGCTTCGGCGCCGAGGCTGGCGACCAAATTTTCGTTTCAATCGGCTGCCGGCCAGCTGGCAGCTCGTCCAAAATCGAGATGTCCAGTTCACCATACAAGGTCAGCGCCAAACTCCGCGGAATCGGCGTGGCGGTCATACTGAGCAGATGCGGCATATAGTCCGCTTTTTGCAGCAACGCCTGCCGCTGCTTGACGCCAAACCGATGCTGCTCGTCAATAACCACAAACCCCAGCTTATGATACGCCACTTTTTCCTGGATCAACGCGTGCGTACCAACCACCACGTCAATGTCACCATTTGCTAAATTGTCCAGCAGCTGCCGCCGCTGAGCGCCCTTGACATGTCCCGTTAGCAGCGCCACCGACACACCGAACGGCGACAATAATTCATCCAGCGTTTTAGCGTGCTGAGCCGCCAAAATCTCCGTTGGCGCCATGATGGCCGTCTGAAAGCCAGCCTGCGCCACTTCCGCCGCCACCAGCCCAGCGACTACGGTTTTACCCGAGCCGACATCGCCCTGCAACAGCCGGTTCATTGGATGCTCAGATTCCAGGTCTTGCAAAATCTGCCAGGCAGCGCGGCGCTGCGCGTTGGTCAAGGGGAATGGCAGTTGCTTAACAAATTGCTTGACGACCGGCTGATTGAACGGAATGCGCCAGCCAGTTAGCTTGGTTTGTTCTTGCTTGTTGAATTGCGCTGCCAAGATCATTTCAAACAACTCTTCGAACGCCAAGCGCTCACGACCGCGAGCGATCTCCTGATGACTTTTCGGCGCATGGAGAAACCTGACGGCCTCCGCGCGGCTGACTAGTTTTTGCCGCTGGACAATGTGTTCCGGTAACGTCTCGGGTAAAAACTCCATGATAGGTCGCAGGTTTTTCAACAAATCCTGCACAGTTTTTGGGCGGAGGTTTTTGATGGATTTATAGACCGGATGAATGCCTGACGTATGGTGGACGTCGGACGTCTCAGTTGACTTGGCGAGCTCGACCGACGGATTACTGATTTGATAACTGTTATATTGCATGCCAAATTGACCGGAGAACATGAATTCGGCGTCAGATTTGAGCTGCGATTCGCGGTACGGCTGATTGAACCAAACGGCCTTCACCTTGCCAGAATCATCCGCCAGCACCGCCGTGGTGATCCTCAGACCCCGGCGAACAATCCGCGTGGAAATCGACTCGCAGCGCGCCCGCACCGTCACTTTACCCGGCTGAAGATCGGCGATACTGACCGCCGCCGAATAATCATCATACGCCCTCGGCAAAAAATCCAAGGCGTCCGCCACCGTCTCCAGACCCGCCGCCGACAGCGCTTGGGCGGTTTTGGGGCCGACGCCTTTGATGTGCGCGAGAGGGGTGGTTAGTTTCATCTAGGAAACGGCGTTGATGCCTTCCAGCGCGTAGGCGGTGTCTTCCCAACCTCTTACTTCTATTGAGTCAACGCCCATTTGTTTGACTGGAAAATCATTGCCGCCTTCCTGTAATTTATCGCCAAAGAATAGCGCTTCTTCCTTTGACCAGCCGTTCAGCTCAAGCAGTTTACCAATGCCATAGGCTTTATCAATTCCTGGCAGCGTAATGTCAGTACTAGTCGTACCACCAATCCTAACTTCGAGATTTGGCAGTTTCGCCGCCACCTTGTCACGATATACCGGACGGACATCCTTGTACTTTTCCGCCCAGGCATACTTATCTTCTGGCGACGCCTGTTGGCCCAGCGCCGACATGGTAATCTGGCTGTGGCGATCCTCAATAATCTCACCCGCAGGATTATCGCACCAAATACCCATCTCTCGAGCAACCTCCTCCAGCACTGCAGTTATCTGAGTTTTTTGCTCATCAGATAAATCGTTCGCATATTGAATCTTCCATTCATTATCAGCAGCATCAAATCGATAATACCTTGTACCGCACGTCGGCATTGCATGGAATTTTTGGAGTAGCTCAGGCCGAACATCAAGTCGATCAATCACTTGCTTTTTAATCTGCTGGAATGTGCCGCCCGTAATGACGCACGCGTCATAATTTTCAAGCAACTGGCTAAGAATGCCGGCCATCCGATCGCTAATTGGTGACTTGGTAATAGCTAGCGTGTCATCCAAATCAAACCCGATAATTTTTTTCATTATTCCTCTCCTTCCATATTTTCTGCAACTAGAATAAACGTATTTTTACCTTTTTTCAACAAAGATTGATTGTTGATGGCTCGGTCATTAGCCAGTTTTTCGCCGTTAAGGCTGATGGCGCCAGATTTGAGCAGGCGTCTGGCCTCGCCGTTAGAACTGACCGCACCAGAGACCACCAACGCTTCAATCACGCCGACGCCGACATCAACACGTGGAATTTCTTTGGCCAGGGTGTCCAAATCATCGTCCGACAGTTGCCGAAAATCGCCGCCGCCAAACAATACTTCCGTCACCCGCTCCACTGATTCGCGCCGATTGACGCCGTGGACGATATCGGTGACTTCACGCGCCAAAACTTTCTGTGCCGAGCGCGCACCTGGATTGACGGCGTGGTTTTCAGCGATGGCCTCAATGGTATCGCGGTCAAGCATAGTAAAGATTTTCATGTATTCGATGGCGCTTTCGTCATCAACGTTCAGCCAGAATTGATAGAACTTGTAGACGCTGGTTTTGTTTTCGTCCAGCCACACGGCGCCACCTTCGGATTTGCCAAATTTGCGCCCAGTTGATTTGTTGATGAGCAGCGGCGCGGTCATGGCGTAGACTTCGGTGTTTTCTTTTTTGCGGATCAACTCCACGCCCGAGAGCAAATTACCCCATTGATCGGAACCGCCGATTTGCAAATTGACGCCGTGATGCTTGAACAAGTGCCAGAAATCATAGCCCTGCAGCAAGGTGTAGGTAAACTCCGCAAAACTCAGCCCCTTGCCGTTGTCGATGCGCGCTTTGAAAAATTCACGACCGATCAAATCTGCCATGTTGAAATTCTTGCCAATGTCACGGAGGAATGGAATCAGTTCCAGATTGCCCAGCCAATCCGCATTGTCCACCAGGGTAAAATCGCGTCCAGCAAAAATTTGCGAGACCTGCGCCTTTAAGGCTCGTTTATTGTGCTCAATCTCTGCATACGAAAGCAGACTCCGCTCCTCGGTGTCGCGCATATCGCCAATCATGCCCGTGCCGCCACCAACCAGCAGAAACACCTTGTGACCGCGCTCCAAAAAATGCCGCACCATCATGTAGA
The DNA here is from genome assembly GCA_963548005.1 of uncultured Candidatus Saccharibacteria bacterium. GTDB lineage: Bacteria > Patescibacteriota > Saccharimonadia > Saccharimonadales > Saccharimonadaceae > Nanosynbacter. Next base: position 12,202 of record CAUUSW010000009.1, on the reverse strand, counting down.
CCGCCAGATGCCCGACATGCAAACTGTCAGCCGACGGATCTGTCCCTAAATAGAGCGTAAAATTTCCCGAATCAATACGCTCATCATCGGTGAATGTCGCTTGATTCCAAAACCCGCGCCACTTTAGCTCCTCTGATAATTGCATATTCCTCCTTTTCTGGTTATTAGTATAGCAATTTTATGATTGAAGCGAAACATAGGCGTGATATAATGATAGTGTGAACAAGAAACCCTCAGATAAGCAGTCGGACGCCAGCGCAAAATCAGCGCCGTCACGTCCGCATCCAAAGCCGGCAAAACGGCTGAGTGTCTATGCAAACTTGGCGAACAAGCGTCGACTCAAGAAGGATAAGCGCTCCCGCGAAAAAGCAGAGTATCTGGCGAGTTTGCCAAAGCACCCCGTCAAGCGGTTCTTTTACCGTCTCCACCCCAAGCGCGTCTTTCGCTATTGGTTCTCCAAGCGCGGCGGCTTGATGGCGCTAAAAATTCTCGGTGTCGCCATCGTTGTGATGATTATTCTGATCGGCGGCCTGTTCGCCTACTTCCGCAAAGACCTCGACAAGATTCGTCCGGGTGAGCTCGCCAAACGCGTCCAAACAACGGTCACGAAATATTATGACCGCAACGGTGCACTACTATGGGAAGATAAGGGTACTGATAATTATAAGCTGGTGGTTGAGGCTGATAAAATTAGCGATTATCTCAAGAAAGCAACCATTGCCATCGAGGATCGTGATTTCTACAAACACCACGGCATCAGTGTCAGTGGACTGACCCGCGCTATGTTTAGCACGGCATCAGGTCGACAGGTGCAGGGCGGCTCGACGCTGACACAGCAGCTCGTCAAGCAAGTCTTCTTTGCCGATGACGCCGATAAACGCGGCCTTAGTGGTATTCCACGCAAGATCAAGGAAATCATCCTGGCGATCGAAGTTGAGCGCATGTACAACAAAGAGCAAATTCTCACGCTCTATCTCAACCAAGCACCATACGGCGGTCGGCGCAATGGCGCAGAGTCAGCCGCTCAAACATACTTTGGCAAGTCCGCCAAGGATCTCACTCTGGCCGAGGCAGCGCTGCTAGCTTCAATTCCGCAAAACCCAAGCACGTTCAATCCGTACAATATCGCTGGCCGTAAGATGCTGTTGTCGCGCCAGCACACGACGCTGGACTACATGCTGGAACAGGGCTACATCACTGAAGCACAGGCCAAAGAGGCCAAGCAGTATCCGATCCTTGACAAGATCAAGCCCGAGACCGAGCAGCTAGCCGGCATCAAGGCGCCGCATTTCGTGCTCATGGTGCGCAATCAACTGGAGCGTGAACTCGGCAAAGCTGTCGTTGGTCGCGGCGGACTGACTGTCAAGACGACGCTGGACTGGAGGATTCAGGAGAAGCTCGAAACAGAGATGAAAGCCTTCTTTGACTCAGGCCGTCCGGGTCGAGTGCGCATTAGTAACGGCGCGGCAACAGTTGAGGACGCACAGACTGGACAGATTGTCGCCCTCGTTGGTAGTCGTGATTTCAATTATGCTGGCTTTGGGCAGGATAACGCCGCCACCGCCTTTATCCAGCCGGGCTCGACCATCAAGGCTTTCGACTATGCCAAGCTGTTTGAGAATCGCGGCAGTAATCAACAAAATTACGGCTCAGGCTCAATCCTCAGCGACGAGAACATAGACAAGATTTACGGCGCCAAGCTGAACAACTGGGATCGACGATTTATGGGAAGTATTTCTATTCGCCGTTCGCTAGCGCTTTCCCGTAACATCCCAGCGGTCAAGGCAATGTACATCGCAGGCAACGGCTCGCCAAAACCAACTGTTGACTATATTCACAACATGGGTAATACCAATTATTGCCAACAAGAGGAAGCGGCCGGCGGCTACGGACTGTCAGCAGCCATTGGCGCCTGCGGTACGAAGCAGACCGAGTTAGTGAATGCTTATGGCACCTTTGCCCGCATGGGCGTCGCCAAACCAAGCGCCAATGTCCTCGAGGTAACGAACAGCCAAGGTGATACGCTCAAGAAATGGAAGGATGAGAGTAAGCAAGCAACCGACTCACAGGTCGCGTATATCATCAACGACATCTTGGGTGACGCGGACGCAGCGCGTGACTTGCACGGTTACGGCGCGATGAATGTGCCTGGCGTTAGAACCGCTGCCAAGACTGGTACCACCGACAAAAATGGCCACGCCAAGGATGTTTGGATCGTCAACTATAGTCCGGCGCTAGCCATGGGTATGTGGCTCGGTAATTCCGACACCAGTACCATCAACACCCCGAACTCGGCCTTTGGTATGCCGGTGGTGCGTAACGTCATGTCATTTGCTCACAACGAGGTCTATGCCAAACAGGGCAAATGGAAACCAAATGATTGGTTCAAGCGACCAAATGGTATCCAACAGCAAGGCAAAGAGCTCTATCCATCGTGGTGGAATAAAAAACAGGGCGAGACCACTGAAAAGATTAAGTTTGACCGTGTCTCCAAGAAAAAGGCGACAAATTGTACGCCAGCTGACGCCATTGAGGAAATTGAGGTCACCAAAACCATCGACCCGCTCACCAAGAAACCATCATACTCAGCGCCTGAAGGTTACGACGCCAACGCTGAGGACGATAAGCACAAATGTGACGACGCCAAGCCAAGTGTCAGCCTATCGCTTTCTGGCTCTGGTTCCAGCCGCACCATCACCGCCCGCGCCACCAACGGCACGTTCCCACTCACCTCAATTGACATCCTCGTTGATGGTCGCAGCGTCAAAAGTGAGTCAATCTCCGGTAGTGGCGGTAGTGTTTCGGTCGATATCAGGGTCAGTAGCCCAGGCCGGCACACCATTCAAGCGATCGCCCGCGACGAAGGCTACTATACTGCATCAGACAGCGGCAGCTTCTCGGTGGGCAGCGGCTCAAGCTCCGACTAATCCGCCCCTCTTTCCCCCTGTGACACATAAAAACCAGACCGCTTCAGTCTGGTTTTTACTCTTTCTTAACCTTAGCGATTATTGCTCATTAACCATTCGGATCAAGTCAGCCTCACGCTGCGCCTGGGTCTTGGGGCGAGCCGAACGGTGACCTTGAGCTGCGGCGCGTGGGGCATCAGGTTTCGCTGCCTTGCTGGTTTGCGGCCGACGACCGGTGGAGCGCTGCTTGGGTTGTTTGGGAGCGGCTTGGACTGGTGGATGCTGCGCCGCTTCTTTTGCTTCTTTTGGCTCAGCGCAAACTTTCGCAAACATCATCTTGCCAGCATCGGTTTGTAGGCTACGAATGATTTCAATGCGTTTTTTCTGACCCAGGAACTTTTTGGCCTGCTCAACCACCACCATGGTGCCGTCATGCAAGTAGCCAACCGCCTGATGAGAATCTTGGCCTTTTTGTGTCAATTCCAACACCAGCTCATCGCCAGGCAGATAGCTCATCCGCAAACTCTTGGCCAGCTCATTGATATTGAGGATCTGAATGCCTTCGACTTGCGCCACCTTGTTGAGGTTGTAGTCCAGTGTCAGAATAGCAGCATTCATTTCCTTGGCGAGTTGCAGTAAGCGGTTATCAACGCCCTCAGGAATGCGCGTTGCGTCGTCAAGCAGCGTGAACGAGCCGCCCAACACATCTTTGAGTTCCTTCATGGCGTCCATACCGAAGCGAGCACGCTCACGCTTGGCGTGGTCAGCACCATCAGCCAACAGTTGCAGTTCTATCAGCACACTGCGCGGCACGATGATCTGCCCCAATAGGAAACCGGTCTTTGCCAGGTCAACTACCCGGCCATCCATTAACACCGAGGTGTCAACCAGAATCGGCAGCTGCGTGCCACTACCTGCCTGCCGCCGCGGCTTGACCAATAGATATATCTCCGCCATGATAGCTAGCAGCATGATAATGATGATAAGTTCAATTGTTTTTTCCATATTAATTTCCTTTTATCTAATAACGTTATTGTAAATAGTCGATCAGTGCCTGACGTAGGTCGCCGACGCCGCGCACAAATGCGTCCTTGTGGGTTTTTGGCGCGATGGCATAGGTAAAACCAAGTTTCTTCGCCTCTTTGACGCGGGCGTGCCAGCCTTGAGCGGAGCGCACCTCACCGCCCAAACCGACTTCGCCAAACACCACCGCTTCGTCGCTGAGCTTGCGGCCAGCTGAGGCTGAGGCGATAGCCATGGCGACTGCCAAGTCCGCCGCTGGATCGCTCAGTTTCAAGCCACCGACCACATTGATGTAAATGTCTTTGTCGGAGAGGTTGAGCTTGGTGCGCTTTTCCAGCACCGCCACTAACAAGTTCAAACGATTGAGGTCAAAACCACTGGCTGCGCGTTTGGGATAGCCAAAATTTGTCGGGTTGACCAGTGCTTGGATCTCCACCAATAGCGGCCGCGCCCCCTCCATGGTGGCGAGGACGATGGAACCATCGAGGTTTTGTCGCTCGGCTAGCAGGCTCGCCGATGGGTTGGCCACAATCCGTAAGCCATCCTCGTGCATCTCGAAAATTGCCGCTTCATTCGTCGAACCATAGCGATTTTTCTGCGCCCGCACCACCCGGAAGCCGCCGTAGCGATCACCCTCAAAGTTCAGCACCACATCGACCAAGTGCTCCAGGACTTTCGGCCCGGCGATTGAGCCTTCCTTGGTGACGTGACCGACCAAAATCACTGCGGTGTTCGCGGCCTTGGCGGCGCGAATGATGACGTTGGATGAGTTGGTGATTTGACTGACTGAGCCTGGCGCTGAGGCAATGTCTGCGAGCGACAAGGTCTGGATGGAATCGACAATCACTAGATTGTACTGGCCAGTCTGAATGGAGGCGGCGATGTCTTCGGCACTGTTACTGGACGCCAGCTGCAAGTTCTCTGAGTCAACCGCGCCCAACCGTTCAGCCCGCAATTTGACCTGCGACACCGACTCCTCGCCACTAACGTACAGCACCGGCTGCTGCCGGGCGATGAATGCCGCCACTTGCGCCAGCAGGGTACTTTTTCCAATTCCTGGCTGCCCCGCCACCAGCACCACGCCGCCTGGCAAAAAGCCGCCGCCCAACACTGTGTCAAGGTCGGCGATGCCGGTTGCCAGCCGCGCTTGTTTGGCTTCGGCGGCCGTCTCGCTGAGCGTGAGCGTAGTGAGCGCCTTGCCCTTGCCGCTGCTACGCGCTACCGCCGACGCGCCCATATCAACCGGTAATTGCTCAACCAGCGAATTCCACTCGCCGCAATTTTCGCACTTGCCGACCCATTTCGGATAGCTGGCGCCGCACTGCTGGCAGATGAATTGCGACTTTGCTCGGGCCATTATTTAACCGCCTTTTGGCTATCGAGGCTTTGGTTTAGCTGGTCAATCTTGCGCCCCAATGCGTTCAATTTCTCGACATCAGTGTTGTAAGCATCGACCTTACCCTCGATAGTCTGCCGCTCACGACGAAGCGCCAGGCCGCGCTGGCTCAGCCGTGCTCGCTCAGCCTGAAACTCAGCTTGCGTCTGAAAACCGCCCGTCGTCGCCTGCTGGTTAAATGCCGCTACATCTTGGTTATAGGCATTAATGCGTGCATGGTAGGATGCCGTCAGCTGCTCAATTTCGCGCTTCCGCTTATCGAGACTGGCCGCCAGTGCATCAGCCTCGGCCTCGGCGCTGGTAAACTTTTCATTATACTGAGCATGCAATTTTAACAGCGCCGCTCGATCGCTGAAGTATTCGGCATAATGCGCCTCCAGCTCCGATCCGAGATCAGCAAACTCTGTACCCAAAATCGAATGCAGTTCATTGGCGCGTGTACCCGGCTGAGCACGCTCATAATACGCCATCCGCTCTTCAAGCTTTTTAGTCTTGACCTTGGTGTAAGCCACCTCCAGTAGCTCGCCCAGCCGCCGACGCTGCTCCGCCGAATAGCGCGACCAGGCTACGTGCAGCATTTCGTGCGCCGCCGTCACCTCTTTGATACCGTCTAGCTCCGCGTCCTGCACGTTATAAATGTGAATGGTCTCTTTGGCGTGGGCGTAACAGCCGACGATCGGGCTGGCCTGTTCGACACGACGGCAATCTTGATTAAACTGCGTAGCGTTTTCTAGTCGCGGCTGCGCGAGATAAAAGCTAAATTTAGCCTTATCAGTCATCGTTGCCCGCCGTGCCAGCGTCGCTATGTCCTGGCTCGGCTGATACTGCCAGACCCTGATATGATCCAGCACCAGCTGGCGATTGAGCACTAGCCAGCTACCACCGGCCACCAACCCCACAAACACCACGACACCGAGGAAATTACGCAGCCTGAACATTGATCACTACCTCACGATTTTTTGTAGTTGCTGTCAAGACCGCACCGGGACGGGCCTGACGAGACAATAAGACATCACTGAGCGGATCAGCCAACATCGTCTGAATCGTCTGCCGAAGTACTCGCGCGCCGCGCTGCTCATCGAAACCGTTGTCTATGATACAACGTTTAGCGGTCGGCGTGATGACCAGCGTCATCTGCTGCGCACGCACTGCCTCTTTAAGCTCGCTCACGAGATTATCAAAAATCTTGCCCACCACCGGCCGAGTCAAACGCTTGAAATTCACCACCGCATCAAATCGCCCGATTAACTCCGGCCGCAGTAGCTCCTCCAGCTCGCGCCGCGCCGCTCGGGTATTGCGCTCATTCACATCGTCCGCCCGTGAAGTATCGTCGCCATGCGAGCCAAAGCCCAGCTCACCGTCACGCACCATCGCCTCGGCACCAACATTGCTGGTCAAGATCACGATCGTCTGCTGGAAGCTTACCGACCGACCGTGCGAATCACTCAGTTTACCGTCTTCTAAAATTTGCAGTAGCAAGTTCAGCACATCCGGATGCGCCTTTTCGATCTCATCAAACAGCACCACACTGTACGGCTGCCGGCGAACCTTGTCGGTCAATTTGCCGCCCTCATCATAGCCAACATAACCAGCCGGCGCGCCAATCAGCTGACTGGCCGTATGCCGCTCCGAGAACTCACTCATGTCGATCTTAATCAAACTATTATCACCGCCAAACACTTCCCGTGCCAACACGCGAGCTAGCTCCGTCTTGCCCACACCAGTCGGCCCGAGAAAAATGAACGACCCAAGCGGCCCCGACTGCCGATTCAGCCCGGCCCGCGCCCGGCGAATGGTTCGTGCCAATGTCGCCACGGCCTTCTCTTGACCCAGCACCGACCGACCTAGCCGCTGCTCCAGCGCCGCCAGGTCTTTGCGCTCATTTACCGTCACTTTTTCCGCTGGCACGCCAGCCATCGCCGCCACCGCTCGCCGTACATCATCCTCGGTTAGCTCCGGTAGTGCCGGATCGTCAGCCGGTAGCTGCTTAGCCTGCTGCTCCAGTTGTTTGATGCGCACCTTGAGCTCGGCCGCACGCTGATAGTGCTCAGCCTCGACCGCCGCATCAAGCTTGCCCGCTAGCTGTTTGATCCGCCGTGCTAGCTGTTGCTGTTTGGTTGGCTTGGCTGGCCGCTGTGTATTAACCAGCGCTGCTGCTTCATCCAGTACATCAATCGCCTTGTCCGGCAAATGACGCTCCGTCACGTAGCGCTGACTGAGGGCTACGCTCAACTCGATCATCTCATCAGAAATCCGCAGTCGATGATGTGTCGCCAACCGGCCGGCTAGCGCCCGCACCATGGCCACGGCTGCCTGCTCATCCGGCTCCGCCACCGTCACCGCTTGAAACCGCCGGCTGAGGGCTGCGTCTTTTTCGATGTGCTTGCGATATTCATCAAATGTCGTTGCACCGATCACCCGTACCTCGCCACGCGCCAACGCCGGCTTTAGAACGTTCGCCGCGTCCATCGACCCCTCGGCCGAGCCGGCGCCGACCAGCAAATGTAGCTCATCAATGAACAACATAATCTCCTGATGATTACGCGCTGCCGCCACCACTTTTTGTAAGCGCTCCTCAAACTGACCGCGAAACTTTGTACCAGCGACCATAGCTGTCAGGTCAAGCTGAATCAGCCGCTTACCGACCAAAAACTCCGGCACCGTCCCGGCCGCAATACGCTGCGCCAGTCCTTCGACCACTGCGGTTTTACCGACACCCGGCTCGCCGATCAGCGCTGGATTATTTTTGCCACGCCGCCCGAGTACCGTGATCAGCCGCTCTGTCTCAGCTTCCCGACCGACCACTGGATCGAGCAGTCCGCTCCGCGCTCGCTCTGTCATGTCGACTCCGTAGCGATCGAGCAGCTTAAGATCAGCCGACCGACGAGCATGCGGCGCTACGCTTTCTTTAGACTCATCCTGCATCGCCTCCAGCTGCTGCCGATCAAACACGTCCTCTAGCGTACCGCGCAGCTCCTCCAGATCCACATTCATATCACTTAGCAACTTCGTCGCCCGAGCCTTGTGCTGCAATAGCATACTATAGACAATGTGTTCGGTACCGATGCGCTCCTGTCCAAACTCTGTCGCTAGCTGCCAGGCAGCCCGTATCGTCTCCAATACTTCGGCGTTCATGCCTTTGTGAACAATCACCACCACGAACGACTGCGCCGTTAAGCCCAGTGCTAGCTCCGCCCGATCCAAGGTCACGCCATTCTCCGCCAAAATCTTCGCACCCAGCGACGAATTTTGCGCCAGCACGCCGAGCAGCACATGCTCGGTACCGACATACGGACTGCCGCTATTATGCGCCAGCAGCCCAGCACGCTCTAAGCTGGCCTTGGCGGTATCAGTCAGCCGAGATTCTAACTCAGAAAAATCTTCCGGCATATCGCCCTCCTTTCGTTTTCGGCAATTATCAGGAAGCAGCCTATTCCGCCACCTCCTCAACCGCGCTCATCAAGCTGTCCTCAATGTTCTTACGAGGTTTTGCTTCAGGCTTAGCAGCCGCCTTTGCCTCAATGTCCAGCTCATAGCCAGTCAGCCGACTTGCCAAGCGAACATTCTGCCCAGCCCGGCCGATGGCCACTGATTGCTGATCCTCGCTGACGTAGACCGTTGCTCGCTTTTCGTCTTCATTGACCGTCACGCTCAGCACTTCCGCTGGGCTCATGGCATTGGCGATGAAGCCTGCTGCGTCTTCTTCAAACGGAATGACGTCAATTTTTTCCTGCTCGCCGATTTCGTTCATCACCGCCTGAACACGCGTACCGTGACCGCCGACGAACGTACCGACTGGGTCAACACCTGGCAGCGCTGATGCTACCGCCAATTTAGTGCGGCGGCCAGCCTCGCGGGCAATGGCTTTGATCTCCACGGCGCCCGTTTCCATCTCTGGCACTTCCTGGCTGAACAAGAACCGCACAAATTCTTCATTGCCGCGGCTCAAAATCAGCTGCGGGCCGCGACCCTCACGCTCAATGTCCTTGATGTATACCTTGACGCGGCGACCAACACCGTAGTATTCGCCAGGGATTTGCTCGGACTGTGGCATGGTCCCAACTGCCTTGCCCAGCTCGATCCGCACCACGCGCGGCTCAACCCGCTGAATCGTACCGGTCACCACCGTGCCGATTTTATCCTCAAATTCTGCCAGCACCACTTCACGCTCCGCCTCGCGCAGCCGCTGCAAAATCACTTGCTTGGCGGTCTGGGCTGCCACCCGGCCAAACGTCGTCACGTTGTGGGTCTCGACTGTCACTTCGCTACCCAGCTCAGCCGCCGGGTCAACAGTTTTAGCTTCGTCCAGGCTCATTTGGTTGACATCATTTTCAACCTCTTCAACCACAGTTTTGACGACCGACACCACAGCCGTACCGCTATTGATGTTTAGGCTGGCGCGCACCAATTGCTCACGAGTACCGTTATCACGCCGCCACGCTGCCGCGATAGCCTGCTCGATCACCTCCAAAACCGTTTCTTCTGGCAGGTTCTTTTCCTCGGCAATCGTCCGCACCGCCAACGTCAACTGCTTAATATTCAAATCTTCCATACTAGCTCCTTTACGCTATTTTATTATACTACGTTTCCTATCAAACGCCCAAGAGACGAAAAACTCCGACCTGATTGGCCGGATGTTCAGTAGTGTAGCATGCCCAGCCAGGCGGCGTCAAGTTCAGCCGTCCCATTCGCCCACGTCAGCCTGCGAACGGGTATGCGTATCTAACAGAGGTGGGAGCTCATAGCTATTCACAATCTTGACAAAAAGCATTGACATTTTCTACTAATAGTGATATATATATCAGCCTTTTGACAATCTTATACGGATTTGTCAACTGCGCTTCGCTGTCGTAGATCAGATATCTACGGTGGCTTGAGGCGCGGAACGGCCGCACCTCAACAAAGAGAAAGGTCATATCATGTCCCTCGAAATCCTGACTATCATCATTATTGCGGCTATCCTTGCCGGAATAATGACAACAGTGGCGGCGGATGATAATTTCACCGCCGTGAGCGGTGCTATGTTCACCGTTTTCGGGACAACCGCCCTTTTTTGGACGGCCAGGAGTACTATCCAGTACCTCAGCAAGGATGAGCCCTTGCTGTGGCTGTACAAGCCACTGTCTGTACTCCCCGAGTGGGTCGGCTACGTTGGCGCCGCGATCACCGTGGTGCTATGGGTGATGGCTATCGCACTACTGGTGGACGATTTCGCCCACCTCCCCCGACGGAAAGGAGGTCGTCACTGAGGTGCGGAGGCGGGATTGATACAACTGTTCGTATCTCCCGCCCCACTCACATCACTGAACTGAACTTATAATTACACAACTATTACATTGCTGGCTGCTGGAGGTAGTGGCCGACGTCTGCCACCAGCTCAACCAGGCGATTAGAGTAGCCCCACTCGTTATCGTACCAGACCATGATTTTCACCATATTGCCACCAACGACCTTGGTTAGCGGCAGATCAACGATGCCAGAATGTGAATTACCGATAAAGTCGCGACTGACCAGCGGCTCCTCAGATACACCCAAGATCCCTTGATAAAAACTATCAGCGGCGGCTTTCTTGAACGCCTCATTTACCTGCTCGACCGTCACGTCACGCCGCAGCAGTGCTGTCACGTCACTAAGTGACACCACTGGCGTTGGTACGCGCACACTGAGACCGTCGAACTTGCCGGTTAGCTGCGGCAGGGTTTTGGTCACGGCGATGGCCGCACCGGTCGTTGTCGGCACCATGTTCTCAGCCGCGTTGCGACCCTCGCGGAGATCCTTGGCAGGCGCGTCTTGCAATCTTTGGCTGGCGGTGTAGCTATGCACCGTCGTCAGCATTGACTTTTCCACGCCAAATTCTGCGTCTAGGACAGCCATCACCGCACCTAAACTATTGGTGGTACAGCTGGCATTAGAAACTATCGGCGTCGCATCCTTGATCTTGCTGTCATTCGTACCCAGGACAATTGTATCGACGCCGTCGGATTTAGTCGGCCCGCTGATAACCACGCGCTTGGCACCGGCAGTCAAGTGCTTGCCCGCACCGTCTTTATCAGTAAATAATCCGGTCGACTCGATTACCACATCAACATTCATCTCGCCCCACGGCAAGTTTGCCGGATCTTTTTCCGCCAGCACTTTGACACTTTTCCCATCAACTACCAACTCGTTTTCTGTAAAATCAACTTGGCGGCCATATTCCCCGTAATTACTATCGTGTTTGAGGAGGTACGCCAGCGTCTTGGTATCCGTCAAATCATTAATCGCCACAATTTCTAGATCGCTGCGCTCCCGGGCAATTTTAAAGGCGCTGCGCCCGATCCGCCCGAAACCATTAATCGCTATTTTCGTTATCGCCATACAAGTATCCCTCCCGAGTAGCATTAGCTTTTTCCTAATTATACTACAAAGTTGTATAATGAAACCATGACGCGCGAGGAATTACTACATCTAGCGGCGCCACAGTACGATGAAGTGCCGGTACTGGTGTTAGATAGCGCTATTGACTACGCTACTAAAAAACACGCCGGGCAAAAACGCAAGAGCGGCGAACCCTACATCACACACCCGCTGGCAGTGGCTGGGATCTTGGTGGAATGGGGTATGGATATCGACACGGTGATCGCTGGCGTACTGCATGATACAGTCGAGGATACCGACGCGACATTGGATGAATTGGAAAGTTTGTTTGGCCGCGACATTGCCTTTCTGGTTGACGGCGTGACCAAAGTTTCGCAGGCGCGCGCTGGTATGCGCAGCCTTGATAGCTACCTGCCACACACCAAGGACAACCTTGCCAAGCTGATGATCGCGGTCGGCGAGGACATCCGAGTGATTATTATCAAGCTGGCGGATCGACTACATAATATGCGCACGCTTC
>CAUUSW010000008.1:0-45912 GCA_963548005.1 uncultured Candidatus Saccharibacteria bacterium | reverse complement strand
GCCCGGCGCCGCGGCGATACGGCTGCAATGACTGGCGCCTGGCAGCGCGGCTTGGACTTATTGGACGCAACCGCCGAGCAACTCGCCCGCCAAAAATCGCCAAAACTCCGCGAAGTCCTGCGCGCCCGCGAACTATTCGCTGGTATGGAGGACGAATCGTTGGAGAGCTATTTTATGCAGTTCGCAATAGCGGCGCGGAGGGGGAGATAAAACAGTAAAAGTCCGCCCGAGGATCATAAATAGGTTTACCAATAAACTCATGGACTATGCCATAGACACTAGTCAGTTGCTTAATATCTCTTTTTTCTATGGCGCTATCTATCAGGAACAATAATTCCTCGGCAACTGATATCTCAATTGGATCATTTATTTCAGCCCTCTTTGAAAGTGAGCAGTTTATAGACTTGCTCGGGTCTGGCATCACTCCTCTCGACAACAGCAGTCAGACCGGCAGGACGGTCTGCTAATGATAACCGTATTACGTGATGGCACCTGGTAGCGCAAATATACGTCATACATGCACCTGTACCACACCCCGCCTCCGACCACATCGTCAGGAATCAAAACGGCGTGCTCGCCGTTGGACAACTTCCTGATGATACAGTTGTCACCGCATTTAACATAGCCCTCAATTTCCATAACTTAGGCCTTTCTCGAGTAGAAGGAGCAGCGTTAGGATTATTCCAAAACGCTGATATATATATATCAATAATAGGATCCGAAGTCAAGCAATCATACGAAAATCACCGTAAACCATGCTAATTTCCTGCTCACTCATACTAGAATAAAACTACAACCAATGCCTGGCCCCTAGCGAATCAAGATAGTGTGTGCCGCATAATTTTATCCTCAACTTGTGAGCTAGGTTGATTATCCTTATAATGAAACGTATGAAAGTCATCACCAAAAAATCTTACCCTGATTTATTCGAAAAAATCCTAGCGGGCGAGAAAACATTTGATATGAGGGTGGCCGATTTTGACATCCAACCCGGCGACATTCTGGAACAGATTGAGGTAAATTATGACGGGACGCCAACTGGCCGCACAGTTCGTCACGTAGTCGGCGAAGTTTTACGTACGAAAGAAGTTGATTTTTGGAAACAAGAAGATATTGATCAATACGGCTATCAGGTGATGTCGCTTGCCGAGCGGGTTGATTAGTACAAATTTTAGAAGTTACTGCGATAAGGAGCAAAGATGACTAAATCCATCATCTGCAAAGACGTCTTCGGTAATCAATACACCGTTCCCGTTGATGAACTAAATATTCGCGTCGGTGTGTACGCGGTGATCATTGAGGCTAATAAGATTCTTTTGACTCGGCAATGGGATGGTTATAGCTTGATTGGCGGCGGCGTCGAGAAAGGCGAAACGATTGAGGAATCAATTGTCCGTGAAGTCAAGGAAGAGACTGGGCTAACCATCACGCCGGATAAAATCATTCACCAGGCAACTACTTTTTTCAAGCGCAATTCTGAGGCGAAAGCCAACCAGTCAATCCAGTTGTACTTCACCCACAGCCAGCTGCACGGACAAATCAATAACGACAACATAACCGACAGCGAAAAAACCTACACCAACGGCACGCCGGAGTGGGTTGATCTGGACAAGATTGACGACATAAACTTCCGGCATAGTGTGAGTTTGAGGGCGATTTTAGGGGCGTATGGTGAGGGTAATAAGTAAAGCACGAGGAGTCCGCATAAATAGTGCCGAATGACGTATACTTGTATCATGACGAGTCAGTTATATCCAATTTACTTCATCACCTCCAACCAAAGGAAGTTCGCCAGCCTTCAGCAACTCCTCCAACCGCTCGGTATTGACCTACAGCAACTTGACTACGATTTTGACGAAGGGCGAGGACTGGATATTCAAACAATCACTAAAAGTAAACTATCTCAGGCCAAGAAAGCTTTTCCAAACAAGCACCTGATCGTTGATGATCGCGGTTTTTTCATCCCAGCACTGAAAGGTTTTCCGGGGCCGTTCGTTAAATTGTTGTTGGATAGTTTTAGCTATCCCGGCATCATCAAGTTAATGCAAGATGAAACTGATCGTAGAGCTATCTTTTCTTTTGCGGTTGGCTATTTTGACGGTGAGAAAGACCACATTTTCGTAGCCGATGAAGAGGGATTTATCATTGACGAGCCACGTGGCGATAACTTACATGGCTGGACGGAATTGTTATATATTTATGGACACCCGAGCTTTCCCGGCCGTAGTTTGGCAGAATTGAATGATGAGGAGTGGAAAGAGTACTTGGCTGCAATTGAGGCGGTTGATGGATTTGTGATGTTGAGGGATTATTTGGCAAGAACATAAGACACCCCAGCGCCAAAACCAGGAACATAAACCACCCAAAAGTAATGGGTGTTTTTTGAGGCGCAAGACACCCCGCCTCGAGCCTTTCCTGTGTTTTGGTATTATATTCACTTATAACTAAAGAATTAGCCAACGTCAACCTACTAGCCGTACACCACAACAGGGTATATAATTAAGCCTAGTAATAAATCATAAACAAAGGAATATATATGAATATCAAACCCCTAGACATCGTATCTATGATAGGTATTATTATCGTAGTATCAAGTAGCGCTCTCTCTATGCATATTGCCGTAAAAGCAAGCAAGAAGCAAAAAGCTCAGCAAGAAAAAGACGCTAAAAATAAAAAGGTAGAATCAAGCAGTCCCGCGGTAAGTACCAGCGAACTCCGCGCCGAACTGGATGATTTGAAGAAGCGAGTCGCAGCGCTTGAGAAGAAATAGGTAATCACAACCTAAAAATGTCGTCATCTATTAAGACATTTTGTCCTAAAGTATAACGACAGAATAAGTATTTCTAAAGTGTTAAATGTACATTTTTGTCCTCATCTATTGATTAGTAAAAAATAATCTGATATGATATCTGTATGATAAATCCTCGTTTTGATTCTCCTATCACTAATACTATTTTTGAGATTGAGAATATGCGCAATCGTTATATACACGGTTCGACGCCGCCTTGGATATTTTATGATATTAAAAATATTATATATCTTATGGAAAGTGTCGCCTCCGCACGGATTGAGGGGAATAACACTACCCTTGTTTCTGCTGCGATTAGCTCAATAGAAAATAGCGAGGAAGAAGAAGTTGATGAAGTAAAGCAGTTTCTGAATATCCGTAGAGGTCTGAATTTTATAGACGAAACGATAAAAGCTGGCGATGACATCACATTGGCAATGATCCGCGAGCTGCATAAAATTGTAGTGAAGGATCTACCTCTTAATAAAGATGGTGCGGAGCATCCTGGGCAATTTAAGAACAGAGATAATATAATTAATGGCAGCTCAGCAAAAACAACAAGTCATCTGAAGGTTAAGGAAGAGCTTGAGGACTTGCTGAACACAGTAAACATACGTGAAGCGCCTCAGTTTGATATCATCAATATAGCTCTTGCTCATCATAGATTTACGCTGATTCATCCTTTTGAGAACGGGAACGGCCGTGTAGCTAGGCTCTTTACCTACGCTATGCTGGTTCAAAAAGGGTTTATTCACGATGCGTCCGTATTGAATCCGTCTTCTATTTTTTGCGTTGATCGCCGACGATATTATGAAATGCTAGGTGTGGCCGACAAAGGAATAGAAACAGGAGATGATTCACTGCTTGAAAAGTGGTGTCTTTATGTTGCGGAAGGGATAAAGGAAGAAATCAAGCGAACCATGCAGCTCCTCAATAAAAAGGAAGTTGTTGAAAAAGTAATTCTACCAACCCTGAAGCGAGCAGCCGAAATAAAAGCTTTATCTGACGAAGAGAGGCAAATTTTAGAAGTTGCTGTTAAAAAAGATGTGATTCAGGCTCGAGATGTTTCTATGATTTTCGGCGGTAATTCTTCGGCTAACGATAGGCGGCGGTCAAGGAAACTAAGAGAACTAACAGACAGAGGACTGTTGCGTTACAGCAAAAAGAAGTATGCTCTGACTTTATCGAGGAATAAGGAGCTGCTGCCAATACTACTGACCGAAATGTCAAATAGCGGTTTAATTGTTATGGAGTAGAATAAGCTCACCTATTTCACATTCCCTTCACATACTCTTGCTACACTGACATAGAACCAAGAAAGGAGATCTATGTCATTTGTACAACGTGCCTGGTTGTATATCACCAGGAAAAAACTCAAAACGCTGATTTTGCTGGCGATTTTGCTGTGTATGTCGACGATTATGCTGAGTGGATTTGCCATCAAGCATTCGACCGACGCGGCGGCGCAGTCGCTAGACAAAACGCTCAAGGCCGGCTTTACGCTGGGCAATAATCCGCGCACCAATCCGGGAACAGCCCGCGGTTCAGGAACGGTGTCGAACAAAGACATTGCCGCGGTGAAGAATCTGGAGGGCGTGACGGACTATGTCAAGCGCCAGAACGCCACGGTCGATTTTATCAATACCAAACTAGTGCCACTGCCGAGTGGCGGCAGCGGCTATGATGCCGAGAAAGATAAACAGTTTGGCAATGCCGCGACCATCATCGGTGTTAATAAATCTGAGTCCGAGAAGAAGTTCCGGGCTGAGTCGCTCAAACTCATCGCTGGCCGGCACATCACCGAGAACGATTCTCGCAAGATCTTGGTGCACGAAGACTTCGCCAAGGCTAACAACCTGAAGCTTGGCAGCAAAATTAAGTTAAGGGCCAATCAATACGACACCGACAACGAGCATCCATCCAAGGACGAGGTGGAAGTGGAAATCGTCGGTATATTTAATGGCAAAAACCCAAAGCAGGCAACGTACCAGGTGGAGCTGTTCGAGAATTTGTTCTTGACTGACCTCACGACAACTCGCCAGTTGAATGCGTATACTGAGCAAAATGAGATTTACCAGGACGCTACGTTCTTTACCAAAGGCACCAAGCAGCTGGACGAGGTGATGGCGCGGGCAAATAAATTGCCGGTCAATTGGCAAAAGTACCAATTGAATAAGAATAGCCAGGAACTGGCTGGCGTGACCGGTGCGGTGAACGGCGTGTACGGTCTGATCGACGGCATGTTGTGGGCGACGGCGCTGGTCAGTGTCGCGGTGATCGGCATGGTGCTGTACTTGTGGATGAACGAGCGCAAGCGCGAGGCGGGCGTGCTCTTGGCGACAGGCGTGCCGCAGTCAAAGATTGTGTTGCAATATATCGCTGAGCTGGTGATGATCGCGGTGCTGAGCTTCGGTGCGTCGTACGTTACCGCAGGGCTAATTGCTCAGCAACTGGGTGATCACGTGGTGTCGCAGGCGGCACAGAATGCTACACGTCAAGCTGGCAGCTCCTTGAACGGTGCGTCGCTTGGTGCTGACGCTGACTCGGTGACGTCATCGCGCACGCTGGACAAGGTGACGGTTGGTGTACAACCGACGGATCTGCTGGCGGTGTGGGGCGCTGGGCTGGCGGTGATCATCATCGCGGTGCTACTGGCTTCGCGGCCGATTACCCAATCAACGCCAAAAGAATTACTAACCGAAGTGGACTAGGGGCGAATGATGACGATTATCAAACGAGCCTGGACGGCTGTGGCGCGGCGGCGGCGTCGCAGCCTGACCATCGCCCTGATTATGACGCTGATTTTCACGCTGCTGATTGGCACACTGACGGTGCAGCAGACTATGGCACAGCTGAAGCAATCGGTCGAGCGAAACATCCGCGCTGGCTTTAGCATCGCCAGCAAGCAGCCATCGGGCGAGGTGCCGATAGGTATAGCGCAGCGAGTGCAGCGCCTGGACAATGTCAAAGCGCACAATTTCCAGGCAGAAACTACCGCGGAACTGCCAGGCAAGCAATTGATCGACGCGGCAGGCAGCGGCGTGCAGCTGGACGCTAACGTGGCTGGTGAAGCAAAAGTTACGGGAGCGACGCAGAGCGATTTGCTGAGCGAGTTCACCGGTCGATTTTACCAACTGGAGCAGGGTAAGCATCTGGGGGCGCACGATCAAAACGCAGCCCTCATTCACAAGACCTTCGCTGAGAAAAATAATATCAAGCCAGGCGACAAGCTGGACATCACCAAAGACGGGCGGCGCGTGACGGTGACTGTCATGGGCATCTTCAGCGGCAAAGGTGAAAAGCCGGCGGTCTTACAGTCCGACATGGCGGAGAATCATCTCATCACCAACTTGGCCGCGGCGCAGCAGTTGACGGGTAGCCAGCAGTTGACGCGAGCGACGTATTTCGCCGAAAATCCGCATCAGCTGAAGTCGCTAACAGATCGCACCAAAAGCCTACCAAACGTCGATTGGCAGAAATTTAGCCTGACTGACAACGGGGCGGTGTTTGCCGGAGTTCTCCAAAACATCGCTGGCATTCAAAACATTTTGACGATTGCCACCATCGGTGCAGCTGGGGCGGGGCTGGCGGTGCTGTCACTGGTGCTGGTGTTCTGGGTGCGCGGTCGCTTGCATGAAATTGGCATCTTGCTGTCTATCGGCACGTCGAAGCGGCAAATTATCGGACAGTTCTTGGCGGAGCTCGCCATCATCGCCGCAGTCAGTTCGGTGTTTGCGCTCGGTATCGGTTCGGTCGCCTCGTCGCAGATTTCTACCGCTCTGACAGCACAAGCTGACCAAAGCCAGCGCACAGAAAAAACCGTGGTACATGCCGCGCCAATAGCGACCTACCTGCAGGCTTTCGCCTTCGGCTACATGGTCGTTCTGCTGTCAGCCATCGCTGCCACCGCGCCAATCATGCGCCAATCACCAAAGCAAATTTTAGCAAAATTAAGTTAGGAGTTATTATGTCAATACTTACGTTACGCGATATCATTTACTCATACGCTGACGGCACTAGCAACGTGCTCAACGGCATCAATTATCAATTTGAAAAAGGCAAATTCTACGCTATCGTCGGTAGTTCTGGTGCTGGTAAATCGACACTGCTCGGGCTACTAGCCGGGCTAGACACGCCGACTGGCGGGCAGATTTTGTTCGACGACGAAGACATCGCCGAGCAGGGCTATTCGCATCACCGCAAGCACAATATCTCGTTGGTGTTTCAGAATTATAACCTGATCGATTATCTGACGCCGCTGGAAAACTTGAAATTAGTTAATTCCAAGGCCACCAACGAAACGCTACATGCTATGGGCCTGGACGACGATCACATTCACCGCAATGTCATGAAACTTTCTGGCGGTCAGCAACAGCGCGTAGCAATCGGTCGAGCACTGGTGTCCTCCGCGCCAATCATCTTGGCGGACGAGCCGACCGGCAACCTGGACGAAACCACCGCCGCCGACATCATCGACATACTGCGCCAGGCCGCCCACGAAAACGACAAATGCGTCATCGTCGTCACTCACAGCAAGCAGCTAGCCAAAGAGGCGGATGTGGTGTTGAAGCTGAAGGATAAGAAGCTGAAAGCGTAAAAATAGCTTCCAAAAAATACACGTTTTTAATATAGCTCGAAAGAGCTATATTTTTATAGTTCCGAACCCCTAAATAAAGTTGGTGAGTGTATAATAATTAACATCATGAGAGTTAACTATTTACAATTATCGAATATCCTGAGCTTCAAATATGAGGAGGATATAAACAATGCTTTTAAGATTGAATTCAATCCAGATCTTAATATTATTATTGGAGAAAACGGATCTGGCAAGTCAACAGTTTTAGAGGCTATGAATTTTGTATTCACAAGAGTCCTATTTAAGTATTGTGAGGTTAGGGATTATAATTTTTCGTTGCTAGGTGAAGCTCGAAGAGGCTCCCTCGTAATAGATGATCGATCTAATAATATTTCAGGTCTTCGGCTCCAGCCTAATTGGAATTCGGAATCGGAAATACAGAGAATAAGAATATCATTTACACTTGATGATATTGATAACGCTAACATGAGCCATATAGCAAATAATTACACTCATATAAAAAATATATTTGAGGAGTATTCTTATATAAAATTTCCCATAGATTTTAGGCCTATAAATAGCGATATAAAAATTGTTATAGATATTATCTTTAATTATGAAAAAAGCACATACGATGTAAAATATACTGATTCCACGCCAGATTCCGTACAATTTTATCTAGAATACTACCAGGCTATCAACGAAGCTATAGCGATACATAATAATAAACATGCCGACCATGTAAAGCCTCTTGGAAGTACATTTTCTATGTTGTCTGCTTTTCGTAATTATAATACTTTCTCTCTACAAACCTCTTTGCAGTCCAATCCAGTAAGTCAATTGCGAGCAATTAGGCGCGATTCTTCTTATCGCAGCAATCATGATCAATCTGGTAGTGAGCCAGCTATATTTAATATTGTAAAGCTCAAGCTTGGTGAGGAGTATCTTAATTTTTTAAAAGGTAAAAAGGATATTGATGAAGTTAAAGATGCCGTAAATAGTTTGGAGATGGTTAATGACATAAACAACAAGCTTAAACTATTGAATTTAAAATTTTATATAGAGCTCACTAATTTAAGAACTTGGTCATACGAATTTGGGTTTTACGATACAAAAAATGAGCGGGATCTAGGAGATATTAACAGTCTTAGTGCTGGACAAAAATCGATTATACACTTGATATTTGAGGCGTACGGTCGAGATGATGTAAATGGTGGTCTTATTATTATTGATGAGCCAGAGATTCATTTACACTACCAATTTCAATTTGAATATCTTAAAATACTCGAAAAACTAGCAAAAGAGCAAGGTGTGCAGTATATCATCGTAACTCATTCGGAAGGATTTATAAGCAACAAGACAATAGGGCATGTCAAACGATTCTCACTAAATGAAGAGCGTAATTCCGTGGTGTGTACTCCCGATATTAGGGAAGATCAAAAAAAGCTGATAGAAATCCTAAACAATACTTGGGCAGCTCGAGTACTATTTCTAGATAGAGTATTGCTGGTTGAAGGTCAGGATGATGAGTATTTTTTTAGAGTTGCCATAAAGATATTACAACCAGATCTCAGTCGAAGTATTACAGTATACGGAGTGCGCGGGAAAGACAGTATATCCTCATTTAAGTCCTTCTTTGAATCTTTCGGGCTAACAGTGTATCTTATTAAAGACTTAGATGCTACAGGGAGAGATTTTTATAATTCTACCGTGTCATTCAAATATGATAAACGGACAAAACAGGCGGGGCTTGATAAACATAAAATCGACAAATATAGAAACGAGCATCCTGACCTAGACCAGCAAATAGAGTCAAGATATTCATCCGACGAGTTTTATCTAAAGAAAGGAGCCATCGAACAGTATACTGGAAAGGAAAAAGGAATTGATCATGTAATTGATTTTTGTGAAAATGATATGGACAATTTTCTAAAAAGTGACGACGACAAAGCAAAGGAGATTCGTAAAATCATAGATTTAATCGCAGATAAAGATGGCAATTCGACGCATTGATAATTATAAGTAATAGAGTCATCACTCACAGCAAGCAGCTGGCTAAAGAGGCGGATGTGGTGTTGAAGCTGAAGGATAAGAAGCTACGGGCATAGCGTCAGGCCTGGTGCAGCCCACGTCACTTACGGTACGTGGAGCGACCGAATCGACTGACGATGATAGAATCATAAAACCCCCATCTCAAGCAAGAGGTGCGCGAGGCAGAAGCCGGAGGCGCACCTTTTTGCCTGTAATTAACTGTTGCAGAATAGCGACCTCAGCTATACCAGGTACAATGACTCTACTATTTCAAACTACGTCCCGAACCTCAAATTTCCCCCAAACAGCACTTCACGCTATAATAACCGTATGCATTTTTATCAATCATCAAGCGACGAGGTACTGCGGCGACTGGGCTCCTCGAGTAGCGGTCTGAGTGCGGCCGAAGTCCAGCGCCGCCAAAAACGCTATGGCCTCAACATCATCAAAGTCCAATCTGAACCGCTCTGGCGCATCATCCTCGAGCCATTCCTCGACATTTTTATGCTCGTCCTGCTCATCGCCGCCATCATCAGCCTCTGGCACGGCGAGGCCATTGACGCCATCATCATCTTTGTCATCGCCGCCATCTCGGCCGTTATTTTCTACATTCAGCGCTTCTCAACTGACCGTGTGCTACGCAGCCTGTCCCGTCACGACGCCCAAAAAGTCGACGTCCACCGAGTCAATCGTACCACGCGCATCGACGCCAGCCAGCTGGTTCCGGGCGACGTCGTTTCACTAGCCGAGGGCGAGAAAGTCCCTGCCGACATCCGCCTCCTCCGCAGCGCCAACTTGCGGGTGGACGAGGCGCAGCTGACCGGTGAATCACTGCCAATCTCCAAACGAACCGACGCACTCATCGGCACCAAAGAAATGTACGAGCAAACCAACATGCTGTTTCAAGGCTCATTCGTCGTCAGCGGCACCGGCACCGGCGTGGTCGTCGCCACCGGCAATCAGACCGAGTTTGGCAATCTCGCCATGCTCTCAAAGCGCGAATCAACCCAAAGCCCGGTCCAGCGAAAAATCGACACCCTGATCACCAAAGTCATCGCCGCCGTCTCGGCCATCGCCCTCGTTGCTTTTGGGCTGAGCTTGCTACGCGGCATGGATGTACTGGAGAGCCTGCGCTTCGTCATGGCTCTGGCGGTGAGTGCCGTACCGGAGAGTTTGCCGATTGCGATTTCCGTAGTGCTGGTCTTAGGAATGCGGCGGATGGCCGCCAAAAAAGCGCTGGTGCATCAGATGCGCGCCATCGAGACCATCGGCGTCATCACCACCATCGCCACCGACAAGACGGGTACCCTGACCAAGAACAAGCTGACCGTTCAGCAAACGTGGACGCCGGACGAGGCGACAGAGAACATTGACCGCATCATCGGGCTGGTGGTCAACCGCGCTCACGCCAAGAGCCACGATCCGCTGGATATAGCCCTCAATGAGTACGCCCGCAAGCAGAGCGCCAGCCCGCGCCACGTACCAGTTCGTGACCTGCCATTCAGTCAAGCCCATGCCATGTCCGCCACCATCTGGCATCACGGCCGGCAGTTTCGCTTGTACGTTAAGGGTGCACCCGAAGCCATGCTGGCAGCCTGTCGCGTGTCAGCCCGCACTAAAAAGCGCGCCGGGCAAATGCTTGATGAGATGACCGCCCGCGGCTACCGGGTGATTGGACTGG
This sequence comes from uncultured Candidatus Saccharibacteria bacterium, assembly GCA_963548005.1. Lineage (GTDB taxonomy): Bacteria > Patescibacteriota > Saccharimonadia > Saccharimonadales > Saccharimonadaceae > Nanosynbacter. The sequence goes on along the minus strand of CAUUSW010000008.1, from coordinate 34,836 downwards.
CGACGGGCGAGCTAGACGAGATAATTGATGGCTTTGATCAGCTCGGCAAGCAGCGCCTGACACTTGCTGGCTTCGTGGCCGTGGCTGACGTGCTGCGACCAGAGGCGCCGCGGGCTATCCGGGCTGCCCTGAAAGCGGGCGTGTCGGTGCGGATGATCACTGGCGATCATTTCGAGACGGCCTATCAGATTGGTCGGGAGCTTGACATGGTCGAGAGCCGCGATGAGGTGTTCGATTGTCGTGACATGGCCAAGCTGTCCGATGATCAGCTAGACGCCATCGTCACCAAAACTAAAGTCTTCTCCCGCGTCATCCCCGAGCAAAAATACCACCTGCTGACCATTCTCAAAAAGCACCACATCACCGCCATGACCGGCGACGGCGTCAATGACGTGCCGGCGCTGACCAATGCCCACATCGGCGTAGCCATGGGGTCGGGCTCGCACATCGCCAAAGACGCTGGCGATATCATCCTGCTCAACGATAATTTCAAGACCATCATCGACGCCATGCGCGAGGGCCGCACCATCATCGCCAATATTCGCCGTATGTTGTTTTATCTGCTGTCGACTAACACTGGCGAGCTGATCACCATGCTCGGCGCGCTGCTCATCGGCATCAAAACCCCGCTGGAGCCAGTGCAAATCCTCTGGGTCAATCTGGTGACCGATACCTCGATGGTCATTCCGCTCGGCCTGGAGCCAGGCGAAAAGCAGGCCATGAACCGCCCACCAGAACGCCCCGACGCACCGATTCTCAGCCGCCAAATGATCTGGCGGATGGTCATCGTCGCTGGCACCATGTCGGCCATCGCCTTGGCGGTTTACATATTCTTCGAACAGCGACAAGGACATGCATACGCCCAAACCATGGCCTTCATCGCCCTAGTGGTCAGCCAGTGGGCCAATGCCTTCAACGCTCGCTCCGATGACGAGTCACTGTTGAAGCGCCTGAAAGTCATGAACAAGAGCTTCTACGCTGGTATGAGCCTATCTATCGTCCTGCAAATCCTGGTCTTCTTTGGGCCGCTTGGTGAAATCCTCCACATCGCACACGTCGCCCTCAGCGACATGATCGTCATCAGCCTGATATCATTCATCATCCCAATTGTCATCTCCGAATGGCATAAGTATGTTGCGAGGAAGAGATAAGCTACAGAATACACAAGAACACCCATGCAATACGAGGGGTGTTCTTGGCAAGCCAAATTAGCTAAGCATGAAAATCTCAAGCCTTAGAGCGGTAAAAAGTAAAGCCTCTTATGAATTATGATTATGATCGACCGCGATATGTTGGCAACTGAGAGCTATAGACAACAAGCCAAGCTTGCTAAAGGTGCATTAAAGGGGGTGCTTACACCGAGAAACCAATAGTTTATTAGCTATTTTTATACTGTGGGTTATAATGATCTGTAGAATGAATACCTATAGCTCTGATAGTCCGATCAATTCAAAGAAATATGACTCACTTGGAAGGCTTTCTTTTGCAGAAAAAATAGTCAGTATCCTGAACTCACTCGACAAAGAGAGGAGCTTTATCATCGGCCTGTATGCAAGCTGGGGCTCCGGTAAGACATCTACTATTAATTTAATTGAACAAAGAATTAATGACAGCACGAGAAAGAATAAACCAGTCCTTGTCAAACTTAATGCCTGGGAGCTTAATGGCAACGGCGACGCAATTTTTCATGAAATTCTTAAAAACATATACGAAAAAGTTACCGACAAAGCCTTCGGCGGCTTTCGAGAAAAAACTAGCAGATTCTTCGGCAAATTAAGTAGAGCAAAACTTCCAATTGATTCCACTATAGAGATCGACCTTAACTCTGGGGGTCGCAAGGAGACGTCCATATACCTCGGTAGGATTACAGCGAGCATGGATTATGTCAGCAGGATACTACAATCAAGCTACTTCATAAATAAGATTAAGATTAAAACACAGGAAGAAATTAAGGAATCAGGTAAAAAAGTGATCGTTGTCATTGATGACATAGACAGACTTGAAAGTCAAAGCATCGCAGATCTGATGCATATAATCGCCCAAATAGCAAACTATGCCGGTATAGTATATATACTTCCATTTGACAATAGGTATGTTGCATCAGCAATTGAACAATTCCTTCCACAAGGTGCCAGCGGCCAAGAATACCTCGAAAAAATTATACAAATACCTCTTGAGCTACCCAAAGCAAGCAGGTCGTCGCTAAATAGGATGCTGGCGGCTACTATTGAATCAATCTGTAAGCAACATTCCATTGTCTTAGAGGAAAATGAAATAGAGCGATTCCGACTTATACTCGAGTATCATAACCTGGGTGCATATATACAATCACCGAGAGATATTAACCGACTGAATAATTCATTATTGTTTAGACTTCCCCTGTGCCACGGAGAGATGAATATGGTTGATGTCATAGTACTTGAAATTATTCGCCTATTTGACGATGGCCTATATGAAAGAATCAAAGACAACGGGGATATGTTAATAGAAAAAATCAGCTCCAAATATGGCATTAATGATGACGCCTCTCGCAAGCAGGACCTTCAGGATACTTTCGGAGGCGACGATCGTTGGTTAGAGATAGTACAAGAATTATTTCCTTTTGTTGCATATACACTTAAGGGCTATGGCAATATAAATGAGAATGACCTACGGTACCACCAGCGGATTGCCTCAGACTATTATTTCGAGAAGTTCTTTGCATCGCTTGACGAAATAGAGGATATCTCTGATGTTGCAGTTATGAATTTACTAACGAATTCTGTTGATGAGGCGTCTATTCGTAAAAACTTACACATAATCAACGAGAATAATATTGCCACAGCACTATGGATTATCTCTAAAAGACACAGTGTCATAAAAAACAAAATAGTATTCTGTACATGTCTACTGGATTTAATCGAAGGAATGCCTACTGCCAGATCATCTTCACTAACACTTACGGCATTAGAGAGAGTACTATTTACTATAGATGACATACTTGCCAGTGAAAGTAAAGATGAAAAGACCACAGGATATATATCTCTCATTAATCATCTCTTCGACCAAGACAGAATAGATACATTCTCACACACTATAGACCACGTAATCCATTACAGTACAAATAAGGGGAACCACTCTATTGAACTGAAAAAAGATCAGATTCAACAATACAAGACTACTGCTTTGCAGTATATTAGGCGCTTTGCTAAGAATGATAAATTGCCGCTACTCAGTCAAAATGGCTCATCTATCCGACTATACACAAGATGGGCTGAGCTTTCCACTAGAGAGGAGACTGGTCAATATTTAGAGAAAAAGATACAGTCAGCAGATGATGTAATAAGCTTTATACTACAGTTCGCAGGAACTTGGCATACTATGGGCAAAAGCGATTATACATATAGAGATTTGACACCAGATATAATGCGTAGTATAGATACCGTTATCAACATTGATACTTTGCACCAAATTATCATATCCGATCCGCGATATGGCACTCTAGGCAATATACAGGAGGTAGATCTTGTACTGTTTGAGCGTCCGACGACAAATAGTATTCGCACTATCGCAAAAGTGGGAAATGAAAAATCCCCCGAGCTTAAGGAGGCCATAATAAAGCAGTTTATCTACTTCTTTAATAAGAGACAAGAGGCGAAAGAGTAGAAGCTTTGGAGCCTCACAAGCTGTAATCATGCAACGCGAACACTGCGACCCCTTAGTACCTTTCCAGCCAGCTCAAGCTTGTGGCTTGACTGGCTATAATGATCAAAAAAGATATCGATGTCGTCATTATCTTTCCATATCGCACGGTTATTGTAAAGCCATATTAATATCCTAATGGCAGCTTCAGCGTATTGCTTAGACCAGTTTAGGTAGTAGTCGGGCGTATCCTCTACACTAGAGACGCCCTGATGAACGTAAGTATTGCGAACTTCCTTTATTAGAGACCCTTGCTGTCTCCAGTACTTTTCCTCAGGGCGATAATTTTTGAATATATTTAGTATTTCTTCTTCTTTGCGAGTTTGTTGGTTTGCTTTCCTGGTAGCAATCTCTAGACACCTCCAAAATCCCAACAGGCCAAGATTTGGATCTTCCGCACTCAAAGCAGACGCAAATTCCATAACAGTATACTTCAATCGCTCGGCAACTACAGGATTATCATCCTGAAACGCCCTTATTAGCACTCTATATAAACGCTCTTTACCAATATCTAAACTATTAAGACTTTCTGAAGGCAAAGAGTGTCTTCTTATATTAGACCAGAGTACCTCGACTTTGCTATCTTCCTCTGCAATAAACACACCAACATCACTTATGGCCATCTTATTATCGTTCGGGCCGTGTGAGAGCTTACGTTTCTGACGGTTAAACGACTGGACGACATTAACACAGTCCATAAAACCCTGAAAAGCTCTCGCAGCTTTATTAACAGCCTCTTCTACAGTAAGGTCGGCGACCTGAGCTTTAACTGCGTAAGTATCAAATTCGTTGTTGAGCTTTGGAAAAACTTTATTTCGATACCGCAAATACTCATTTGTGCCACCAACCCTATCAACCATCTTCCAAAACGCTCGCTCGCTACACCATGTAAACTTAATACCGGAAAGAGTAAGTTGTGTTTTGAATAGATCTGCTTTGGCAGTCTTTGACCGAAAATATATTTGAAAGCAAACAGTGAAGTTCTTGTATTCTAAGTCCTGTGGTCTTGCTGTTAGCGATTCTCTATTATAGGTATCATTTTTATGAACCATGCTAAGAAGCTTGCTATCAAATTCAGCGCGCGCTGTGGTCTTATTGTTGACTTTTCCGTACAATGACCTAAACAGCAACTCAGCAGGGATGTTGTAGGGGTCATAAAACCATCCAGGAAGTGGTATACCCCCGAAGTTATCGTCTTTTCCTTGCTTTACAAGCCATTCGTGATATGCGTCTCGGCATTGTGTATAGAGCAGATTTAGCTTTTCATCTTTACTATTGGTCACTAGTGTTTATTATATGCCAAGTAGCAACACTTTGACAAACAAACCGCCCAGCCACTCCGGACTAGACGGTTGATGCGTAATTCTATGGCTGGGCCGGAGGGATTCGAACCCCCGAATGCCAGGACCAAAACCTGGTGCCTTACCACTTGGCGACGGCCCAATACCAAGGATTAGTGTAGCATAATAATCACCTAATTACCAGCCTTGCGATCAAACCAAAAACGCGCTACAATCGTCATATGCATAAGCAGTATGGCTTTACTATCGTCGAAATTATCATTATTATCGTGGTCATCGCGATCCTCGCTACCTTGGGCGGCCTCGTCTGGCGCAATACGTATAACACCGCCCGCGACAATGAAACCAAGTCAAATATTTCAATGCTCAAAGAGGCGATCGAGAAATATCGTTCGGACAACGGCGAATACCCGTGGCCGACGAGCGCCTGCACCATTTATAACACCGCTAATATGAAGATTTGTAATGGCGGCGAGCTCGGCGCACTCCTCATTCCACGCTACATCAAGCAGCTGCCGAAAGACCACGAAGGCCGCGATTACTGGTATCTCGCAGCCACTGACACGACCCACGCTTCCAGCGTCGTGCCGACCCGCTACGCCATAAAGGTGCCACTTTCAGATGGCACCACCTGCCGCACTGGTCGCAATATGCAAAACGGTTGGTTTGGCGGCGTGCCAGAATGTAATTTCTAATCTGTTATAATAACTCTTGATGAAGCGACAGAGTTTCGAGACGCTGACACTAGAGAAAATTGTTGGTGGCGGGCAAGCACTGGGGACGCTGGCTGACGGGCGTAAATGTTTCGTATGGGGCGGACTGCCCGGCGAGACGGTTACTGTCCGCGTTACCAAAAAGAAATCGCACCTTGTCGAAGCGGTCGTCGAGGAAGTGATCTCGCCAAGCCCCAACCGTATCCAGCCGCACGACCCGGATAGTTATCTGTCGACCAGCCCGTGGCAGATTATGCCGCTCGAAGTCGAGCAGACATATAAGGCACAGTTGATTAATGATGCATTTACTTTGCATAACGTCACGCTACCAGCGGCGATTGATATTTATTGCGACAATGTCGCATATGGTTATCGCAACAAAGTTGAATTTAGTTGGTATAGTGAATCGGTAGCATCTCGAGCGGTATCTCAGAAAGAACCTGGGGTTGTCTCAGGTCCCAAATTATTTTCTGATGATACCCGGGGAATAGACGCGGATAGCAACCGTGAAGAATCATCTGGTGATACGCTTGACTTGGCATTTTTTCGCCGCGGCAGCAAAGGCAAGATTGTCGTCAATGGCACAAGTTTGGCGCGCCCAGAAATCAACAACTTGGCGCGTGCGATCCACGATTTGCTGCGCCATAAACGCGTCGCGGCTCGCCAACTCAAGACCTTGCTCATCCGCTGCGATCAGTCGGGAAGTTGTGTATGGCAGTTGTATGTCAGGGATCGCTTGCCCGAAATAATTACCGCTGATGAAGCCGCCAAGCTACCGGCTCAGGGCGGGGAAATTATCTATTCCGATCCGCGCTCGCCAGCCAGCCGCATCACCGAGCGCTTGGCGCGTTTCGGTAACACCATCTTGACTGATACTATCCTTGGCATACCATTCCGCTACGCCTGCGAAGGCTTTTTCCAAGTCAACATCCCGGTTTACGAGCAGGCGCTGCGCGATATGAAGGAGTGGGTGCCGTACAATAAGGCACACCAAGAGCGCCAGCTGGATCAGTTAGCGGCACATAACAACACCGATAGTCAACAGCGAGCAATATCTCAGAAAAAATCTGGGCAACTTCACGTGGGTCCCGGATTATTTTCTGATGATATTCGAGCTGTCAGATTATCAACTCTCGACCTCTACGCTGGCGTCGGCACTATCGGCCTGACCATTGGCGGCGACAACATTACGCTGGTGGAAATCAACGCCGATGCTGTCCGCGAAATGCAGCGTAATATCACCGAGCTTGGCCGCACCAACGCCCGCGCCATTCTCGCCCCCAGCGAACAAGCCCTCGACCACATCACCGGTAGGGAAATCGTCATCGTCGACCCACCGCGCGCTGGCTTACATCCTGACGTTATTGCGACATTGTTGCAACAGCTACCGCCGCGCATCCTCTATCTCAGCTGCAACCCCGTCACCCAAGCTCGCGATGTCGCCTTGCTCCAGCAGCACTACCGCATCGTCCATCACCGCGGCTACAACTTTTTCCCGCGCACGCCGCATAGTGAGCACTTGGTTGTTCTTGACAAGAAGTGAACCAACTCAACGGCGTATTAATAACTGGAGCTGAATTCCCATAACCTTGACATAGTACTACACCGCTGATATAATATCAGCACACTAAAATCATGTGAGAGGAGTTATGGCCATGCCAGGAATGCCAAAGCCACCCGAGGGGATACCGGGCGAAGGGCAAAATAATACTACAACCGGCTGGGACGCCCTTCGGGAAGATCCTGCAGGCATCGAGGAAGAAGTTCAGGAAGCTCCAGAAACACCTGTTGGCACTGACGGCTCTGCTGAAGTCACCCCCGAGCCTAGCGAGCCTGAAACATATAGCGGGCCGCTGAACAAAGCACCGGTATTTGATTGGGGCTACGACTCTGCTCCTAGCGGGCTGTTTTTCTCTGATGTGGTAGCTATAGCCAAGAAAGCTATTGAGCAGAAATCCAAGACATCAGAAGAAAACCCAGCAATTCTGGTTATTTTCAGCGGTGTTTGTGTTCCCGTATACAAGGATTCTGATCCCGAAAAACTAGAGGCAGCTTGGGCGCGAGTTGTGCGCGGACACGGTGATCAGCAGATAAAAGTTCCTGATCCATATGACAATCATCCTGGAATGGCGGAGACATATCCACTCGTGATAAAAACTCTGGACGATATACCAAAGGAAGTCCTTGCCGCTGAGGCGCGGGCAGACGAAGCTCTGCGCAAGGATGGAGACGCTGGTATTCAGCGTGCAGATGCTCTTATCAACAGAGAAGAAAAACTCAAGAGGCTTAAAGAAGAACTCTGGGATGTAGAGATAAAATTTGGCATAAAAGGGATGGGGAATCCGTTACTGCCTAACATTTTTGACGACAGAGAAAATCCACTACTGACTCAATTTGAAACGATGTTCGAAGCAAAGGGGGTTATGTATAACTCTTACACATACCTGTGGGCAAAGCTTATGCAACAGCGTCTCAATGATGACGAATCCGCTACTATAGAAGATATTGCCGAAGAAATGCTGGACATATTAGACATTAAGGTATCTGGACAGGATCGGCTATTTAATGCAGTAACTGATCGCCTACTGCCAATATCGGAGCGGAACTGGGAGCATAGAGAAGCATTAGCGAGATGGTATGAGGAATTATTGAGGCGACAAGGGTGGCCTCACCCATCTCCTCCTAAAAATTAATTAACAATTACATGCTTGATGTCAAGTACCCCTAGGCCATAAAAAGCCTAACAGCAAAACGCCGACGTACTTATGTACCTGTCGGCGTTTTGATGTTCTTGAAATGCCCACATTCCGACCCGCTCTTATCATGCTGCGCCAAGTTATTGTTATCAGAAAACACCGGCTACCATTTTCTATAAAAAGTTGTTTATGATCATAACAGAGGTGAGAGAAAATATTACACCACATTTTTGACAAAATCCATTGACATTTTATTCTATTAGTGATATATATCAGCCTCTGACAGACCTTGATCTGTCAACGCGCTTCGTCCCATGGGTCGGATGTCCATGGCGGCTTGAGGTGCGGAACGGCCGCACCTCAAAGAAAGGACCACCATGATTGCGTTTGTAACGGCTTGCCTAATAGCCGGAACCATCATAGGGATGGGGATGTTTTTTGTAAACCTGTGGCAGCTAGAGGGCGTAGCAGCCCTCTGGGATGCCGCGCTAGCAGCGACCTCTTTCACTATTTTGCTCATCATGGGGCGGGTGTGGGGGCCCGGCCTCCGGGCATCAGACGATGATCCAGTCGGGGACTGGATCATCGCCAGCCTGGCTTATGCACCGGGGCAGCTGTTGTTGGGTAGCATCCTACTGTCTGCTACCCTATGGAGCGGCTGGGCCATGACCCAGCAGTAGAGGTGCGGGGCGGGATTGATGCATTTTCGCATCTCCCGCCCCACTCATTCTTTTGCAATATACTTGGAAATATAAGGTTACTGAACTTATCCTAATAAGTTTCTCATTATTCAAACATCATCAGCTGCATCTGCAGCACGTCGCGCGTGATTTCATCAGCTCGCTCGCCAATTAACACAATTTTAGCAACCTCTTCAGTGCCAGCATTAGTTAGCTGAATCTGCTGCTCGGTCGCCTCCACATGCTGGCGCGCACCGTTGTCGTTGATGAAGCAGCCCTTCATTCGCCGTAGACCATACGCCCTGAACAACTCCGGCCACATGTTTTCTAGCGCCGACGCCGCGATATTCATGCCCGAAACATCCAGTACTGCATACGTCGGATTATCCGGCACCGCCAGCTCGCCATCATACGTATCAAAAAACGCAAGCAGTCCCGACGGCGTGGTTAATTTACTGAGTTCAAACCGACCGTGCGGCGCACTGAACACCTTGGCGTAGGGTAGGGCGCGGCGTTTCATGTCGTATTCAGCCAGCTCGCTATCGTTCAGCAAATCCTCCTTGGTCACCAAAATCACGTCTGCTGCTTGCAGTTCAACTTCGTGCGCTGGCTCAATCCCGCGCAAAATCTCGTGCGCATCGATCACATAAAAGCTCTGCATCAACTCATACTTATTGAAGATTTGTGCATTAATCAATTTCTCGACCAAATTCATCGTTCGCGCCACACCCGTCGCCTCGATAAACACTGGCGCCGGTGAATTCCGGCAAAAGTCCAGCAACATCCGCGTCAGCGCATGTTTCGACGAGCAGCAGACACAATCGCCAGCCAACGTCGTCACCATCTCCGCCAATCCCTCCAGCCGATAGCCGTCGACATTTTCATTGGCATACTCATTTTCAATCACCCGCGCGCCCTTATAGTCACTTTGTTGCAATAAGAATTCCAACACGCTGGTCTTGCCGGAACCCAGCGAGCCGTTCACTAGATACAGCGGCACTTTGTCAACAACCGTCCGCGCTTCGTCAAACGCCGCATTAACACTAAATTCCAAATCGTCATCGCGTTTCGCCATACATCTATTATACGTCATGAGTGCCAAGGTGCTATACTAAGGCTATGAAAGTCATTCTAGCCCTCGGCAATCCTGGCGAAAAGTATGCTTACACGCGGCATAATACTGGCTTTTTGGTAATTGACCAGTTGGCGGCAGAGCAGAATGCACAATTTAGCAATAAGCCGAAATTCTTTGCGGATATTGCCGAATTGAATATGTCTGGAGAAAAAATTCTCCTCGTCAAGCCGACCACCTATTACAATGAGGTCGGTATCTCTGCGCGGGCGATTTTAGATTTTTACAAGCTAACGCTTGATGACTTACTGATTATTCACGATGACACTGACCTTGATTTTGGTAAAATCCGTGTCCGCAAGGGCGGCCGCGACGCTGGCAGCAACGGCTTAAAATCGCTTCATGCTCACATTGGCTCCGACTTTTGGCATATTCGTATCGGCACCGACAACTTACTGCGGCGGCAAGTCTCAACCGACCGTTTTGTTATGATGAATTTTAATAGCGATGAATTAACTATTTTGAAAAATTGGGCCATCCCAACGGCGCAAACAATGATTCATGACTTTTTATCCGATCACATTTCAGCCATAAGCGTCAAACTCTAATCCCCGGCATATCACTACACCATTACGCCTGCGAGATTAAAAACGCTTATTGCAACAATGTCGCAATAAGCAAGCGGTATCGCCCGAAACAAAAAGTCACAAATATCAATTAATGCCGCTTCCGCGGCATAATTTTCGCCGCGCTCTGTTTTAACCGCCGCTCAGCGCTATGTAATTTCGCCGCGGCTGCTTCTTGCAAATTAATCGCTCGCGCCTCCAGCATACTGCTGCCAACCGCCAAGCTCACAAACAGCAGCCCCAGTCCACCCGTAGCCCATTCAGGCAGCTCCAGGTGAAACAGCTTGGCGATCATCATCATACCCAGCGCCATAATCGCCCAGTGCGCACCGTTTTCCAGATATTTATATTTGCCAAGCATGCCCGTCCGCAGCAAATACACCGTCAGCGACCGCACCCAAATCGCGCCGGCGCCCAAACCCGCCACGATCAACAGCACGCTGCTGGTGATAGCAAAAGCGCCGATAACGCCGTCGAAGCTGAAACTGGCATCCAGCACCTCCAGATAGAGCAGGCTAGCGAAGGCTGCCCAGCCGGTCTTGACCTTGACCGACTTGGCATCATCCTCATGAAAGAATGAGCCGAACAATTCCAGCCCGATGTGCAGTATAATTCCCAATACCGACGAGACCAGCACCAGCGACCGATGCTGCGGCTCGACCGTGAAATATAACACCGCCGCCACACCGAGCATCAAACAAACCTTGAAATTCTCGAACCGGCCAGCCTTGGACAGCCACGGCTCGACATGCCGCATCCAGTGCACGCGCTTGTTGTAATCAATGAAATAACTGAGGCCGATCATAATCAAAAACGCTCCGCCAAACGCGTCGATCATCGGCGACGCCTCGTGCAAAATATGCCCGTACTCGACCGGCTTGTTCAGCGCCAAATCGACCACCTCCATAAAGCCGTGACCGCTCGCCACCATCACGATGATAATCGGCAGCACGAACCGCACCACAAACACCGCCACGAAAATACCGACCGTCAAGAACACCTTTTGCCAAACCTGGCTCATGCCGGCCAACACCTTGCTGTTAATCACCGCATTATCGAAACTAAAGGTGACCTCCAGCACCACTAAAATTACGAACAACCACAGACCATTAAGGCCTAGTTGGGTGAAAATCAGCCCGCCCAACGCCAGCGTCAACAGCGCCGAAAACCAAAAAATCCGAAATGGGTGATGCGAGTGTAGCCAATGTTTCATACTGAGTTTTAGTATAGCATGCTAGGCGGAGAGTAGTATAATAGAAACTATGCCGTCACTACAGACAATATATCAGCACGCTGGCGCCTGGTTCAAAAACCACAGCGATGCAATCCGATGGACTATCGTCGGCCTGTTTGGCATCGTTGTGATGCAGTATGGTTTACAAATCGACCTCTGGCTGATTGCTCATCCGCCGCACACATGGGCCGAGACGTTGGCGCCATTGGCACAGGATTTCCTGACACTAACCTGCAGCGTCATCGTTGAGGCCACACCGTTTCTCATCATCGGCATCATTGTTTCCGCTCTCATCCGCCGCTTCCTACCGCCAGACCGATTGCTGAAAATCCTACCCAAACACGTGCTCATCCGCCGCATTCTCCTCTCGCTCGTCGGCATCGCGCTGCCAGTCTGCGAGTGCGGCAATGTGCCAGTCGCCCGCAGCCTCCTAGCGCACGGCCTCAAACCCGCCGACGTCATCAGCTTTCTCCTCGCCGCGCCGATCCTCAATCCGATCACCATCATCGCCACCATGACCGCCTTTAGTTTTGAACCACGCATGGTCTGGTGGCGCATCGGCTTTGGCTTTCTGATCGTCCAGCTGACCGCTCTGATCGTCAGCTTCATTCACCCCAAACACGTCCTCCAGCCGTCATTCGCTGCTTCTTGCACCGACCGTCATCCAACGACCTTTCGCCATATTCTCGCTGATTCCCGCAATGAATTTTGGCAGCTCACCACCATGCTCGTCCTCGGTGCCATGATCGCTGCTGCCACCCAAGTCTTCGTCCCGCGCTCCATCATCAACGCCGTCGGCGGCGACATCATCCTGTCGGTCATCGCCATGATCGGCCTCGGCTTTGTCGTCTCTATCTGCTCCAGCGTCGATGCGTTTTTTGCGTTGGCCTACGCCCGTATCTTTACCAATGGCTCCGTTCTCGCCTTTCTGCTAACTGGCCCGATGATCGACATCAAGCTCATTCTCCTCATGAGAAGCACCTTCCGCCCGCGATTTATCCTGCTGGTTATGCTCATTATTTTCAGTCTGTCACTCGCGATAGGGATCGGAGTCAATCTATATGCACGCTAAGTTCGGCTCATTGTTACGCGCTGGCGGTGGGCTACTCGCCTGTGGCTACATCATCCTCATCGCCGTCCGCGGCCAGCTCGGCTTTTACATTCATCCGCGCTACCACTTGCTCGCCGTCGTGGCGACCGTGGCTGGTGGCATGTTACTCCTTATCGATATTGTTCTACAGCTGCGCCATAACCTAGCAGGGAAGCGACGAGCCTCCACTGGCGCGGCAACCACCAAGCATCCGGCAAAGCCGCGGCGTAAAATCCCCATACTCTCAATCATCACCGCCGGCATCCTCATCCTGGCCATCGTCCTGCCGCCGCGTCCACTGTCCTCGTCCAGTGCCGCCAACCGCGCCACGTCCGGGCCGACCAGCACCACCGGCCGCTGTGACAAACCAGAGCCACTTGACGGCAAACCCGTTTCCATGAACCGCTGGCGTAGCGCGTTTGATGACTGTCCGAATGACAGCTTTTTTGATGGCGTAACCATTGACGTCACCGGCTTTGTGGCGCGCGATCCGAGTGGCTTTTACGACAACCGCTACTTCGAGCTCTCGCGCTTCGTTATCAGTTGCTGCGCCGTTGACAGCACCCCGGTCAGCATCCTCGTTAAATCCCCAGACGCCGAGCGTTACCGCAACAACCAGTGGCTACGCCTAAGCGGACAGATCAAGCGTGAGCTATCTGGCGGCAAAGCCGTTTACGTCCTCACCAACCCCACCATCACCCCAACCACCGAACCAACCAATCCATACGAATTCCTCGGCGTCTAGCTATGTATCATTATTACGACAATGTCTCAATTGGCTTCCAACGCTCTCACGCCTATGCGGCCTACTTGTACACAAAGACTGAATTAATCACCTCATCTGTCGGATGATATTCCTCCATCAGCTGCACACCCTCAAAAGCGTGAGCATCAAATCCTGGATAGAGCAGGGTGCGCGCCCCATACGCGCCACGCGCGATCAGTCGTCCGTCAGGTTTGAGCGCTGGTCGTACATGATCAACAATTGCTTGCTTTTCCGCCAGCATTTCGCCAGCAAGTCCCGCTACATATATCACATCATACTGCCCCTCATCCAGCGCCACCGACTGGCCCAGACCAGTCACAAATTTACCCGGCCAATCAAGCGCCGCCGCAAGGCCGCGTGATAACTCAATCGCCTCGTTCGATGCATCAATATGGGTAATTCTCGCCTCTGTTAATTGATGCAACCACCAGCCCGTCAGCGGCAACGGCCCGCTACCGATCATTGCCACCTCTGACGAACAACCACATAGCTGGAGCCCGGCCCGTCCCAGCAGCCCAATCTCACGCCGCGTCAACTCTTTATAATTTTCATGATACGGAAACTCTTTTAGTTCTGACCATGGGTTATCCGCCCCCGCGATGCGCCTCGACCAGTGTCGCTCCAGTTCTCCTTCGGCTACCGCGCAGCGCCGCTGCACCTGATGGCGAATATCCTCGTCGCATAGTAGTGGTTTTTTACCATGCGCCACCACCCTCTCAACTAATTCAGTAAATGCCGCATTAACTTCCTCAGAAGGTGTGAGCTGCGGCAAGCTCAGCACTCGCTCAATACATTCTTTCATAGCTCATCAGTATGACGTATTGTGTAGATTATTGCAATTTTGTCGCAATAAGTGCTACAATTGCGACATGGATACCTTACGCGACATCTTTCGCCGGGCCGACCTTCGCCTGACCAAATCACGCTGCGAAGTCTTTACAGCACTCGAATCCATCGACGTACCACTGACCATCGCCGAAATCGCCAAGCGTTGCCCGAACACTAACCGCACCAGTATCTATCGCATTCTCGAAACCTTTCACGAGCTTCACGTCATTAACACCATCCACATCGGCTGGAAAGTCCGTTATGAGCTCGCCGAGCCATTCATCACGCATCACCACCACCTCTACTGCACACGCTGTCATAACGCCGAACCGCTGGAGACACCAGAGCTAGAGCGACTCATTGCCCTGATCGGCCAGCGCCATCACTTCCGTGTCGAGCGCCACCACTTTGAACTCGAAGGAGTGTGCCAGACCTGCATGGCAGCTGGTAATACGCAGCCCGGCTCAACCAAGACCAAGACGACGAGCCAAGCCTAATCAGCCGCCGGCAGCAGCTATCTCAATTCCAACGAACCACACGGCCCGATATCTCTCCTACAAACTACACCTCAAGCTTCGCCCGTAGCATATCCCGCTCACGCGTCAGCGTCCGGTAGCGCTTAAACGCGCTCATCAGCTCATTGCGCGCGGTCGCGTCTAGGTCAAAAATCGCGAGCAGCACCGAGTCAATTTCCTTGACCGCCCGCTGCGCCTCTGACAAATTCGCCACGCCCGGCACCGTATCGAGGTACTCCTCGCGAATCACTTCGGTCTTTTTCTCGTATAGTGCCAGCCGCTTCGCCGGGCTCTCGGCCGCTTTTTTACTCAGCCGGCCCAGCGCCTTTTCGTACTCCTGTCGCGCCGCTAGTACCGTCACATAATCAATATTCAGCCCAAACAGCCGCGCCGCCAAGCCGCCGCGCTCCTGCTCAATCGCCGTCATTTCTCGCTCAATTGCCGCCAAGCGCCTCGTTACCTCACGTCGCAGTTTCTTGACCTGACGGCCGGCCCGCAGCCGCTGCCAGCATCGCACCAGCCCCCAGGCCTGCTTGTCCACCACAGTCACGCCCACTTCAGAGAGCACCGCCCGGTACAGTTCGTACCTCATAAAATCTTCAACCTGCTGCCGACAGACCTCAATTGGCTGCCGGGCAAACGCTAGCGTTCGCTGATACGGCTTTTTCTCTCGCCTTGACGTAAACTGCGACCCCGCAAAGGCCAGTCGCTCCTCCTCGAGCCGCACCGGTATCATCATGGCGATCAGCCGTTGCTGCGACGACGTCTCGGCCAGTAAATCCTCCCGCAAGGCTTGTTGCAACATTGTCGCATTATGCGCCGAGGTGATCGTCTCTAGCCTCGGCAACCATTCGTCTCGCCACGCCGTCAGCATGTCATGCATCGTGCGCTTGCTACAATTCAGCACCCGCGCATCTCGTCGGAATCGTCGCGGCACGCGCGCCAAGACGGTGGCCGCTTGGGCTCGAAATACCAACGGGCGCTCTTGGCTTAACTTGACTAACGTATCGTGCTCAATTATCTGCGTCATATATATTCACTATACTATTTTAGAGACAAAAAGTCAATATTATGCTCTCGCATATTCGTCTAATGTTTCGCTTTCTGGCAGGTCACCTCACACTAATTCACGCCCAACCTTCACTTACACGGTGCAAGATCACGCCAAAAACCCAACTAAAAAAGCGCCAGGTAAGGGTGGGCATCACCTGGCGCTTTGTTACCCTTCAACCCACCCGAGCTCCCGTCTCAGTGAAGCGTCGTGACTAAAACTCCAAAAGTCCGCGCCTGATTATAATATCAACACCATCCAGTGCTCACCTTAACAGAGGTCGCCTTCAAAAAAGGGCAGTTAAAGGGGTTAGTATGCGCGTAACGTTGAATCGCAAAAAGTGGAGGGTAAGAATACTTAATGCCATTGCGCGCAACCTAACATATTAGTTAGAATAGGGGGTATAAGGTGCTTTTGATTAGCGCTTTAAGCTAACCAATCGCTCCTGATTATAGCAAGCATTTGACAACATGTCAATACTTTTTATCACAAAAGTCATGGAAATCAATAGAATCCGTCCAGATGAGCATATTTTTACCCAGAGGTTGACAAGTATTGCTAATCCGCCGAAAAGCTTGTGTTTTATGGGAACATTGCCGACGAGCGGCGCGCCGGTCGTGGCAATCGTTGGCTCACGCAAACCCTCGGCATACGGCCGGGAAGTGACTGAGCAGCTGGCGGGCGACCTAGCCACAGCCGGCTGCATCATCGTTAGCGGCCTGGCGCTCGGCATCGACGGCATTGCCCAAAAAGCCGCCCTGGAGGCTGGCGGCACAGTCATCGGCGTCATCCCTAATGAACTGCCCGACATCTCGCCGCAAACCAATTACAAATTAGCCATGAATATCATAAAAAACGGCGGCGCTATCCTCTCTGAGTGGCAAAAAGGCGACGGTAAAGTCGTCAATCGCTGGAGTTTCTTGGAGCGCAACCGCTTGGTCTCCGGCCTAGCTGACGCCGTCATCATCACCGAGGCCGCCGAGCGCAGCGGCACACTGAACACCGCCGCTCACGCCTTATCCCAAGGCCGCGACGTCTTTGCCGTGCCGGGCAACATCACCAGCCCGCTGTCTGCTGGCTGCAACGCGCTGCTCAAACAAGGCGCCCTCGTCGCCACCACTGCCACGGACATCCTCGATGTCATCGCCCCGTCAACCACTCAATCTGCCACCAACCAAGCCGTCACCCCCCTCGGTGAAACCCCAGCCGAAAACACTATCATCGACTTACTCCGAACCGGCCTCAGAGACGGCGACCAACTACAGCAACAATCCGGTCTCAACCCAGCCGACTTCGCCACGGCACTAACTATCCTAGAGATCAACGACGTGATCAAGCCGCTTGGGGCGAATAATTGGACACTACGATAATTGCGATAACATTGCCAATTTGACAAATTGATGATAGGCTACAAACTATGGAAGAGAGCCGAGAGCTAGTACGTAGCAACGAGGCAGATAGTAATACCGTCACTATTTCCGTTAAAGATATCTTCACCATCCCTAATGCGATGAGTCTAGTGGGTGGAAAGTTGACATGGGACGGTGCAGAAAATCTTGAAAGCGTTTCTGGCTTGGCACAGGTAATCATCGGACGATCAGTCGATGTGGCTGACGGGGCGGTCGCCCGCGCAACAGGACAGACGAGTAATGTCGGCGCAGCCGTTGACGCGATCACCGATAAAGTGGTCACGCTCAAACTACTCTATGAAATACTGAAAAAAGGCGCAGCACCAAAGTCGGTTATCGGCACCATCGCCGTGTTGAACACGATAAACGCCGCCGCAACAGGCATCGCCAATTATCGTAGTAAACACAAAGGTGAAACGCGCCCAACCACATCTGGCAAACTAGGCATGGCTGGTGAGATACTGGCGTTGTCTGCCTACGCGGGCGCCCACACCGCCGAACAGAACGGTAAACCAAGGCTAGCCAAAACCCTCCACAAGATTGGCCACACTGCATTTATCGCCTCGTTGCCGCTTGCTGCTCATGCCTCATGCACATATATTAAACGAGCTATTTTTGGCGGTAATAGTGATGATGATACGCCAGAGGCTTGACTTTTTATCCAATAATTGATATATATATCAGATTTTCGTTCAGAGAACGAAGATTCGTCCGCCCAGAGGGTCTGGGTGTTGACAATTCGGACAGAGAGAAAGAAGGTCGACATGACTGATGAGATTCGCTTCCTTGTTCATGAATACGGTGATACCTTCACCATACGTACTAATCTGTACGTACGGTACTGTACCCAGAGGATCAGCCGAGTACCTGGGATGATAGCGACTGTGGACGACGATGGATTCGGAATCAACATGAATGTACAGGACGGGTGCTCACCGAGAAAGGTGATTACCAACGTTCTAAAGGCACTGTGTGATTTCTACGACGTCAGACATCCTCAAGTAGAGGGTATCTTCGAAGAAGATATCGGTCGTGATATTGAAAGACACTACCACACAAAGAAGGAACGACAGATCCAAGAGGATTTGTTAAAGGCCCTTTACAAGGGTCAACTCATAGGTCAGCGGATCAAGAAACTCAGCAAAAAGCTGAGGAAACTGAGGAAGAGGCGACAAGACCTGGATAAAGCTTCCTAGCCCCCGCGAGGACAGACCCATCTCTCTGTCCTCGCAACCAGAGCCACCGAGAAACATCCTCGGCGGTTGTGGTTGCGAGGTGATTTGATATAATATAGAGTTATGAAAAATCTCGTCATCGTCGAGTCGCCAGCCAAAGCTAAAACCATTGAGAAATATTTGGGCAAGGATTTTCATGTCCTGTCAAGCGTAGGACATATCCGCTCAATTGTCAAAAAAACCAAGGACGGCACGCCACCAATTGATGTGGCGAATGATTTTTTTGCTGTCTACGAAGTTGATCCAGAGAAAAAGAAAGTCATCACCGAGCTCAAGAAAAACGTCAAGGCCGTTGGCAAAGACAATGTCTGGCTGGCCACCGATGAAGACCGCGAGGGGGAGGCCATTGCCTGGCACCTCTGTAAGGTGCTGGATTTACCGATCGAGACGACCAAGCGCATCGTCTTTCATGAGATCACCAAGGATGCCATCACCAATGCTATCAAGAACCCGCGCACCGTCGACATGAACCTGGTGCAGGCGCAGCAAGCCCGGCAAATCCTCGACCGGCTGGTTGGTTTTGAGCTCAGCCCCGTGGTCTGGCAAAAAGTGCCGGGCGGCAAATCGGCTGGCCGCGTTCAGAGCCCGGCAGTGCGGCTGCTGGTCGAACGCGAACGAGAAATTATGAAGTTCGAGGGCAGCTCACAGTTTAAGGTGACCGCCATATTCATCCACGACAACCAAGAATTCAAAGCCGAGCTCAACCAGAAATTTGATTCTGAAGCAGCCGCGCATGAGTTCTTAAATAGTCTCAAGCCAGCCACATTTACTGTTAGCAACATCTCAAACATGCCTGGCACCCGCAACCCAGCCGCGCCATTCACAACGTCAACCCTGCAGCAGGAAGCTAACTCTAAGCTTGGCTTCAGCTCCAAAGCCACCATGGCCTCGGCCCAGCGGCTCTACCAAGACGGTAAGATCACCTACATGCGTACCGACTCGGTCAATTTGAGCGGGCAGGCCATCGCCAGCGCCACTGATTTTATCAAGCGGCTGTACGGCCCAGATTATTCGACTGTGCGCAAATTCAAAACCAAATCCGCCTCGGCCCAGGAAGCCCACGAGGCCATCCGTCCGACCGACATCACCCGCGAAACCGTCACCTCAGATGAACGCGACCAAAAACTTTACGACCTCATCCGCCGCCGCACCCTAGCATCACAAATGTCGGCAGCGAAATTAGAGAAAACCACGGTGGTAATCGCTATTAGCGGCGCTCGGGCATCTCATAAAACAATCCGGGACCCGAGACAATCCCAGATTTTTTCTGAGACGCTACTCGCGCCAGATGCGCCAGCAACAGCGACACCTTCTGCGCTGGAGGCTGTGGAGCATTCGCAAATAACGAGTGCTTCAGCCGAACGCTCGCGTAGTATCTCCAGTGGAGATGCAAGCGAAAAGAGTACTCCTGCGCAGGAGTGTGGCGCTGGTGACCCCGATTTTTATGACGATGTCCGAGAGGTGACCGCAACAGACCTACACTTCGAAGCCAAAGGCGAAGTCATCACCTTTGACGGCTTCTTGCGTGTCTACGGCGGCGGCAAAGACGAAATCTTGCCAAAATTGCAGACCGGCGACAGACTTGAAACGCACGACATCACCGCCCGCCAAACCTTCGCCCGTCCACCGGCCCGCTATACCGAAGGCTCCCTGGTCAAAAAGCTAGAAGACCTCGGCATTGGCCGGCCAAGTACCTACGCCACCATCATCGACACTGTGCAGACCCGCGGCTACGTCGAAAAAGGCGACAGCGAAGGCCAGCCGCGCGACGTCATCGTCCTCAATTACAACGGCGAAGAAGTCAGCCGTGACATCGTTCAGGAAAAAACTGGCTCAACCCGCGGCAAGCTCATCCCAACGCCAAGCGGAGAACTGATCGCCGACTTTTTGACCGACCATTTCACGCAAATCGTTGACTATGATTTCACTGCCAATGTCGAAACTGAATTTGATAAAATCGCCGCCGCTAACCTGGCTAAAAGCGCCATGCTCAACGGATTTTACACGCCGTTTCACAAACTGATTGAGCAGTCAGGCGGCATCGACCGCAGTAAAGTCGGCGCCAACCGTGAAGTCGGCATCGATCCAAAATCCGGCAAGCCAATCCTGGCGCGCTTTGGCCGCTTTGGCCCAATGTTGCAGCTGGGCGCCACTGATGACGAAGACAAGCCACGCTTTGCACCACTACCGAAGGGTGCGAAAATCGAAACCGTTACTCTAGAGCAAGCACTCGAAATGTTTAAGCTACCGCGCGTCGTCGGTCAAACCGAAGACGGGCAAGACATCAAAGCCAATATCGGCCGCTTTGGTCCATATATCCAAGTCGGCAAGCTCTTCGTCTCCATCAAACCTGAAGATCCGCACACCATCACCCTAGAAACAGCTCGCGAACTCTACGCCGCCAAACTCCAGGCCGAAGCCGAGAAGAATATCGCTGAATTCCCAGACGACGTCAAAATCCTCAACGGCCGCTTTGGCCCATACATCACTGATGGCGCCAAAAATGCCAAAGTCCCTAAAGACACCGACCCAAAAACCATCACTCACGAGCAGGCCTTGGAACTCCTAAAAGCCGCACCCGCGAAACCAGCTCGCCGCGGCCGCGCCTCGGCCAAACCATCCAAATCCCCGAGAAAAAGCAGGCGCTCAAAGAAGTAATTGACCCACAAAATAACTCAATCAAGCCACATTTTATTAGTGCTGTATAGACCACATTCCCATAATTCACAAAATTAAAAACTATCACACCATTTCATTGCAAAAATTGTTAAATACATGCTATAATTATGGCGTACTATACGACTTGCTTGACACGAAAATATTTTATTGTATAATAGCAATATCGTCATATATCAACATAACTTCTGAGGTGAGGCAGAGAGGATTTAACATAAAGCCATGAGCGACACACAAGAACAGAGCGCACCAGACAAGCAGCTTCGGCAAGCGGCCGAGGATGTTTTGGTGCAGATTCCGCAGGAGCGCGAGAAAGAGATTATTAGCCGTCGCTTTGGTTTATACGGCAGCAAAGAGACGCTGGAGCAGATCGGCGACATGCTCGGGATCACTCGTGAGCGTGTCCGCCAGCTCGAGAAGGCTATCCTCGTTCGCCTGCGCCTGTTGGTGGCTGACGGCGGCATACCAAGTGCCTCGGCCGCTGAAAAGATGGTTACCTCACACCTGTCAGAAATGGGCCGAGCCGCACCACTACATAATCTCGCCAAGCACGTCCTCGGCCGGGATGTCACCGATAGCGAACGATCACACGTCGCCTTTATCGCCGAGCTCAATCCATCGATCAACATCATCACCGAGAACGATGACTATTACCACTCAGCCATCATCGGCACGCCAAACGACGAGAAGAATATCAAGAAGCAAGTCGAAGAAATTGTCAAAGCCATCAAGCAACATGGCCAGCCAGTCACCGCTGAGGAACTACACAAAACGCTCAATTATGAGCACCCATCCAACATCGCCGCGCTCGCCTCAATCAGCAAGAAACTAGCTCACCTCCGCGGCCTGTGGGGCCTGATCAAGTGGCCGCTCGTCAACCCAAAAACCATTCGTGACAAGATCTTCGTCATTCTCGACAGCAACGGCCAGCCAATGCACTTCTCGGACATCGCTAAGGCCATCAAGGACAGCGACTTCAAACGCAAAGATGTCACCATTCAAGCCATCCACAACGAACTCATCAAAGACAAACGCTTCGTCCTGATCGGCCGCGGTATTTATGCCCTCGAATCGTGGGGTTACGCTCGCGGCACCGTCGCCGACATCATCGCCAGCGTCCTACGCGAGGCCGGCGAGCCACTACACCGCGATGAAATCGTGAAGCGCGTCCTCGACAAGCGTCAAGTCAAAGAAACCACCATTCTGCTCAACTTGCAAGCCAAACCGCAATTCCAACGCTCCGCCAAGGCCACCTACATTCTGGTCAGCGAAGCCTAGGTTTGCATTTATCTATAAGGGGTGAGATAATGAAATAGCATGGAAATTATCTCTTCGATGATTAGTTTTTTAACGCAGTGGTACGTCTGGATACCCATCACAGCCGTGCTATCATTTTTGACGTGGCGCAACTATCAGCGGGCCGACGAATTCGAACCGACCGAGAGTGTGTTATTAGTACTCGAAATTCCCAAAGCCAACGACAAGAAAGAGCTGGCCGCCGAGCAATTATTCGCCAGCCTGCACGGCATCTTGCGCGACAAACGCGAGCTCAAATTATCGGGCGGGCGGCAGGAGCATATCAGCTTTGAAATCGCCTCGGTCAACGGTCAAATTCGTTTTTACGTCTGGGTACCCCGAACACTGCAAAGTTTCGTCGAGGGACAAATTTACGCCCAGTATCCAACCGTTCAAATCCACGTCGCCAGCGAAGATTACACCGAGCACGAGCGTGAGCACTCCACCGTGTACACCACTGAGCTAACCTTGACGGCGCCAGAGTTCTTACCAATCCGCACCTTTCAAACCTTTGAGGTCGATCCACTGGCGGGGATTACCGGTACGCTGGCCAAGCTAGAGTTGACCGGCGAGGAACTCTGGGTGCAGGTGCTCATCAGGCCGATCGCCGACAGCTGGCAACAGTCTGCTGATCGCTGGATCGCCAGCGTCAAGAGTGGACATAAACTTATCCCCGGACTCGGCGGTGGCGGTCTGCAATGGATTGGTACGCTGCTCGAGGCTCTCTGGAAGCCACCAGGCCAGGGAAGTGATGGCAAAAAAGCGCCCGAGCTATCTGAGCGCGACAAGACGCGCGTCTCTGAGGCAGAGAAGAAGGCCACCAAATTGGGCTACGACGTCAAGATCCGCCTGGCGTACCTTGGCGAAGATCAAACCAGCGCCAAGCTACATATGCAGGCGCTGGTCGGTGCTTTTAAGCAATTCAACTCAACCAACCTCAACGGCTTTCGCGCTGTCAAGGGTGCGTTCGGCAAGGAGTTTCTCGACAAGTACCGCAAGCGCGCGTTTTACGGCGATGGCTACATCCTGAATATCGAGGAACTGGCCTCTGTCTTTCACTTGCCGCACACCAATGTCGAGACGCCAAACATCGTCTGGGCCAGCGCCAAAACCGCCGAACCGCCGTCCAAGCTACCCGTCCTGACCGGTAGCGACGCCAATGACGACCAAATTTCCGCTTTCGGCGTCACCAATTTCCGCGGTATTAACCACCAATTCGGCATGCTGCGCTACGACCGCTCGCGCCACGTTTACATCATCGGCCAGACGGGAGCAGGTAAGTCAGGGTTGCTCGAATTATTTGCGCTCAGCGATATCTTTCACAATCAAGGCTACGCTATCATCGACCCGCACGGCGACTTCGCTATCAACAACATGAAATTTATCCCCGGCTCACGGCTGAACGACGTTGTCTATTTCAACCCAGCCGACACCGCCTATCCACTCGGCTTCAACCCGCTGGAAGTCACCAACCCGAACCAAAAAACCAACATTTCATCAGAAGTCATCGGCGTCCTGAAGCGTATGTTTGGCGAGAGTTGGGGCCCGCGGCTGGAGTACATCTTGCGCTACACCATCCTGGCGCTGCTCGACCGGCCAGAGACGACCATGCTGGACATCACCCGCATGCTGACTGATAAAAACTTCCGCAAGAAAACGCTGAGCTATTGTCGCGACACTGTGGTTCTGCAGTTCTGGAACGTCGAATTCGCCAGCTGGAACGACAAGTTCGTCGCCGAGGCCGTCGCACCAGTCCTCAACAAAGTCGGCGCCTTTACCGCCAACCCAATCATCCGCAACATCATCGGTCAGCCCAAATCCACCTTCAACATCCGCCAAATCATGGACGAAGGCAGAATTCTCATCGTCAATCTGTCCAAGGGTTTGATCGGCGAAGACAACGCCGCCATCCTCGGCTCATTCCTGGTCACCAAGATTCAGCTGGCTGCTATGAGCCGCTCTGACATCCCCGACATCCGCGACCGCCGTCCATTTTACCTTTACGTCGACGAGTTCCAGAACTTTGCCACCGACTCATTTGCCACCATCCTGTCCGAAGCCCGCAAATACGGCCTCAACCTGACCGTCGCCAACCAGTACATCTCACAGATGAACGAAACCGTGCGTGATGCAGTCTTTGGCAATGTCGGCACTATGATTTCATTCCGCGTGTCTGCCGACGACGCACCAATTCTCGCCAAGCAATTTGAGCCAAATTTTGAAGCCGTCGACCTCTTACAAATGCACAATCGTAACTTCGTCATCAACATGGTCATCGGGGGAGAGAAGACGCCAGCTTTCTCCGCGCGCACCCTTGAACTCCCGCCAAGCCAAGCCGACAACACACCACACATCATCGAGCATTCACGACGCATGTACTCGCGGAGCCGGGAAGACGTTGAGCGAGAAATTGCCGCCGTCATTATGCCGCCGCGCCCGCAAAAGCAGCCCAGCAGCCAGCCGCGCCCGCAAGCCGTCGCCGCAGCCGCACTAGCCCAGCCCGTTCAGGCGGCCACTAGTCAACCGATGCAGGGAACCACGGCCACTAACACCCAACACCCCGCACCACAACCCGAACCCGTCACAGACAGCGGCGAAGTCATCTTGCAAATCCGCGGCAACAGCGCATTTGAATCAGCAGCCACCGACACCACCACACCAAAGAAACGCCGACGACGACGGAAGAAGAGTTCGACATAAGTATAATTTATGGCTTACACACCAGAGATTCCTCTAGATCGTCTCATTATGAAAAACATCAGCTACCTGCAGTATCCCGATCGTCCTGGGCATTTCTGTTTATAGAAGCACGAATAAGCTCGATGAGTTCTTGATGCCCTTCATAATCTTCCCCCTCCTCGATACGACGCATGATTTCCGCAAATAGTTTATCGTGGAGATCACGACTTTCTTCACTTAGCTCTGGTTCAGTATGAGTATCGTCTAGGTCCCATTCGCGTAGCGCTGAATCAACAAAAAGATCCGCCCCGCCGTCTGGAGCATAGACCCTTGTTTTATCATTTTTTCTTCCGAAAAGCTTCGATAACCCCATCTTATCTCCCTTTATAATTATAGCACATACGAAACGATAGGGAAGTAACCATAACTTAAACTATGTTTAACTATAAACCCCCTTCTCAAACTAGATACAATTCAAGTTACTTGGAAATATATAGAACAAAAAGCGAACTTATTACATTAGCGGTTCGGGCGGCCTCAGACTACCGAGATTAACGCACGTGCAGGCTGTGTCGCCCATATATAGCAAGCCTGGATGGATACGGCAACGGGTACGATAACGACCAGAAGCACTCAATCACCATAAAACATAAAACGCCGAGGTAATAAAACAAATCTAAGTTTTCAATAAATTCCGCAAACCGCATTTGGTAGATTTATCCGTCAATCACGGTAACAGCACGGGGCGTCCAGTAAAGGGCAGTCAAAGCTAAGCTAACATACATACAAAACAAAAAATATTATCACGAAGAGACGATAGAGCATACGTCTTTTCGTAGATAATTTAATGTCGCACAAGGTAGCTTTTACGTATTATAGGTATTTTGATACGCTGAACTTCGGTGTTATGCATACACTTAATATACCCTTTATAACTTTTCGCCTAACACCTCTTGCGGCGGGGGATCTCCTCCGGGCTTTCACCGTACTACGGTGAGTGCCAACACCAGGACACGTTCAAGCTACCATAAACAGAACGGGGCGCACTAACCACTTTCGACTTTCAGCCGGGGGAGTTTGGGATACCTCCAGCGCCAGCGTCATCTCCGTCTCTCAAATAAATATCAAGCTAGGCCTTTACCAAACTAAACGTTGTTACAATCTAGGCGTAACTCGTAGACTTTTCCACATCATAAGGCACCACCCAGCATGGGCATATGCGCTTATACGAGGCCGCGCACGACAAATACAGCATCCCGCTGGTTAAGCCTGCAAATATTTGACTTTTTTCCTATTTTATTCCCCTGCTCTATTTTTTCCACAAGCACCCTATTTGATTTTTTACTATTTTGATATTATAACTATGTTTTTCTTGATCCTCTGATAAACGAACAAAAAGCGAACTAATATAATCAGAGACTACGTCTCTACCCTATTGGTGGCTCGACCTACAACCCGCGCGAACGAGTAATTCACCCCTGCCCGCTACTTATAAAACACTCGCTGATTGACGCGCACATCGATATATACAGGAGCCGCGCCACTACTCTGGAAGAACGCCATAGCCTTGACCGCTTGTACTACCTGCGCCGCTGCCTCCCTGTCGGTGGTCACTTTAATGCTATATGGACGGCCCTTGATTGACAGAAGCGCCTGGCGGACGGTGTTTTGCGGCAGGATAATTTCTGTAACCTCTAGCTGGTGCTCACGAAAGCCGGCGACAGCTTGACCGAGAAAGCTAAGAAAGTGGCGATTGATGACCTCCTGGCCGGCGGCGGTCGGTACGCCGCTCTGGTCTTTGACGATGACTGACGGCGAGCTCGCGTAGGTGGTCGAGAACGTCACGCCTGCGTCGTCAACAAAATAGCTTTTATCACCAGAAGTCCACTGGACGACTGGCTGGCGAAAGGTAAGTTTGAGGCGCGGCCTAGCGAGCTGGTCGGCCTCAAGGCGAACCGTCTTGACCTCCGGGGCTTTCTCGAGGAAAAAACTAGCCAGCGACTGGTGATTCAGTACAAACAAGAATCGCTCGACCGGACGCGCACTGAGATATTCATCAATGAGGCGGTGGTAGCGATCGGCCTCTTTGGCGCTCGCTGCGTCTGGCGTTTGTACCGAGACCGTGACGGTACATTGCCATGCGAGTAGACCAATGACGATAAGCACCAGCGCACTGCTGAGTAACATAATCCGCCGCGTCCGGCGACGCCGAGATTTCGCATGCTGAACCGTGCGCTCCGAGGTCTCGACCGGCGAGGCAGTGTGGCGGGTGTTGAGATTGCGATTACGGCGATAGGCTGTCTCGAATGAACTATCCTCGTTAATTAGCGCCGCTTGACGACGAGCCGCAATTTCGCGGCGTGTGGTCGGCGTAGATTTTGCCCGAGAAAAGGGTAATTTCACCGACGTCTCCCCTGTCGACGAATGACAGTGAGGAGCATCGCTGCCATGTCCTTGGCGGCGTTGGGCTTCGCAAATGTACCGATGTTTCGCCCGAGGCCGGCCAAGATCCGCGGCGACTTGACGAGACCAATAACCTTCTTGCTCAGCACCTCTGGCGTCTGTTCTAGCGTCGACTCTTCAACAATCACTGCCGCCAGCGCGTCCTGATACACCTTGGCATTCTTGAGCTGATGACCGGCCGTCAACATACCATTCGGCACGATCACCGCTGGTTTATGCAGCGCCGCCAGCTCCAGCAGCGTCGTCGCACCAGCCCGCGCCACCACTACATCTGCTGCCGCCAATACTTCGGCCATACCGTGGTTAACAAACGCTTCTAATCGCCAACCCACCCGGTCATCAACGCGCTCTTTCAGCTCGTCAAACTGATGCTTACCAGAGATCAAGAACACCGACGCCTCAGCCAGCAGCTGCTCGCGCGTGGCTACCACCGCTTCGTTGAGGCGCGCCGCTCCCAGCCCACCGCCAGTCACCACCACCAGTGGCCGCGCTGGATCAAAGCCAAACTTCGCCTTTAGCTGCCGCCGCTCGGCCGCGCTGTATGGTCGAAATTCCTCAGCCACCGGAATGCCGACATACTCCGCCTTGACGTCAGGATAATTATAGTGCTCCAGCGGCGCCCCGGTGCCGATCTTGGCGGCAAATGGCGCCAGCAGCCGATTGGTCAGTCCCGGATGCGCATCCGAATCATGTAGCACCAGCGGAATCTTCAGCAGCCGCGCCGCATAGCCAACCGGCAGGCACACGTAGCCGCCCTTGATAAAAATCACATCCGGCCGCCATCTGAGCAACTTACAAAAGCTCTGAATAAACCCAATACTAACCAAAAAAATATCGCGCAGATTCGGTAGTAAAATTGACGGTCGAAGATGAAACGCCATGCTTTTACCGTGGTAGCGACGGATCTTGCCAGCGATAATCAACTCAACCGGGATCGTCTCGTCAAATTTACCAAAAATACCGCGAGCGCTAGCACCAAACTTCCGATCACACCAAAACCGCAATTCGTGATCACCCGATGAGCGCAACTCCTTACACACTGCCACGACTGGCGTAACGTGTCCGCCCGAGCCGCCGCCGACCGCCAAGATCTTTGCCACTTCCCTCTCCTTCCGTTAATGGTTTGTGCGCCGTATAGGCTGACAGTTGAAATGCCAGACCCAGCGCCGCTGCGATAAATAACATGCTGGTGCCGCCATAACTGAGCAGCGGCAGCGAGATACCAGTCATCGGAATAATCCCCGTCATCGAGCCAATATTCATCAGCACATGCGACGCCACCCAGCCAAACACGCCCGCCACCACCAGCCGCAAGTGCATATCAGCCAGCCGCGACGTCACCTTGAGCAGGCTCAGCAGCAGCACCGAAAACAGCGCCAAGATAACCGACAGGCCGACAAATCCAAACGTTTCGCCCATCACCGCAAAAATCGAGTCGTTAATCGCCTCTGGCAGGTAACCTGTCGCCTGCACACTTTTACCAATGCCGAGACCCAATAGGCCGCCCGAGCCGATGGCGATGCGCGCTTGTTGGATGTGATAATTATTTTCATCCCGGCTGGCTGATTGATGCGTATCACCCTGAATAAATGTCATCACGCGCTCAATGCGATGCGGCGACGAGAACGTCAGCACTAACGCCGCAGCCGCGATAATGAACACGATGCGTCGCAGTAGCCGAGCGTCCATCCCCGACACCGCTAACACCGACAACGCCAGCGCTACGAGCGACACACCCGTCCCCAAATCTTTCTGCAGCACCACCACCACAAATATCGACACCGCCATAACAATACCCAGCGGGATCAGCGTCTCGTTGATATCGTTGAGTTTGCCTTGGCGCACTCGCTTGGCCAAAAACCCAGCCACAAACAATAGTAAGCCAAATTTCAATAACTCCGCCGGCTGAAAGCTACCCAGTCCACCCAGATAAAACCAGCGGTACGCGCCGTTGGTGTCCGATGCAAATGGCAGATGCAGCAACGCCCCGCAAACCACCAACAAGAAACACGCCGCCAAACCCACGATGAACAGCCGCTTGGCCCACACCTCGGTCAACCACCGATACGGCAATATCGCCGCCACACCAAACGCCACCACAGCAGTGATGACGCTAGCCAGCTGCTTATTGAAAAAGAAGGTGTCGCTATAATTCGCGCCGTGCGTATGATTTAATACATTTGCCCGCTGCGGCCCCAGCGCATACATCACCACCAGCCCCAACATCAACAGCAACCCCATGTACAGTACGATCTGATACATCGGCCGGTGTCGACGCACCGCCTTGGCGGTTGAGGTGGCAGTGCGGTTACGCAATATGACCCCCCGCCAGCGCCAGCATCACGCCGATAAACGCCATCACGCAGCCAATCACCCAAAACCGCATCGTCACCTTGGTCTCCGGCCAGCCGCTGGCCTCTAGGTGATGATGGATTGGCGCTGACAAGAAAATCTTGCGCTTAAAGAGTTTTTTGCTCACAATCTGGATCAAGCTCGAGCCTGCCTCAACCACAAACAACAGCCCAATCACCGGCAATAATAGCAACGAATTAGTCAACATCGCCACCACCCCCAAGCTAACCCCATAGGCAAAGCTACCAACATCGCCCATGAAAAACCGTGCTGGATAGATGTTAAACCAGAGATAACTCAGCAATACACCAACTACCGTGAAACAGAATCCCGCCAGCAATACTTGTTGTTGCAGCAAGGCAATCACCCCGAACGCCCCAAAGCTAATCCCCAACAACCCGCCAGCCAGTCCGTCCATGCCATCAGAAATATTAACCGCGTTACCAGTCGCCACCACTGCAAAGGCAAACAGTGGGATGATCAGCCAACCAACCGCCACGTCGCCCATGAACGGTACATGGAAGCTGGCCACACCGAGCTTAGTATAGAAAAACCAGCCAAGGACGATGCCGATAAGCATAATCAGCGCAAATTTCACCGGACTACGTAAGCCGGCTGCACCACCGCCCAGCCCGCGTAGATTAATAACATCATCAATAAGCCCAACCGCGGCACCACCGATCAACGCCGCTAGTGGCAACCATGTCTGCGCTCGATCTAAATTACAAAAGAACGTCACCACAAAAATCGAAATAACACCGATAACTCCAGCCATTGTTGGAATATTTCGCCGCAATTTTGCCGCTTGGAATTTAGCAAAAACCTTCAACTCTTTGCCGTCGGTACTCTCCGAGCGCTGCCGCTTCCAGAACCGGTATCGATAGGCAAAAAACGTATAAATTGGCGTCAGAAACATCGCTAGTAAGAACGCCCCGACACTGAGCAAAAATACGTGTGTTAATTCGTTGGTCATTGTTTGTAAAGCAGTTGCCATGACTATCCCTTCGGTGCTAATTTCATATAATCAATCATCCAGTTGGAGATATCAGTAAAAATTGGTGCAGCGTGAATGTTACCCTGTAAGTTCTTGCGCTTGCCAGGCGCCGCGACACGTACCATTATGACATACTCGGGGCGATTTGCGCCACCATAGCCGATATACGTCGCTACTGTTTCGTCCATGGTATAGCTACCATTGATCAGTGTCTCTGAGGTACCAGTCTTGCCGCCGACATCATAGCCGGGCTTATCTTTATCGGGCATACGCTGATTGAGAACCGCCCGCGCTGTTGACAGCATGCCGCGCATCGTGGCTGATGACTGCTCAGAAATAGTCCTGCGCAGCGGTGAAGCGGCCGAAGGCCTCAAACCGCCATTCGCATCCACCGTTCCAGCTACCACCGTCGGTCGAAAATACTGCCCGCCATTCACCACCGAACAAAACGCACTGGCCGCCTGCACCATCGTCGCATTCATACCCTGCCCAAACGTAATATTCGCGTAATTCACCTCCGCCCCCGGCCGATTCGGCGTATAGAGTAGCCCCGGCGCCTCCGCTAGCTCAATCCCCGTCGCCTCACCGAACCCAAATTTGTCGTGATAATACTCATACAGCGTCTGCCGCGCACCTGGGGTGATCGTCGATCCATCGCCCAGCCGCCGCGCAATCGTGATCATGCCGACGTTGAGCGAATTATTAAACGCACTCTGCATACTCGTCGTGCCGCCAAGCCCCCTTAGGGCATTACAAATTTTCCGATCCCCCACCTCAGTACAATCAGTGTTCGAGTACGTTGACTGCGGCGTCACCACACCCTTATCAATCCCCGTCGCCATGCTGAACGTCTTGACAATGGAACCCGGCTCAAACGGCAGCATCGTCGTCGCGTTACTAAACACTGCTGCGTCTTTTTGCTTGGCGTACTCGGCTGGATTATATGTCGGATAATTGGCGATCGCCAGCACCTGCCCATCATTCGGATTCATCACTATCACGCTACCCTCGGTCGCGCCGGCCTTGTCGATCCCTCGTTTGAGCGCTTCTTCGGCGTGACTCTGCACATTGCGATCAATCGACAACGCCACATTCTCGCCCGACTTCGCCTCAACGCGTACGTTGTCCTTACTCAGCGTCAGCGGCACATTACGCACGTCCGCCACTGTTTTAAGCAGGCCATCACGACCCTTCAGCCTATCGTTTAGCGCCCCTTCAACCCCGTATTGACCCTTGCCCTCAGCATTCACGAAGCCCAGCACCTGCGCCGCCAGCTGCCCCTCCGGATAGTTGCGAATCGACCCCTTTTGATACAAGACCCCGACAAAATCCTTGGCCTTTAACTTCTCGGCCTGGGTGCGTGTGATGTTGCGCGCCAGCACCTCGTAGCGAGAGGTGGTGCGCTCCAGTCGCTTGGCTGCGTCGCTCACCACCTCGCCGCCCGCGATTTCCTGCAATGCTGCAATAATCTGCTGACGCTGCTCTTGCTTGACCGTCTGCGGATCAGCGATCACCGTATAGACCGTTTGGTTAAGCACCACGGGGACGGCCGTACCACCATCCATCATATATAGCTTGCCACGCTCGGCCGGAATGACGAAATGCCGCTGCTGGCTGGCCTGAGCCAGCGACACGTATTCGCTGTGTTTAATGATCTGTAGATAAAACAGCCGCATCACAAAAATCGCCATCATCCCCAACAGAATGATAGCGAGTACGCCGGTTCGAGATTGCGTTAAGTGACGTTTCATACCGCTTGTCCTATTGTACCACTTTTGCCCGAACTAGCGAGCATAGTTCGTCTGCGTCGGTGTTTTCATCGCCGATGCAACGTTGCTGTGCTTGACCTTTTCGAGCGCTGTCAGCCGTGCATTTTGCACCTCTAGCTCTGACTTTTTCGTCGCCAGCTCATTCAACTGCGAATCCAGCCCTTCCGCCTCGTAACCATAGGCCGTCGTCTTGGTCGCCTGCGTCAAGTACACCAGCCCCAGCACCATAATCATCAGCGCCACCAGCACCGTATGTGCCACTGGCCCGAGCTTGGTCTGTGATCGAAAACGGGTGGCGTTCTGGTTACGGCGAAGCTGCGGCCCAGGACGACGCGGAGTAAATATGGTGGATGAGCGTGTGTGCATAAATAATTTCTGTGTGTTTAATTTGTTACGGTTTAATGCTTTTGGTGGCGCGTCATAAAGACACGGGAAATACAGCCGGCCGGCCCGCCCTCACCCTAGGAGAACGAGCCGCCGAGCTTGCATACTTTTTCCGGGAAAACTATCAAGCGAGCTTACTTAGCCGCGGCGTACCGCAACGGTCTCAGCTACTTCTGCGTCCTGGAATTGTACTTTGATGTGGATTGGCATGGTGTCGCCCTCCTTTTTGTTTTATTTTTTCACGGCGTAGCGAAACTGAGCGCTTCGACTGCGCGGATTGTGAACATCTTCTGTTCCAGACACCGGTTTTTTCTCTGGGATGGTCAGCTCGGCCTCGTAGCCGGCAGCCGCTTGCTCCCAGAAATATCGCTTGACCAATCGATCCTCCAGACTGTGAAAGCTAATTATTCCGACTCGCCCGCCCCTGTTAAGGAGGCGCGGCAGCAGCGGCAATAATTCTTCAACTAGCCGAAGTTCGTGATTGACTTCAATGCGCAGTGCCTGAAAAGTGCGAGTCGCCGGATGGTGTTTCATCCCGCCGCGACCGACAGTGTGCTTGATCAGATCAGCCAGCTCGGTCGTTCCCCGAATCGGCCTGGCGCCAACAATTGCCTGCGCAATCCGCCTGGCCCGCCCGGGACTTTCCTCACCGTAACGAGTTATCAGCCGCATCAACTCATCAACCGAATACGAATTGACGATATCCGCCGCCGTGATTTCCGTCCGATTATCCATCCGCATATCCAGCG
The DNA here is from genome assembly GCA_963548005.1 of uncultured Candidatus Saccharibacteria bacterium. Lineage (GTDB taxonomy): Bacteria > Patescibacteriota > Saccharimonadia > Saccharimonadales > Saccharimonadaceae > Nanosynbacter. Next base: position 577 of record CAUUSW010000008.1, on the reverse strand, counting down.
GCCCGTCAAACCGAAACGAAAAACCTCTCTCTGCTCTGTCAAGCTGCGGTGACGACACCCCCAAATCAGCCAAAATCACGTCAAATGTACGTCCCTGCTTGACCAAATCCTGCGCCGCGCTCACAAAATCCTTGTGAATTAGCGTGGCGCCTTTTTCAGCCAAATCGCCCAGCGTGTTAATCGCGTTATCATCGCGGTCAACCAGCACTGCGCCCAAGTAATTATCCGTCCTCATCAAGAATTCCCTGGCATGGCCGCCATAGCCAGCCGTTAGGTCGAGATAACTCTCGCCTCTGGCTGGCCGCAACCTATCCAAGGTCACCTCCAGGAGCACGGGAACATGAATCGGTTCGCTCACTTGAAGCGCTTCCGACTGTGGTGGATGTTCTTTAATACTCATAGCAAAAGTATACCATCCCTTAAGCCGATCCGCACGAGCGTAAGCGAGCTTTAGGGGGAGGAGGCAGCGCAGACGAATTTAGTTCGGCTGGCTGCCGGAGGGGTGAGCCCCTCCTCTTTTGCTGCTCGAGATCACCTAACTGGATATTTAATTCTGGCTGTTTTGTATTTGTGTTTT
>CAUUSW010000007.1:0-48604 GCA_963548005.1 uncultured Candidatus Saccharibacteria bacterium | reverse complement strand
AGGTAAACGAGCTGTTTCGTATCCGAATGGATAATAAATCCTTTGATGGTGACCTCACGGAGAATCGAACTCCGATTGCCAGGATGAAAACCTGGTGTCCTGACCGTTAGACGATGAGGCCATCAAACAGACTGTATTGTAGCAGATTGGTAATATTCTGTCTAGAGATCAGCCGCGGTTATTGGCTGTGGTAAAAATTGACTTTTACAACATTTTGGTGTATTCTACATAGAGTTATGAGGATAAAGGAGGAAGCTATGCGAAACTTATCATCACTATTCCGCTCGCTATCGCTGCGCCACTATGCCGTTTTAGCGATAGTCGCAGTTACAGCGGCAGTGCCAACTACATTATGGGCGCTAGATTCTGATCACTCCGCCAACACCAATACCCAAGCGCCGACGAACACAAAACCTACGCCAGTTTACAGCTGTAATGCGCTCAGCATTGATCAGTTTTCAGCTACTAGTTTCAAGTTCTCAGTCAAATATTCCGCTCATGGCGGCGCGACTTATAAGACAACAATTTACAAAGTCTACGACGCCAGCGGCAAAGAAGTATACCGAACTGGTAACGAATTCAAGGGCTTCGCACCAGGCACGTACATGGTTAAAGCCTTTATCGTCGTTGACGTAAACGGCAAAGAAGAGATGGTGACCAGCGATGCCTGCACCAAACAGGCCACAGTCCCTGGCGAAACCCCGGCTCCACAACCAAAGCCTGAGCCGAAACCACAACCAAAACCTGAACCAAAGCCAGATAAACCACCGAAAATCACTCTAGCGCTTGCCGTCAAGACTACCGTCAATGGTGCGCAACACAAGACAGTCGCCGTCAACGAGGCCTTCACTTACCAGGTAACTGTCACCAACACGGGGACGGTTACGCTGCGGGATACGTACGCCACCAATACCGCACCACAAGGTGTAACCTATCTAAAAGCGTCTGGCGGCACAATTCAAAATAATACCTGGCAGACATTGATTAGTGAGCTCAAGCCAAATGAGTCAAAAACATTTACTATTGACGCAGTCGTTAAACAATACGTCGCGGGCACATTGACCAGCACAACCTGCCTCAAGAGCGAGCAGGCTTCGCTTGAGGGTCATAGCAATTGCAGCAGCGCTACTATAGAGGTGACTAAGCCGCAGGTCCCGGCTCCCCAACCGAAACCAGCGCCAACGCCACAGCCAAAGCAACCAAAGCCAGCACCGGCTGACCCAAAACAACCAAACCCAGCCCAACCAGCTCCCCAACCAAAACCTGAGCCAAAAACGCCAGACCAGTCGAAGCAGCCATCGACCAACGATAATCAGCAGTCACCTTCAGCCTCGGGCGGCACACAAACCACCAACCCACCTGCCGCACCGACGACCGTTGGCGAACTGCCACGGACCGGTAACGCCACTGACACGCTCGTTGGTGGGCTGGGCCTTGGCGCCCTACTCACTGCTGGAGTCGCCTACCTCATCAGTCGACGTCACGTATAATCATAAATTTGGTTGACGTGGATACCCCTCGCACCCCGAGGGGTATTTCATGGTACAATATTATTATGGCAAAGCAGAAGAAAAAGCGCTCCAAGAAATACTCTGGTGTTGACGCCGCAACAACTCGGCCCAGTGTCACGCGCATCCAGGCGGTCAGCCGCTCGTCGGCCGGTCAGTGGCTATATGAACGCAAAAAATTATTGCGTGGTGTCGGCATCGGCGTAGTAATAGTCATCATCGTTATCGTGATTATCACGGGTATTATTAGTCTGTTCCGATAATCAATATTTCTCAGCGACTTGTCACCTTTTTCTTGTTCGCGGCCGTCCTATCAAGTGGCAGACGAAAACCAAACGTGCTGCCCTTGTTTTCTTTCGAGGTAAAAATCATCGCCCCGCCGTGCTCCAGCACGACTTTACGCGCCAAAAACAAGCCAACGCCCGTGCCGTCAGGACGACGCTTGCGAGCATTTGAAGCGCGAAAGAATTTACCAAACACGCCAGACTGCTCAGCTTTTGGCACGCCGATACCTTGGTCTTCGACCGTAAACACCACTTCCCGCGTATCACAACAGAGTGACACCTTGACCGTCGTTCGTTCTTTAGAATAAAAGATTGCGTTATCAATCATGTTCATGATGACTTGGCGGAGTTTTTCGGCATCAATCGGCAACGTCGGAATATCATCGTCAATATGCACCGAAATAGTGATGTTATGCTGCTTGGCCACAATCTTCAGCAGAGCCATTTCACTTTGTACAATATCACCGAGGTTAGCCGGCTGACGATTCATAGTGAATGTCCCGGTCTGCAAGCGAGAGATACTGAGAAAATCATTAATTAATTGCACCATGCGCTCACTCGAGGAAAAGGCTTCGCGTAGAACAGCTTTCTGGGTCGGACGAACTGGGCCGAGATCACCCTGGAGTAGCATGTCGAGATAGCCTTTGATGCTGGTTAGCGGTGTCCGCAGCTGATGCGACGCCATAGAAATAAATTCATTCTTCGCCTCGTCTAGTCGCTGTAGCTGCTGATTACTCATCCGCAGTTCCTGCGTCGCCGCCTCGACACGCTGCTGCAGCTCGGCATTCAGCTCATTCACCTCCTCCATCGACTGAGCATTTTTAATCGCAATCGCCAGCTCACCACGCACCGCCCGAAGCATTGAGAGATCGCGCTCGACATAATTATTTTTCTGACTTTCGCCGATCAGCACAAAACCAACGATGTCTTCTTGCAGCGATAATGTCATGATGATAGCCAGTTTTTGTAGTTTCATCGTCCGCCGTAGCTGCTCTGGCAATGATTCGACCACCGCTACGTCATCAAGTTGTTCAATTTGGTGTTGCACTGCTAGTCCCGTTAGGTCCACTTGCGGCGGACGAGTGTGTCCACGTGAGCCAAATATCCGAAAGCGCCCGTCATCATAGACTGCAAAGATCACCTGACGGGCCTTGAGGAGCCGCGTCAGGCACGCCGCCAACCGAGTCGTCAGCAGCCGCAGCCCCATTGTGTGCAACAAAATTTGCCCAATCTCGTTGATAAAACTTTCAATGGTATAATCCTGTCGATAAAATAGCTTGTCAGTCAGGCGATCAAAAAACTGCTTGGTCGGTTGAAACAAAAACCCTAAAAACAATGCTGCCAGCACGCCCCAAAAGCCCGGTATCCCACCGATGTCATGACCGCTGAGCGCACTGACAATCGCCGAAATAATATACGTCGCCGCGTAATATACGATCGCTAACAAGCTCAACAACATCGCATATGCAATCGTTCGCACCGCCGCATCTTTCAGACCAAAGAGACGATGTTTAACAATCGTTAGGTACGCCAACGGTATAAAAATAAAGGTGCTCAGCGGACCGGCCCAAATGAGATCGTAGCGACCGACAGCTGGTAGCAGCAAATTAAATACCATACCCACGCCACCAGCAATCCCGTACGCATGAGAAATAAGCCGTAGCTGAGAGCGCACCAAAAGCGCACTGCGACGACGAGCCTGATACGCAAGAATTACCAGTGCCGCCAAAAACAGCAGTATGAAATACGTCATATAGATGAAATAGCCGATCGGATGGATGACGACGGTATGCTCATCCACTACCACTTGTGCTATCAGCCAATCAACTCGCACAACAATCACCGCAGCAACGATACTAAATAACACCCAAGCAGTGGCCGGTAACCATTTCATCGTTCGTCGGGAGCCGATATGAGCCGCCACCGAGATCATGGCTACCGCGATCAGCGCTGCTCCGATGTAATATATCCTCAGGTATATTAGTGCCGCCACCAGCACATTAGTCGCTAAAAACGCCGCAATACCCAGTGCCCACAGCGCAATGCCAACCGTCAGTACAAAAAAGAATCTGGTCGCCGGCTGGCGTGGTTGATGAGCCACAACCATAAGGCCAAATACCAGCGACATCACCCCGGCAATAATCAGCCCCGCTATCTCCATGCCCACTCCCTCGTCATATTTCTAGTGTACCACCAATCTTTGGTCTACGCATAGCATATAGTGCATAGACGCCGTCATCAGGACAATATACATCGACCTGCCAATCACCCAGACCCGCTGCCCCCGCGATCCGCTGCATTGTTTCGATTGACCGGGGCTGGATATGTGGCCACTGCACAACATTGAGCGTAAAGCCTAGCTGCGGATGCGTATCACGCATATTACCAACCAGCAGCAGTCCGCCGGGTTTCACCAGTTGGGCAGCATTGGCTAGAAAAGTTGCCGCATCGACCTGCAGCACCGTCGAGCCTTTACCTAAAAGCACCTCAGGCACATACTCCAAAATTCCAACGGCATCGACTGCATCGTACGTAGCCGCCTCAAGACCAACCTGCCGCCGCAGTGCTCGAGCCGCCACGTTGGTTTGTGCGTCTACCGCAGGCAGAACTACACCCTGAGGGCGCAGAATATTCATACAGCGAACATCAATAGACTGCTTGACTTTCATTGCCTGAGCATACGTTTTTGCGGCCCTGAGTGCCGACCGGTCAAGATCAACCAGTGTGACTCGCGGCACAGCATGACCATTCTCTTTGATGTGCCGGAGCGCCTGACAAACCGGCTGAGCAGCGCCGCAAGCTAGACTAACCCACTGCTGCTCTGTGGCGCCCAGAGACGCTTGATCAATAACGTGCCTGGCAAGAATAGCCTGAACAATTTCACCGCGACTGCGAATACCGTGCGCATCCAAAATATTACAAGCCCAGTCGCGCACCGCTGGCGAGACTGGTTTGCCATTCGCTAATCGCTCAATGCTCGGATCATATAACAGGTCCAGTGCTGCCGCCGTCGGTATCAGTTCCAGCCAGCCCTCGACGCCAGGAACCCGAGCAATCAACTCACATGTTGCTGGATTGGTATCATCGATCCTCGTTCGCTGGCGCCCAATCGCTGCGTTAAGATCACAATCACCATGAAAGCCCATACCAGTCAGCTCTTCTAGCTCCACCACTACCTCCTCGTGGGATTGCGTCTGATATCGGTCACGCATCGGCACTGGATGAATCCGCCACTGATCCAGCTCAAGTTCCGCCCTGCGCTCTGACAACTCAACCCAGCCATAACGCTCTGGCTGAATAGTTATGCTTTCACGCTGCTTTATTGTCACTTTGCCCACCTCTTTTGTGCTAGTTTTACAATACACCACTGCCTGCTATAATACAATTATGGTTAAAATTGCTATCATCGAAGATGACGCGACGATCAGTCAGATGTACCGAATGAAGTTCGAGGCGGACGGATTTGACGTGCGACTAGCGAGTAATGGCACAATTGGCGTGGCGCTCGTCGAATCGTTTCGTCCGGATATTATTTTGCTTGATATCCAGATGCCAGAGATGGACGGAGCCGAGGCCTTGCGACATATTCGCTCACACGCGTGGGGCAAGACCATACCGGTTATCGTACTGACCAACCTCGGCGAAGAAGAAGCTCCGCGCGAGATGCGCTCACTCGGCATCCAAGGCTACATTGTCAAGGCCAACCTCACCCCACGCCAAGTCGTCGCCCAGGTCAAATCAGTCACTACAAAGCCGTGAGTTTCTACCGGATATTAACCCGGCGCAGGCACGCCGTAATCACATTATCAAACAATGCGCTCACCGTCAGCGGGCCGACGCCGCCTTTTTCTGGTGTCAAGTGAATGTCGGTGCGCGTCCGATTCGCCGGTGCCACGTCACCAACAATCTTACCATCCTCCGAGGCGGTTCCTGCGTCAACCACCACCGCACCAGGTCGGATCATATTTGGCTGAATCAGTCCTGCCACGCCGGTTGCCGTGACGATGACGTCATATTCGTGTAGTCGCGATAAATCATCACCCCTACTAAATACCGTTACGTCCAGCCCCGACGCTCGCCACATCCGCTCCAGCGGCGCACCAACCAGCCGCCCACGCCCGACAATCGCCAACCTTTTACCAGCCAGCTCCACGCTATAGCCCGCCAGCAGCCAATTAATGGCCATCGGTGTCGCCGGGTCAAACAGCGTTCGCTCAGAATTAAGGCCATCGACGTCTTTTTCTGGTGCCACCAGCCGCACAATTTGATCAGTCCGCTCTGGTTCAGCCAGTGGCAGTTGGACGATAATTCCTTGGACGTCATCACGTTGATTCAGCGCCGTGATTGTCTCCGGTAGCTGACGAGTCGCCACACGACAAATTTCTACCTCAATCAAAATATCCGCACCGTAGCGCTGCTTGAGGCGCATGTAGGTAGCAATGACTGGATTGTCCGAATCGGTGACGATGGCGAGGCGCGGCTGGATGTGATGCGCTTGACGGAGCATGCGCACTTGCTTGGCCTGACGCTGCTTGATAAACGACGCGAGTTCTGCACCATTGAGAGATTTCATTGTTTGATTGTAGCAAATCAGCATGGGCGCGTCGAGCACCTTGAGGATGGTAGCCGTCTGTGGTATAATCGGGAAGCTTGGCGGATGTAGCTCAGTTGGTTAGAGCGCTGGATTGTGGCTCCGGAGGCCGTGGGTTCGAGCCCCATCATTCGCCCCAAGCATTGTCCGTAGCAAAAGGTGCGACGCTATGTTTACCTTCACCACTCATTATGCTATAATCTGGACTGATTGGGCCAGTAGCTCAGCTGGTTAGAGCACCTGCCTCTTAAGCAGGGTGTCGAGGGTTCGAGCCCCTCCTGGCCCTCCAAGGAATTATTAAACCCCAGTTTGCCTGGGGTTTTAGCATGCCTAGTAAATCATACCGTTTATGAAAATGGGTTATAGCCGCGCGAAGGCGGCTCTTGAAATCGAGGCGATGGTTGTGAGCGAGTGGTATTATTGCCACCGGTTGGACCGCCCAGCGATGCACCGCCTGGAACATTTTGTGATGGCGACGACGGCTCTGCTTGGCGCAGCGAATTGTCCACAAAGGTACGATTAGAGAGCGGAACGTCGCTAGTCGTGTCATAGTCTTCCGCTGTATCGTCGGTGCTTGCTGATGGTACATAACCACGCGCGCCCAGCGCTGATGACTGATAATTCCCGATCCGCTGGCGATCGCAGTTGCGGTCGCTCACTCGACGACTTCGACCGGTATTACCAAACGCCGGCTGCGTCCGTGGCCGATGCGCCATTAACCGCTGAACTAACCGACGCGACATTCGCGGTTTACCACTAGCATCCATATGACCCTCCTTTGATCATTCCTGGCGCCCCGAGTAGGATTCGAACCTACGACCTTAGGCTTAGAAGTCCTCTGCTCTATCCAGCTGAGCTATCAGGGCATGTTCACATTATAGCATCTTTCTGGTACAATAGTGCAAGCTCGCGGGTGTAGTACAGCGGCTAGTATGCAAGTTTTCCAAACTTGAGATGGGAGTTCGATTCTCCCCACCCGCACCAATGTAAGATAATTTCAATCCGCAAAAAAGGGCATCATGGATTCATATTCATACACAAACACGTCACCATACCAGCCACAGGACATTGAAGACGCCTCCGAATTCTATGACGTAATTGAGCGTAGTAGCCTGACGCATCAATTGTCTGAGTCACGGCCGTACGTTTACTGGACAATGGAAATTTATGACAAGGCCAACGGCATCAAAGGCGGTGGCGGCTTGGGCGTATTGGCGGCAGATACTCGACGGGTGGCCGAAAAGTTAGAGGTACCGTTTGTGGTGGTGACGCCATTTTACCGCAGCGAATCACACCAAAAAATTACCGACCTCGCACAAACTGAATACGTTGAGAAGGTCTCGCCCCAGGAGTATGGCTTTCATTATATTGATGAGGTTTCGGTTAGCTCCGCCGGCTTTCCCGATGCTAGCCTCAGCGTCTTTCGCAAGACACTTGGCTCAACGCAATTTGTTACCATCTCAGAGCCAAACTTTGGGCAGTTGTACGAAGGTGAAGGCTCGGGCGATCACCGGCTATACCAAGAGGTAGCTCTTGGATTTGGCGGCTATAAGGCCTTGAAGCTACTGGGCATTAAGCCAGCTGTCATTCAGCTCAATGAAACCGCAACAATTTTTGCGGCATTGGCCCGGCTGGACGAGCTATGCGCCAACGGCATGAATTTATATGAAGCAATTGTTTACGTCCGCAAACACACGCTCTACACCAACCACACTCTACTCCAGGCAGCTGAACCGGAGTTCCACCGCTCGCAATTTGAAAAATTGGTACTGCCAAACCTCAAAAGCAATGCTGTGCGCTGCTGGCTGATGGAGCAATTTCGGGGAGACTACTTGCGACCAAACTTGTTGGCAATTGAGCTGACCGAAGCCAAAAATGGCGTCAGTAAACTACACGCCCGCGTGGCAAATTTCCGCGACCGCAACAATGACAAGGTCAAGTTTCACGCCATCACCAACGGCATCGACCTGGAAACATGGGTACTGCCGGAAATCCTGCAGGCTTATCGTGAACATGCCATTATTGATAAATTTGGCCTGCCGACCGAACAGTATCAAGAGGCAATCACTGGGCTATCAGCCGCTACTATTCGATCACTTAAGCGTACTGGTCGGCTGGAATTAAATAGAATTCTCGCAAGGCGCAAGGACCAATACAACAACCCAGTTCACCTACCCGAGGACGCACTGGTGTTCGACTTCAAACGGCGATTCGCCAATTACAAGCGACCACATCTACCATTTGAGCGCCCAGAGGTGCTCAAGCAGATTCTGCTCGATAGCAACGCTCACTATATTCTTGCCGGTAAGGTTCATCAGGGCGATCATGACATGTATCAGCAGCTCCTGACCATCCTCAAGCTCGTCGATAGCGACCCTGTCCTGCGTGAGCGCGTCCACTACATTCAAGATTACGACGAGACCCTGGGACGAGCGCTGGCGATTGGCTCAGATGTTGCTATTAACGTGCCGATCATTGGCCTCGAGGCCTGCGGTACATCATGGGAAAAAGACATTGCCAATCTCAAACTACTCATCTCTACCAGTGATGGTGGCGTTGCCGATATCAAGCCAATTGCCTGTCTCGAGGTGAGCGGCGTGAGTCTAGAGGATGAGACCACCTCGCTCTACGCTAATATGCGGCGGGCGGCACAAATTATCGCTAACGACGAGCTGCTGACACAGCACATTCATCGCCAGCTCACAGCCTATCTACCGATCATATCGGGTGCACGAATGCTCAAGGATTATCTCAAGTTTCTGTTTCCTGCCCGTCATACAACCAAATAGAGCCGATAGCAGAACACTCCGTAGCTACTCGGTGATAACTTCAATCTCTGCACCCAGCGAATTAAGCCGCTGCGCTAGTTCCTCGTAGCCGCGATTGATCGAATACACATCGCGCAAGATTGACACGCCCGGCGCCGCTAACATGGCGAGCAGTACCACAACCGACGGCCGCAGCGCTGGCGGCGCCACAACATCAGCGGGCTTCCACCTGGTCGGGCCAGTGATATACACCCGATGCGGATCAACCAGCTCAATCTGCGCATTCAATTTACTCAGCTCGGTGAAATAAATCGCTCGGTTCTCGTAACTCCAGTCGTGCACCAATGTCCGGCCTTTAGCGACGGTCGCAATCAGCCCCAAGAACGGCAGGTTGTCCATATTAATTCCCGGAAACGGCAGCGCGTGAATCTTGTCTTTTGGCGCAACCAACTTGGAGTGTTTCAGCGTGATATCCACCAGGCGAGTACGACCATTATTGGCTGGATATTCCTCACTCAACTCATATTGCAAACCCATTTCAGCCAATGTTGCCAGCTCAATTTCCAGAAACTCAATTGGTGCCCGGCGCACCGTGATTTCTGAATCAGTCACCACGGCCGCCGCGATAAAGCTCATCGCCTCAATCGGGTCTTCAGACGGATAATAATCAACCGTTGTATTGATGTGCGACCGGCCCGTGATTTTCAGTGTCGTTGTACCAATTCCTTCGATGGTCACGCCTAATTTCTGCAAGAAGAAACACACATCCTGCACCATGTAGTTCGGGCTGGCGTTGCGGATGATGGTGGTGTCCGTGGACAGAGCCGCCGCTATGATAACGTTTTCCGTCACCGTATCACCGCGTTCAGTCAATAAAATTGTCCGATCGCCCGTTGTTGGATTGACGCGTGCATGATAATATTCGCTCTCAGCGTCCACCTGCATCCCAAAATGCTTTAGCCCCGACAGGTGTGGCTCAACCGTGCGCTTACCGAGGTTACAGCCACCAGCAAATGGTAGCCGAAAATCATGATATTGATGAAGCAGCGGGCCAAGGAACATGATCACGGTACGCGTGCGTTTAGCGGCAGCGATATCCATATCCTCCAGCCTCAGCCGCGCCGGTGGTATAATCTCCAGGTCGTTCTTTCGCAGCCAACGAGTTTTAACGCCAATCGAGTTGAGCACCTCAATGATTCGGTTAACCTCCTCGATACGTGCCACATGACGCAGCGTCGTTTTTCCCCTGTTGAGCAAGCTAGCACAGAGCAGCCCCACGGCCGCATTCTTGCTCGTTTTGACCGATATATCACCAGAAAGTTTTTTACCGCCATGCACCCGAAAGTTCATCTTGCCCGAGTGGTTAAGCGTCACGATATCACAATTGAGCACATCACTAATCCTCATTAGCATCTCGACGCTAATATTCTGACCGCCGTTCTCGATACGGTTGATGGCACTTTGTGATGTACCAATGGCCTCAGCTAGTTGCGTCTGGGTGAGGCCTTTGCGATTACGATTCTCATTGATAATAACGCCGATTTTTTGGAGATAGTCATTCATGCTCATAGCGTACAATATATCACACATGATATATAATGTAAAGTGCTATAATAGAGGAAAAGGAGGGAGTGTCATGCAGGATACACAGGTCGCCGATTTGATTGCGGCAGAAATAAAACGGCAGCAGTTGGGGATCGAAATGATCCCAAGCGAAAATTACGTTTCAACTAGTGTACTCAAAGCGCTGGGCAGCGTCTTTACCAACAAATATTCTGAGGGTTACCCCGGACGACGCTATTACGGCGGACAAGAAAACACCGACCAAATTGAGCAGCTGGCGATTGACCGCGCTAAAAAACTATTTGGCGCTGATCACGCCAATGTCCAGCCGCACTCCGGCGCCCAGGCCAACGAGGCGGTGTATTATGCGTGGTGCGAGCCTGGCGATACCATTCTGGCGATGGATTTGGCGCACGGTGGGCATTTGACGCACGGTGCCCCAGTCACCCGCTCAGCCCGTGAGTATACCTTCGTCCGCTACGGTATCAAGGATGTTGAGACTGGCGAAATTGACTATGAAGAAATTCGCCGATTGGCGCTAGAACATCGGCCAAAGATCATCTTGGCGGGCTTCTCGGCCTATCCGCGCGAGCTGGATTATGCCAAGTTCGCCGAGATTGGCAACGAAGTCGGCGCTATGTTGATGGCGGATATGAGCCACATCGCTGGATTAATCGTTGGCGGCGTGGCTAAAAATCCGTTTGATTATGGCTTTCACGTTATCACCACTACCACGCATAAAACCTTGCGCGGCCCGCGCGGCGGCTTGATTTTGTCGAGGGGCATAGCCAGCAATCCTTTGAAGCGGCCGGAAAAGACCTTGGAAAACTTGCCAACACTGATCGACCGGGCGGTCTTCCCTGGCACCCAGGGCGGCCCGCACATGCACACCATCGCCGCCAAGGCAGTCGCCTTTGGCGAGGCGCTACGCCCAGAGTTCACGGAATACGTCCAGCAAATCGTAAAGAATGCGGCTGTTCTGGCGGATGAGCTGAAGCGCGGCGGCTTGAAATTGGTAACAGGCGGCACCAGCAACCATCTAGTGTTAGCGGACATCTATGGCAGCTTCGGCATTGACGGTAAAACCACCCAGGAGCGATTGGAGGCCAGTGGCATCACCGCCAACGCCAACGCCATCCCGAACGATACCCTGCCGCCATTCCGTCCCAGCGGCTTGCGCCTCGGCACGCCAGCGGTGACGACGCGCGGCATGACGGAGGCGGAAGTCAAACAGATTGCCGAGTGGATTATTACAGCGATAACCGCAGAGGACCCGGCAGAATACGCAAAAATTAAGCAACAAACTACTAGCCTTGCAGCGCGTTTTCCGCTACCATATAACTAATACTAAATAACTTGGGGGGCAAATCAGAAATGATTTCTTCAAACAAAACTAAAGGTTTCACATTGGTTGAGCTCTTGATCGTTATCGTGGTCATCGCTATCTTGGCTGCTATTTCGATAGCAGCATACAATGGTGTATCCAACAAAGCTCGAGACGGTGAAAGACTAGCCAGTGCACGCGACATCATCAACGCCGCCGCCGTGTATAACTCAGAAAAAGGTCATTGGCCGACGATAGCAGAGCTGGGGTCATTTAATACAATAAGGCTATCCGATCAAATCAAAAATAATCTCGGAACTACTACACCAAGTCCAACTGATAAAAGCAAGTATCTATATGAGTTGTGCGGAACTGCTCCAAACATTACTGGAGCAAAAGTCACCTACTGGAAAGAAGCTGTTGATGGACATGAGGCTCATGAGAAGATAGTCAGCAGTGGTAGCGGCTGTTGAAAGATAATGCAGTATAAAATAAATCCCGGAACTGGCCGGGATTTATTTTATACTAGATACTGCTTCTTAGTACGAGAATACTATGAACACTTACCGCTTGTTACTTCTTGGACGTGGTTTGTACCCGCATCAATATCTTTCCAATAGCGCACCTTAACACCTGTTGCTTCATCCTGAACAGTAGTAGTGCCGCCATCCTTGCAGAACTGATATGCATAGTGGTTTTTATTGCCATCCGTTGGATCGTTCCCGTCAGTTGCCGAGATTACGGTGCTTGGAACTTTAATAGTATTAAATGAACCAATCTCAGAGACAGTCGGCCATTTGTCTTTCTCAGAGTTATATGATGCAGCCGCATTCACAAGGTTGCGCGCATTTGATTGACGCTCATCGTCACGTGCTTTTTGTGTCACACCATTGTACGCCACAATCGAAATAGCAGCCAAGATAGCGATGACCACGATAACGATCAAGAGCTCAACCAATGTGAAACCTTTAGTTTTGTTTGAAGAAATCATTTCTGATTTGCCCCCTATTTTTAGTTAGTTATTATTGTAACTTGATTGTAGCAAAGCGATTATAAAAGCGCAAGCATTTTACGAATAATTCCCCGATTCGGCCCCCATAGCCTGCGAAAACAGGGGTGATGTTTCCTGCCCAGGGCGCTTAACCTCGAAAACCTGCCCAAATCCGCTATGGACACGAGGCGCCGGCAGTGCCGTTTGCAGGAACATTGATTGACTTGATGAGGCGCTGGCTGGAGTACTGGATGTTTTCACCAGCAACGGTCTTCGTTACGCCAAGGCTAACCTTGAGCGTACCATCATTGATCTTGCAGACCTTGAAATTAAGCACCGTACTGGTGTCGATGATTGTCTCGACCGCCCCATCCAGCTGCCAGACACGGTCGGTGGCGCTCGGACATGAGCCATCGTACATCGTCTTGCGCTTGAGTTCCGAGCCACTCTGGAAATATTCAGTGGTATAGGTCTTGGCATCAGCGATGGCGACCGCTCCCCACGCCACACCGCAATCGCTTTTTTGGATCAGACGCCGCGTCGGGCTGTAGGGGTTGTCGCTAGTAGCGAGACTATGCATACGTACATATGACGAGGTTGTTCCCTCAAGCGTGGTGCTGAGCCGCACGTCCGCCTCAATCCGATCAAGTGCCGTTAGCACATCACTCTGTAGCTGTGACCTGGCACTAGTGATCATTGATGAGCCAGTAAGGTTGATAATCAAGCCGATGATACCTGCCAGCACCAAGATAATGACTGGCGCAATCGCCAAGATCTCGACCAGCGTAAAGCCCCGGCTGCGCTGTCGCCGATTAGAATTAGCCCGAAATGTACGTCGCATGCACCACCTCCTGCGCTGGCGTTCCATAAGTAATAATCACTGCGACGCGAATCACTGCGACGCTGTTTGGCACTTTACAATACTCGACTCGGGCACGAACCGGACTCGGTAGTATCGGTGTGGTTGGTGGCGTCACCTGTTCAGTCTTGACCGCACCACTACCGCAAACCTCGGACACCGTTTTGTACAGGCCGCGTTCACGCAGAATGCTATATCCGATACTGGCGGCCTCCGACGTACGGCGAGCCTCAGTATTGCGCGCCAACACCGCCCCGTACAGTTGGTAGCCGCTCATTATAAAGATCCCGGCGATAATTAAGGTGATCATCAGTTCGACAACGGTGAAACCGCCCGCATGTTTTAGAGACGTTTGCTGTTGAGTACTTGCCATTTACCCGGCTCCTTTGTTTCTAAATGATAAAAAATCGTATAGCGCCGACAGGCCGTACCTATCTCGTCACACACGCCACCGTAAACCCCAGCAATGTAGACGTACGCACCGTTCGGATAATTAGTAATCTTGGTATTTTCGTAATCATCCTTCTTGGCAAGCAGCTGACCCACGTTAGCGATCGGATTGACACCGAATGTACCGTTAATCGCCGAAATGAGGCGTTCTCGATCCAGCGGGCCAGTCTTGGCGGCACCACCCAGTTCATCAAACGCCGCTGCAAACTGCGCCGCAGTCATCTTGCCAGCACCGCTAGCACCGGAAACATACGCCGGATAGCCACCGGCAGGCTTGATGACGTTACCGGCACTGTCACGAATTTCCCGTGGATAGACGCTCTCGAGATAATTCTGCAGAGCGAGGACATCGGCCTCACGCTCCTTGTCACGTGCCGCCGCCTGATAATTACGAAAACTTAATGTCGCGAGCACCAGTAGAATTGCCATGACGGCAATAGCAATGATCAGCTCGACTAGCGTAAACCCCCGTCCCTTCATACCCCCATCATACTCGGAAATATGCATAAGCGCAAGCGTTTTGGCGCTCAAATTTCCAACGGTTCTTGCTGGATCTGGATGTGGAACTTATCGTAGACTGACTGAATGATAGCGTCACGTGCCGCCGCCAGATCGTGGTAGCTGGTCGCCGACTCATTGATCAATACCAGCGCGTTCTTGTCGTGCACCCGCATGCCGTGAAGCAATGCCCCCTTGAGCCCAGCCTGCTCGATCAACCAGCCCGTTGGCACCTTGTGTCGGCCGTCCGGCATATCATAGGATGGGGCATCTGGATACCGTTCACGAAGTTCATTCAGTTGCCATGATTCGATCAGCGCGTTCTTGAAGAATGAGCCAGCATTAGGTCGCTCGGTCGGATCAGGTAACTTATCAAACCGAATCGCCATCACCGCGTCGCGGATCACCTGCGGCGTAAAGGTCGTGATATTCATGTTGGTCAAATACCGCTGGAGGCCGGCGTAAAATGGCGGTTTTGGCGCTGCGTGATGGAGCTTGATGGTAATTGAGAGAATGCAGTAGCGGCCGCTCGCCTCACCACGAAAAATACTATGCCGATATGAAAACCCGCATTCCGCTGCGCCTAAGGTCACCACCCGGTCAGTCAGTGAGTCGTACGCCTCTAGCTCAGTGAGCACATCAGCAACTTCCTGGCCATACGCACCGACATTTTGCACCGGCGCAGCGCCGGCTGTACCAGGGATGGCCGACATCGCCTCAATGCCGCTCAGGCCCATGGTAACTGTACGCTTAACCACCTCATCCCATATTTCACCCGCACCAACCTTGATCGTTGCCGTCTGGCCATCATCAGTCAGCACTTCAAACCCCTTGATTCGATTGAGCAGCACCGCCCCCTCAAACCCTTCGTCGCGAGCGATGACATTACTACCGCCGCCCAAGACAAAGATCGGTATACCTTGCACCTTGGCACTTTTATATAATTCTCTCACTTCATTCACCGACGTCGCCGACGCCATAAAGCGTGCTGTGCCACCGAGCTGCATCGTCGTATACTGTTGTAACGGAATATCTGTTCGTATCTCCATGTGATACATTATATCATTTCTATTTAGGCGCGGTGCGTGGTATAATACCCTCGTGTGCACCCGTAGCTCAGTGGATTAGAGTACTTGGCTTCGAACCAAGGGGTCGCAAGTTCGAATCTTGCCGGGTGTACCATGAATTTCGCGCTTTTCCACCGGACCTTTTCCTATCAGCGCGTTAGTTATGCCCCGTTAGCTCAACTGGATAGAGCGTTGGTTTCCGGTACCAAAGGTTGCAGGTTCGATTCCTGTGCGGGGTACCACTATACTAGACAATACCCTGGTCGATGCTAGGGTATTTTTGCTTGAATTGCTCAGTTGTTGGCAATGCCAACTTGCCATTCGTCATATCGTTAATTGTACCTTGAAAATGATCATACGCCTCGTGTATCGATAGACTGGGGGTGATCATCTGCGGTAATTTATGAATAAAGTCCATTGCCCATTCTATTGCTCGCATACAGATGCCTTGCTCACCTTCACCAAAACTCATCAGCGTTTCTCCGCTCAGAGACCGCATCAACTCATCATGAAATACTTTCGCTGATTGACACTTAATTTCTTCTTCGGTAACGGTCGTGAGGCGCTCTATCGTGGCATTAAACTCGCGCCGCGATTGTCGTTGCTGTTCTTCCCGCTCTAGTCGGTCGTGTGTCTCTTTCACACCATCGAACAGCTGCAAGAAACAGTCCGCCAAATATTCATCAGTATGACTCTCACGCGCGTCCAATTGACCATCGTTAGTTTTTATGCCCATGCTAGTACGAACTTCCAGTGCGGCTCGCTCACGCTGTATTGCGTCATACTCTTGTTGGCACTCTTGGCACTTCTTGGCAAACATAAGGGCGTCCGAGTTATATCGCGGATCTCTAAATATAAACCGAATAATATTATTGATAGTTATTATCTGTGCATCAAATCTAAAGTTAGGGTCGACTCTGCTCGTCTCCCAAAACCACTGCAGACTAGATACCACCGGTGACGGCTTGCTCGCTCGCGCCTTGTCAATAAGGTCGAGGTTAATGGTAATGTTGTCGGGGCGTTCATGTATTACCCGACTAAGTTGTTCTACCTGCCCCTCAAGCCATTTTCTTTCAGTCAGTCGAAAACCAATCGACCCAGCCGCACCACCCACAACAGTCCCAGCTGTCGTCAGAAATGGCTCGCCAGAACCTAGCCATGACATACCTCCACCAGCGACAAAGCTGCCAAATCCGAGAGCACCCATATCCCGTAGTGTTAGCCTAGTATGTTGATCTTCCCGAGCTATATCTTCAAGTTGCTCGACAATATTCACGAGCATAGGATCTTGGCATATGGTAACAAAGCCCTGGCTGGAGATGCGGCCGTTATATTCAACCATCTCAGACCCGGGGAGATCAAGAAAACACCCCCCTACAATTACCCCGTCCGCGATAACAAAACAGGAATCCTGCACCTCCTGCACCTCTCTTGAAAGCTTCGGGTCAACCAATTCTCCATCCTCTAGCACCTTAATAGGTGTTAATATCTCCACACCCCCTCGCGGCATGGCACGACGTGTCCGCGCGGTTAGTTGCCCACTTTCATCAATAAAACCACTCGCCACGAGCCCCTCAATTGAATGAGGCGATTGCGCTTTAATCTCATTTCCGTGCCCGAAAAAATCCATACCGCTCTTAGCCATATGCCTATTATACAATAATAAATTATATTGGCAACTCTACTGTCCGGGTGATATCGGCGGCACACCCGGGTCTGGGGACACCATACTACTGCCATCAGCCGCCTCGCCGACCACCGCTCGTATCTGCTCCGCCGTGATAATCGTCGTTGAGCCTGGCGCGACAGTGCCAGCGAGCAGCTGCTTAGCGACGGTATTCTCGACGGCTCGCTGCACCACGCGGCGCATCGGACGAGCGCCGAGGCGCGGGTCATAGCCAGCATCAACCAATAATTTTTTACCCGCCTCCTCGACAGCGACTTGGATTTTTTGTGGCGCCAGCGTTCGATTGATACCAGCCAAAATGAGATCAACGACCTGCAGCAGCTCTTCTTTGCCCAAGGGACGAAATAGCACGATTTCATCAAACCGGTTGAGAAACTCCGGACGAAACAGATTGGCATTAATCAGCTCGTTGATAAATGTTTGCTCAAACTGCTCCAGTTGGTAGCCACGCTCGATATATTCGCGAATTCTCTCAGCACCAGCATTCGACGTCGCAATGACAATGGCGTCACGAAAACTAATGTCGCGGTTTTTCTCGTCACGTAAAATTCCCTCGTCCAGTAACTGCAAAAGCGTCGTGAGCACCTGCGGATGGGCCTTTTCAATTTCATCGAGCAACACCACCGAGAATGGTCGCTTCTGCACCTGGGCGGTCAGGCTCATCGGATCATTCGCCCCATCAGCGATCAGGCGCGCCACGTCCTCGGCCCGAACAAACTCATTAAGGTCCAGCCGAATGAGATTGCCCTCGCCACCAAAGTAGATATCCGCCAGCGCCTTGGACAGCTCAGTTTTACCAACTCCAGTCGGGCCAAGGAACAGAAACGTACCAATCGGCCGATCAGGATTACGCACGCCGGCGCGCGCTCGCCGGATGGCATCAGAGATGACGCTGACGGCACGCGTTTGATTGATCATGCGCTGATGGATCAAGCCTTCGAGATTCAAGAGTTTTTCCCGCTCGTCATCAGTCGAGGCAGTCGCGATCTTGATGCCCATGGTTTTTTCGACTGCGTCATCAACTGACTGAGCTGTCACCAGCCCGGACGACGCATAATGAGCTGCCGCCTCCAGCACCTTGAGTGCCCGACCCGGCATCGCCACGTCTTGGACGTACCGCTCGCCGACGCGGTAGGCTTCAGCGATGGCTTGATACATGTAGGTGACTTTATGGCGATGTTCAAGACCAAGCAGCTGATCGCGCATAATCCGCACCGTCTCCTCGGGCGGTGATGGCTCGATAACGATGGTATTTAACGCCGTCGCCAGCTGGGCATTACGCTGAGAAATCTGCAAGTAACGCTGACTATCCATGGTGAGGATAATCCGCAGCCTGCCCGCCTCCAAAATTGGCAGTAGCAAATTACTCAGATCAACCGAACCGACGCCTTCTTCAAAAAACAGCTGGGCATTATCGAGGCACAGAATCACATTCTTTGATAAAAATGCTTCGTTGAGAATCTGCGTCACCAGTCCTTCTAGCTCGCCCCGACCGGCTGCCGCCGAAATCAGCGATGAGGCGTCCAGTAGGAAAATCTGCCGATAGAGCAGCGACGATGGCACGGTTTTATGTCCGTCAATGAGCATCTCGGCGAACGCCGCCACGACTGTACTTTTGCCAGCCCCATCAAGCCCGACCAGCGCTGCATTTTGCCGGCCGTTCGAGCCAAAAATTGTCATCAGCTGCTCCAGCGCCGCCTGATGAGCGTCCAGCTGCGCGATCATCGTTCCGCCCGACACCTGCAAGCTGAGGTTCTGGGCGAACCGACTCAAGAGCGGCGTATAGCCAAACGACCAGTCGCGAGCGATACCGCCGGTGTGAAGCGGCTTTTGCTTGAACTGCTCGATCAACGACTTGAGGCGCTCATACCACATGATACCGCTCAATACATCACGAAAATCAATTTTTAGATTTGCTAGCAGAGCGTCATGATTCGGAAATTGCTCAACAATCGCCGCCGCCAGCACCGCACCCGTTACCTTCGGGCTATTGGTGTCACGCCAAATTCGCAGCGCTGATTGCCACACGGCCGGCGTATTATTTAGATCATCTGAAGCGATATTCGCCAAAAAGTTTGGTGTGAGGCCCAACCGCACCCCGAGGAATTGCCCGGCCCGCGACTGACCAACCGCCAGCGCGATCTCTTTTGGCGTCGGTCGCTGACTCAGGCGACCCAGCACATCCGCTGCCATCACATCATCAATCGTCTCCGCTCGCACACTCACCGCCATCGTCTTGAGATCGCCCTGCCACCACACACTGAGCATCGCCAATGGCCCCACCAGACCAATCATCAACCAGCCAATCGGCCCGTGCTTGATCAATAGCCAAACGCCACCCAGGCCCAATGCAACGGCGACGAGCACTACCAACACATGCCAGACCGTACCAAACCGCGCCGTAAACCGTGCCTTTTGCGCCCGCAAGCTGTGATAACGAAACTCCGGTCGCACCTCGTTCATGCCAAAACCCTCATCTGCCACAAGATAATTCCTATCACCGGCGTTACGGGTAACAGCGCCCACACCACGATGCTGCCGACCGCCCACACTGCCCGCAAGCTGATAACCACCAGCCCCGCAAACAGTACCAAAAGCCGCACCACCGCACCAACTGCCCGTGAGAACAGTCGGTCAAAAAAAGCCTGTATCTTGACAGCGAGCGGCGCCTGAGCACGAATTTGCCCTGCAGAAATTTGGCGAAATGGATCAAACAATGTCCGCACCAACAAACCAATTGAGAAAAAATCGGCCGTCCGCAGCACACCGAGACCAACGCGCTGCATATGCCGCCGCCAGCCTGCGCCATACCACCACTGGAAAATACCCACCAAAAACATAGTTCTATTGTAGCACACTGCTTGGGCGCGGTATAATACGAAATATGTCACGACAGATTCTCAGTACACTCATCGGCAAAACCATCAAACAAGCTGCCCGCCTACGCGGCGGCGGCTCGGCGCTCCCGGGGCTGGTCATCGAAAAGATTGATCCGGGCTTTATCGCTCGCACTCTGGCGCAAGTACCGCGCGGCGTGGTGGTTATCAGCGGCACGAATGGCAAGACCACTACTACTAAGATTGTCGTTGAACTGCTCGAGGCGGCCGGCCTTAAGGTTTTTACCAATCGCACGGGCAGTAATTTCTCGCGTGGCGTGGCGGCGGCGCTGCTCGGCGAGGTAGACATGCGCGGGCGGCTAGATGCCGACATCGCGGTGCTGGAGCTTGACGAGGCCTGGGCAGTCAAGTTTGTTCAATTAGTGCCGCCGCGCTACAGCCTGCTACTCAACGTCATGCGCGATCAGCTGGATCGGTTTGGCGAGATCGACACGGCGGCTGGTTTCTTGGCAAAAATCGCCCAAGCAACCACTGATACCGTGGTGCTCAATCGCGACGACCCACGCATCTATCGCCTGCACCAAAAAACGGCGGCAGACGTAGCGTTTTTTGGCACAACCGACCAGCTGCTCGAACTGATGCCAACTGACGATGCACTCAAGACTGGCCGGGCTCAGGCAAATCAGACGGCCCCAGCTGACGTGCTACTTGCTGACATTGATAAGCAAACGGCGACCTTTCAGATTGATGACGCCAAGCACGCGGTGCGAATGCGGCTAAATGGCGTGTATAATCTGCTGAACGCGGCGGCGGCACTGAGTTTGGTACGACAAATTATAGGTGAGAAAGCCAAGCTAACGACATTACTAGGCGCCCTGTCAGACGTAGCGCCAGCATTTGGTCGAGGCGAGACTATCGTGATTGACGGCACGCCGATCGAGCTGATTCTCGTGAAAAATCCGAGCGGCTTTCGGCTCAGTCTGCTGTCATTTGCTGACGGAACAGCGGATACGATGATTGCTATCAATGATAATTATGCTGACGGACGCGACGTTAGCTGGCTGTGGGACGTGGATGTTTCACGCCTCGAGCAGGTGGCGGTAGTCAGCGGTGTGCGCGCTCATGATATGGCGCTGCGGCTGGAGTATGATGATATTACGCCAGAAATAATCGAGCCAGATTTAGCGGCGGCGCTGGAAAAATTGCTAGCCCATCATCCACGCCAGCCAAAGCACATTTACTGTACCTACACGGCGATGATGCGGCTGCGCAAATTATTATCAATCAAAACCGATGTGGAGGCCATCCGATGACGATCACGATTATCCAATTGTATCCGCGCGATATGAATCTCTATGGCGACTGGGGCAATACGCTGGCGCTGAAAAAGCGGCTGGAGTGGCGCGGCTTTACGGTACGTATTATTGATCATAATCCGGGCGATACGACTGATTTTATGGCGGGAGATATATTCATCGGCGGTGGTGGTCAGGATGCTGGGCAAGAAATTATCCAGGACGATTTGCTGGCGCGAGCGGATGAGCTACGGCGCTTAGCAGAGAGCGACGTGCCAATGCTGATGATCTGTGGTATGTATCAATTGTTTGGCCGAGCGTTCACCACACACGAGGGACACGTGATTCGCGGTGCGGGGATTTTACCGCTGGAGACATACGCCAAGGCAGAACGCCTGATCGGCAATATCACGCTCGAGAGCGAGGAGTTTGGACAGATCGTTGGTTATGAAAATCATAGCGGCCAGACGCTGCTTGATGAAGGAGGGTTGCCGCTGGGGCGCGTGGTGCGGGGTGCTGGTAATGACGAGACTGGCCAAATCGAGGGCGCGAGGCTGCACAATATCGTGGCGACGTACCTGCACGGGCCGATCTTGCCAAAGAATCCACGACTTGCTGATTTTTTGATCACCGCGGCACTCACGCGAAAAGGCTATACAGATAAACTCAGCGCACTGCCCATCGACCGCACCGCAGAATATGCCCAGCGGGTGGCGATGGAGCGAGGGCGATAAGCCAACCAGATTAGGTTCACATGCAACCTTCTGCGACAAAAATGCCCCCGGAGCGGAGCTCCGAGGGCGTGTGTTCGAACAAGATGAGTGTGGTCGGGGTGAAAGGACTCGAACCTTCGACCTCACGGTCCCAAACCGCGCGCGCTAGCCAACTGCGCCACACCCCGAGAAGCTAATCTCGATACTCACTCCGCTCCATTCTACCACACTTTACACATTAAATACAGCAATAATTAGTGATTTGAGTTAATATATAGACATACCCTCATAATTATGGCCAATACTAATCACACTACCCGCACAACTCACCGCCGACAAATAATATATCTCTATGCCATTGTCTGCGTGTACCTCACGCTGCCCATCCTGATTTGTATCGGCATTATTCCTTGGAATATGAAATTCGTGGCACTCATCGTCGGTGTAGTAGCGATGTACATAGTGATGCGAATACTCGGCAATACGCATAGTGACATCGGTATTACGCGGCAACGTACCATCTATTCACTCAAAACCGTGCTACCGATAACTATAGTTCTCCTTATCGCAGCCGGGCTGTTTCTACTCCTCGAAAAGCCTCGATTCTCACCAACCGAAGGAATAGGATTTTATGTATTTTATATTCTCATCTCGTGCCCGGCGCAAGAACTGTTATTTCGCGGTATCCTCAGCCGTATGCTGCAAGAACTACGGCTGCACCGGGTGTTGGAGCTTGGCGTAGCAGCCGCCCTTTTCGGTTATGTACATATCATCTACGGCGATATGCTCGCTGTTGTTGTCATGGGCATCGTTGGCCTTTTCTGGCACCGAGCGTACCAGCACTCATCAAACCTCATCGGCGTAACGATAAGCCACGTGGTACTTGGTGTGATGACGATTGCCCTAGGGATTATTGATTGACATTGGCCACCCCTTTTGTTTAATGGTCAATAAGATGGGGATGGATTGGCCAGAGCCACCTCCCGGGAAGGAATTGTGGGATCCCCCAGGAAGGATTGAAGTCTATGTACATTCAGGACTTTCTGAGGCCTATGGGGTTGATGAGACTGTCGGTATGGATAAAGTAGTCTCGGAGGATAATATTCGTAGAGCCAGGGCATGCCGGGAGATTGGTGATCAGATTGAACAGGGGCTCATTGACAAGAAAGAGAGTTACCGAAGGATCGGTGAATTGCTTTTAAGTCGCGACCACTTTTTCACCTCAGAAGAAGAACTCGCCGAGCGAGGAATCAGTCTGGCAGCCCTGATCAAGATCGCAGAGCGCAGAGATGATCCGGTAGATGATGGGTATGGTGGCTATTCTACTGGGAATTCCGCACATGAATAATGCACCAAACCAATCTCATCAACCTCGACCGAAGCAATCCCCGTGTCTGCTAATGAGCGGAGTTCCTCTCTTGTCTTTGCTACGGGGTTGGTAGTAAGGAAGGCTATCCTCCCTACATCACCTGATTCACCAGCCATGAGGGCTTGAAGCGCGTTCACATATCGTCCCCTCATCGGATGCCTTAGAGGTAGTTGACGAACTTGAACGGCCAGCAATGCCGCTGCTGCCAGTAATCTTTGGCCCCTCTCGTGCTGCAGGTAAGGTGACTCTACGGTTTGGCCAGGGATCTGGTCATCAATGTCAAGATTATCAGGGCGCCCCTCACGGCGTGCCTTTCTCTTAAGGCTGCCTCCTTCGACGATGGGCACCCTGAAACACTTACTATTCTCGACAGCTGCGTGACGACGCTCGGACCCATTGGATTCTCTTCGGGGGGTTGTAGTGGTTCTTCCTTTCATTTCCCAGCTATTATTACACAATTCACATCAGTCTTCAAGGCCACAATGTCTGCCTTGGCAAACTAGCTACTTCAGGGTACTATATATTGTATGAAATACACGAAACCATACGTTCCACCTACGTTAACCGTTGATGCAGTGATATTTCAAATTAGTAGCGGCGCGCTAGAAGTCCTACTCCTAAAGCGCCCCAACGAGCCGTTCAAGGGTGAATGGGCGCTACCCGGCGGATACAACGCCAAGGGCGAGACCACGACAGCCGCACTGAGACGTATCGTTACCCAAAAAACGGGCGTAGATGTTGAGAATGATTTGAGCTACATTGAGCAGCTCTACACCTTTGACACGGTCAACCGTGACCCACGAGGACATGCTGTATCGGTGACATACCTCGGGTGTGGGCGTACTATCCCGCTCGACGAGGCGACGTCGCACGCGACATTTTTTGATGTACATAATCTACCGCCACTGGCTTATGATCACGCCAGCATTATTGAATACGCCAGAGAGCGACTGATCGCCAAGCTAACATATACGAATGCTGTGTCGGCATTTCTGGAGCGGCGTTTTACCCTGACCCAACTACAGAACGCCTACGAAATTATCTTTGATCGTGAATTTGACAAGCGTAATTTTCGCAAAAAATTCCTCAGCCTCAATCTCATTCATGAAACCAACGAGTTATGGCGTGACGGCGCACATCGTCCAGCAAAACTATACGAGTTTAATTCCCAAAACCTCGAGACGTTATCGCGGAGCTTTGATTAGCTAATATCACCAAGCCAGGGGCAGGATAGGGTATCGATTTTTTATATTATTTTACCAATTAGTGTTGACTACACAATAACTAGTTGCTAGACTATACAGTAAGTGTAGTTTATACATTAAGTAAGGAGGCAATCTATGGAAACAGTAAAACCAACTCGAAATGTACTTGTTGCCGTTGATGTGCAGCATGATTTTATCGATGGCAGCCTAGCAGTTGCCGAGAGTGAGCAGGTCGTTGCCCCGCTCAATACCATCGCCGAGACGGTGCGGCACCATGATGGACAGGTAGTTTTTACTCGCGACTGGCACCCTGCTAAAACACCACATTTTAGTAATTTTGGCGGCCAGTGGCCGGTTCATTGTGTCGCTGGCACAACTGGCGCTGCCTTTCATGATAAGCTTGACGTGCAGCCTGATGACATTATTATCAACAAAGGCATAAGTCAAACTGACGGGTATTCTGGTTGGGAGGGTCAAAGTGACACAGGCGAGACGCTGGAGACCATCATCACACCACGAACACCTCGCGAGAAGGTTCAGGTATTTCTCGGCGGGCTGGCAACTGATGAAGAAGAGGCCTTAGCCGCCATGAAAGAGGCCCACGTTCTGGCGGTTTCAACCAGTGAGGCTAAAATGATGATCGAAAGGAGTGTTCAATGAACCGTGAACCTAAATTGTCACAAGGACTAGATTATTATAAGGCGACCATGGGCCAGCTGGAGCACGCCAAGCATCCTGATGCCGAGGTCACCTTCACCTTGAAAAATCGCGCTCCTACCCTGCTATCAGAATTTGTGAGCGCAGAAGAATTACGCGACCGGCTCAGTAACGTGGCAAAGGGTTGGCAACCTGATGAGATCGCCTATCTTGCCAGCCTACAAAATCAAGACGGCACAGCACAGTTCACGCCCGACTACCTTGACTTTTTAGGCGACAATCCCCTACCACCTGTTAACATTGGTTATGATAAGCGCGGCGATTTAGCGGTTAGTACTACGGGCAAATGGCCGCTGGTCACGTTCTGGGAAACAGTGGTCATGAGCGAGCTGAACGAATTATATTTCCAGAATAAACTTGCCCATGAAGGTAGTTCGCTCAAAGAACTATACGCCGAAGGAGATCGGCGATTAAGCGAGAAAATTGACATATTACGAAATCGCCCAGACATCAAGTTCTCTGACTTCGGCACGCGACGACGGTTTAGCTACGACTGGCAAAAGCATGTCATTGAGCGCGTCGCACGTGAACTTCCTGATAATTTCGTTGGCACTTCAAATATTTATTTGGCACATGAGCTTGGCTTGCAGCCAATTGGTACATTCGCACATGAATTACCGATGGTTTACGCAGCACTAGCCGACAAGGCCGGCGACAATCCGTTAGATGGCCACTATCAGGTACTCCAAGACTGGCGGCAGCTGTATGGCGAAGGTTTATCAACCGCCCTAACCGACACATTTACGACAGAGTTCTTTTTCGCTGACTTCACACCGGAGCAAATGACTTCATGGCAGGCTCTGCGTCATGACTCTGGCGACCCGATGCAGTTTGGTGATACGGTGATTGCATTTTATGAACAACATGGTATTGATCCGTACGAAAAGACGATCGTCTTTAGCGATGGGCTGGATGTCGAGACAATTATTAAACTGGCTGATTATTTCAAGGATCGTATCAAGGTGACATTTGGCTGGGGCACAACACTGACAAACGACCTCGGAGTTGAGGCGAATAATTTCGTCATGAAAGCCACGGCGGTTGATGGCGTGCCGACAGTTAAACTGAGCGACGTTGAAGGTAAGCACACAGGCCCAGATGATAAAATTGAAGAATATAAAACACATGTAAAAGAAAAAATTGGTCGTCAAGCGTTAAGGCAACTGGTCGCCGCATGAATGAAATGATGTCAATCACGGAGCAGAAACTGTGGTATGATGGACCAAATTATACCGCTGATAGTATCGTTATTCATCCGGAATCACGACAAGTTCTCTTGGTCAAACGGAAAACCGGCGAATGGGCGCTACCTGGCGGTTTTATCGATCCAGGAGAAGAACCACTCACGGCAGCCCATCGTGAAGTAATGGAAGAGACTGGTGCAACTATTGGCGGTGATCCGACCCTTGTGTTCTGTGGACTGGTTAACGACTCGCGTAATACCCAGACTGCCTGGATAGAAACCAGTGCTTATCTATTTACGGTCCCCGACCTAACGGCAATAACTGGGCGTGATGATGCGGTTGACGCCGGCTGGCACTCGCTTGATCACCTACCTGAGCTATATGCCTCACATGACGAGATTGTAGCAAGAGCGCTTGATCATCTGGCGTGCCGACCACTGGCTGAATCGGTGCAGAATCCTGAATGTCTCTACCATGTTGATGGCGGTCATATGCAATACGAAAAAGCAATTGCCACAAAGGATCATCACGCCGCTTTTATCAAACAACTGTCAGCCAAATATGACAGCGTCCAAAAACGGCAGCGATTACAGCAATATTTAGATAAAGAGGCGTTTACTATGGCGCACTTGCGACAGAGTGGTTATGATGGCGTTCCCGCACAGTCTGTCTTGTGTGGTGATGCAATCATCATGGAAGCGCTGCGGCCCGACGATGGCTGGAGATGGCGAGCTGAAGCCGAGACTCTTGATGATTACGTCTGGGCGGCTGCAGAAAAATTTGCCAAACTAGAGACTATTCCACTGCCAGCTGACTCATTCGCCATTGAACCATCATGTATCAGTTTTATCAAAGAGGGCTGGCAGACAATTGACGAACAGGTGGTTGCTCAACTATATCAGATTCTGCCAGATTTTCTGAATCAAATGACACCACACAGCCAAGCCGTCACCCAGGATTTGCTGACAGATCTACCTTCTCTGCAGCGCGCTGGGATTCAGCCGAATCGATTTCATCTACAAGCCTTTTGTCATCACGACATTAGGCAGTCAAATATTGCCTGGCATCCAGAGCATGGCAGCAGGTTAGTCGATTGGAGTTGGTCTGGACCGGGCGAGCCGGGCAGCGATATTACGAGCCTGTTGATTGATTTACATAAAAGCGGCCACGATATTTCACCGTATCGTGATATGATTAATCTAAATCACTGTCTAAAGCTCATCGGCTTTTGGTTAAATCACGCTACCTGGCCATATCACGGTGAGAACACGGTTAGATTTCAACAATTCTTATCAGCACTGAGCGCCTATGAAATTCTACGCGCCTAATTACGCGTTCACCGCCTCAATCTCCACCGACAGCACGTCTTTATTCGTCGGTAGATCAGACGTCAGCTCAAAGGTGTAAACCAGTAACTGACCAAACGGCATTTCCACATGGGCCATATCTGCTTCTGGTACGTGGTCGAGGTGCTTCATTAACGCACGGATAGAATTACCATGCGCCACCAATAGAATGTTCTCACCCGCCTGTAATTTCGGTAGTATCTCCCGCTCAAAATATGGCACGACCCGCGCATAAACATCTTTGAGCGTTTCACCGCCCGGCACCGGATAGTCCCAGCCGCGCCGAATACCGTTGAATGCTTCCTCGCCGATCTCAGCCTTGACTTCCCACTTATTTTTACCGGTCAAATCACCATAATCACGTTCGTTCAGCTCGGCCGCCTGTGTCGTCGGTAAACTGCCCTTACCGCGCCCCTCAAGCAGTGCGTCCAGCGTTTGGTGCGTCCGCTGCAGCGCCGACGTATACGCCTCATCAAACCTGATGTCTTTGAGTAGCGCACCCAGCCGCACTGTGTCGGCCCGCCCCTTTTCCGTGAGCCCCACGTCCGTCCAGCCCGTCCACTTGCCGAGCAGATTCCATTCACTCTCGCCGTGTCGACTGATAACCAATGTTCCCATCATTCCTCCTCCGTTTATTTTTCCTACGAACCAAATCCCACGAATTGCGCAACCGCCTCTTGACGTTCGTCATCGCCGTCAACGATTCGCGTCTTGACATAACCGCCTGGCTGATGATGAGCCCAATGTGGTATCGACCACGCGAATCCTTCATTGCTTGCCAGCACTGCGTCGCGACTCATGAACTGATAGGCATCAATTTCCGACTGCTGCAAGACAATTCGTTCCAATCGCTCATCATCCAGCACTGCCCTGAACACATATTGATGCGCCAGTCCTTTGTCGCTGGAGCGTGACGCCACCGCGAAAAACGAAACTTCCTCCTCAGTAACCACCAGCCCGACCTCTTCCTGGGTTTCGCGAAGTGCTGCCTGTAGCGGCGTTTCGCCAGCGTCAACCATACCACCAGGCAGACTCCAATGCGTCTTGTAATATGCCTTGACCGTGAGCAGCTCGCCCGCTGAATTTTCGATCAGCAGCGCGGCGCTGGCGATCCGAGTGTCCTGCGCTTTCTGCCATTCCTCATACGGCAACCAACCACTTTTTATCATTTTGCGTACTCGATCGCCCGTGTTTCGCGGATAACGTTAACCTTGATGGTGCCTGGGTACTGCATGGTCGATTCAATCTTGGTGGCGATATCGCGCGACAGTTTGAATGCGCTTAGATCATCAATGTCCTCTGACCGGACAATCACCCGCACTTCACGCCCAGCCGATATCGCATAGGCCTTATCAACGCCGGCAAAGCTGGTTGCTACATTTTCTAGATCGCGCATCCGCTCGGCAAAGTTCTCAGCCGAAATATTGCGCGCTCCTGGCCGAGCGGCGCTGGCAGCGTCGCACACTCGCACAATCAATGCCTCTGGTGTCGTCGCCTCGATATCATCGTGATGCGCTTCAATAGCGTGAACGATCCGCTCGTCCATGCCGTATTTGCGCGCTAGCTCGGCACCGATGTGGTGATGCTTGCCCTCGATCTTGTGAGTCACCGCCTTGCCAACGTCATGCAGCAGTGTCGCAATTTTCGTGATGCGCACATCAGCGCCAATTTCCTCAGCGATCATCCCCGCCATCTGGGCCATCTCGGTGGAATGCTTCAATACGTTCTGTCCGTAACTCGTTCGGAATTTTAGCTCACCTAGCAGTCGCTGCATTTCCTTCGGGATGCCGACGACACCGGTCTCACGCATAGCGTCCTCGCCAGCCTGTTTGACTTCTTTATCAATCTGCTTTTTTGCCTTGGCGACGACTTCTTCGATGCGCGCTGGATGGATACGACCATCTTTCATCAACATCTCGAGACTCAAGCGAGCCACCTGCCGGCGAATCGGATCGAAACTCGACAGCACAATCATACCCGGCGTGTCATCCACCAAAATATCGACACCAGTCTCGCGCTGCAACGCCTGAATGTTGCGGCCTTCTTTGCCGATGATTCGACCTTTCATCTCATCATCAGTCAGCTTGACAGCCGTGACTGTTCGCTCAGCCGTTACCTCGCTGCTCATCCGCTCCATCGCGGTGAGCAAGATCATCTGCGCCCGCTCTTCGGCATCATCCATAGCCTCGTGTTGTAATTTCGACACCAATCCAACCAGGTCGTTCTTGATATCGCGCTCGGTCATTTGCATGAGCTTGTCGGCAGCATCCTTTTTCTTTAGGCCGGCAATCTTCTCGAGCTTCTCCTGCTGGCGCGTGCGAATAGTGCGAATCTCTTCCTTGAGATTGTCAACCTCATCTTCGTGCGTGCGCAGCTTCTCCGCCCGCTTATCTAGTTCGTCCAATTTCCGATCCAGCGTCTGCTCGCGATCCGCCAACCGATTCTCGGTCTTTTGCCACTCGCGGCGGCGCTCATTTTCGATTTTTAAGGCTTCGTCCTTAGCCTTCAGGACAATGTCGCTGGCCTTACTCTTTGCCTCGGCAATGTCACGCTCAATTTGTGACTTGCCGTTAGCTTGCCTCGTCCGCTGATAGGCGTAAAAACCGCCCACGCCAAGTGCCGCGCCAACCAAGCCGCCAATAACTATTCCTACCATATGATTTCCTTTCTTTTCCGACCAATCGCCCCGGGTATACACCCCGAGAAATGTATCAACGACTGGCCATATTCAACTGATGCAATAAAACGGCCCAAGCCACTAATCTAAAGCCGCCTTACTTTTATTGTACGATATCGCGGATGAAAATACCACTATTTGCGCGGAGCCGTGATGTGAGCCTCGCCGCCATATTCGGGGAGAATAATCGTGTCGTTTTCGCCGCGCTTCAGCCGCTCCAGGCAGTCATCTCGCCAGTGATCGCCACTACTGCCAACGATCGGAATACCGAGTCCCTCCGCCAACGTATTTGCCACCGCACAGCCAATCCTCAGTCCCGTAAAGCTACCCGGCCCACGCATGATACCTATACCACTGATGTGGTGAATGTCGCCTGTCTGTTCATCCAAAAATCGTAGCAGCCCTCGGGCTAAACCACGACCCGCTTCCCAAGCCACCTCTCGCCGGGTATCGCCCTGAACAATTGTTAAATAGCACGTCATCGTTGATGTATCGAGCAGAATAATCACACCAACTCCTCGTCCGCCGCGCTGATTGCCACGAGGAGTGTCTGGCTCGTCGGCCCGCCAGCACTCAGCGTGACACGCCGCGACTGTTCGTCAATTGCTAGAATCCTCGCTGTCAGTCGATCGGCCGGCAATATCTGCTCGACGGCACCCGCCCACTCAACCACTGTCACGGTCTGTGGTTGCATGGCTACCTCATGAATCTCCTCCGCCATGATACCCGCCTCGCCCAATCGATAAAAATCGTAATGGGCCAGCGTCAAGCCGCCCGGCGACTGGTACACACGGGAAATAGTAAACGTTGGGCTCTGCACCGGTTCAGTAATGTCGAGCCCCTTGGCAACACCTTTCGTTAGCGTCGTCTTGCCAGCGCCGATGTCCCCGATTAACTCGATAACTTCCCCACCCTTCAGGTTGCGCCCAATCACTTGACCCAGCCGCTGCATCGCTGCGGTACTGGTAATAATTTGGTTCATTTGCTGTCGCTGCCGTCAGCTTCGGCCGCAGGGTGCGCCTTTCGGAATGGATTTTCGAACGTTGCTTGTGGCTGCACGACCGGCTCCTTGTGGCGGATCTCTGGCGTCTTGACAACGATATGTTCGTCAGTCACACGAACGATCTGCGAACGATGAATCAGCAGTTCAGTATCGCCAAAACTCTTGAGTAGCGGTCGCCGTACCCGAAGCTGTTGAATAACAAAATTACCAGCCTCTAGCGTATAGCCAATGACCTTACCGACCTTACGTTTTTTCCCGTCAATAACGTGCTTGCCGACTAGTGCAAACTGAAATTCATACACTTCCTTGATCTTCAGGACGTCGCTCGGCATAATCAGCTCGTCCGCCGAATCAATGATCAGACCTAGCGGCCCAATTTCCCGCACATCGGCGATCCGTAGTAAACTCGGCGATTGATCAAGCGTCGGTCCCTCCAGCTCATACGCCACGATCGATAAATTGCGCGGGTCGATCACCGCCCGCGATGTCCGTGCCAGTTCCGAGCCGGTCTGTAGGCTCATCACCGGTGCGTTATCAAATCGTTCAGCAGAAATTAGCATACTTCTCACATTATAGCGATATCCACGCTATTCGGCAAACAGGTTCGTCCGCCCCGCCGGCAGACTAAAATTGGCGTTGGCGGTATCGCGCGTGCGAAAACTGTTGATCTGGTCAATTGTCTTCTGGTCAAATCGCGTCGTCTGTTGTTGGATGGTATCTTCTTTTGGATTTGACGAGGCGAGCAGGCTGTAGAGCAGGAAAATTGCCACCGATACACCAACCACCACTGTCAACGTATAGAGAATAACGTGGTAGCGATGGAAAAACCGCGATACTAGCGTACCGATTTGTGAAATATCAGGTGAGTTTTTCATCGAACATATACCTCCACTTCCAAGGTTTGTGTATTCACTTGACCCGTCCCCTCGGTCTTGGACATACTGACACTAGCGATCTGCATCCGTGTCAAGTTCTGCTCGATCAAATGCATAAACCGAAGCAGCGCCATATAGTCTGTTTTTTCGTTGAGGCGGACCGACACTTTCATGCTTTTTGGCCCAGCAGCACTGTTTGAACCGGAGCTATTATTCGTACCCGAGGTGCCTGATGAGCCCGAGTTTGACTTGGCCCCAGCCGAGCCTGATGTAAAGGTGAACCCAGCGATGCCAACACCAGATTTATTGGCGTAGGCCGTGAGGTCATTGATAATCTGGTTCTGGTACTGATACTGCTGCGTTTCTGCCACTAGCTGCTGCGCCTTGGCAACACTATCCTTATATTTCTCCATCTCTTTTTCCAGTCGCGCTAGATTCTGCACCTTAGCATCAACCGCTTTTGCCTCAGTCTGAATTTTAGAAACTTCCTCAGCAGTACCCTGCAGCATGGTGTAGCCAAAATAGACGACCCCTCCCATGCCGACCAAGATCAGTACCAGCGACAGCGTAAAGACGATCCGCATGGTCACCGCCGGTGTCATTTTTTCTCGTTTTCTCTCACTCATTGCTTCGCAACCTCCGGCACCATCGTCACATTAATTGTAATATTGATCGGATAGCCGTCCTTGTTTTCTTTCTCGGCCACCGCCGAGGCGAGATTAACATCCTTAAAGAGGCTTGACTGCTGAAAACTGTCCTTGAGCCGCAGCGCATCGCCATACGTTTTACCGCGCGCGTTGATAGTCATCGGCGTGCCGAGCTTCTTGCTATCTAGCGTCAACGTTTGCAAAATTGTTCCTGACGGCATCGCCTGAGCGATCTTGAGTGCTACCTTTGAATACCGCACATCTTTATCGAGAATCGCCTTGGCAATCTTGAGGTTTGCGCTGAACGATTCATAATCCTGCTGAACTTTTTGATATTGCAGCGCTCGACGATTACCTGTTTCAATCGCCTGTCGAGCAGTTGTCCGAGTATGCGCCATAATAAAGTAGATACCCGCTGTCGCCACGATGAGTAAGAAGCCAAGAATCAACGACACCACGCAGTAACGCCACAGTATCACATTTGACCGGCCAGCGATAATCTCGCGTTTAACTTTCGGCGGTAATAGATTAATCATGCCAAATCTCCTCCGCTCGCACTAGCGACAAACCAGCTGCCGTCATGAACCGCGGTCGTAGCTGTTTGGCCGGCGGTGCTAAATTATTAAAGTTCAGCGACTGCCACGGACTGGCCACTCGTGCTGGTAAGGTCAGCTCGCCCGTAAAGTACTCACCAAGCCCCGGCACGCTACTGCCGCTACCAACGATTAGCACCTGTTCAAGGCGCGATTCATCCGGGAAGCGATCGGTGTAGTAGCGAATAACTTTCTGGATTTCACCGATGATCCGCTGCAGACTCGGCTTTAGGGCCTCGGTAATCTTTTCCTGACGAGGGCCAGTGTTGAGACCGTTAAGCACCTTGAATTGGTGCGCCGTCTCAAGTGGTACGTTCAATTTTTTAGCGATGTCAAGCGTCAATGTATTGCCACCAATGTTTAGCCCACCAGTCACGCGAATTGCCGCATCAAGAATAGCAATATCGGTCGTCGCCGGGCCGATGTCAACGATAACTGTCGGCAGCGACCCCTCCTTGGTTCGCTCAAGCAGCCGCGCCACGGCATTGATACTCGGCTCGATCATCGCTACCTCAATACCGCACGATTCAACAATCGCTAGCTGCTCGTCAACGATCTTTTGCGGCACCGCGCACATCAAGACCGATAAATTCTCTTTGCCGCGCTTGATAATCTGATGATCGACGTAGAGCGAATCAAGCGGCATCGGCACATACTGCTCGACCTCGAGATTCACCGCCTCCTCAATCTTATTCTCCTGCTTGATCGGCAGCGCAAAGGTTCGCGCATATGTCTTGGTTGTCGGCAGTCCCAGCACCACGCGGTTACTGCCGAGCCGTCCGACAATATTTTTTTCAAACATTTGATTGATCTTGCCGCAGAGATACTCTGCCCGGTCATCGCTCTCGTCCTTCGCCGGATCCAGCTCAATTGCGCCGTATCCGTGCACCGTCATCCGTGCCATGTCGACTGACATCACCCGAACGCCGGCCTTGTTAATATCAAGCCCGATGATCGGCTTTGACTTGTAGAAAATATTTGCCACTATCGTTTGCCCACATCTCTTCTTTTTGTTAAGTATAGCATAAGTATTTTGAAAAACCAACTATCCTTTAATTTGATTTGCTAATCCAGTAATCGGCATCATCACCGCCGCCGCGATCAAGCCGACCATGCCGCCCATAAAGACGATCATCACCGGCTCAATCGTCGAGCTCAAACCGCTAATCGCCGCATCGACTTCTTCCTCATAAAAATCCGCCACCTTGACCAGCACCTTATCCGTCTGGCCCGTCTCTTCACCGACCGCCAGCATTTGGCCAACGATCGGCGGATAGAGATCTTCGCGCTCATTGATAATCCGCGACAAAACCTCGCCATTCTTAATGCGCTTGGCGGCGTCAAGCAATGAATCTTGATATACTGTGTTGCCGACTGCCCGGGCCGTCACCTCCAGTGCCTCCAGTACCGACACGCCCGCGCCAATCAGCGCCGAAAAGGTACGCGTAAACCGCGCCACCGCCACCTTGCGAATAATCTTGCTGATGATCGGCGCTTTCAGGACGAAATGATGGAACTTAACCTTGCCTCCTGGCGACTTGATATAGCGAAGAAGCGCATACACACCGCCAAATAATAACGGGAAAATAATATACCAAAAACTCACCATAAACTGGCTGATACTCATCAGTATCTGCGTCAGTGCCGGCAGCTCTGCGTCCTCGCCCGCCAGATCCTTAATCGTCTTGCCAATCATTGGCAAGACAAAAATCATCAAACCAAAGAACGCCCCGATGGTGATGACGATCAGCACCATTGGATAGGTCATGGCGCTCTTGATCTTCTTTTTCATTGATGAGTTCTTTTCCTGCTGCAGGGCCAGGCGCTTCAAAATATCGTCCAAAATACCACCCGTTTCACCAGCACGCACCATGTTCACATACACATCACTGAAGGCCTCGGGGTGCTTACTCAGCGCATCAGCAAACGAGGCACCGCCCTCGATCTCCTTAGATACTGCGTTCAAAATCTCGCGAAAATGTGGACTCTCGGCGTGCTGTGCCATTGAGTTGAGCGACCTGAGAATCGGCACACCGGCAGACACCATGGTGCTAAGCTGCCTGGTAAAGCCAACCAGCTCCTCGGTCGGCACTGACTTCTTGCCACCCCCAAAGCGAAAACCTTTCTTCTCGTCACCAGCCTCCTTGAGGTCGACCAACCTCATACCCTGAGCTTGAATGAGCTGGATAGCACTGGCGCGGCTACTGGCTTCTAGCTCGCCGTTGATCGGCTGATTGTTATTTTTAGTTGCGATATATTTAAATTTTGTCATTTATTGCTCCCTTGTTGCTCTCAAAACTTCCTCTAGCGTTGTCACGCCACGCAGCGACTTGACAAAACCGTCCGTCTGCATTGTCACCATTCCTTCAGTAATCGCCTGCTGCTGAATCTCATTACTAGTGGCATTGGCGGTGATCATCTTTTGGATTGGAATCGAAATACCGAGAACCTCGTAGATACCGACGCGCCCCTTGAAGCCATTATGGCCACACTCGTCACAGCCCTCGGGATTTGGTCGCCATAAATATTGAATCGTTACGTCAGTCGAGCCGAGCGGTGTATTGCCACCAATCTTATCAGCTGCTGCCTGCTGCTCCAGCGCATGTAGTCGCTGCATCGAGCCCTGTTTGAGATTAAACATCTGAACGATGTAGGCCAGCTCTCCGGCGTCCGGCACATATTGCTGACGACAATGCATACACAGCCGCCGCACCAAGCGCTGACCGATCACCGCCTTGACCGTCGAAGCGATCAAAAACGGCTCAATTCCCATATCAAGGAGACGCGGCAAACAAGTGGCTGCGTTATTGGTGTGGAGGGTTGAGAACACCAAGTGTCCAGTCAGTGCTGCCTGCACGCCCAGGTTAGCCGTCTCACCGTCGCGAATCTCACCAACCATGATGATGTTCGGGTCTTGGCGGAGCAGTGCGCGCAGTCCTGAAGCGAAGGTCATGCCGGCTTTTGAGTTAGTCTGGGTTTGGTTAACCCCGGGGATCTTGTATTCAACCGGATCTTCAATGGTTGAGATATTCACATCTGGCGTATTAAGTTCTGATAGCACACTAAACAAACTAGTCGACTTTCCCGAACCAGTTGGCCCGGTCACCAAGATCATACCATTTGGTTGCGCCATAGCGTCTTTAAGTGTACTCAGCGATAACCCCCAATAGCCGAGGCTATCGAGGGCAACTGCCTGGTTGGACTCGTCCAAAATACGCATGACGATTTTCTCGCCATCAGCGATCGGCAGCGTCGACACACGCAGCGCGTATTGCTTACCAGAAACCTTGATCTTGAAGCGACCATCTTGCGGCACGCGGCGTTCGTCAATTTTTAGATTTGACAAAATCTTGATACGACTAACCAGCGCACCTTGGACATTGCGCGGCAACTTATTTACTTCCTTGAGCACACCATCAATTCGGTAACGAACCTGGACGAAATCCTCACGCGGCTCAATGTGGATATCCGAAGCGCCCGACTTAATAGCATACTCGAGCAGCAAGTTAACCGTCTGGGCGATCGGCGAATTTTCAGAGATCTCCTCCTCAGAGACGTTTTGTGAGTCTGATTCAGCACCGCTCTGGATTGACACCACCTCATCCAGCTCATCGGTAATATTACCGCGATAATTTTCCAGGCAATCAAGAATGTTATTTTTTGTCGCCAGGAATACCTTGATATTGTAACCAATCTCTTTCTGGATGAAGTTAAGCGCCTGCACATCATCCGGATCTTCCATCGCCAGGCTCAAGACGCCGTTATCATCGACGGCAAACAATACGACATTGTACTGACGGGCGATGTGCTCGGGGATACGCTTAAGAACATCGTCAGGAATATCCTTTGGCTCAATGGTTACAAACGGCACATTGATGTATGCGCCAATCTTTTGCCCGAGCTGTACCTCGCTCAGGATTTTGTGCTCCAAGATAATCGTCTGTAACGAATGGTGCGTACGTTCCGCCTCCATCTTTAACTCGGCCAGCTGTGACTCAGAAATTACCTCACCCTGGCGCAAAATCTTCTCAATACTACTGTCAGAAATGCGCATAATTACCCTTATGCTTGAGTATAGCGCATATCGTATGGGAGTTCAATAAAAAGAGAAAAAGTAGTACATGTTACAATATCAGACATGAACGATTCAGTAATTTCAGCAATCCTTTTTGATGTTGGTGGTGTACTTGTCAGTGACTACGACATCCAAAGTGACCTGAGAAACGCCCTGCATAACCCCGAGCATTTCGACCAACAATGGCCAAAAGCTTTGCACGACTACGAAAGCGGTTTCATAGACGAGAGCGTATTTCTGCGGAGGCTAGGTTGTGATCATCCATCCCCAGAGCAATACGATCGGCTAACTCGTGGCTTCCGCGATCATCAAGTATACTTCCAAAATGTCATCACATTTGCACGTTCATTGACGACGCATGGACTACAGATCGGTATCCTCAGCAATGCTATGCCGAGCCACTCTGCTATCTTGCAGCAAGCAGGTATCTATGACGGTTTTAGGCCGTGTCTTTTATCGTGGCAGATTGGTCACCACAAACCTGAACGGGGTGCATTTACATCTGCCCTCTCAGCATTAAACCTATCTGACCATCCAGAGCACGTACTGTTTATTGACAATCATCAAAATAACCTCGACGCAGCAGCGGCTTGTGGCATGCATACCCTCCTCGCAATGCGCCAAGCAACACAAGCGCAAACTGAGCAAACGATCATTATGGGAATAACCGATAAACTACTGTCCCTTGGCGTTGTGCTATGATCAGCGATTATCACCCCGCCCGTGCAGCTGCTGGCGGGCTTGGCGGCTGGCGAGCTTTTGGTTGTTCATCCGGGCAACTTCCTCGAGGCTAGAACCGAGCAGGTGCGCCACTGCATTAACATACCACAACACGTCGCCTAATTCTTTGAGAATTTCTGTACGGTCATCGTCTGTCAGTATTCCCTGCTTGTCGCGAACCAGCTTTTTGAACTTTTCAGCCACTTCGCCCGATTCGCCGACCAGCCCAAGCACTTGCGCCATTAGTCGCGCATCAATCTCCCCATACTCATGCGTACC
The DNA here is from genome assembly GCA_963548005.1 of uncultured Candidatus Saccharibacteria bacterium. GTDB lineage: Bacteria > Patescibacteriota > Saccharimonadia > Saccharimonadales > Saccharimonadaceae > Nanosynbacter. The sequence goes on along the minus strand of CAUUSW010000007.1, from coordinate 9,479 downwards.
AATCAGTGTCGCGATGGCTTTCTTGGCGTACTCATCAATTGTCATAGTTTCTCCTTTCAATTACCTCATTTAATTCTGCCACAAATTCCTCAAAAAAGAACGGGTCGTGAAAGAACGTCCGTGCTACGATTTGCTCAACCGCTGGCGCCAAGTCATAATCCGCCAATCGATGCGGACGGGCCCACACCAATTCTCTGCCCGCCACGACTTCATCAGTCTCACCATAAAACACGTGCGCCAACGTTGATGATAATATTTCCTTCCCCACAAGGACACGAATATAGCAATCACCCGCGTGTGTCAGCGGCAGCTTATCCACCGCTAATTTCTCACGTGCCTCCCGCTGAGCGGCGGCCAAGACCGACTCATCATCAATATGTAGCTTGCCGTACGGCAGTGTCCAGGTATCGATATGCGGCTGTTTGGTGCGCCGCTGGAGCAGCACATCACCATTGGCATTTTGGACGACAATCATAGTAATAATTTTTGGTTGAGTACGAATTTTGAGTGATTTAATACTCACTCTATCGACATACGATAGCCCTTCCCGCCCCAGACAGTATCCATCATCCGTCTTGATGACAAATCCCCGCTTCTTTAATAGATTTAAGTGGTAGGTATAGAGATTAGTATCCACTTTTGGCGGCCGCATATCCCGAAACCGTGCATATTTCATATGCATCAACACACCAAGAATATGCTTCTGAATATGATGTTCGGGGATAAATTGGTCAATCATAGTTGAGTCAAATTATACTTGCTATTCATACTAGTAATTCTACACTACAATCACTAGTGTCATCAACACAACTAAAGGAGCGACGCTTATGTCAATCGAATCACTCATCCACACACCCGAATTTGAAGGGAGATTGCCCGTAGAGACTGAGCGTAAATTCATGGCTATCTTTCCGGAAAAACTCACCGATCTGCGCAAAGAAGCCGAGCCGATTGAACAGTTATATCTATCACACCCGGACGAGCCATTTAGTCTACGCCTCCGCTCAACCTTTAGGCGTGATACCGGCGAGCTACATTACGAAGCAACCCTCAAAGATAATGGCTTCCGGAATGGTGATGGCTTGCATCGACTAGAGGTGACGACTGAGATTAGCCCCGAGTTATATGAATACTACCGTAACGACGAGACACCAATTATCCGCAAACTACGCGCCGAACCGCTACCCGGTGTCGTTATTGATTTTTTCGAAAACGACGGCCTAGTACAAGCTGAATTAGAAGATAATGGATCATGGCAACAATTTACTGACCAGTTTGGTAATATATTCATGGAAGTGACCGGTGAAATAATGGCTACCAGTGAGTGGCAGGCGCACTACGACTTCCGACGACAACACGAGGGGCGGGAGGCGCTATCAATTCAGCCGGAGCTTGACATTGATACTATTGTTTCTGATATTCTCGCCTCTACCGCAAACTCTCCGCGCATCATCCATATCGCTGGCCGCAGTGGCTCTGGTAAATCAACCATCGTCAAACAACTCCGCAAGCGGCTGGATGAGCTCAACATTAATTCAATTACTATGTCAACTGATGACTACCACCGTGGCGCAACCTACCTTTATTATTATAATGATCGTCAGGAATGGCAGCACTGGGATGACCCGTTTGTATATGACACCGAAACGATGGCCATCGACCTACAAAATCTCGTTAATGATAAGGAGATATACCATCGCCACATGAATTGGCAAACTGCGGAGCCCTATATAGCGGGTACACTTAGCCCAGCAGAAGTAATCATCGTTGAGGGAATCTACGCCAAATCACCTGATATTATCACTGACAATAGCCTCGTCTACGAAATACCAACCCCAATCGCCACCTGTATTGGTCGGCGTATCCTGCGCGACCTTAACGAACGCCCGCAATTTTGCAACCCCTCGGAAAATCTACTCTATTTATTGAGTGAGGCCGAGCCAGCATATCGTGCTCAACAGCAACCAACCAATGCTTGAGGGGATGAGGGCTCACTTTGGCTTTCATTAATCCGATGGTCGACTGCTCGCACAAACCCAATCGCCTTCCCCTCGCCAACCCACCGCTGCTCGTAGGTTGTCATGATCCGGGCATCGCTCTCCTCATCAAGTCGCTCCGATTCGTGCAGATCAAACGTTAGCTCCCGAAGCTGCCAGCCAGCCACCACCAGCTGCTCCAAGCTCCAACAGAAAAAGTCGTGATCATCGTGCTTGAGTAGTAGCTCGCCGCCCTCATCAAGCAACTTTGCGTACTGCGTTAAAAAATGTGGGTGCGTCAAACGCCGACCACTGGAGCGCTGGCGTGGAAACGGATCGGGGAAAGTAACCCACAACTGACTGAGTGATCCAGCCTCACATAACTCACCCAGCTGATCCGCTCGTGCCCGCACAAACCAGATGTTCGTGAGGCCGCGTCGCTCGGCCTCACGTGCCCCTTTTTGCAATCGATCGGCCTTGACATCAACCGCCAGAAGCCGCTGCTCGGGATGGCGCGCCGCCAGCTCGACACTAAACAGTCCCGTTCCCGCACCGACCTCCAGTACATCAATCGGCCGCGGCGTCCACTCATCATACTCAAAACAAAGCGGCGAATTGTTAAATAGCGCAAATTTATACTTCTTGCGCCGCCGAGTGATAACGAATTGATTTGGATCGACAAAACTCATACTTTTCATTATACTAAACTCATGACGGATACGCTTATCAAACAACTGTTAAATTCGTCGCGCTTTGATGAATGGATGACTGAGCATGGACTAGGCTGGCTGGTAAGCGAGCGGATGGTTGAAACAGTCAGTATCGTCATTGGCGCGGTTATCGTTTATTATTTTGGCCGCATGTTTATCACCTGGGCGATCCGTTACGCGATCCATTCCACTGCCAAGCACCGCTCGTGGCACCGCAAAGATATCGAAAAGCGCGAAAATACGCTGACGCAGCTGATCCGTAGTTTTTGGCGCATCACTATCATTGCCTACATCGCCGCCATGGTCGCCAGTAAGTTATTCTACTTCGACTTGTCACCACTGTTTGCCAGCGCCGGCATCATTGGCGTAGCGCTCGGATTTGGTGCACAATCACTTGTCAAAGATTTTCTGGCCGGCATCTTTATCATCGCTGAAAATCAATATCGCGTCGGCGATATCGTTGATGTCATGGGTGCGAGCGGCACTGTCGAGCGCGTCGGCACCAGGTCAACCGTGCTCCGCGATGCTGATGGTAATGTGCACTACTTACCAAATGGCACCATCCAGCATGTCATCAACAAAACGATGGGGTATAGCATGTCGCGCTTTACCTTGCAGCTTGATCCAAGTACCGACATCAGCCGCGCCGCTGATATCATCAACGAGACCGGCCAGCAATTGAGCAAGGAAAAATCTTGGGACAAGAAAATTATTGAACCGCCAAAATTTGTCTCCGTCGGCGATATCACCGGCCGCTCGGTCGAATTGATCGTTGCCGGTAAGGTCCAGCCATCAGATCAATGGGCGGTTACCTCAGAGATGCGCCGCCGACTCCTCAAAGAATTTGAAAAACAAGAGATCGAGCTAGCTGTCATCCCAACGGCGATAACGCATAAAAAGTAATCATAACTCACTCTGGCGAACTGTCTTGACCCTGTGTCGTCGTACCGCCCGCGCCATTGCCACTACCACTGACGCCCAGCTGATCATCGCTCAACACATCGCTAGCAAACGCCCGCGCACCATCGGCTTTCTTTTCTTCTTGCTTATATTTTTGCAGAAAATCATCCAGCACTTTGCCCGTCACCTCACCCTGCGCCTCAAACATGTCTCGATTATGATTATTGGAATTATCAATCTGCGCTCGATACGGTACATAGTCCGGCCGACTCAAATCCACTCGGAAAGCATCTGACGAGTAATATAAGTGCATCGAGATACCAACGAGCACGATCGACACCACGATCACGCTAATTACCATCGTCGGTAACTTATGCTGCATAATTAACCTGACCATCCGGCGACCGAGTCGCTTGAACTTATCCACGACTGCCTCCGCTCGATAGCTTTACCTTGAGCTGTTCCACCGCCACACGATAATCCGCTGCCAGTTTACTCATCGTCGTCACCGACTCACTGACCTGTCGACGTGCGTCGCGCGTCTTGATCAGCTGTGCATAAAACTCGCCCGGTTTATCGGTACAATCTGTCCTGACCAGCGCCGTCAAATTGGACTCATACTCATTGTACTGCTGGGCAAACGCCTTGCGCGCTTCTTCGTAGTCGCGAGCGATCATCACCATCCGCGAGCTATCGATCTGCGCTAGCGCTAAGCGGCTATTTAGTTTGGCGATGAGATTAGTCGATATCGTGTTGTATGCTTGGCCGGCGTTAACCCGCAGCAAGGCATCGTTATGCTGAATCCGCTGCAATGTCGAACGAATGGACTGACACTGACTGCGGATCAGATGGAGCGGCGGTGAACTCGGCGCAGTCTGCGCCACAGCAATACCCGACCGTATCATTACGCCGGCCAGACTAATGCCGCACACAAAAAACGCGAGATTACGAAGATATTTCATCTTTTTTATTATCTCGCGTTTTTGCGTTTAGGTCAAACTGCTACTACGACTTCTTGAAATGCTTCTCGGTATCGGCCTTGACCGTACGAGCGGTTCCAGCGACGACATCGCCAACTTTTTGAGCGCCGACCTTGACCGCTTCAGCGCTATCTTTGGCGGCAGCTTGGGCTTTTTTGGCAGTCTTGACAGTGGCAGTTTTTAGCTCGCCAGCTTTTTTCTTGATGTCAGCGCGAGTTTCCTTGCCACTTTTTGGTGCGGTCAAAATACCAGCCGCGAAACCAGCCGCTGCGGCGCCGAGAACTGTTAATACTTTTTTCATATAATATCTCCTTGTTTGTTTCTATTAAATTGATATATGGAACAGATGATTATTTTTTGCGAAAGAGTTGCACGACTTCAGTAAATAACTTTACTGGAGACAGCCACTCAGTTGCTTGAGCGATGTTGGACACCGCCGCTTCAGCCTGGTTGACGAGGCGCTTGAGCTTCGTCAGCAGTGAAATTATTACACCGAACAAGACGATAATCGTCACCGAGTGGATAATGATCACTACGGTCATCAGTATAATAACTGTTTGCATGTCTTCCATACCCTTCCTTTGTTACTGTTTATGTTTGTCGTATTGACTGTGGCTATGATAGCATAGGCAGTTTGAAATGTCAATAGTTTAGCGATCTATTCTGTCACTTTGCAGCAATGAGACCGTCCCGCCGCAGACCATCCAGTGCCGCCGCAAATCGCGGATCATCCTGTAGCTCGGCGGTGATTTCGGCCAGCGACTGACCGTCAACGTATCGACGCAAGATCTCGCCCCGCATCTGGCGGAGACTGCCAGTGAATTGCGATTGCCTGGCGTAATGGCGACTGGCGGACAATTTACCCTTGCCCTGAGCTTTTAATTCACTACCATAATCCATCAGTGCCCAAAACCACTGACGCGGATTTGCCTGGTCCATCGTCCGCTCGACAATAGGCAGTATGTCACGATCCGCTACCGCCGTCTGGTCCGCAAAGAAATGATTGAGATAGACTGTACGAATATTGGTTTCGATGAACGGCGTTGGCACTTGGTAAGTATAGTTCATGATAGCACCAGCAGTATTGACGCCAATGCCCGGCAGCTGGACAAGGTCATGGAGGGTGGCCGCCAGAGCACCACCAGCGATGGCTCGCGCTGTTTGGTGGAGGTATCGAGCGCGGCGATTATAGCCCAGCCCCTGCCACGCACGCAGTACTTCTGTCAGCTCAGCAGCCGCCAGTGACTCAATGTCCGGAAACTCTGTGGTAAACTCTGTAAACTTCACCAAGACGCGAGCAACTTGCGTTTGCTGCAACATCAGCTCACTCACCAGCACATAGTACAGGGTTGGCTGGTCACGCCACGGCATTGGCCGGTAGAGCTCGCGGCCTTTTTGATGGATCAGTCCCTGGAATTCATCAGTCGTCATTGCTTTAGTATACGCGAATAAAACTCACAACACCTAATTGTGCTATAATGGCACGGTTATGAAAATATTTTTTAGACGATACATTTCAGAATTTGTCTACGGTGCGGTGGACGGCACAGTCACGACCTTTGCCGTCGTGGCAGCTTCGGCTGGCGCCGGGATTTCCAGCGCGATCATCCTTATCTTGGGGGTTGCAAATTTGATCGCCGATGGTTTTTCAATGGGCGCTAGTGCTTACCTGGCAGCCAGCACCGAGCACGAAGAATCAGCCCGCGACACCCAAAAGCGAGCATCCCCTAAGATCATTGGTGCAATAACCTTCCTAGCTTTCGTCGTAGTGGGTAGCGTACCGGTATTGCCGTATTTAGTCGACGTCGTTGCAGTCTCAAAAGTACCAGGTACCACCCTGTTTTATGTCAGCTCCGCGCTAACAGCGGTTGCCTTCCTAGCAATTGGCTTCATCAAAGGCAAAGTTGGCAAGCAATCACCATGGCGAGAAGCTGCTATCACCCTACTCCTCGGGGCGGTCGCCGCTGGACTGGCGTACTTTGCCGGTGATGTATTGGCGGCGTGGCTGGGTGTTCAGTTATAATCAATAGCGTGTCAGATGCCACCGAGTAATCTTTCCCGGTACGCCCAGGCCTCATCATACGATAGATACGGTACACTATCTGTTACATTATTGAGAGATCCCTTTGGTAGTTTTTGCGCTTGCGCCATAAAGTATACGGCGGGCCTGCCAAATTTCCCGTAATCCCAATTACGAGGGGCATATTCATCAAGAAACCGTGTTGCAGCAACTGCCACGAACCCGTACTTAGCGTATTTACGACATAAATCCTCACCAAAACAATCTAATTTTGTCACTCCAAAAGATAACACCGACGGCATCATAATATCTAGCGACTGTTTCACAGGGTTTTGTCTTGAGCTAAAGATATTTGCCAAATTATCCCCCTCAAGAGCAAACCCAGCCTGATCATTATACATAAGAACCGTCACCATCGTTTCGTAATCAACCTGTGAGTAATCAGACAAAAAACACTCCCTGCTATCACCAGCCATAGCTTGTTTTATTGCCACGTAAAATTCTTCGGCAGTAACGCGACGTAATTTCTCGTGCATCGTGTGAATTTTATATCATACTATAAAAATATGGTCAAATTTATACACCACACATCAATCGGGCCACCACTTCAATAAAAAATCCCGGTAGCCCGGCGCGAGTTTGTCGGTAGCTTCAACTTCTATCCGCGTCAACCAGACTGGTCGCTCCTCACCGCCATCACACGCTCGGTCCGGTAGTTCAATGTTACCGTCAACCGTGGCCGTGTAGCCAAGAATAATTTTATGGTCTCTTACGGTACCGCCCTGCGGATCGCGCACATAAAAATCAGCTGGGGTCGCATCAATTGTAACGCCCAGCTCCTCGCGTAATTCCCGCCTCAATGCCACGTCAGGCGTTTCACCAGTGTCAATATGCCCGCCCGGCAGGCCAAAACCATCATCGCGCGGATAATACATCACTAGCGCACGCTCGCCATCACTACTATACAACGCTACTTTTACGCTAACTTCGTGTCGATCATACATCAATGTCACTATACCAAACCTAGACCCCGACCGGCAAGTAACTTCACTTACCTCGTCTGTTTTTTAGCTATTTGCTCAAAGACGCCATCGCCCAAGAGATGCCGTGCGTAGAAGAGAACTCTCGCCAATTTACCAACAAGATACCGACGTCGTGGATGCTTACTCTCAATAACTGTCGCTACTGTATACGCGACCACGCTAGGCGGTGACATGGTCCTATATGACTGAGATAAGTTGTGCGATATTGCCTTTGCCACGCCGCTATAGGCCCCATTTGACGAATAACGAGTAAGCGGCTCTTCAGCTAATTTGTAGAAATTTGTAGCGATCAAGCCAGGCTCAATTATCACAAGCTTGATGTTGTATTCCTGCAGCTCTAGCCGCAAGCTATCGGAAAACCCCTCGATAGCGTGCTTTGAAGCATGATACCAGGCACCGAGCGGAAAATACACTCTGCCTCCAACCGATGACATATTAATAATCAAGCCCGAGCCCGCCTCTCTCATGCTAGGCAGCACAAGCTGCGTCAGCCTAGCCAACCCAAATACATTCACCTCAAACTGCCTGCGGGCCTGTTCAATTGGAACGTCCTCTACCGCCCCCAGTAATCCATAGCCAGCATTATTGATAAGTACATCTATTCTTCCCTGCTCGTCACAAATCTTTTTTACCGCAGCCTCAAGTGATTTTTCATCTTTCATATCACCTGGTATTGGCCGAAGGCCTTTAATTTCTTGAAGCACCTCACTATTTCGAGCAAATCCGTACACTATGTGGCCTTTCTGCAAAAGCAGCTCGGCGGTCGCTCTTCCGATACCGCTGGATGCTCCAGTAATTAACACTACTTTATGATTTGAATTATACTTTTTTCTACTCATAATAGTAGTATAATCTATGGAGTATACTCTATAGTCAATAGGTAATGATGAGAGAGGTTTTACCATGCTAATTCATCAACTTTCCAAAAAATCTGGTGTTTCTATTGACACCATTCGTTACTATACAAAACTCGGTATTTTACCGGTAACACAACGTCCTGCTGGAAGCCGCAGTTATTCAGACTACGACGAGAGTGCACTCGAGTACCTCACGGAAATACGCCTCGCTAAGTCAGCAGGCTTTACGCTGATGGAGATTAAGCAATACATCAAGGAATGGAATGACGGTCAGATTACACCCGATACGGCTATTGATATATTGCATAAAAAGATTGCGATGGTACGAAAGAAAAAGTCTGAGCTTGATGCAATAGAAGCGATATTAAAAAGTAAGATAACACAGCTACGCCCCTAGCTACATTGCCGTAATTGAGCATCTGCTACCTACTTTGGGAGGCTACTACAGTCCCAATTCCTTTAACTGCGCTGGATCAACCGTTGACGGCGAATCCATCATCATGTCAACGCCCGAGCCGTTCTTTGGAAATGCCAAGGTTTCGCGGACGTTCGTTTCATCGATGAGCTCCATGAGGATGCGATCGACGCCAAAGGCACAGCCAGCGTGCGGCGGCGCGCCGTATTTGAAGGCGTTTAGCATGGCGCCAAACTTTTCCTCGACGTAGCTTTCGCTAAAGCCGAGCAGGTCAAATACTTTGTACAGCACCGCTGGATTGTGGTTACGCACACCGCCGGAGCAGATTTCGTAGCCGTTCATCACCATGTCGAATTGGTCAGCCACGATAGCGAGCTTGTCGGCGTCAGTCGTCGCCAACTCCAGCGCCTCTATGCCGCCCTTTGGCATACCAAATGGATTGTGTCCAAAGTCGAGCTTTTTACCATGATCATCCCATTCATAGAACGGAAAATCAATAATCCAAGCAAACGCTACCACGCTCGGGTCTTTCAGGTTGAAATGAGTAGCAAATTCGTTTCGCAAGCGACCAAGCACGG
>CAUUSW010000006.1:0-78967 GCA_963548005.1 uncultured Candidatus Saccharibacteria bacterium | reverse complement strand
GCTCCGGTGAAGCCGGTGCGGCCACGATCACCGCTACAGACTTCATCAGGGCCAGGTTTGGGGTTGGGACTTCCTCCGGTCCCATCTCGTGCATTAGCGTCACCAACGACTCCGCCACAAGATAGTGTAGAGTCAACACCGCTACCACCAGCCCAGAGTGCGCCGGGTGAGGGAGGCGCATTGAACATGCCGCCCACTTCTAATAAGGAGCTAACAATAGGAGAAATAACAGAACCAACCCTCCCAGCTCAACAGAGTCCAGAGAGGGTTAGTGAGGATGTTAAGCTTATCACAATAGAAGAGGCTGCGCAGATAATGCAGGCTGCGCGTGTGTTAAACGGAAAAGATGCCTCCTCCGAGCTTACGCTACTCCAGAAAGACAAGAAAAGGAAAGAGGCCCTTAAGTGTATTAAGGTAATTATGGGTAGGCTTGAAGGCCTACCGCTAATTGGTGAAGATCCTGATAAAACTAACCGTAAGACGGGCTCTATCCCAAGCAGGCTTTTTGAGCAGATAACTAAGGCTGCGCAGGCATTAAGCATATTTGCCACTTCTCCCGAGGAGAGGCGAGAGGCGATGAGAATCATTCGGGAAACTGTGGACGCTCTTGACAGCGGTGTAATTCGGGCGGGAGAAGTTGATACTGAGTTTGAAGGGCTGAGGCCGAGCAATATAGTGCGAAAGGGGCCAGAAGCTCCGCAGGAGTCGGAATATATGCCGGTTCCAGGGAGTAGCAATAGTGTCATTTTAGGTGATACGGTGACAAAGAGGGAGGGTGGTGTTCTCGGTGGTCTAAAGCGGGCTTTTGAGTCGCTACGAGAGCATCCTTATTTCAAGAATTTTCGCCGGCTTGTTGTCACGGATAAAGATATTTATGAGGGTAGAAATTCTTATGTAGATCGTCTACAGTATTCTCCTGCTGATTTGAATCGTGGATTGGCTGCTGGTGCGCATAGCATTGATAAGGCAGCAAAGATAAATAGGGAATTCCCAGACAGTAGCGAGCAACCTAGTAAAAATGAGGATAGTTTGATCTCACTACCGAGTTCAGGGGTTTTTGGTGTTTTTGATGGAGTCGGTGGTGAGGTAGGAGGCAGGGAGGCATCTCATACTGCTGCGCGAGTACTTGAGCGGAAGTCGTCTGCAATGAGCAAGATTAAACAAACTACTTCCGAGGACGTTGTGGAGTGGATGAGACGTTACTTCTCTGAGACAAGAAATACTTTAGATAAAAGTACGCGAGGTGATACGACTGGTGTCGTCGCGCGGTTGTATATTAATGAGACCGGAGACCCAATGATATGTATAGGCCACCTCGGCGATAGCCGTGCTTATATTGTCGATAAAAACGGTTGGGCATCGCGGCTGACAAATGATCATGGTTATAAAAACGTAATTTATAAGGCCATAGGGGAAACTGATTCAACAAGAGCGGATATTGTCATTGTTCCATTTGCAGAGGGCGATCGCTTGGTACTTGTAACTGACGGTGTCACCGGTGACAGATATCCTGATTTAATGTCGACTGATACAGTTGGTCGTATAGTGCATAGTTCATCATCACCCAAGAAAGCTGCTGAGCAGCTTGTAAAGGCATCTACAAAGTTGGATGACACGACCGCCATTGTGATTCAGCCCCCTGAATCTGCAGCTTCATTATTTTAATTACAGTTAGGTTAAGGACACTACCAAACGTTTAGTGCGAGGTGTTTTCTCGAGATTACTACGACGCCAAAAAGTGGTAAAATAGAAACATGAAAGCGAAATTCAAACCGCAGCGGATTTTGTGGCTGGACATGGAAATGACGGGGCTAGATCCGGTGGAGGATTTTCCGATTGAAGTGGCGATGATTGTGACCGACTGGGAATTCACCGAGGTTGCTCGTTTTGAGGGTGCTGCGCATTGGTGCAGCAAGAAAATGCAGGCACGATTTGATAAGAATAAGTCGTTTTGGTATGGCGATGGTGCGGCTGCACGAGAGCAGCTGATGGCGCAAAACAAGACTATCAAGACAACCAAGGCACAACTTGAGCGCGATATTTTGGCATTTTTGGATGAGCATTTTGATAATGCACCAATTTTGCTGGCGGGTAATTCAATTCATCAAGACCGGCGCTTTATCGATCATTGGTTCAAGAAATTTTCAAAACGCCTCCACTACCGAATGCTGGACGTCAGTGCCTGGAAAGTGGTGTTTGAAGGGAAATACGGCAAAAAATTTGCCAAGCCAGAGGATCATCGGGCGCTGGAGGACATCCGCGGTAGTATCATGGAATTAAAATATTATCTGAAGAAGGTGAAAAGCTAGGCTTACCAGCTGGCATATTTATGGTCGTTGAATTATTTGACAAAAGCAGGCTTCTCTGATACTCTCTTGGTAAAAGGAGTTGACGAAAATGTGTGCAATGAGTTCTGAGTTACAGCAATATATGACCGGGCTAACGAATGAGATTTCGCGTGGTCACTTTGATAAGGCTGTATACCTTGGTGAAAAAGCGCTGGAAATGGAGGAGTTGCATGGCGAGGGTAACGAGTCACTGCTAGGAGAGGTATATCGCAATATGGCCGCCGCGAGCGATCGCTTGGGTCAAACTGACGCGGCGCTCAACTATATTGATCAGGCATATGATATTCACGATACAGCGGTCAATGAGAACTCTGGAGTTGAGACGCTACGCGAGCGGTCAGCCACGGCATCGTATGTCGGTATATTTGCTTTAAAGGCGTATCTGTTAGCGGAGGGTCGGGATGAAGCGTTGGCAGATAAGGCGCGGCTCATGACGCGGCAAGCTGAACTAGATATGGCAAAAGTAAATCAGCTTTCTAAAGAAGAGAGCGCTGACCAGTACGAGATAAATATGGCATCCCGCTGGGGTATGATCGAAAGTATAGTGGGTGACAAGCAGCGAGGCTTGGCGCTGGCGGGCCGGGCAATCCGATTAGCGTGGCAATCAGAGCGAGATCAGCAAAAGGGCTTGACTGGGCGAGATGTTCTCAGGGCGCGAACGCGAGCGGCGCTTCGCGGCATGGCGGCCGTGGCGGTAAATGCTACGAGCCGATTTGGCGCGACGCGGGGTATGGCTGAGAAAATTGCTCTTAAGACACTGTGATTGTATACTGAGAGCATGACCCATAAACAATTTGAAGAGTTTATCCTGAGTTTGCCCGGTGTGTGGTTGGATTATCCGTTTGGCGAGGATGTTGCGGTGTATAAATTTGGTCGGGACAATGACGGCGCAGGGAAGATGGTGGCGCTGGTGACGGAGGGTTCAAAGCCACTCAGGGTCAGTCTGAAGTGCGACCCGTTGCTGGCTGAGAATCTCCGCGAGAAGTACGAGACGGTGTTGCCGGGGTATCATCTGAATAAGAAGCATTGGAACACTATTATTTGTTCAGGACAGTTGAGCGATGAGGAAATTTTTGATTTGGCGCGGCTAAGCTATCGGCTGGTGGCGGAGTAAGTAAGGCAGCAGGGGTTAATCGCTGAGAAAAGTAGCGCTGATTTGTTCCAGCTGGTGACAGAGTGAATAAAACTTATGATTTTTCCGAATCACCGGTGATCGCCATGAGCTGCTTGCGCACGTTGGTGAGGTCGGAAATGGTTTTCTCGAGAAAGTCAATTGTGCTTTTGCTGCGCGAGCCCTCTTTGATACGATTCATCATCAAGAGTGTGTCGGCCAGCTCGGTATTCATGGTGTAAGCATAAGTGTTGTCGAGGTCGGCGTTGAGGTAGGCCTCCTCAAATTTTTCCTCGAGCTTTGTCGGTGGGTCGAGCGCGGTGATGTTTTTGAGGTCTTTTTTGACGTCGATATTCTGGGCGGCGGCTGGTGTTTCGATGGACTTATTGGCAGTGGTGAGAACGGCGGTAAGCGAGCTATTAGCGTCTTGGAGTTGGCTGGATTTGAGGCGGGGAGTAAATTTCTCGGAGACGGTTTGGAGTTTTTGCAGACGAGCAATGAGGTTATTTAGTGAAGGGCCGCGGGAAGCGTTCTGGGCGGCGTTGATGATGAACACCAGACCGAGCAGCCCGATGATACCGAGAACGAGCAAGATAATCTTTGACTTTTTATCAAAGCCCTGCGGTGCTGGCGGTGCGGAAATTTGATTGAGATAATCGATACCGGTTGGCACGTCATAGTCATTGTGTGGCTGCATACACCCATTAAAGCATAAACAACAACAGAGGTAAAGAGTGATATAATAAAAATCATGAATGATGCCAAGGAAGAAGTGCGGGCGCGGCTGAATATTGAGGATGTGATCGGTGAATATGTTCAGCTGAAGCGGGCGGGTCGTAATCTGAAGGGGCTCAGTCCATTCACTGATGAGCGGACGCCGAGTTTTATGGTCAGTCCGGAAAAACAGATTTGGCATGATTTTTCTTCGGGCAAGGGAGGCGATATTTTTACGTTCGTGATGCTGGTGGAGGGGATGGATTTTCGCCAAGCGCTGGAGCATTTGGCGCGCAAGGCGGGCGTGGATTTGAGCTTGTTTTCTCATGGTGATGGACGGACAGCCAAGCGGCGGGCGCGGGCGCGGGAAGCGCTAAAATTAGCAGCAAATTTTTATCAGCAAAATTTGGTGAAAAATTCGGCGGCGCTAAAGTACGCGGTGAAAAAACGGCGGCTGAATCGGCAGACGATCGGTGATTTTGTCATTGGCTATGCGCCAGATCAGGGCGATGCGCTGACGAAAGCGCTGGAAAAGCGGGGATTTTCGCGCCGGGAACTGGCTGACGCGGGGCTGGTGAATCGGTTTGGCGGCGACCTATTTCGGGGACGGCTGATGGTGGCCCTGAGTGATAGCAGCGGTGAGGTGGTCGGCTTTACGGGGCGAATTATTCGTGACGACCCCAGGGCGCCAAAGTATCTGAATACGCCGCAGACCCTGCTGTTTGATAAATCGCGCCATATTTTTGGGCTATATCAGGCGAAAGAGGCGATTCGTAAGAGCGACGCCGCGGTGATTGTCGAGGGGAATTTGGACGTGGTCAGCAGCCACCAGGCCGGTGTCAAAAACGTGGTGGCGACGGCAGGGACGGCGATGACCTTACAGCATTTGAAGGCGCTGAGCCGGCTGGCAGGGCGGATTCGTGTGGCGTTTGACGGCGACCGGGCGGGCGTGAGCGCAACAGAGCGGGCGATCAATTTGGCGCAGGAAATTGGCGTGGAGCTAGAGGTGGTGAGTCTGCCGGACGGCGTGAAAGATCCGGATGAATTGATCCAAAAGGATGCGGCGTTGTGGCAGGCAGTGGTTGAGCGGGCGCAGCCGGCGGTGGATTGGGTGATCGCTCGGCACGCCGAAATGGAAGATTTGGCGACGGCCGAGGGCAAGCGGCGATTTTCGACAACTGCGCTGAGAATCGTGCGCGGCTTGAAAGATCCGGTGGAACAAGAGCATTACCTGGCGGTGATTTCTAAAGAAACTGGCGCTAGTCTCGCGGCGCTGCGGGCAAAGCTTGGCGCTGAGAGATCAACGCCGCCCGCTCAGCTTAAAAAACCAAAGATTGAAAAGGCGACTCCGAGTAAACCTCGTGACGAATTAGCGAACATCATCGTCGGTCTGGCGCTTAGTCAACCATCGACGCGGCGCTGGGTCGGGGCGCTTGAGGCGGCAAGCTTGGACGAGCCAGCTCGAGCAGTGGTGACGGCGCTGCAGGCTGAGCCGCTACTTGACATAGAAAAATTGCCACGCCCCTTGCAAAAATTTGAGCAGTATGTGAAAATAGTACAGTTAAAAAGTGAACGCCGCTACATGGACTGGGAACCAGAAGCTCTGGACAGTGAAATGGCGCGTTTGGTAAAGCAACTGATACGTAAACACCGCGACACAAAAAAACAACAATTATTAGAAGATTTGCGTGAGGCTGAGGAGCTCAGCGATGAGGCGCGGGCGCGCATCTTGCGACAGCAGCTGAACGCACTGATTAAGGAGAATGCGTGAACAACGACCAGCAATACACCCCGACCAATGACGATCCACTCGAGCCAGATTTGACGGCAGTACATGATGACGAGGAGATGGAAGATCTAGAGGCGTTGAGTACTGGTCAGTATCTGGATGATATTTCGGACGATTCGGTGCGGTTGTATCTGCGTGAGATTGGTAAAATCCCACTGTTAAGTTCGGACGAGGAAATGGAGCTGGCGCGGCGGATCATCGAGGGCGACAAGAAGGCCAAGGACAAGATGGCCGAGGCGAACATGCGTTTGGTGGTGTCAATTGCCAAGCGGTATTCGGGCCGTGGGTTGGATTTTCTGGACTTGATTCAGGAGGGTAATACTGGCCTGCTTCGCGCGGTGGAGAAGTTTGATCCGGACAAGGGCTTTAAATTTTCGACCTATGCGACGTGGTGGATTCGCCAGGCGATTACCCGGGCGATCGCTGATCAGGCGCGGACGATTCGTATCCCCGTGCATATGATCGAGACGATTAACAAGCTGGTGCGGACGCAGCGGCGGCTCACTCAAGAGCTGAACCGCGAGCCGACGATGGAAGAACTGTCCAAGGAAATGGACATGGAGCCGGAAAAAATTGAGTACATCAATAAAATTCGGCAAGAGACGTCGAGTTTGGATGCTGGCATCGGGCGTGATGGCGACGAGGAAGATTCGGTGCTGGGTGATTTCATCGAGGATGAAGATACAATTTCGCCAGAAGAATCAGCGACCAATCAGCTGCTGAAAGAAAAGGTGGCTGAGGTGCTGTCGAGCCTGTCTGATCGCGAGCAAAAAATTGTGCGCATGCGGTTCGGGCTGGACAATGGCGGCAAAAGTCATACACTCGAGGAGGTCGGCCAACAATTTGCCGTGACACGCGAACGAATTCGTCAGATTGAGGCGAAGGCTTTGGCAAAGCTGAGGAAGCACAAGGATGCTAAAAAGTTATATGAGTATTTGAGCTAGGTTGGTGTTACTTATCGCCGACTTCCAGTGGGGGCTTTACTCCATTCGCCAAATCACGCTGTAGGGCCATTGAATTCTGCATCTTTTTGACGGTGTTTGGGTCCACCCCTTTGGGCGGCTCTTCCATAAGAGCCTTGTGCTTGTAAAATTCTTTTATTCGATCTTCTATTTGCGTCCCCTCTTCATCGGTCAGTGGCGCCGCTTGCGTCCCCTCTTCATCGGTCAGCAGCGCTGCTTGCGTCCCTTTCTCACCGAGTTCGCGTGTGGTGGTATCGCCCGCCTTGTCTACTTCCGCCCGACTTGACTCGCCTTCTGGCTGCTCTACGGGTGATGTTTGTTGTGGTAGTTTGTCAGTGTTATCGTGTTCCATGGTTGTAAATATAGCATATAATTTACTTTTTTGCAACCATATGCAGTAAGATGGTTTATGGATGATGATAATTTAGCACTGCTCAGGTGCCTTGCAAAAATGCTCGTGGTGAGTGACGGCTTCCAACTGAGCGTACAGCTCGTCCAGTCCGCGGTCGTTCATCACGAAATAGTCAGCAATGGCGATTGGTCCGCCTTTTTCTAGATTTTCAATTTCCGACCAATCGCGCTGGTCAACTTCGCGCGGCTGCATCGGCCGCTCGGGGCGTTTGGCCATGCGTTGATAGCGCAGGTGTTTTGGTGTGACGACGGCGATGACAGACATCTGGCCAGGGAATTCGTGCTTGAGGATTTTGTATTCGCTCCAGGTATACAAACCGTCCAGGACGATCAGTTTTTGACCAGCGTCAATCAAGTCATGCGCGGATTTAATGACGCGCTTGACGACAAAATCTTTGCCTTCGCGACGGCGAATTTCCTCGCGGAATTTTTGCTGATTATCCCAAGTCGGTTCAATGCCGGCCTCTTCCATGGCTTTGTAGATGATGCCGCCAAAGTAAATTTTTGGAATGCCCTTTTTGGTGAAATATTCGACCGCCGAACTTTTGCCGCTACCAGCTAGACCGACAAGGGCGATGATGTTTGCATGTGGTTGTGTCATGTTGTTAGTATAGCAAATTTGATATACTGAGTATATGAAGCGTTTGGCAGTCATCGACGGAAAATCAGTATTTTACCGAGGGTATTATGCCATGCCGGGGCTCAGTACGGCGGACGGTACGCCGACGGGTGGGGTGTATGGATTTGTGAGTTTGGCGATTGAGCTGATCAAGAAATTGGAGCCGGATTATGTAGCGGTGGCGTGGGATAAGCGCGGCACCAATATCCGCAAGCGGCGAGAATTATATCCAGAATACAAGGCGGGTCGCAAGCCAGCGCCTGATGATTTTTATCAGCAAATTCCGATTTTGATGGAACTGCTGGATGCGTTTGGCTGGCCACTGTATGAGCTGGATGATTATGAGGCGGACGATATCATGGGCGCGTTTGCCAGGCAGGCGGAAGCGCGCGGTGTGCAGACCTGTTTGCTGACGTCGGATTTGGATGCGCTGCAATTGGTGTCGCCCCTCACTAAAGTGTACGCCATGAAAAATGGCCTGAGGAATATTGAGGAATTTACGGCAGAATATTTTGAACAAAAATATGGTATTCGGACGGACCAGTTTTTGGATTTGAAGGCGCTAAAAGGTGATTCAAGTGATAATTTGCCGGGAGTGCCGGGTGTTGGTGAAAAGACGGCGGTGAAATTATTGCAGGCATATGATACACTGGACGGGGTGTACGCGCACTTGGATGAGCAAATAGGTGCTCTACGGACAAAGCTAGCAAGTGGCCGCGAGTCGGCATATCTGACCAAGCAGGTGGCAGAAATCTGGACAGATGCACCGGTGGAGCTGGACTGGGAGGTGGCTGATGTTAACGACTGCGATTTTGCCCGGGTGGCGGAAATTTTGCGGAAATTGGAGTTTCATTCGCTGATTGGGCGGCTGCCGCGAACAATGCAAGCGGTGGATGAGGTAGCAGAGACGGTGGAACTGGAATTGCCGCGCGTCGAAGATTTGCCGGCTGAGCCGCTGTTTGAGGCAGAAAATAGTATCTATATTGACTCCTTAGAGCCGGACACGGTGTATATCAATTCCAAACCTGGCGTGGCGTGGCGGGCGAAGATTAGTGAAATTGGCTGGTCGGTTTGGCAGCTGTTGGCGCAGGGTGTGGTGATCGCGGCGGATGTCAAGGTACTGTATCACACGCTAGACGCCCATAACGTGACGGTGCGGTTTCATGAGGTCTGGGATGTTGGGCAGGCGGCATTTTTGATCGATCCGCTGAGGCGCGACCGTAGTTTAGCGGCACTGGCGGGTGATTTTTCTGAGGATAATTCCGTGTCGCGGCAGTTGGCACGACTACGGCAGATTTACCGTCAGCAGCAGGATTATATGGCGACGCATCAGCAGATTGCTCGGGTGCTTCGCGAGTTTGATTTTCCGGTGATTTGGCCGCTGTTTCAGATGGAAAAGCGTGGTATGAAGCTAGACACAGCACTCCTCGAACGCATGGGTGAGGAACTGAGGGCGGAGGTTAGTCAGCTTGAACAACAAATGTATGCGATGGCTGGGCGCGAGTTTAATGCTGCTAGTCCGGCGCAGCTGTCCGAGGTGTTATTTACCAAGTTGCAGCTGCCGACGACTGGTATCAAAAAAGGCAAAACTGGCTATTCGACGGGGCAGAAAGAGCTGGATAAGTTGCGCGGGCAACACCCAATCATTGAGCTGATTGAGCGGTACCGGGAGCTGACTAAATTGATCAGCACCTACATTGAAGCGCTGCCGAAGCTAGTGGCCGAGGACGGACGGATTCACACCACCTTCAACCAAGATGTCACCAGCACCGGGCGGCTGAGCAGCACCAATCCTAACCTGCAGAACATCCCCGTGCGGACGGAATTGGGCCGGAAAATTCGCCAGGCGTTTGTGCCGAGTGAGGATAAGGTCTTCGTTGGTGCGGATTATTCACAATTTGAGCTGCGGCTGGCGGCGGTGCTGGCGGGCGACGAGCAGCTGATTAACGATTTTAATAGCGATGTTGATATTCATACCAAGACAGCGGCCGAGACCTACGGCGTGCCGATGGCCGAGGTGACGAAATTACAGCGGCGCGCGGCCAAGGTGATCAACTTTGGCGTGCTGTATGGTATGAGTCCGCACGGGCTAGCGGCGGCGACCGGCATGACGTTTACTGAGGCGAAGCGGTTTATTGAACACTATTTTGCGGTGCGCCAGCCAATCCGCCAATATTTGGATACAATTTTAGTTCAAGCGCGCGAACAAGGTTTTGTTGAGACTTATTTTGGCCGGCGGCGGCCCACGCCAGACGTCAAGTCGAGCAATTTTATGGTGCGTTCGGCGGCCGAGCGGGCAGCCATGAATATGCCAATTCAGGGAACTGAGGCGGATTTGATGAAACTGGCGATGATTCGGCTGGAGGACAAATTGGCCGGGCTAGCCGAGCCAGTCCTGCAAGTCCACGACTCAATTTTGGTGGAATGCGCGCCGGAAGACGCTGAGCGAGTTGGCGAAATCATGCGCACGGAAATGGAAAGTATTTGTCCGGAACTGCCGATTGCGCTAAAAGTGGATGTCGGCGTAGGGCTGCACTGGGACGAGGTGTAGCCGAGGCAATAAATGCAAAACTGGCAGAATATGGTATAATCAACCCATGAGGCGTACGTATAATTCGTTTAATTCTTTTTCCCGGTTTGTGCCGATTTTACTAGTCATTATCATCACCATCGTGACCATTGTTGCGATTATCAGCATCAGCCGGTCGATATTTGGTGGCGACGAGCAAAAACAGCAGCAGGAGACGACCGAGCAGAAAAAAAGCGACTTGCTACAAACCGACGAGAGCCGAGCGGTCAGACTGACAGTGCGTGGCCCGATTGTCGCTAATGAGAAATTCCGTTCGTATCAAATAACTATTGCGCCGTCGTCGCGGGTGATGACGACGTATGAGGGGTATGTCGAGAAGCAGCTGAACACCAAGCAGCTGAATAATAACGCCAAGGCTTATGAAGAGTTGGTGTATGCACTGGACAAGCGCAAGATGATGGAGGGCCGGCAACTGAGCGATGAGCAAAATGACCTGCGCGGTATTTGTGCAACTGGCAAGGTGTACAAATTTGAATTGTTGATGAATGGAACATCGATCAAAGCGCTGTGGACGTCGGATTGTAGTGGCTCTAAAGGCTCGGCGGTTGCTAATGTCGAGGAAATCGTCGATATGTTTATCAAGCAAATCCCTGACGGTAGCAAAATGGCCACCTCTATCGGGCTGTACCAGCGGGATACGCTGTTCAAGTTTTAGGAGCGTATGCCAGAACTTCCCGAAGTCGAGACAGTTCGCCGCGGTTTGGCGGAGCTACTGCCGGACCGAGTGGTGGCGCGAGTGTCGGTGTTTGATTCGCCAAAAAGTTTCCCGAATGCGCCTGCTGATGTCGAGCAATTTTTGTATGGCGCGCGCGTGATGGCGGTGCGGCGGCGGGCAAAAGTGCTGATGATCGACCTGGATACTCGCTACTCGCTGGTGGTACATTTGAAGATGACGGGGCAGTTGGTATTTCGCCAAAGCTCTCGCCATGGCGCTCGGGTATCCCCAAAAAAATCTCGGGACCCACGTAACGTTGCCCAAGATTTTTCTACGGATACCGCTCGCGAGATCAACGACTTCGCTGGCGGCCATCCAAACGACAGCTTGATTGGTGAGTTGCCAGATCGGTCGACGCGGGTACAGATTGATTTTGTGGACGGGTCGCGGCTGTTTTTTAACGATCAGCGCAAGTTTGGCTGGGTAAAATTGCTGCCGACTGATGAAGTAAAAAACCTGCCGTTCATGCAAAAAGTTGGACCGGAGCCGCTTGATCCTCAGACGCGCGCCGAGGATTTTATCCAGCGGATTCGTCGTCGTCAGAATTCGATGATCAAACCAGCTTTTCTTGACCAAGCAGTGATCGCCGGGGTTGGTAATATTTATGCTGACGAGGCATTGTGGGCAGCACAGATTCATCCGCAAACGCGGGTAAAAAATGTTAGCGATCAGCAGCTGAATACATTATTTAAGGAGCTGCGGCGCGTCTTGCAACTCAGCATCGATCAAGGTGGCTCAACCGATAAAAATTACGTTGATGCCGAGGGCCGAAAAGGGAATTATCTGACATTTGCTCATGTATTTCGCCGCGAAGGTCAGGCCTGCCACCGCCACCCCGACCAAGAAATCATCAAGCTAAAAGTTAGTGGTCGCGGTACGCACATTTGTCCGGTGTGCCAGAAACCGCTGATATTTGACAAATAGTAGTTTATAGTGTATTCTACAGGAATATGGCAGGAATAGATCAACCACCACGCAATGGTCAATTTGGTAAAGAGTCGGATTGGGAGCGGTCGGAGATATTGGGCGATCCAGATGACATGGATACTGAACTGGCGGCCCTCGTAGAGAAAGCAGAGCATGCTTCTGAGGTTAGAGATAATGTTGCTTTTTGGATCAATAACATGCTAGAGAAGCATGGCGTGAACACAATTTATCAGCTGGGATTGAGTGATGAAGAGTCGTCCAAAAGAGAGGATGCTGTCTTTGAGGTCTACCGACAAGATGTAGAAAACGGTGATTTTAGCAAGCTAGATATTTCAGCTCTTGATGAGTGTCGAGGTGATGAGTTAGCACTGGCCGAAGCAATTGATTTGCAGCTACAAGTTTACATCGAAAAGCGTATTGCGAGTGAAATGTTCGTGATGATGTGTGTGTCGACTGAGCTGGATTCTCAACGCGTGATGGATGGCACCGAGAAAACAGACATGATCGCAGACCATCTGCTGGTGCTTGATGAGACGTCCCACTCGCCTTGGTTTGGTTTTCTCAATGAAGCACTTGGTGGTGAGGATGTTTCACCAGAACAGGTGGAGCGGGTAATGGATGCTCAGGCTGCTGCTAATAAAACAGGCGATCCATATGAGAAATCTCGTGAGTTTTATGACCGCATATTTATGGAAACTGGCGGTGGGCTTTCTGCGGTGCAAACAGCATTGGTAGCGTATGATATTGCTGGCCTTGCTATGAAAGAGATGACTGATCAGGCTAGTGGCGGGGAATACGCATACTGCATAGAGAAATTGCAGCGTAATGGCTTATCTGATGAGCAAATAACTACGTTGATAGCTGCATATAAAGAGATTATGCAAAAGCCGCCTAAAGCGGAAGAATAAATCAGTATACCAAAAGCTATTACCTAAGGGGGTATTTGCTATAATTAGGTCGTGATCTATCTCCTCTACGGCGACAACGAGTTTGAGAAACGGGCGGCGCTTGCGGCGCTGGTTGGTGATATGGAGGTAGTGCGGTGTGATGGTGAAGAACTGACGGCCGCCGAGGTCTGTGAGGTGGTGATGGGGCAGAGTTTGTTTGCCGCTGAGCAGGCGGTGGTCATTGCTGATGCGAGTCAGAACCTGGCGCTGTGGCGTGATTTGCCGGAGCTACTCAGCGACACGGCGACCACGGTTGTCCTTCTGGAGACAAAACTCGACAAGCGCACAAAGACGTATAAGTGGCTGCAAAGCCATGCCGAGGTAAGGGAATGCGCTCATTTCACTGAACGTCAAAAGCCGCAGCTAAGTGCGTGGTGTGTTGAGCGAGCCAAGGTGCATGGGGCAGTGTTGACAGCGACACAGGCAACAACGTTGATCGATCGGTTGGGGTTTGATCAGCTACGGCTTGATCTGGTGTTGCAGCAGTTGGCATTGGCTGGCGAGTTGAACGATGAGCTGATTGATGCGCTGGTGCCGCTAGCTCCGGCTGAAAGTGCGTTTGAGTTGTTTGCGGCAACACTGGATGGCGACCGGGGGAAAGTGCGCGCAATCATTGCCTATCTCGAGGCGGAGAGCGGTGATGATGGGGCGTACCAGACGCTGGGGCTACTGGTTTCACAATTGGTGCAGCTGAACGCGTTGGTGCTATCTGGTGGTGACACGGGGGCGGTGGCTCGTGATTTTGCGGCCCATCCGTATGCACTGCGAAAGGTAGCGCCGTATGCAGTGCGGACGACACCAGCGCAGCTCGCGGTAATTAACTCTGCCTTGGCGCAGGCTGATGAACAGATGAAAACGACTCGTGTGTCGCCGTGGCTGTTGGTCAAGGCAGCGCTGGTTGATATTGCCAGACATTAACATAATAAAATACTCCCGCCAACCGACGGGAGTATTGTTGATGCAAACCGAACGGCTATTTAGCTTCTTTGGTAGCTGGCTTTTTTGCAGCCGGTTTTTTGGTAGCGGTTGATTTTGCGGTGGTTTTTGCTGTCGTCTTTGCTGGGACTTTGGCGGCGGGTTTTTTGGTCGCTTCAAGCTTCACGCCGGCCTTTTTAGCGATAGCTGAGAGGGCGCTCTTGCGCCGGGCAGCAGTATTTTTCTTCAGCAGGTTCTTCTTGACAGCGGTGTCAAGCTCACTATGGGCAGCGGCCAGCGTTGCGGCGCCTGGCTCAGCCATGAAAGCTTTGACGGCTGACTTGATGTCGCGCTTGATACCGATATTGCGCTCGCGGCGCTTTAGGGTTTGTTTGGCCCGTTTGATGGCGGATTTGATGATTGGCATAGATTTCCTTTACCTCTATAAATTTGTTTCGCTAATCAAGGATGGATTATACAGAAAAACCCAATAAAAGTAAAGAGTGGCTCGCATTGACGATAATCTATTGACTTTCCTGAAATGCTTATGTATAATGTGACTCAAAGGTATAAACAAAAATAAACAGGGACACAACAATGGCGAGCCAGTCACAAAAGCAGCAGATCATTCAGAGCATCAAAGATGTGACTAATATCTTGGTGACGGTGAGCGCTGATCCATCGGTGGACGAGCTATCGGCAGCGCTGGGGCTGACAATTTTCCTAAATAAACTGGGCAAGCACGCCACGGCTGTTTTTAGTGGCAAAGTCCCGCCGGCGATTTCGTTCCTCGAGCCTGACGAGACGTTTGAAGCCACGGCGGACAGCCTGCGTGATTTTATCATCGCGCTTGATAAGGAAAAAGCCGACCATCTGCGCTACAAGGTGGTTGATGATGCGGTGAAGATTTTTATCACGCCGTACCGGGCGACAATTACCGAGGCTGATCTAGAGTTTTCGCAGGGCGATTATAACATTGAACTGGTGCTTGCGCTTAATGTTGAGAGTCAGGATCATCTCGACAAGGCGCTGACGGCTCATGGCAAGATTTTGCATGATGCGGTGGTGTCGACGGTGACCGCCGGTATGGTGAGGAGTAGTCTCGGGACGGTTGATTGGCATGATGATAAGGCGTCAGGTGTCAGCGAGATGCTGGTTGACCTGATCGATGAGTTACGAACACCGAAAGTGACCATGGATGAGCAGATCGCAACGGCACTGCTGACCGGTGTCGTGGCGGCGACAGAACGGTTCAGTAATAACCTAACCTCGTCGCGGGTGATGACGTTGGCAGCAGAGCTGATGGCGGTTGGCGCGAACCAGCAACTGATTGCTACTAAGTTGGCCGAGGGGCAGGCGATCAAAGCCGAGGAACACTCAGAGTCAGAGCAATCAAAGCAAGCGGCCGATGCAGCTGATGATGAGACGCAGGATAATGACGGCCAGGATGGCTCTAATTTTAAGGTTGAACGGGGAAAACGCTCGAAGCCAGCTGAGTCAAAAAGAGATGATGGCGCGTTGTCGATTAGCCACGAGCGGCGGGGTAGCCTTGATGATGTGGCCAAGCAGACTCGGGCCGAAGAGCAGGATACAGCGGCTCGTGTGGCTACGGCGCAGCTTGATCGCCTTCGAGCAGCGTCAGTGACGAGCGGGCGGAGCAGTGCGACATCGACATCGCAACCAATCAGTGCGTCGGTGTCGGCTGAGCCAGAAACGGCCACGCCACTACTAGGTGGAACGTTGAACGCAACGACGGAGCGGGCGGCTGAGGATAAGCGCCGCGATCTTGATACTGATCAAAACAAGACTATCTTGCATCACGGTACCTACGTCGGTGCGTCGCGGCCGGCCCTCGGCGAATCGCCGTTGAATGCCGCCATGGGGAAGTCTGATGAACCGCCGAACGTTGACCCGTTTGCGACCACCAACAAAGACGAAGCGGTCATTGCCGCGCTGAAGGAGGAAACGCAGGCGCTGGCTGACAAGCAGACTCAATCTACCGCGCCGCCATCGCTGCCAGATTCTGAGCGCGACGCCCGCGCGGCAATTACCGAGGCGCTGGCTGCTGCACCGCCGCTTGAACCCGCAGCTTCGCCCGCTCCGGTGGTTTCATCTTCGCCGCTACCGACAGTGTCGTCTGCTCCGGCTACGCTCGCTGACATTGAGTCTAATGTGATGCATGGCTTGCCACCGCTGCCTGATTTCTCTGACTTTTCAGGATCAGGCTTGCCACCGCTGCCACCAGCTCCGGTCGGTGCCGCCGATGGTGGACTGCCAGCGTTGAACACACCGCCTTCAGCACCGTCCGCCCCGGCACCGCGCACCTTTAACCCGTCCCAGTTCCAGATCCCGGGGCAAAAATAGCCCATGGACGAGGTGCTGCTCATTGATAAGCCGGCTGGCATGACGAGTTTTGGGGTAGTAGCGCGGTTGCGGCGAGTGCTCAGCCAGGCGGCGGGCAAGAAAGTGAAAGTTGGCCATACTGGTACGCTTGATCCGTTTGCTACGGGACTGATGATTATCGTGACGGGCAAGAAGTGCCGTGAGGCTGATACCTTTACGAAGCTTGATAAGTGGTATGAAGCAGAAATCATGCTTGGCGAGGTATCGACGACCGGTGATCCTGAGGGTGAACTGACTCACGTGTCGGCGCGGCAGCCGCCTCGCAGTGATATTGAAGCGGTACTCAGTACATTTGAGGGTGAAATTAAACAGCGCCCACCGATATTTAGCGCCATCAAGATCAATGGCCGTCGGGCCTATCAGCTGGCACGTCAGGGTCAGCCGGTCGATATGCCGGAGCGCACCGTGTCGATCTACGCCCTGGAGATTGTTGCCTATGAGTATCCTCGTCTGGTGATTCGAGCGCATGTTTCGAGTGGTACGTATATTCGGAGCTTAGCGGTTGATATTGGTCAGCAGCTGGAAACAGGGGCCTACTGCCGCCAGCTGCGCCGCCAGGCTATTGCTGAATATGACGTTGCCCAGGCAAAACCATTAGCGGATTTTGGGATTTTGTCTTGAAGTGCTATTATCAAGACATGGGTAGGCAGACAGGTTTTACAATCGTTGAACTATTAATTGTGATGGTCGTGATCGCGATTTTGGCGACCATCGGTATTGTGGCGTATTCGGGCGTGCGCCAGGACGCTACCGATACCAAGATCCGTTCCATCGTCAAGATCGCTGGGGACGCGTTGCAGATATATGACACACAGAAACGAACGCTGCCGTCAGGACAGGGGACGTTCAACAACGCTAATAGCGTTGACTCACTTGTACCACAGTATATCCAGCCGGGGTATCGCGAGGGTGTCAGCAGCAAGAACGCGTCAAATCCAAACGATATTTTTGTTTGGTATCCGTGCAAAGATACCTCTGGCAAGATAACAGGTATTGCGGTATTTGCGGCTCTTAATTCCGCCAAGCCGCAGGAGTCGGCTCAGGTTAATGCGGTCAAGGCGACCTGTAACATTCCGGGTGCCGCCGTGCCGACCACCGGTAATCCAGCGTATAATTACGTGCAGACCTTTTAGTAGTGCAGCTGATTTGCGTTTTTAGCGTAGCATTGGTATAATGACGAGGCTATGATTAGCAAAGACGATAAAGCGAAAGCAATTGCTTTGACTCAGGTCAACAAGGACGACGTTGGCAGCCCGCAGGCGCAGGTGTCGATCTTGACGGCTCGTATCAAAGAGGTCACAAAGCACCTGAAGGCGAATAAGCACGACTTCATGGCACGCCGTGGCTTAATCCAGATGGTTGGCAAGCGTAAGCGCCTGCTCAAATACCTGGAGCGAACTGATTTTGAGAGTTATAAAGCGGTTGTGGCTGCCCTGGGTCTGCGTAAATAGTCGCGCCGGGTAGTTGTACGAATATCCACCTTGATATATCACGAGGTGGGTATTTTGATTTAGCGCGGTGTCGCCACGAAGACCGTCCGGCCGTCAGCTGCGCCGCCAAGCGTGCATGAATAGAGGGTGAGCTGTGGCTTGTTGGTTCGGTTTTCGATGTGGACGGCATCTGGCTTGACATCAAATAGCCGGGATATGACGTAGGTATAGCGCTTGCCGCGGTAGTCAATAATTATTTCATCGCCAATGCGCAGCTTATCGATGTTGTAGAATGGTGATTTTTGGATGGTTTGCTGCGGCGTCAGGCCCATGATAAATCGGTGGGCCGACAAGACAAAATTACCGCCATCAACTGGATTGCCATTCTCTGGCCGACGCCACCAGGCACCCCGCTCCATAATTTCGGCGCCGCCAGTAGCGTACGGCACGTTAATATCAATTTTAGGAATATAGAGGCGGTCCTCGGTGATGCTGGTTTCCGGCGTAGCGGCGAGGAGCTGGGTGGTTTCATTGCGTACTGGGTCAATGAGCTGAGCGCGAAAGAATGGACTAAACACTGTGATGAGTGTGTAGCTGCCGCCAGCGATCAGGACAAGAGCCAGACTCATACTGAGCCATCGGCGGCGGTTTTTGGCGTGGATTATCTGCTTCACTTGGTATATTGTAGCATGAGCGGGTCAGCCTAGTAGTATGGGTCGTTGTTTCATCAGCATG
The DNA here is from genome assembly GCA_963548005.1 of uncultured Candidatus Saccharibacteria bacterium. GTDB lineage: Bacteria > Patescibacteriota > Saccharimonadia > Saccharimonadales > Saccharimonadaceae > Nanosynbacter. Next base: position 60,351 of record CAUUSW010000006.1, on the reverse strand, counting down.
TGCCGATCTGTTTGACGGGGCGCTGATTGACTTTTTATAATTTTTATGCTAAATTACAGAGTATGAACGAACACGCACCGCGGGCTGATAAATTACCATCAGATGTGGCTGACCAAGTGATGAAGGTTAGTGAAGTTCTGGCTGCTGTTAGGGAGCGGATTGGTCCGTCCGGTGAATGGTTGAGTGATGACTTAGTGCATATCGAGGGGCAGTTGGACCCAGAGTTACGCGCTTATGATCATAACCCAAGATTTACAGATGCGGATGACTTTTGGAAAAACGGTATGGATCCGTCGCAAGACGGCTCTGATACGTCGAGTAAATTTGTTAATAATTTTTGGCAGTACTTTTTTCCGGATGAAATGTTTAAGGATGACTTGTTGGGGCCAACGGTCCTGAATAAACCGCCGCGAAAGCGGCTTAAAGAAACAGGAGGAGAACTCCTCGCATCGGTTCAGCGGCTGTTTGGGATGTTATTTAAGGATACCAATATTGATAGTCACAAACTTGCTGCCTTGGAGTCAGCAGCTGGTGAGGAGCACCTTACCGATCTTAAGGAGGCAATGTTTATACTCTATGAGCTGGCACTGCGTACGGTTACTCAACAAAATGTTATTGAGGCTGAGTGCTCAAGTGCGCATGAGTATTTGTGCAAATAGGAGTTCGGTATGGTAAGAAACATAAATGCAGAGCCATCAAGGATAAGTCGGCGCGGTCTGTTGTTTGGTGCGGCTGGAGCAGTGGCGGCTACGGCTGGTGGGCTGCTTATGAATCGTGGCGATGAAAGTCAACGGAGAGTATCGGTAGAGACGAATGCCTCGAAGCTTGACCTTGAAGGGGCGTATGAGATATATGATCAAGCCCGTGACATGTTTCGGCGATGTATTGAGGGTGCGCCTGTGTTTACGAGCGAAATGCCGCCGATATTACCACCACCCGCATCGGTATCTGTCTCTCGAGGCGGAGGTAAGCGCGGTTTTATGACGGGGAGTGCGCTACTGCGTAAGGCCGGTCATTCTGAGCGAGCAGTGATAGGCACGGGAGTCTCTTCGGATTTGGGTGATGATAGTAGGGTGCGCGTAGCCGTCGCGTTTGAATTGTTGTCAGGTAAGCCCGAAGCTAAGATCGCTGAGCTGATGGCGGTTTGGGGAGTATCGAGGCGAGGGTTACCGACAGAACGTGCCTTTCGGGATATACTGTATGAAATTGATCCGGAAGAGCTGATGCTATCCTTTGTGCCAGTATCTCAGAGGCAACCGACAGCGCCAACTAGTGAGCAGCCGTATGAGTGGACTGCTATGCTGCCGGGAATGGAGAGTTTTAATGTGATACAACAAGTCATTGGTGCGGCTGGCGGTAGCTCACCGGAAGTGTTGTTACCAACGCCAAAGGTTTTGGACCGAGTAAGTGAGCAGCTCGCTGCGGTTCGGGATGCGTTTGGTCGGGCCGGCTTCCTATAAAGCATGCGGCCCTGTGATATAATAGAAAGTGCGAATATAACCCGCAGACGGTGATGGATGTGTGGTGTGTTGATAATAAACCAGCACGCGTACACCTGTTACTGTCTTTGCGAGAAAGAGAGGATCTATGGCAATTATTAATCCAAGTGGTAAGGAGATTTTTAGCGTTACCACCGAGCTGTGCGGCCGACCGCTGACGCTGGAGGTCAATCGCGTTGGTTTTCGGACGACTGGTAGTGTGCTGGTTCGCTACGGCGATACGGTGGTCTTGGGCAGTGCCCAGGTGGGCAGCCGGCCGGTGCAGCTGGATTATTTCCCGCTGTCGATTGATTATGAAGAAAAGTTTTATGCGGCGGGTAAAATTTCTGGCTCGCGGTTTATCAAACGCGAGGGCCGGCCGAGCGACGAGGCGGTGCTGATCGGTCGGTTGATTGACCGTCCGATTCGGCCGCTGTTTCCAAAGGGCTACCGTCAAGAGGTGCAAGTCGTGGCGACAGTGCTGAGCATGGATCCGGATTTCCGTCCGGATGTGGTGGCGATGATTGCGGCGTCGAGCGCCTTGATGCTGACCGGCACGCCGTTTGACGGACCGGTGGCGGGCTTGCGGGTGGGCCGTGTGAATGGTGAGTTTAAGGCCTTTTTGACACCAGAGGAGCGTGAGCAATCTGATTTGGACCTGGTGGTGGCGGGTATCGAGAGCGGCATCACCATGGTGGAGGCTGGTGCTAAGGAAGTGTCAGAAGAGGTGATCGTCGACGCCATGGCCTGGGCGCACCAGATGATGCAGCCAGCGATTCAGTTGCAGCGCGAACTAGCTGCCAAAGTGGCGCCAGCCGCGCAAGAATATGAATTAGTCTTACCCGACGAAACAATTCAGCAGACGGCTGATGAGTGGGTTGATGGTAAATTGGGTGAGCAAATCCGCCGGCCGTATCCGGAGCGCAACGAAATGATTAGCAATATTCGTGCTGAATTTCATCAAGCGATGGCCGAAAAACTTGGCATAGGCGAAGAAGAATATAACGAAGTTCGCAATGATTATGACGAGGCGTTCACGCTGGCATTGCACAAAGATGTTCGCCGCGGTATCGTCGAGGATAATATGCGTCCAGACGGCCGCAAACTAACTGAAATTCGCCCGTTAAGTTCAGAAGTTGGTTTGCTGCCACGAGCACACGGTTCAAGCTTGTTTACCCGCGGCGTGACGCAGGGTATGAATATTGTCACCTTGGCGCCGCTGAGTTACGCGCAGCTGGTTGATACCATGGAGGTTAACGACGGTGAACGGCGCTACATGCACCATTATAATGCGCCAGGCTATACGGTTGGCGAGGTTAAGCGGATGGGCAGCCCAGGCCGGCGCGAGATTGGCCACGGTTACTTGGCGGAGCGAGCCTTGAAACCGGTGTTGCCAAGCGAGGAAGAATTCCCATACGCTATTCGTTCCGTCACCGAAATCATGAGCCAAAATGGTTCGACATCGATGGCAGCAACCTGTTCAAGTTGTCTGGCACTGATGGACGCTGGCGTGCCTCTCTCGGCGCCGGTTAGCGGCATTGCCATGGGCCTAATGATGGACGGTGATACGCCGTACGTACTGAGCGATATTGCCGATGCTGAGGATTTTGCCGGTGATATGGATTTCAAGGTGACCGGTACAGCCAAGGGTATCACGGCGCTGCAGATGGATATGAAAGTGCATGGCTTGCCGGTGGCAGTGCTGCGCCAAGCGATTGAACAGAGCAAGGCGGGCCGGGCACATATTTTGCAGCATATGCTGAGTGTGCTGCCAGCGCCGCGCGAAGCACTTAGCCCGTACGCGCCGCGGATTGAAAAGCTAAAAATTGATCCAGATAAAATCGGCGCGGTCATCGGCAAGGGCGGCGAGGTGATTAACAAGATTACCAGCGAGACTGGTGCTGAGGTTGATATCAAGGAAGACGGCCTGATCACCATTGCCAGCCCGAACGGCGAATCAATTGAGAAGGCGCTTGCCTGGATAAAAAGCCTGGTCGAAGAGCCGGAAGTTGGCAAAATCTACGAAGGCAAGGTCGTCAGCATCAAAGATTTCGGGGCCTTTGTGAATATTCTGCCGGGGATTGACGGGATGGTGCATATCTCGAAGCTGGCCGATCACCGCGTGTCTAAGGTGACTGATGTGGTCAAGGAAGGACAAACCGTTCGCGTAAAAATCACCGGCATTGATGAGCGCGGTAAGATTAACTTGACGATGATCGGGTTGTAACTTTTGCTTTTTAGCAAAATACGATACAATGAGAATGTAAGAGTAATTGAGGGGGATTATGGACGACAAGAATAATAAGAACGTACCACAACCGACAGCAACATCGCCCGTGGCGACCGAGCAGACTGCTCCGGCGCCCTCGCAGCCAGTACCACCGGTGCCGCAGCCACAGCAGCCACTGCAGCAAGGTGTACCGATGCAGCCCAAGAAAGGGTTGAGCAAGGGTGCGCTATGGGGTATCATTGGCGGTTCAATAGGTTTGATAGTTATCGTGGTTGGCATTGTGCTGGCTGTTATATTCCTTGGTGGGCCATCAAAAGCCGACTACCAAGAAGCTGCTAAGACACTGAAGGAGTTTGACGGCAACAGCCTCAACTCGGCACTCAAGTCGTCGAATGCTGATAACGCAAAGAAGCTGATTGAAGAGGCGGTGGGACGTGCTGATTTGATGATGAAGAAGCTTGATTCATCGAAGATTATGCGCGACGAGGAGACCAAAAAATCCTTTGGCGAGTACAAGACTGCCTATGAAAAGGTGCGCCCAAATATGCTTGCCATTGCCAGTCTGATAGGAGATATGAAAGACTTCTCCAAGAAGTGTTCACCGAGCTATTTTAGCTATATCGGTAAGCCAGCAGATGAAGTTAGGAAGCTCTACGATGAAAAAATGAGCGGCTGCTATCAGTTACTCGATAACATTATCAAATCAGAGCAAAAAGAAGTGCAGGACTTTGGTAAGCAGATGAAAGAGTATTACAAGGCGTTAGGTGATTTCTTTGTAGCACGCGCCAATAAAGATTACAGTGTTCAGGCACCGCGCCTGTCGTCAGGCAGGTCAAACCCGCTATCCAATTTTGCCAAGAAAATCCAAGAATCAAATTTGCAGAAGCACGAGAAAGACTTCGTCAATCTGGTGAAAGAAAAAGCTGAAAAGTAATTTTCGCCTCAGCATCAAGCAAAACACCTCGCATAGTGACGAGGTGTTTTGTATAATAGAAATATGGATGAGGTAGCGCAACTGGAGGTTTTGGCGGCAGAGATTATCGCTGGTGATGTTTGTCATGACTTGGCGCTACAGGCAACGCAGCTGGTGATGGGCGACGGTCGAGCTGACGCGGACATTGTATTTATCGGTGAAGCGCCGGGAAAAAATGAAGACCTTCAGGGTAAACCATTCGTTGGGGCAGCTGGTACATTTCTTGACGAGATGTTAGCCGCAGCCCAGTTACGTCGTCAAGATGTCTATATCACCAATATCGTTAAATATCGGCCGCCAAACAATCGTGACCCGCTGCCGGAGGAGAAGCGCGCTTTTTGGCCGTATTTGATGCGCCAACTGCAAATTATTCAGCCAAAGGTAGTCATCACATTGGGTCGGCATAGCGGCACGGCATTCATTCCTGACTTGGCGATTTCGCGTGATCATGGTAATCCGCGCTGGGCACAATTCAACGGTTTGAAGTTCTTGGTAATTCCGCTGTATCATCCGGCAGCAGCGCTGTATAACGGGGCATTGCGGCAGACGTTAATTGACGATTTTGTGCGGGCGGCGCAATTGGCCGCCCAGGCGAGCGCCTGAGCTATTTTTGACAAGAGCTGGCGCCCCGTGCTATAATGAACACAATTGTTAGGGGATAGATTTGTCGTACGTTGCCCCCGTGTCTATCACCTGTCATTCTAATTTTGCAAGGTATTTATTTTTATAAAAGGAGAACAATACGCATGGGCCAGAGACGACTTGCGACGCCGAAGGGCGATGATCAGTCAAAACGACCAGCTACAAAAAAAAGTAACACAGCGGTGATGAATAGTACCACCACTCGTAAGGGCGAAGTGTTTCGGGCGCAGCGGCGCACGAGTGAGAATGTCAATCTCAGGGCGTCGCAGCACATGATCGATATTCCGGTCAATAAGTCGGTCTACAACGGCTATGGCGGCGAGCAATTTAGTGCCAAAATGCAGCCAAAACGGACTCGTGGTGGCAAGCCAAAACTACGGATTATCCCAATCGGTGGTGTCGGCGAAATGGGCATCGGTAAAAACATGAACGCCATTGAGTACGATGATGAGATTATCATTGTGGATATGGGCTTCCTGTTTCCAGGCAGCGACTATCCAGGTATTAATTACATCACGCCAGACATCACCTGGCTAGAAGAAAATAAGCACAAGATTAAGGCGCACGTGTTCACTCACGGACACCTTGATCACATTGGTTCTTTCCGGCACTTTATTCACCGAATTCCAGCGCCGGTGTACGGTTCAAAGTTCACCATTGGTATGCTGGATAAGTCGATGGCTGACGCGGATACCGATTTTCAGCCGGACTTTCGGGTGATGGATCCATTGAGCCATGAAATTGTTCAAGTGTCGAAGCACTTCTCTGTGGAGTTAGTGCGAGTTAATCACTCAATTCCAGATTCAACGGCGGTGGTGATTCGGACGCCGTTGGGTGTGGTGATTGACTCTGGCGACTGGCGATTTGAGGAAAGTCCGGTTGACGGCCAAAAGTTTGATCTTGAGCGTATGACAGAAATCGCCGCCAAAGAGGGCGTGTTGATGTTCATGAATGAATCGACCAACTGTGAGTCGGCCGGTACGCATACCCATACCGAGTTTGATATTCAATATTCTATCGGCCAGGTGATGGATAAATTCAGTAACAGCCGGGTGATTTTAAGCTGTTTCTCGTCGCAGGTGCACCGTTTGCAATTAATTTTAGAGGAAGCGCATAAGCACGGCCGCAAGGTGGCATTTGCCGGCTTTTCAATGATTCAGAACCTGGAAGTGGCGCTGCGCTCAGGAACCATTAAGATCCCGAAAAATACCGTCATGAAGATGGAAGATATCATCAAGCTGCCGGATAGCCAGATCACCGTGGTTTGTACCGGTTCGCAGGGTGAGTTTAATGCCGTGCTGAGCCGTATGGCGACTGGCGCGCATAAATACATGAAGATCAAAGGCTCTGACGTGGTGGTGTTTAGCTCCAATCCGATTCCGGGCAATGAGAAAAACGTGGTGCGAACAGTGGACGGCTTAATGCGCGAGGGTTCTGATGTGATTCAGAACGGCAAGACGCACTTGACGGGGATTGGGCCGCTGCACTTATCGGGGCATGGTTATTACGATGATCACGTCAAGTTGATTAACGCGTTGAACCCAACATACTACATGCCAATTCACGGCGAATTTCACATGTTGGTTTATAATGCTCGGTTGGCAGAAAAAGAGTGCGGTATTCCGCGGAAGAATATCTTTGTGTGCGACGCCGGCGATATTATTGAAATTGACGTTGAACGGCAAGCTAAGAAAGCCGGTCGAATTCAGGCTGGCGGTGTGATGTATGATGATACGGGCGCTATCGTTTCTGAGGTGGTATTGAAAGACCGGATTCATATGTCTCAAGAGGGAATGTTTGTAGTAGTCCTGACGGTGCAGCGCGGTACAGGACGATTATTGACCAGTCCAGATATTATTTCTCGCGGCTTTATTTATCTGCGTGATTCTGAGGAATTGATGAATATGATTCGCCAGTACTTGAAACAGAAGGCAGCACGCAGTTTCAGCGGTAAATATGACCTGGATGTTATCAAGAAAGAAATTAAGGACGAGGTCACGCATATTTTGTACGATCAGACGCGTCGGACACCAATTGTCATCCCAGTCATTAACGAGGTTGGCGGTCTAAAAACGGTAAAATCGACTACTACTTCGAGTACCTCTACTATAAAGACGCCGGTGCGCAGCAAAAAACCTACCATCGCTTCAGCGACGGAACCGAAAATGACTCTGCCAACCATGCCGCGCCGCCGCTTCCCGCGCCGCCAAGTACCGGACACCGAGGCGAATGACACCAAGGCTCGAGAGGTCGGCCGAGTGCGCGCGTACTAGCCACGCTTGCTATTTGTTGTAAAATATGCTACAATGTGAACGTCGGTAAAGTGATATAATAAAAATAGTTATGCCAAAAAAACGAAAATCTACCCACAAGAAATCAGTTTCCACAGCTCCAAAGCATGATGTGCCGAGCGGCTTTTGGGCGCAAGTCAGCGCGGTACTGCTCGTCGTGTTGTCGCTTCTTCTGGTGGTGGCGTGGTTCGGTGTTGGTGGTCCGGTGCTGGAGTGGCTACATAAGGCGACTCTGAGTATGCTTGGTTACGCGATGTATGGGCTACCGATCTTGCTGATATATATTGCTGTGGAGATTTTCCGCGCGGAGAATAATCGGTTACCGCTGGCGATGAAATTAGCAGCCATCCTCGAGGTAGTGTGGCTATCAGGGCTGTTTGGTCTAGTAAAAACACCGGCCCGCCCGGAGGCTGGTGGGTTCATCGGCGATACGGCTAATCGAGCGATGAGTGCCATGGTCGACCCGGGCATCGCTGCTTTGATATATGTGGTGCTCATCATCATCACGGCGCTATTTATTACCCAGACGTCGCCGTTCACGGTGATCAAGAAAGTAGCCGAAGCGTTCAAGCGTGACCATTCCGAGGAGGATAACAATGCGGCGGTGATGAAAAAGGTGGCTCGTGAAGATGCAGCCAGCGCCAAGTCATCGAGTGATATCAAGCTCAATGCCGGCGTCCCGACCGTTGATCCCGTCACACCAAAAGATAGAAGGACGTCACCGCTGAGCAGTCTGCGCGGTAGCGTGGCGCGGGATAAGGCAGCTGAGGAGCAAGCAGCACTAGTGGCGGCACACGACCCGAATTGGCAGGCACCGAGCCTTGATCTACTGGAGAAGAAGCAAAGTCCGGCCGACGCTGGTGATATTCGGCAAAACGCACAGATTATTCACGATACCTTGGCGGAATTTAACATTGATGTGGAGATGGAAGACGCAAATATTGGGCCAAAGGTGACGCAGTATACCTTGCGGCCGCCGAGCGGTGTGAAATTGACACGCATCACGGCGCTGGAGACGAATATTGCTTTGAATTTGGCGGCGCAGAGCTTGCGGATTGAAGCGCCAATTCCTGGACAGAAAGCCGTTGGTATTGAGGTGCCGAACCGCCGGGCTGCCGATGTGCGGCTATACGGCGTTCTGGATTCAAAACAATGGAAGCACGCCCATGAACCGTTGAGCTTTGCTATCGGTAAGGATATCTCGGGTGAAGCAGTGGTCGGTGAGCTCAACAAAATGCCACACATGTTGATCGCTGGTCAGACTGGTTCTGGTAAGTCGGTAATGATTAACACCTTGCTGACGAGTTTGCTATATCGCAACAGTCCAAGCGATATGAAGTTGATTTTGGTTGACCCGAAGCAGGTGGAAATGGCACCGTACGAAGACATCCCACATTTGCTGACCCCGGTGATTACTGAGCCAGAAAAGACTATTTCGGCCTTGAAATGGGCGGTCAATGAGATGGAGCGGCGCTATAAATTACTGGCGGCCGAGAAGATTCGCGATATTAAAGGGTATAATCAACGGCTAGCTACGCGAGCTAAAAAAATCCCGGTAGCGGACGCCGATGGCAACATTCAACAGCACGAAGACGGAGCGATGCCGTACATCGTTATTGTAATTGACGAGCTAGCCGATTTGATGATGGTGGCGGCACGCGACGTCGAGGCGCTGATCGTTCGCTTGGCGCAGAAAGCGCGGGCGGTGGGTATCCACCTGGTCTTGGCAACGCAGCGGCCGAGCGTTGACGTGATTACTGGTTTGATCAAGGCGAACGTGCCAGCACGAATTGGGTTTACCGTGGCGTCGCAGGTTGACTCGCGGACCATTCTTGATCAAATTGGCGCCGAGAAACTACTTGGCCAGGGTGATATGCTGCTGTATACGCCGAGCATGAGTAAGCCAAAACGTATCCAGGGCGCGTGGGTGACCGATGACGAGGTCAATAAAATTACTGATCACCTGCGGATGCAGTCAGCACCGCAGTACAATGATGAGGTGGTGGCGCAGCCAGTTCAGCTGAACGGCAAGGGTGGCATGGCGGTTGATTTTGGCGGTGGCGGTGAAGATGAAGCATTTATGGACGCGGTGCGAGTGGTGATTGAGGGCGGCAAGGCCTCTACCAGCTATCTGCAGCGGCGGCTACGGATTGGCTACGGCAAGGCAGCGCGACTGATTGAAGAGATGGAAGAGCGTGGCATTGTCGGCCCAGCGAACGGCTCAAAAGCTCGTGATGTTTTGGTCTCAAGTGTCGATGAGCTAGGGCAATAGCTAGCTTGACATAATTATTTTATAGGTTATAATACGCTAAGTGAGAAGTTGATTTGTATGTGGAAGGATGGCTACATGGCGCACATAAGTTGTAGAAATAATGGAGAATTATCTCCTGATAGTAAAGGCGACAAGTTAAGGAAGCTTCTTGTGCTGGGGGTTGCTGCAGTCACGTTAGCCGTATCGGGTATACTTGGGTATAGTCTTGGCCGGTCACACGATGTTCCGCCCGCACCATCAGTAGAAAATACCGATGGTGGAACATCCAAAGAGTCCAATGATAGTTCGAGAGTGGAAGAAATTACATTTACGCTACCAAACACCGAAGGCCGTCGAGAGGCAGAGGTCTTTTTAAAGGATCCCAATATAGTCCAGTCTGCGCGCGATGTTGCTGGACGAGTGCTTACTGCTGCAGGGAAGTCGGTTGATAGTAATGCTGCTCGACTCGTTCGCCAAGATTATTATGATGATCACAATAGGCCTAAACAGCAGTCAATAACGATTACAGACGATGAGGGAAATGTGGTATCAGTTGATGTTGCTCAAGGCGACAAAAGGTTTGGTGGAAGTGAGATCGCAGTAGAAGTTACCACTGATATAATTGAGGTCGGCGCAAAGAGTAGACAGACGGATCGGATAACGTGGCGGTTGGATTTTTTGTCTCCAGAACCTGTGGCACATCAGCATATCGAATCTCCAGAAGCACTACTACCGGCTCTAGAAGGCGTGTTACCGACGAAAGTGGAATGGTCGCACAGACAGACTGCTGATGGTTGGTCGGAGACTAAGGAAATTACAATCGTTTCACCAAAGTCTGTCTCGCCATCGAGACCAGATTATGAAAGCATAGCGGCGGTACCGGCTAAGGGAGAGATTAATGGTCGGGCCGTGGAGAGTGCTAAGGTATATGATGCGGCAAAAAGCCTATTTGATCAGCTCGCGACCGATGGTGATATATCCGATATCTTGCCCTCTCAGTAAACTAACGTGCCGCCAGATATTCACCAAGTAGTGTTATTTTGTGGCCAGTTGAGGTAATTTTATTAATGGCGCGATGTAATGACGGGCCGGCAGCGTCAACGGTCATAAAGAATTTATAGTTCCACGGTTGGCCGACGATGGGCTGGGATTGTAGGCTGGTGAGGTTAATGGACTGATCGGCGAATGTGCGGAGTATTGCAAGGAGGCTGCCTGGCTGATGGGCGGTGGTCACCACAAGCGTTGCTCGATCAGCGTCGGTCGCCGTGGTTATCTGGTCAAGGACCAGAAAACGCGTGATGTTGTCCTGAGCATCTTGGATGTGGTGTTTGAGAATTGGCATATTGTATAGTTGGGCAGCGGTTTCGCTAGCAATGGCCGCTAGGTGTGGTGAACCCTGTTGTTTGATGAATTCGACAGCGCCAGCGGTATCAAAATATTCAATTTGTGTGGCTTGTGGCAGGCGTTCTTGGAGAAATTGATGGCATTGCGACAGAGCGACAGGATGTGAATAGACAGCAGTGATATCTTCAAGTTTTGTGCCTGGATTGGTGATGAGGGTTTGTTGAATGGTAAGCGTCACTTCACCGACGATGGGAGCGCTACAAGATTCGATGTGACGGTAGGTTTCGTTGATGGTGCCGTAAATGGTATTTTCCACTGCCACGATAACGGCGTCGGCTTTATTGCGGGCATAGGCTTGAAAGACGTCGCCAAAGGTCATGCACGGAACAACGGTAGCGTCAGGTCCGTACCATTGTTTTGCTGCTTGTTCATGAAATGATCCAGCTTGTCCTTGAATGGCGATACGCATGAACTCTATTGTAGCATGGTCTGGCGGGGTGTATCACTGGACTTTTGCATCAGATTACCGTATAATACGGAGGAATAATAACCTAAGGTTATGTGCGATAACATAACCATCCGTAATGGATTCCAAAGGAGGAAACATGAACGAATACGAACTGACCGTTCTTATTCATCCAGATTTGGAAGCAAATTTGGACGCGGCGCTGGACAAGGTTCGAGCGTTGATCAAAGACAATGGTGGTGAAATCACCAAAGAAGACAATTGGGGCAAGAAAAAACTAGCCTATGCGATTCGCCGTGAAGACTTTGCGGTGTATGTTTACTTTGAGGTGAAGTTGCCAAGCAGTGCACCGCTCAAGATATCAAATGTTCTGAATATCACCGACGAGGTACTTCGTTATTTGTTGGTTAAGACCGACGAGAAGACACGCCAGGCGCTTGCTGAGCAGAAAGAGCGCGAAGCTAAGGTCGCTACCGAGGCGGCTGATAAAGAAGCCTAATATTCGACGCGATACATAATAAAAAAGGAGGGTCATCATGGCACGAAGTATCAACCAAGTTATTTTACTGGGACGGTTAACGCGCGATCCAGAGCAGCGGACAACGCCATCAGGTCGGACAGTTGTTAGCTTTAGTATCGCGGTTGATCGTGCCGGACAGGATGATCAAGCTGATTTCTTCGACGTTACCGCGTGGGAAAAATTGGGCGAACTGGTGATGCAGTACCTGTCAAAGGGCCGCCGCGTGTTGGTGCAGGGTCGGTTGCGACAGGACAGCTGGGATGATAAAGAAACCGGCAAGCGCCGCTCGCGTATTGAAGTGACGGCGACCGATGTAACATTCCTTGACGCCCCGAGCGGTGATAGCGCGAATACAACCGCATCACGTAATACTAATACCAAGCAGGCTGAGACCGTAGCGGATATTGATGATAAACCGATCGATCTTAGCGAGATACCGTTCTAAAGGAGAACAAAATGGCAAAACGATTAAAGAAAGATACCCCAACGGTTTTTGACTATAAGGATGTCAAAACATTAATGCGCTATGTTAATGCGTATGGTCAAATTGAGCCGATAGCGAAGACGGGTCTCAGTGTCAAGCAGCAGCGTAGCTTGGCAGTGGCGATCAAGCGTGCTCGGCACTTAGCACTGCTGCCGTTTGTGTCGCAAGGGCAATAAGTATACGTTGAGAGAACTCTCTAATCCCAAACGTATTTATAGATAGGAGAGAAAGTCGAGTGGTCTGTGCAGGGGTAAGGCACAGGCCACTGTTGCTTGTGGGCTGCTGTACAGCGCGTTTTTATTTTTGATGCAGGATAGTATTATAATGCCAAGCCCACTGTGGGATGTTTGAGTAAAAAATATGTTCAGCCGACAAGAAATACTCTACCGTCCGAAAGAATGTTAGAATTAGGTACGGTAGCTTAATAGTTATAGGAAAGGAAAAACAATATGTATCAGCCGACAGATCTTAAAAAGGGTACGGTTTGTCAGATTGACGGTAAGCCATATCGCGTTATTGAATATGGACAGAAGGTTATGGGGCGTGGAGGCTCTATTGTGAACGTTAAATTGAAAAACTTACTGGATGGAAGTGTCATCCCGAAGACCTTTAAGGGTCAAGACAAAATAGAGCCAGCTGAGGTGACTAGCAAGACTGTTCAATATTTATATCATGACGGAGATATGTTCTGCTTCATGGATCCAGGAAGTTTTGAACAATTTGAACTGTCTAACGATGTGGTAGATGAGGCAAAAAATTATTTGAAAGAAGGTTGTGAGCTGAATCTCCAGGTGTTTGACGGGCGAGTGATTAATGTTGAACTACCAAAAAATCTTTATCTCGAAGTTACATATACCGAAGATGTCGTGAAGGGCGATACAACCTCAAGCGTACTTAAGGATGCGACGCTTGAGACGGGCCTTGTTATTAAGGTACCAGCGTTCATTAAACAGGGCGATATTGTCAGTGTTGACACAGTGACGGGTGAATATCGAGAGCGCAAAAAATAACAAAAGGGCCTTCTTGTCGGAAGCGTCGCCCAGGGTGTTCGGGCGACGCTTTTTGTTGTTATTAATACATCAAATAACGATAAAGAATGGAACGAGATTTTAGATATTGATGCTAAAAATACAACGCAATGTATGTATAGCTGGTAGGGTGTTTTTGGTGATACATACGACAGTTGTTTTCATGAAAATATGGGTCTATTTGCGATAATGGTGAGAGTTTTCTTGGCCACTACAGGGGTAAATATAACTATTGATGTATAAATTACACTGATGCGTAGTATACAACGTTGTATTTTAGTTAACGTAGAATTAACGATAGTAAAGATCGGCCCATAGGTAAAAAAGAGAATAACTATTGATGTATTTATAACAGCAGTTTCGCTATCGCAGTAGGTCGTTAGTTGTTGAGAAAAATATGTATTCAGGCTACAATGAGAAGTGACATGAAGCAGCGATTAGATAAAATGATACTAGAACGCGGGTTGGTTGAATCGCGTTCAGAAGCAGAGAACTGGATAGGCTTAGGGCAAGTCATGGTCAATGGTAGGGTGGCGACGCGTCCCGGATGTTTCGTTAATGAGACAGCAGACATTACATTGCTGACTCGTGAGCGGTACGTTTCGCGTGCAGGCCTCAAGCTAGCGGGCGTGGCGGATAGTTTTCGGTTGGACTTTCAGGGGAGAACAGTGCTGGACATAGGGTCGAGTACTGGTGGATTTACTGATTTTGCGCTGCGTCATGGCGCCCGACGTGTGTATGCTGTTGATGTGGGCACGAATCAGTTGCACCATCGACTGCGTGACGATCGGCGCATAATATTACACGAAAAGACAGACGTTCGTGACTTTGAGCTTGATTGTCCACCAGACATTATCGTGGGAGACGTGTCATTTATTAGTCTGCGCGACATTCTACCACACGTTGCAAAACGGCTGATGGGCAGTGCGACGGTGCTTGTAGCGATGGTAAAACCGCAGTTCGAGGCAGGGCGTCATTTGGTACAAAAGGGTGTTGTAAAAAATGCTGCTATACGACGAAAGATCCTGACCGATTTTGAGCAATGGGCAAAACAGTATTTTGTAGTTCTTGATAAAAAGGATAGCACCGTCGCTGGTAGTAAGGGTAACGTTGAGCGCTTTTATAAGTTACAACTAAAAAATAACAGAGGTAATAACTGTAGTAAAAAGGGCATCGTTGTACTTAAATCAACGTAGTATAATATACAATAATGTTAGACATTGAACCGAAATTCGACAACATCGTTAGGCTGCATGATGTAATTTTTACCTTCAGTACGTATTTTACCCGCTTCACGGGCCTTAGCTTCTGAACCTGCGGCAACAAGGTCGTGGTAGCTAATGACTTGCGCGGCGATGAATCCGCGCTCAAAGTCTGAGTGGATGACGCCAGCAGCCTGTGGCGCCGTCCAGCCTTTATGTATTGTCCATGCCCTGACTTCCTTCTGACCTGCCGTGAGATAGCTTTGTAGACCAAGTGTGTCGTACGCGGCATGGATAAGCTGCGACAATCCGGTTTCGGAAGCCCCGTAGCTATCAAGTAGCTCCAAGGCGTCATTATTTGATAATTCTCTGAGCTCTTCTTCAAGCTTGGCACAAATAAATAATACTCGGGCTGGCGCGACGAGTTTGGCAAGCTTTTCCTGCAGGGCATGGTCGCCGAGTCCCGCCTCGTCGACATTAAATGTATAAATAATTGGCTTGGCAGTGAGTAAATGAAGATCATTAATTATCTCATATTTGATATTTTCTATGGATGCTATCGGCATACCTGAATTAAGTGACGTCAGGAGCGTTTCAAGGTATGTAGCCACCTGTCGTGCCTCCGGCTTGGCTTTGGCTTCTTTCTGGAGACGAGGTAGACGATGTTCTATGGTTTGGATGTCGGCAAGGATAAGTTCGGTATTGATGATGTCAATGTCGGCCTGAGGGTTAATCGGAGTATTGTCGTGTCGTAATATATCTGAGTTTTCAAAGGCGCGAACGATGTGGATAATGGCGTCGCATTCACGAATATTGTGCAAGAATTTATTGCCGAGCCCTTCTCCTTTTGAGGCGCCAGCTACCAATCCAGCGATGTCGACGAACGTTACGGTCGCGGGGATAATTTTTTGCGTATCATACAGTTTTGCGAGTACGTCGAGCCGCTCATCGGGAACCGGTACGATGCCAGTATTCGGTTCAATGGTGGCAAAGGGGTAATTAGCCGCTAGAATATTATTGTTAGTAAGTGCATTAAATATGGTCGACTTACCGACATTTGGCAGGCCGACGATTCCGATTGATAGACTCATATCGTGTATTATAACAAATTCCACAAACTTGCCTCAGTATATAATATGTATTAGAATAAGCAGTATGAATAAGGTTATTATCTCGCGAATATTTATGATAGCGGGTATCGTGTTAAGTATCGGGGCGATAGTCGCCGTTATCATGATGGTGATGGGGCGATTGCATGTTGGACTAAAAGAGCCGAGCCAAGATATCGCGCCAACCGCTAAGATGATATGTGGCGAGGATATGATAAAAGAATATCGATCAATTATCGCTGCGCCGAATGGGTATGGCCCGACAGCGCTTGAGGGGCTGGTGAAGAAGATCTCAGAGCGTGGCGGCCCGGGTGACGATACGGTGTGTCACTATATTGTGCTTCACGATGCATCGCTACGGAATGATCGCCAGCGGATTGATCAGATTCATCAAGGGTTGATCAACTCGATGAAGATGCGTCAGTCGGTCGAGCCGTTTTATCGACTGGGTATTAGTCAGGATACGGTAAAAGCACTGGTCGAGATCGGTAAGGCTGATGCGGGTGCGGGGAATAAGGATGGTACACCGGGTCAGGGTTAGGGTCGGACTACGACTCGTTATCGGCTATATGCTGGCACTTGTGATTGTCGCATCGACGTTGGCGATTATTGGTGCGGATAGAGCAGAGGCGGTGGACTGTAGCGGTTTGAGCGGTCGACGACGTTTAATGTGTATTAATGCACGCAATGATGGTGAACGGTTTGCGGTGCAATATATCTGTAAGGGTGGCGGAACGCGGTGCGGTGCGATGTGGATGTCGTCGCCCGGGACGTCGTATACGAATGATGTCATTAACACCGTTAGCTGGAATGCGACGTCATTATCACTTGACTTGAGGGGGTCGGTGAACGGCAACGGTCAGTCGCGAGCACGGGTGTGGGCGACAAATGTAACGGTTAGTCAGAATGGTCGGACATTACTGTCTGGCGGCACGCTTGATCGGGGGACGCATCCATCAGGCGCGTACCACTGGGTTGATGGCGGTAGCAGCATTCGAGTAAATGGAATTGACATATCTGGTGTAGTTGCGCCAGGAAGTTCCGGCCGTATCATTTTGCAGGTGCGGCGCTGTTTCTATAGTAGTCCAGGCGGTAGCGGTGCTTGTGCGACACAAGATGTCGAGGTGTGGATTAAGCGTGAGCAGGCGCCAAACCAATGGACTGTTGAAGGGCAATCGCGAGTGTCAATCAATGGTGGCAGTTTAGTGCAAAACGCGACTGCTGCACCAGGACAGCGCGTACGATTTTTTCATTACCTGCGGAATAATTCTTCGTACACGATTCCTCCCTATACCCTAAAGCGCATAGGAATTAATCAGGATGTTAATGGCACGACAACGCATCATGCGTGGGCGTCGCCGTATACGCGTAGTGCTAGCCCGTGGAATACGTTTTATGAGCCGAGCGATGTTAAGCCATATAATAATGTCTTTGGGGCTGAGGGGATCGTGACGCAGGATGATGTCGGTAAAACAGTATGTCAAAAGATTTTATGGCTGCCGGGTGCGTGGAATACTGACGGCTGGGGGGTCTCATCGAATGCCTGTGCATCGGTGCCGTATGATTATGAGTTGCGGCCAGAGGTGCAGGCGCCAGATTATATTAATGAAGGAACGATTGAGGTGAGTGGCGTGACCGCGCGAATTAATCATACAGGATCGACACGGTCAAATCGGGCAAATTATGCTGTGGTGCGGTTTGTGTTAAGGGGTGGCGGAAATTATACCGTACCGGGCGGTGAGGGAGTTGTTGTGCCGTATGATAGACGTTCACCGGGTAATTTAGTGGGCGATTGGGATTGTTATATCGCCAAGAACACGATTAAAAATAGTCGACCGGGTTTGCAGGTGGCAGATTGTACATCAAATAATTTGGCACGTAATGGCGCGGGAACAATTATCCAGCGAGGTGGGCTGGAAATTCCGCTTGGCAAGGATAACTTGAGCGGAGTGACGATGACGACTGGTGACCAGTTGTGCTATATGACTATTGTAAGTACATACAACCAACATGTGAATACCAGTACGTTTCGCTATGCGGTAGATTGTGCAAAGGTTGCCGGACGGCCAAAAGTTCAGTTTTGGGGGGCGGATGTGCGAGTTGGTGTCGGGATAGACGGCAGCGCGGGTAACAATAATGCAGAAGTCAGGACATCACTGACTAGAGTGAGGCGATAGATGGCGCTGCAGTTAAAAACCCGAAGGTGGTGGATCGGAGTTGGTGTTGTTGGGCTAGTGGTATTCGGAAGCCTTGGAGTGTATATCTGGCGTCATTATATCAGCGTAACGGCGCAAGTAGCACCTGACGTAACTCACGTCGAGAGGGCGGTGCTAGCAGCAAGTACGACAACGCCACCGGGCGGTAGTAGTTATGACCCAGCCACGTCGTATCACATGCCGTGGGAGAAATATCCGGTTGGCGAGAGAGAGCAGATCGGCGGGACGCCAGAGCGGATTAGTAGTTGGCCAACGGCCGGGGATGGTGGATCTGACTGTCGTGTGAACGCAAATGCCACGACAGTGGTCGATGGTATTGGCGGGACGTTTAATTATGGTGGGTTTACGATGATGCCATCACCGATGTCCGGTAATCGGACGGCTGGTCAGGATAAGTGTAGCGGATCAGTGTCAACATGGACGGCACCGGATGGTGAAAATAGCACGTCTTCGGCGACGCCAGCACCGAGTTGGTTTGACGATGTGGTAGCGGCTAATAGCGGTGGTCTAGCGGGTGGAGCATACGTTAATCCACGAGCGTATGGTGGCTGGGCGACGGATGCTAATGCCACGACGAAAGTGCCGTTTGGTATACCTGCCCAGCGATCAGGCGCGGCTGGGGCGGCTGAGTTTGCCGAATGCGGCGGGGTTGCTAAGGAATCAGGAACATCTGCGTGGGCAACTGATGGAGCGTTTCGGCAGTCGATATATGATCAAGGTGGCCAGTCGAAGCCGCTCTGGGGTGCGCGCTGTAAGGACGAGACAAAGTTGAAGGAGGCGCTGACTCAGCGTCATAATGCGCCGCAAACTGATACTAATGGTGGAAATTACGTGAAGTCGTCTGGCGTAACGCTATTTCGGCAGAAATTCCGGCTGACGAGCCAGCAGCTCGAAGAGATTCGTCAGCTGGATTTGTTGAACGACGGACGATCAGGACTGTACTTACGTTTGGCGGTTGATGATTATGCTGCGGTATACATTAATGGTAAGCCAGTCTTTGCCAATCCGAAAGCGTCGTCTGGTGTCGAGATGAAGAGAATCATCGCAGATTATTTGCGGGCTGGTGATAATGTGATTGCTCTAGAGGTGCAAGATGCGATTGCTCCAACTAGCCTGGCCAATGCTAATGCGGCTGCTCGGTGGCTGCTCGGTGTGTATGCGCCAAAGGGTTGGCAGCCAGTGCCGGGGGAGCCGCGGCTGTACGGATCGTGGGCGGAGTATGCCATTAGTGCGCCCGGACAGATTATTTCCTCTTCGGGAGCAGGACTATCATCTACGCCAATAGGGCGAACGGGAGCGATTGAGGCGCGACAATATAATGACCTGACGTTCCAAAATACCAACACTCCATTTGGTAATTTCCGCGATAAGATGCCGACCGTGCGAACGCCTGATGCCTATTTTACGAACACGGGAAATTTGTCTGGGGCGGTGTCTATGAGTGACGTAGCTGGTGGTGTGTATCAGGCAGGCAATGTGACGATTACCGGCGGAGAGATTAAGCGTGGCCGGCAAATTGTTATCAAATCGGGCGGCGTGGTGACTATCAAAGGTGACGTAAAACAGGAGGGCGGTAACTATTCGGCAGCTCGGGATCTACCGCAGTTAATTATCAGCGCTCGGCATATTATCATTGAGCCGAATGTCACACAGCTTGATGCTTGGCTGGTGGCCAAGAATGGTACAATTAACACCTGTGATACCATAGTTCGTGATAGTCGTCAGTGGCTGTCGGGGCTGGATGCAAAAACCTGCGAAAAACAGCTGCGGATTAACGGTCCGATTATCGCGAAGCACCTCTTTTTGCGTCGTACCTTTACCAAGGGTGGCGATACCTCTGGCAATAATCCGGGCGAGCCGGCGGAAATATTGAATTTGCGTGCCGATGCATATTTATGGGGAAATGAGCGGTCGAAAGAATCGGGGGCTATCAAAACGATGCATCTAAAGGAATTGCCGCCACGTTTTTAAGGGTTTTACATTTTAATATGCTTATGTATAATAGAATAGTATGAAAATAGCAAAAGGGCTGGGCGACTTTTTCGGATTAGACATCGGGACGAATGCGGTGCGCGTGGTTCAGCTGGCGCGAACGAGCAACGGATGGAATCTGCTGCACTATGGTTATGCGCCTGTCGACCCGAAGATTACAGGTAGTGATTCGCCAGAGGCGCAGCGTAAGCTTGGTGAAGTGATCATGACTGCTGTCGGACAGAGCGGTATCAAGACGCAAAATGTAGCGATTGGCTTACCGTCGAGCAAGACCTTTACGGCGATTATTGATGTACCAAAAGTGTCAGACCAAGAGCTAAAGGCGACCATGAAATACCAGGTCGATCAGTACATTCCTATGGCGATTGAGGATGCCAAGGTTGACTGGGCGCTGCTCGGCGACAGTTTGCGTGAGCAGGGTCAGTACGAAGTGTTATTGACGAGTGCAGCGATTAGTTATGTCGAGGAGCGGCTTGAGTTTATTGAAGGTCTTGGCTTTAATGTGGTCGCTGAGGAGCCAGATCCGATCGCGATGCTTCGAGCATTAGCGCCGACTGATGGAGCAACCGCAAAGCTAGTTTTGGATATGGGCGAACACTCGACTGACTTGGCAGTCATTTATGGCGATATGCCGCGGTTAGTGCGCACGGTGCCGAGCGGATTGCAGGCGTTGGTGCGAGCGGCGGTGCAAAATCTCAACGTGCAGGATGATCAGGCTCGCCAGTTTATTATCAAGTTTGGCTTGGCACCTGACCGGCTTGAGGGGCAAGTTCTCAGGGCGATTGACGGTGTGCTGGATAATTTTGCAGCTGAGCTGACCAAATCAATCAAGTTTTTCCAGACGCGCTACCCGAGTATTTCCGTGTCAGGAATTCTGCTGTCGGGCTTTGGCGCAGCGATACCGATGATGGATAATTACATTGCTAACAAGACTGGTATACCAGCGACTACGGCTGATCCGTGGCAGCATGTCAGTCTTGGGCAGGCCGATCAGCAAAAATTAGCACCAATTGCCTCGGAGTTTGCGACGGTCGTTGGTTTAGCGCAGCGGAGGAATGGATCGTGATTGAGATTAACTTGATTCCTGATGTCAAGCGCGAGTTACTTCGGGCAAAAATGATGCGTAACGCTGTCACCGCGATGTCGATAACCGTCGGCATGATCGCGGTCGGGGTGGCGGTTGCGCTTGGCTTAATCTTTGGTGGTCAGATAGCCTTGGAGGCGCTGCATGATGGAACAATCAAGAACAAAGCGCGCGAGCTGACGTCGATTGAAGATCTCGATAAGTTAGTAACTATTCAGCATCAGCTGGCAACAATCAACAAATTATCAAGTGAGCGTCAGGCTGATTCGCGACTATTTGACGTGATGACGGCGGTCAATCCGGTGGCGCCAAATAGTATTAAAATCGCAACACTAAAGCTCAAGCCAGAGTCGCGGACAATTACTATTGAGGGCTCAGCCGAAAACGGCTATATTGCACTGGAGATATTTAAAAAGACGATTACTAATACGACTGTGCAGACAACACAAAATGGGCAAGAGGTTAAACAACCGCTGGCTGAGAATCTGCAGGCGGGTGAGGCCAGCTTTGGTGAAGATGCCAACGGTAAGAAGGTGTTGCGCTTCTCGTTCACGTTTACCTATCCGGTAGAATTGTTCTCGAAAACGAGCGGCTCAGTGGTGATTGCGACGCCAAACGGTAAAGTTGATGTGACTGATTCGCGGCTGGGGGTGCCAGAGAGCCTATTTGCCAAGAAGCCAAAAGATGCTTCAAATAAGGAGAAAAACTAATGCCTGAGAATAAAGATGTCGCTATTCGTAAACGCCAGCAGATTGATTCATCAAAGAAAACCATGTTTCTGTTCGTGGCGGGCGCGGCGTTTGTGAGTGGCGTGGCAATTGTGGTATCGTTCTTTCTCGTGCGGCAGATTTTGTTTCATGGTGCAGTCGTCCTCGCGAAGCAAGACACCATCAATACACTGGAGAATAATAAAAAGGCGGCCGAGTCGCTCAAAGATAATGTGCGCTCACTAGAGGCGAATGAAGCACTTAACTCAGTGAAGTTAACGGATAGTAGTAGTCCATTGCAAACGATTCTTGATGCGCTGCCGGCTAGTGCGAATGCTGATGCGCTCGGTGCGTCCATTCAGAAGAAGTTCGTCAATGGCATCGCCGGTCTGTCACTAGAAAGCATCTCGGTCCACTATACGGCGAATGAGTCGGGTGCGGAGCAAGAGGACGCTGGTGATGGCCGCTCGGCGGTGAGTTTCACCATGACAGTGAGCGGTACGTCATCAAGCCTCAAGGAGCTGTTAACGCGCTTTGAAAAATCAATTCGGGTTATCAATATTACCGAGATCGAGATGCAGGCCAGCGAGGATGGCAAGATGACGATGGATATCTCTGGCAAGGCCTATTTTGAGCCGGCGCAAAAAGTTGGATTAGGAAAGAAGGTGATCAAGCCATGAAGAAGAGCGATATAGCGATGATTGTATTGATAGCCAGCCTCGGCGTTGTGGTGGCATATTTCGTTGCCAGTAGTATTCCGTTCTTGCGCGTACCATCATCGGGTGTAGAAGTACAGACGATATCAAAGATTAGTCCAGATATTGAGCAGCCAGATAAGACAGTATTTAATCGTGAAGCTATTAACCCAACGGTGGAAGCAATTGTTGGCAAAGCGACTGGTAGTTAGCGCGGAGGTGATATGGCGCTACTGACGGATGATATGCAGGGAAAATTGATTGGCTTGCTGACGAGCGAAGGCTTGATTGAGCGGTCGGTCGTTAAGGAGGCGCAAAAACGCGCCAGCGAGTCGGGTAAGCCGTTACTGTCACTGTTGACCGAGGAGCACCTTTTGGAGAATGAATTATTGGTGCATGCGGTGGCGCAATTGTCTGGTGTGCCATATGTTAATCTCGCAAGCAGCGTGATTGAGCAGCACATCTTGAACCTACTGCCGGAGGATGTTGCCGAGCGATTTATGGCGGTACCGCTGGCTGAGGTGCAGGGGCGCTTGGCGGTGGCGATGATTGATGCTAATAATGTCCAGGCGGTTGACTACCTAGCAAATCGTATCCAACGGCCGCTGAAAGTATTCATGGCCTCCGAAGAAAGCATCCGTCATGTCCTTGGCCAGTACAGAACAGACTTATCATCGGTCAATGAAGCAGCGGAAGACTCGCAGCGCGAAGCACTGGATGAGTCATCGCAGAACATTGTGACGATCGTTCAAGATTCACCAATCTCGCGGGCGCTTAGTACGATCCTGGAGTATGCAGTAAAGAGCCATGCTTCGGACGTACACATTGAGCCATTAGAAAAGGCGTTAAAAATTCGCTGCCGTGTTGATGGCGTGTTGCGGGAAATTATGCAGCTACCAAAAAGTATTGAACCAGCGCTGGTCAGCCGCATTAAAATTCTATCAAATCTCAAGATTGATGAGCATCGAATTCCGCAGGATGGTCAGTTTGCAGTCAATGTGGCCGGCAAGGACGTTGACCTGCGTATTGCGATTTCGCCGGTGGTGTGGGGAGAGCAGGTGGTGATTCGTCTGCTTGACAAGACAGGCAACTCGTTTGATCTGACTGATATGGGGTATGCTGGGCGGGCACTGAGGGCTATCCAAAAAGGCATCAAGCGGCCAAGTGGAATGATTTTGACGTCTGGGCCGACCGGCTCGGGTAAGTCAACTAGCTTGTATGCGCTGATCAAGGAAATCAAGGACGACTCGATCAATATTGTGACGCTGGAGGATCCGGTGGAGTACAAGATTGACGGCGTTAATCAGATTCAGGTGCACGCTGATGTTGGACTGACGTTTGCATCAGGCTTACGGTCAATTCTCCGGCAGGATCCAGACGTGGTGATGGTCGGTGAAATCCGCGATACCGAGACAGCGAATTTGGCGGTGCAGGCGGCATTGACCGGACACTTAGTCTTCTCGACGCTGCATACCAATTCGGCGGCGGGTGTGCTGCCGCGGCTGTTGGATATGGGGATTGAACCGTTCTTGATTGCTAGTACCGTGAACACCATTATTGGTCAACGGCTGGTCAGGCGGGTGGCGCCAAAGTATGATTCATATCAATCGTCACCACTTGAAACGGAGACTATTCAGTCAACGGTTGGTCACCTCCTGCCAAAAACCCAGGCTGACATATCGACTGTTTCGCAGGATTTGGGCTACAAGGCCTTGCCATTATCTGGTCAAGCCGCTTATACTTTAGTCAGGGGCCGCGATATGCCGCAGACGCCGCAAGGTTACTCAGGACGATGTGGTTTGTACGAGGTGATGGACGTCACTGAGGAAGTTCAAAACCTGATTGTCAAGCGGGCAACGAGCGCCGAGATTCAGCGGCTTGCCATTCAGCAAGGCATGATAACGATGCGTCAAGATGGTTATCTCAAGGCGCTCAGTGGCGTGACAACATTAGAGGAAGTAAATCGGGTAGCAGCCGATACAGCATAAAAGAAAAGGGGGACGATTATGAATAATCAAGAATTACGCATCGAAATTTTACTCGAAGAGGTGGTCAAAAAACGAGCCTCAGACCTCCACATTCAAGTGGGCCTGCCACCGATGCTGCGTATTGACGGAACGTTGGTCGCAGCAACGGGCACGCAGCCGCTTGATGAGGCGACCGTGGAGCGGCTGGTATTTCAGATTCTTGATGAGGATCAGCGGCAAATTCTGCTCAAAGATAAGGAGTTTGACTTTTCGTTTGCGTTCGGTACACTAGGACGATTCCGGGTGAATGCCTTTCATGAGAGGGG
Source organism: uncultured Candidatus Saccharibacteria bacterium (assembly GCA_963548005.1). Classification (GTDB taxonomy): domain Bacteria; phylum Patescibacteriota; class Saccharimonadia; order Saccharimonadales; family Saccharimonadaceae; genus Nanosynbacter. The sequence continues at coordinate 35,346 of CAUUSW010000006.1, read as the reverse complement.
TAACCTGGCGGCGGCGCTGCGCTTAATTCCAAACGAGATCAAGACTGCGCAGGAACTGGGCATGCCACCGATTGTCAATACATTTGCCGATTTCCCACGCGGTTTGGTGTTGGTGACGGGGCCGACTGGCTCTGGTAAATCGACGACGTTGGCGGCGCTGGTCGACAAAATTAACGCCGAAAAGTCGCAGCACATCATTACCATCGAAGACCCGATTGAGTTTACGCACAAGTCAAAGAAGTCAGTAGTGGTGCAGCGCGAGGTTCATTATGACACCTATTCGTTCTCAGCGGCACTACGCTCTAGCCTGCGCCAAGACCCAGACGTGGTGCTGATCGGCGAGATGCGCGACCTCGAGACAATATCGGCGGCGATTACCATTGCCGAGACCGGGCACTTGGTGTTTGCGACGCTGCACACCAACTCGGCGGCGCAGTCGATTGACCGTATGATTGACGTCTTTCCGCCGCACCAACAGCCGCAAATCCGGGCGCAGCTATCGAACATTTTGATGGCAATTTGTTCGCAGAGGCTGGTGCCGTCTATCGGTGGCGGTCGGGTGGTGGCGGCCGAGATCATGATTGCTAATCCAGCGGTGCGTAACATTATTCGCGAGGGCAAGAGTCATCAGCTGGATGCCGTCATTCAGACGGGTGCTGATCAGGGCATGCAGACGATGGATCGGACGCTGGTAAATCTGGTACAAAACGGTACGATTACCTATGACAGTGCTCGTGAATTTGCGGTTGACCTAGCGGAGTTTGAGCGGCTTATCAGGGGATAGCGCATGAAAAAATATTACTATGAGGCCAGGGATTCAGCCACGCAAAAGATTACCAAGTCGGTTGTGCAGGCTGAGAGCGAGGTTGCCGCGGCGAAATTGCTGAGCGCTCAGGGCTTCGTGCCGCTGAAAATTGAGCTTCAAGATGAGCGTGAGGGCTTCTTTCAGCGATTGTCAAATAAAATATCGTCCAAGGACAAGATCGTCTTTACGCGGCAGCTAGCGACGTTGATTGGTGCGGGGTTGCCGCTGGCGCAGAGTATGCATACCGTGCTGGAGCAAACGCAAAACAAGCAGATGCAGAGTATCATTCAGGAGATAATTTCTGATATTGAGGGCGGCCGGCAACTATCAAGCGCGTTCGAGAAACATCCAGAAGTATTTGACAATGTATATGTAGCGTTGGTGGCAGCCGGTGAGGCGTCAGGAACGTTGGACGAGGCGCTTAAGCGCATCGCGTCACAGCAAGAAAAAGATGCAGCGATGCTTAGCAAGGTGCGTGGCGCCATGGTCTATCCGGCGATTGTGCTGCTGGTGATCATCGCGGTAGTGGTGTTCATGCTCGTGATGGTAGTGCCGCAGGTCGAAGGACTGTATGGCAGCTTACACAAAGAGCTACCGTTCACAACGAAGGCCATGGTCAGCGTCGCTGGTTTTTTGGCGCAGTTTTGGTGGGCGTTGGTGATTTTACTTGGCATCGGTTTATATTTCTTTCAGCAGTATCTCAAAACCGAGGCTGGTATTCGTGCTAAAGATACGTTCAAGCTGAACATACCAGTGTTTGACGCCATGTTCCGCAAGCTGTACATGGCTCGCTTTACCCGCACCGGTCAAACACTTCTTAATAGCGGGGTGGCGATGCTGGACATGTTGCGCATCACTGCTCGGGCGGTCAATAATTCAGTTATCCGTCAAGGCATTGAGCATGCTAGCGAGAAGGTGAAGGGCGGCAAGGCGCTGTCGGTGTCCTTAAAAAATGAGGATTATATCTTGCCGATGGTGCCGCAGATGATCAAGATCGGTGAACAGTCGGGTAAGATTGATGAGATGATGGGCAAGTGCGCGCAGATTTACGAAGATGAGCTAGATGAGGAGATCAAGGCGATCACGACAACGATTGAACCAGTGCTGATGGTGGTCTTGGCGGTCGTGGCCGGCGTGATGGTGGGTGCGATAATCTTTCCAATTTATAATCTGGTCGGAGATATTAGCCTCTAGACAATCCATAAGCAGTACGGTACAATAACGAAAGAAAGTTAAGTCACAGAAAGGTGGGCAACTTCATGGCTCAGCAAAAAGCAAATCGAGGGTTTACAATTATTGAAGTCGTGTTGGTGCTGGCGATCGCCGGACTGATATTTTTGATGGTATTCTTGGCATGGCCGGCCTTGCAGCGCAGCCAGCGCGACACACAACGACGCAGTGACGTGACTCGGTTCGTCTCGCAGGTGAATAGTTATGCAACAAATAACAAGGGAAGCATCCCGAAAACCGATACGGGATCGATCAATAGCTTCCTCGATTCGTATATGAAGCGTGGCAACGGTGAATTTAAGGATCCGCAGACAGGCAACAATTACAGCGTTGTAACTGGTGTCGCTCAGCAGGGTTCGGCAACGACCGAGAAGATGGTCTATGCCACGAGCGCTCAATGTGATGGCGAAAATATTGTCGCCAAAAGTGGTTCGCCGCGCTCGTTCGCCGTCAAGGTGCAGCTAGAAGGAAGCGGTGCGTTTTGTAAAGACAATCAAAACTAAGTCAGCAGTGATATGATTGACAGCCTCCTACTATTAGGGGGCTGCTTTTTTCATGATTTCTTGTTACCATTAACAGTATGATGGTAGTGACAATACTGGTGGGTGTGGCAATTCTTGGCGCAGTGATGGGGAGCTTTATCGGTGCTCAGGTGTGGCGAGTCCGTGCTCGGCAGCTCGTTGAAGACAAGCAGGCCGGCGAACCGGTTGATACGCTGGAGCTACGCCGCCTGAAGCCGCTCCTCAAGCCTCTCAAGAAAGATCGATCGCAGTGTCTTTCTTGTGGGCACGAGCTACGCTGGTATGATTTGCTGCCGGTAGTGAGCTGGCTGGCTGCTAGAGGTCGCTGTCGGTATTGCCAGGCACCGATTGGCTGGATGGAACTGGGGCTCGAAGTGGCGATGGCCGGGCTGTTTACAGTGGTGACGTGGCATGGCATGATGACGTTTACGGCGCCACTAGTAACAACGAAGGTCGCGATTATGCTGATGGGGCTATCATATCTAGCGTTCCTGTTCGTGTATGACAAGCGGTGGTTTTTGCTTCCGGACGTGGCGAATTGGCCGTTCGTGATATTGGGAGCACTATTTGCTGGGATTCATGTGGCGACTGGTCAGCTACCGGGCGGAGTGCCTGGACTGATGGCAGCGGTCGTCATTCTCAGTGGCGTGTACGCATTGCTCTACGTCGTGTCGAGTGGTCGCTGGATAGGATTTGGTGATGTCAAGCTGACGCTCGGTCTCGCGCTCTTTTTAATGGATTGGCGGCTAGCATTTCTCGCACTCTTTTTAGCAAATTTACTCGGCACGCTACTGGTACTGCCGGGGATGCTTCGGGGCACAGTGCAGCGTGGAGCGCGAATCCCATTCGGGCCGTTATTGATCGTCGGCTTTCTTATTTCGTGGTTTTTTGGTGCCAGGATCGTGGATTGGCTTATCGTGATTTGATAGTGCTTATGCTATAATAATGAACATATGAAGCGGTGGCAATCCGGGTTTACAATCGTTGAAGTGGTGTTGTTCTTGGCGATCACTGGCCTATTGACCGTTGGCTTGTTAGTTGGCGTGAGTGCTGCACTGCGCCAACAACAATATCATGACGCTGTTCAATCGTTCGCCGGTTTTATTCGTGATCAGTATAGCCGAGTGATTAGTATCGAGAATGATCGGGGCGATCGCGACACGTGTCCTGTTAAGGGTGCAACAAACGACGGAGCTCGGGGCCAGTCGAATTGCGTTGTCGTTGGTCGCTATGTCAAGTCGACGAATTCCGAGGCACGTTCATTTACCGCCTATCCGCTGTACGCCCTGAAGCGCTCGGGAGTGTGGACGTATAGTTACAGTGAGAGTGAGGCAAATACCTACACGGTTGGCTGGGGTGCGCAGGTACGCTCGCTCACGGCAACTAATACCATTGGTAGAGAACTGGCTTTATTAATATACCGCGATCCAGATAGCGGGCAGGTTATCGTACGCACGAATGACGCGCCGTATTCACCAGCTAATATTAATAATTTTATTCGCAATATGCAGCCGAATGGCGGTATGTATACGGCCGATTTACAGCTGCGGCAGCGAGAGTTTTGTATCTATGATACTGGCTGGTCAGTTGGCCAGAGACTGTCAGTCTTTTTGGGAGCAAAGGCCGGCTCGAGCGAGGCAGTGACGGTTGGTCATGCGACAAAGGGGTGCGATAATGAAGCGACGGCATAGCGCGCGCGGCGACACGATCATTGAAGTGGTGATGGCGGTAGCGATGTTTAGCATGCTGGCGATCGGCATCATGGCACTCATGAACAGTGGTATTGCTATGGCGCAGCGATCATTAGAGTTGACGCTTGTGCGGCAACAGATTGATAGTCAAGCAGAAATGCTGCGCTACATTCACGACAAGTCGTCTCAGGCCGGTAGCTCATTTGCTACCCTCTGGGACGCGATGAAAGGTCGGACTATTGACCACGCTAATTCGCTATTGAATGTTAATCGATGTCCAGAGGCAATGCCGAGTGGGGGATTTGCCCTAGCGCCCAGCAAAAATACCTTTCAGTTGATTACTAATAAGTATGAATTATCGCCGACATATGCCAAGATTTCAACTGCCCGAAATCCAATTTCTTTAGGTATTTCAATTCAGCTGGTGCGTGTTGAAGGCGGCCGCGCCTATGATGCGTATATTCAGGCCTGCTGGATGAGTGTGGGGACTGACCGGCCAATGACCACGGGGACGATTGTGAGGATGTATGACACAGCGGTATAGACGATACGGGTTTACCTTGATTGAACTGATGCTGGCGATGGCATTTGTGTCGGTGTTGCTGCTGGCGATTGCTACGATAGCGATCCAGACTGGCAAGCTGTATAATCGAGGTCTCACGCTCAAAAGTATCAATCAGTCCGGCCGCGAAATTAGCGATAGCTTGCGGCGCGACTTTTTGCAGGCTAATGCCGGCAAGATAAGTGGTAATGCTAATTCGGCCGTTGTCATGGTGCAGGCAGGTGGTGCTGATCGGAGCGGCCGACTCTGCCTAGGTGACTATTCATATGTCTGGAATGTGCCAAAGGTTGTCTCTGGAGAAGTGAAGTCCGGCGCGGGTATTATTACCGAGGTTGGCGGGCCGCATTCTGGTCGTCCGATTAATTTTGCTCGAGTGATTGACCCAGATGGCATGCTGTGCCAAAAAAATGAAACAACGGGGGCGTATATGTCAACGGTCGCGACGGATAAAGTGACGCATCTTCTCAAGCCAGCCGGGTCAAATGATGTGGTTCTGGCAATTCATCAAATGAAAGCAGCGCGAGTGGCGGGTGGTAGTGGGGCAGACAGTCTGTATCGTTTGGAATTTGTCCTTGGAACCAGTCAGCTTGAGGCGGTCAATACAGCTAACGGTACCTGTAAGCCACCGGCGGATAACAGTGAGAATCTCGACTTTTGCGCAATAAATAGCTTTGAGATGATTGTGAGGACAAATGGATAAAATAGCGAGAAATAATCAATTAGGCGCGGTGTCGTTATTTGCAGTGATTTTTGCGACACTGTTACTAACGGTTTTGATGCTCGGCTTCATGCGGCTCATAATGGTTGATCAGCGACAAGCCCTGAATAATGAGCTGTCACAAAGTGCGTACGATGCGGCCCTGTCCGGTGTTGAAGACGCCAAGCGAGTCGTGCGTGCCTGTCAAAAAGGAGATAACGGTGGCAAGGCCTGTGAGCAGTTACGATTGCCTAATGATTGCAAAGTAGTCGCACGTGCGGGCGTTGCCGGTAGTGTAGCCGCTAACGAGACACTGATTCAATCGCGTCGCTCAGGGGACGGTAAAGAGTTCAACCAAGCCTATACCTGTGTCAATATTACGATGGATACGGAAGATTTCCTGGTTAGCATACCCGAAGGATCATCTCGTCTCGTACCACTGAAAGCCAAAGCTGAATTTAATAAAATTGTCCTCGAGTGGTTTACTAAAGAGGATGCGAATGGCAATGTGGCCGCTGGGCGAGTAAAAAATGCTGCCTCGGCGTCAACCTCGCTGCCAGCGTACAGTGACTGGGATGAGTCGCCGTCCCGTCCCGCACCCGCGCTACTACGCACTCAGATGATTTTTCCGGGTGATACATTCGACCTTGCTAGTCTCGATAGCTCTCGCGTTGCGACGATGTTCCTCTATCCACGGACGCTGAGTGTCCCCGGGCCGACGAACGGAGGTGTATCGGCAATTAATCTACCGCGAGCGGGCGGTGGTGGGCAATTTAACAATGCTCCGACACCGGTGAGCTGTTCTCTAGATTTTGCGAACAGTGGCTATTCGTGCCGAGCCACAATTGATATATCGCCTGTTACGGCCGCCGCCAGCGTTAATTCATTCTTGCGTTTGACGCCGCTATATCGCATGTCACACGTGCGAATTGCCCTATATAATGGTGCAGAACCGGTCAAGTTTGATGGTGTTCAGCCGGCGGTCGATGCGACTGGTCGTGCCAGTAATGTGTTTCGACGGGTTGAGGCGCGTCTCCAGATAGGTGACGATTTCCCGTATCCTGAAAATGCTATTGACCTTGAGAACAGCCTCTGTAAAGACTTTTCGGTGACCGAAGGCAGCGTAACGCCGGGTAACTGTCGGCCGTAGTGTCTTAGGGGTCTATCTCGTATCACTGTGAAAGCGTTCGTGGACGTCTTTGAGGTGCTGGTCGGTGACGTGTGTGTAAATCTGGGTCGTGGCGATATTGCTATGACCAAGCATCGATTGTACCGCCCGTAGGTCCGCTCCATTCATCAGAAGGTCGGTGGCAAAGCTATGACGCATAGTGTGCGGGCTAACGTGCTTGGTGATGCCAGCAAGTCGGGCATAGTGCGATACTATCCGCTGGATCGAGCGAGCACTCAGCCGACGATAATCGCCGGAAACTGACGGCTTTGCTAGGCGCCTGCTATAGCTGATGAATAGAGCCGGCAAGCTGTCACTTCGCGCATCAAGGTAGTTTTTGACGTGCTCGGCAGCGGACATTGAAACGAATACCGGCCGGTCTTTCTGGCCCTTGCCGCGCACCATAAACTCGCGTCGAGTGAGATTGATGTGGTCACGGTTCAAGTTAACAAGTTCCGACACGCGCAGTCCGCTCGAAAACAAAAGCTCAATGATTGCTCGGTCGCGAAGCCCCGGCTCATTGTTCAGCGGGATCTGCTCAATGAGTCGCACCACCTCGTCGTAGTGAAGAAATGTGACTTGTTTGCGAACGGTTTTTGGTAGGGTAATCTTGTCGGCTGCCAGTGATGAGATATCCCGTTGTGATAAATACGTCAACAATCCACGTAGGGCGATCAAGTGATAGTTTTGTGTAATTAACAACAATTCTTCACCGGTGTTGCTATTTTTATAACGGTTTAACCAGAGGCGATACTTACGAATTGTCTCTGATGTTATTTTTGCAACATCAATATCACCAGCAAAATCAATGAAGCGTTCAAGGTATAATTTGTAGTTCTCAATGGTGCGAGGACTACGGCCACCCTCAACTTCTAGGTGCTCCAGGAAATCTGCTAATGCTTCGGAGAAATACATAGTTTAATTTTAACAACATCTATACCGTTTATCAAATGAATACTTTTTGCTATGATGAAGAAAATAATACACGAAGGAGGCGTATGGCTGAGTCAAAAAAGAAGAATATGTGTGGCATTGAGCGAACACTGATTGTGTTCAAGCCTGATGCAGTACAGCGGGGAATCGTCGGTGAAATCTTGCAGCGATTTGAGCGCGTTGGCCTCAAGATTATCGGTGTCAAGATGGTGGCCCCGGGTCGTGAGCATTACTTTGCGCACTACGAAACGATTGGCAAGATGGTAACGCGCCGTGGTGAAGAAATCTTTGATATGACGCTCAATATGATGATGGATGGGCCGGTTATCGCTATGGTTCTTGAAGGGGTCGAAGCGGTCGCTGTGGTGCGTAAAATTGTCGGCCCAACTGAACCGAAATCTGCCGACATGGGTACGATTCGTGGTGACTATTCACATGTTAGCTTTGGCTATGCTAACGAATGTCGGAAGGGCGTGCCAAACCTGATCCATGCGTCGGGTGATCCTGACGAGGCAGAGCAGGAAGTCGCTCACTGGTTTAAGCCCGAAGAATTGATGGACTATGTTACATTAAACGAAAAGTTTACTCGATAGCATTCTCGTCACTCAAAACTACCCGTGCTATAATTGACACGGGTAGTTTTTGTGTATGCCTCGGTAGCTCAACTGGATAGAGCAGATCCGTCCTAAGGATAAGGTTGCAGGTTCGACTCCTGCCCGGGGTACCAAAGCATTATGACAAAGAAAGTCAAATCAACCAAAGCATTTGATGGTCAGCGCGATGGCGAGGAGCTGTTGTTCGTGTTTCGTCGACATATTATTGCTATGCGCAAGGGTTTTTACTTACTGCTCGTTCCGATGACGATTGGCGCGCTACCATATCTTATCTGGCAGGATAATCTCAATCTTTTATGGGTATTTCTTGGTAGCTTTGTTTTTGGACTCGTTCTGTTTGGTTATCATTTTTTGATGTGGTTTTATACGTATTACATTGTGACAAATCAGCGACTTCGCCAGATAACGCAGCATGGTTTTTTTGGTAAGGATGTAATTGAACTTAAGCTAGCGAAAGTCCAGAATATCAGCTACGTTGTGCCTGGTTTTACGGGCGAAATGTTCAAATTTGGTACAATAGTTATTCAGACGTTTGTTGGTGATCTTGTCATCAAAAACGTTGAACATCCAGATAAGATTTATAATAAGCTGCAAGATGCGGTGGATCTCGCCGCTGAAAGGAGTGATCGTGCTAAAGAAAACAACGAAGGGTAAAAAAAAGGACAAGCGTTCACTGCCGTCACGGATTACCAATGACACGGTCGCGGAGCATCGCGAAAAAGTGCTGGCTGGGGGGCGTAAACACAAATATCCGATACAGTACTCCAAGCATAAGCTAGTCTGGAACACGATTTTTATTAGCATAGCCGGGCTTGTGACAGTGATTGTTTTATTATATCTTCAGCTCTATGTTTGGAAGGACACAAGCGATTTAGCATATCGTATTACCAAAATTTTGCCGCTACCGGCCGGTTCAGTTGAAGGGGAATTTGTGCGCTATAGTGATTATTTACTATATAACCGCGGTAATATGGCGGTGCTTAAGACTCAGGGTCAAGATCAAGCGGGTGATAAAGTTGCTTTTCAGCGGCAGCGGGCCATGAACCAAGCGGTGCAGGATGCATATGTGCGTAAGCTAGCGAGAGAAAGGGGTATATCAGTTGATGATCGAAAAGTTGATGAAGAGATGGACCGCCAGCAAAAGGATGCCGGCCTGTCAAAAGAAGCCTACCGTTCGGCAGTAAAAGATATGATTGGCTGGTCGCTTGATGAGGCGCGTGATGGTATCAGGGCATCGCTGCTGCGCTGGGAAGTATCGTTTGCTGTTGATGAAGCGGCGGCCAATCTTGTTAAGGAGGTCGAAGCGCAGCTCAAGGCCGGTAAATCGTTGACCGATGTCGCAGCGGCGTTAGGTGAACGAGTACAATTAATGCCGGAGACGGTTGTTCCGAAGACCAACAAGGATGGTGGCTTGACCGAGGCGGCGATTAGAACCGCAGATGGCACGATCTCTGGGGTTATTAAGCCGCTCGGTGGCGATGGCTACTACTTTGTTCAGCCACGCTCGCGAGACGATAGTTCGGTCACCTATTCATATCTCAAGATTCCACTGACGACGTTCAAAACTAATTTTGATAAGTTGATCAATGGTAAAAAAGTCACTTACTATGTCCATCTTGACCAGCCGGCTGAACAAAAGTCAAGTGAGCAGAAATAGCCTTCTGTTATCCATTGTCATCTTTGCGAAAGCCTTGCCCATCTGCTATAATCCTTGGGGAGGTATGCCGCTGTAGCTCAGTTGGTAGAGCGGCGCTTTCGTAAAGCGTAGGTCACCGGTTCGAATCCGGTCAGCGGCTCCAGAGTAGTATGAAGAAGCATATCACAAGCACATTACGACAGATGATGAAAGATCGCTGGCTGTTTGGTCTCGTTGTTGCTAATGTCTTGCTGGCGTTAGTAATCATTATCTCCTTTGCTATTACTATTAAGCCCAAAGAAACTCAGGTCATTGTTCAGCACAGTGCGTTTAGTGTGACGGGGCTATACCGTGGTCACTGGTATTCGCTCTGGGCGTACGGCGTGCTGCAGCTTATGATTACGGTTGGGCACATTATGTTGAGTGCCAAGCTTGCTGCGGCCCAGCGTCGTGATTTAGCATTGGCGTTCCTTTGGTTCACAATTGCTATATCAGTTATGCTAGCACTGTTTGCCTACTCAATAATCGTAATTGCGTCGGTGGTGTAGGGTTATGGATATAGAGATACCACTTGGTAAACGAAAGCCATTCTATCGATTCTTGGAGGTCCTGCCGGGTCTGTTGAGCTATGGCGCAGTTATTCTTCTTATCGTGTTGTCGATATTTAGCCCGCTGATCGCGTCGCTCTATCTGCTCATCATTATTCTGTCGATGATGGTGCGCGTTGTCGGTATCACGTATCATATGGTTGCTGGCCGCGCCAAAATGGATAAAGCGAGTCTGATTGATTGGCATGCGCGTCTTGAGGATCTTGAAGATGCACAGGCGGTATATGCACGTATTCGCGACCAACGACATAAGGAGGTTGGTTTTGCGCAGCATAAAGAAAACGTACGCCTCATCGCTTCCGCGCAGCCAGGGTTTTTCCCGAAGCCGTCAGAAATTTATAACGCGGTTATCATGCCCGCCTATAATGAGAGTATTGAGGTAATTGAACCAGCTATTCAATCGGTGATTGCCACTACGTACGACAAAAAACATATGATTATGGTGTTTGCGTATGAGGAGCGGGGCGGTAAGGATATTGACACAACTGCCAAGACACTACAAAAACGCTATGGCAAGTATTTTCACGCCTTTCACATTGTCAAGCATCCAAAAGACATTCCGAATGAGGTGATCGGCAAGGGTGGCAATATTACGCATGCCGGGCGCTGGCTGAGGGGGTGGATCAAGGAGCAGCATATTCCGTATAGTAACGTTATTGTTACGACGATGGATTGTGACAACAAGCCACATGAAACCTACTTTGACTACCTGACATACGAATATATCGTCCGCGAGGACCGTAAGCACTACTCGTATCAACCAGTGTGTCTATTCACTAGTAACATCTGGGACGTACCGGCGCCGATGCGTGTGGTCGCGACGGGTAACTCATTTTGGAATATCATTAGCTCAATGCGCCCCCATTCGCTACGTAATTTTGCTTCACATGCTCAGCCGATGGATGCGCTCGTTGAGATGGACTTCTGGAGTGTTCGAACGATCGTCGAAGATGGTCACCAATATTGGCGCAGTTATTTCTATTTTGGTGGTAACTACGGGGTCGTGCCGCTCCATGTACCGATTTATCAAGACGCGGTATTGTCAGCCACGTATATGAAAACGCTCAAAGCGCAGTTTATTCAGCTTCGTCGCTGGGCGTATGGAGCATCTGATGTCGCGTATGTTGGCGAACGGGTCTTTACCAAGCAGCGTAATGTACCATTTTGGGCTGGCTTTTCGCGATTTGTCAGGTTGCTTGATGGACACGTGACGTTAGCCTGCGTTTCAATTCTGATCGCTTTTGGTGGCTGGGTACCACTTATCATTAATGCCGAGGCCGCCCGTAGTGTCGCCGCGCATCAATTGCCTGATACGGTGAGCACGCTGCAGCAAATTGCGCTAATTGGTATGGCGATAGCGATTTTTAGTGCCTTCAAGCTTTTACCGTCACGTCCAATTCGCTACACGCGCCGCCGGAATATCTGGATGCTCTTGCAGTGGGTGCTGATGCCAGTGACGGCCATTGTCTATAGCTCCGCCGCAGCATTCACTGCACAGACCCGTCTGTTAGTTGGGCGGTATCTTGATAAGTTTGACGTCACCGAAAAAGCCACAGCGGCGATTAATGCTCGCCAGAAGGCGACTGCACGTAAACGGTCGAAGGCCTCCCGCGTCGCCGAGAAGTGATGAGTCGGTGCTGGGCAGCGTACTGGAGTGCTGCTACTGGGTCGTAACGTTGGAGAATCATGTGTGTTATTTGAGCGATGATTTGTGTAGATAGCGGCTTACCTTGCTTGATAATCTGTTCCTGCGCAGTTTGTGCAAGGAAGTAGCTATCATGTGCTGCAGTATGCTTATTATGCTGAAAGCTACGGCTAATGCTTATGATGAGCTTTCCTAAATTGAAAGGGGTGGTTGACCCGTCGTGTGTTAGCACCATGCGCCCGTCTAGCGTAGCCCGTTCGTATGTCGTAAAGACTGCGCCACATTCTGGACAGGACCGTCGCCGCCAGACGCTGGGGTGTTTCGTGTGCTTGCGGGAGTTTTTGGTAGTAGTTTTATCGTGAAAACAATTTATACAAATCATATCAATATATTGACATATCGCTATAAAAAATACTAGTGGAAAAGTATATGAAAATGTGTAAAATAGAAAAAACTAAAAACCCTCCGTACTGCGAGGGTTGTATGCAATAATGGTGGGCAATAGAGGATTCGAACCTCTCACCTCTTCAACGTCAATGAAGCGCTCTAGCCAAATGAGCTAATCGCCCGACTATCATCAATAATAGCAGGAATTAGTGGTGAATGCAATTACCTCTTGCGGAGAGTGTAGGGGTTGGCCGTCACGTCGTTTCTTGGTGTAGTATTACGAATCCGCTACCTAGTCTATGCGTCGTAAGGGTTGCCCGGAACTTTTAACTATGCTACGGTGAGAGTAGCGAAGACAGAGACTAACCACCTCTCGAGCAACGTGAAAGCGGTTGCGGCGCACGAAACCAGCCGGAGCAAGAGTCATCGCCAAGGTGGAACCTCCTGGCTCGTCCCCAGGACCGAGGCACGCACGCTATATGCGTTGGGCGTGCTTTTATAATTACTTAAAAGGAGGTTTTATGAGCGAAGATAAACTCTATGCAATGCGACACAGCTTGGCGCATATTATGGCGGCGGCTGTGCAGCGGGTATGGCCAGGCGCCAAATTCGGAGTCGGTCCGGTCGTTGAGCATGGGTTTTATTACGATATTGATCTTGGTGAAACGAAGATCAGTGAGCAGCAGTTCAATAAAATTGAAAAGGTAATGCGACGGATCATTGCCGAAAAGCAAGATTTTGTGTGCACAAAATGCCCGATTGATGAAGCAATTCAATGGGCCAAAGACAGCCATCAGCCGTATAAAGAAGAACTCCTTAATGACCTAAAACGTGCCGGGACAACGGTAGCAAAAGATCTGGACGCTACAGAAATGGGTACAATTGCTGAAGGTGATAGTGCGCTTGATGAAGTTTCGTTTTATACTAACGGGTCGTTTAAGGATCTGTGTCGTGGACCGCATGTTGCAAATACCAGTGAGATTGGTGCGTTTAAGCTGATGCGAGTTGCAGGCGCCTATTGGCGTGGTAATGAAAAGAATCCTCAAATGCAGCGATTATACGGTGTGGCGTTTGCTACACAGGAAGAACTGGATGAATATTTAGAGAAGCTAGAGCTAGCCAAACAGCGTGATCACCGAAAGCTAGGCGGGGAACTTGATCTATATACAACCTCACCGTTAGTGGGTGTAGGCCTGCCGTTATTTACACCTCGTGGAACTGTTCTGCGTGATATCGTGGCCCAATACTCAAATCAGCTGCGTCAGAGGTTTGGTTTTGAAAAAGTCTGGACGCCGCATATTACCAAAAAGGATCTGTATGAAACGTCGGGCCACTGGGCCAAATTTGGCGAAGAGCTGTTTTTGGTTAAAAGTCAGGAAACCAGTGATGAAATGGCGTTAAAGCCGATGAACTGCCCGCACCATACGCAGATTTTTGCTTCACAACCTCGTAGCTACCGCGATATGCCGGTGCGCTACTTGGAGACGACCACTGATTATCGTGACGAGAAAACCGGTGAGCTTGGTGGTCTGAATCGCGTGCGCTCATTAACCCAGGACGATAGTCATGTTTTCTGTCGTCCAGATCAAATTGAGCAAGAGATCAATAATTTGCTGTCCGCTGCCCAGGAATTGTACGGTACTATTGATATGAAACTGCGGGTTCGACTGAGTTATCGCGATGATTCTGATGCATATTTGGGCGAACGTGAGCTGTGGGTTTCCGCACAAAATCAGTTGAAATCAGCCGTTGAAAAAGTTGGTTTGGACTATTTTGAGCAGGAAGGTGAGGCCGCCTTTTATGGTCCAAAGATTGACTTTATGGCGACTGACGCTATTGGCCGTGAGCACCAAGTTGCGACGGTGCAACTGGATTTCGTGCAGCCGCAACGGTTCGGCTTAGAGTACACAGAGAGCGATGGTAATTTTACAACACCTGTGATGATTCACTGTGCGCTGCTCGGGTCGATTGAACGATTCTTGAGTGTCTTCATTGAACACACGGGTGGCTGGTTCCCGTTTTGGGCGGCGCCAGAACAAGTACGCATTCTAACGATTAATGACACCGTCTCAGACTATGTTGATGAAATTACATCGATTTTATCAGAGGTGACCTTAATGAAACCAATAAAATACAACGATGTAAGATTTACAATAGATAGTCGTAATGAATCCCTCGGGAAAAAGATTCGTGAGGCGACTGTTGTAAAAATACCAATACAGATTATTGTTGGGCCAAAGGATCAGATAGCACGTGTCGTAAGCATCAGGACGCATGCGGGTGAAGAGCAAATTCCGCTTGAACAGCTAGCTGAGTATGTACGGGGACTGTAATCTTGTGCGTAGGCTAAGAATTGCAATTGATATCGACGATGTTCTAGCAGAAAATGCAATCGGGTTTGTAGCGTTTAGTAATGAACGGTGGGGTACACGGTTGAGTGTTGATGACTATAGTGAACATTGGTCAGAGATGTGGCATGTTGACAGCGAGGAAGCAGAGCGGCGTGCCCGTATCTTTCATGATTCTGGTATAATAAAGGGATATGCACATGTAGGGGGGGCGGAGGAGGCGCTTAGGAATATGTCGCAGATGCATCATCTCATGATCGCTACTTCGCGTCGCTTGCAGGCTCAAAGCGACACGTTACTGTGGATTGAGGAGCATTTTCCAGGGATTTTTGCCAGTTCTGCGGTCTATTTCTCTGGTCTATGGGACACAGTGCACAAGAACTCTCATAAACTAACCAAGACAGAGTTAATCACGCAAATTAATGCTGATATTTTAATTGATGATCAGTTGAAACATTGTCTAGCTGTTTCTGAAACTGGTCGTAATGCCATCTTATTTGGTGATTATACCTGGAATCGGGCAGATAACTTGCCGGATAGAGTGGTGCGATGCCATTCGTGGTCAGAAGTAGAGGTAGAAATTGAGCGAATTGCCAGTAGCTAGCCTGCGAGACCGGGTTTATACTCTTATGGCACAGCTGCCTGATAATAAGGTGACTACATACGGTGACCTGGCTGCGCTGTCTGGACATCCATATGCAGCACGAATTGTGGGTGGCATAGCGCACGGTGGCCCGGAAAATTTACCCTGGCACCGTCTCGTGAATGCGAAGGGTGGCTTGGCTGTCGGCTTTCCGGGCGGGCAGGATGCACAGAAGCAGTTACTTGAGCAAGACGGTATTTATTGTGATGAGAGGTGGCGGATAGTTGATTTTGAGGAGCGACGATGGCGACCGAAACTATAAAAGCAAAATTACCGCTAGTTGTTATTACGGGGCCAACTGCTAGCGGCAAAACCTCGTTAGCGATCCATTTGGCGAAACAATATAATGGTGAAATAGTCTGTGCCGATAGTAGGACAATATATCGAGATATGAATATTGGCACGGCAAAGCCAACCAGGGATGAGCGAGAAGCAGTGCCTCATTGGGGCCTTGATTTAGTTAGTCCGGGCGAGACATTTAGCGCCGCACAGTTCAAGGAGTATGCTCTGCAAAAAATAAGTGAGATTCGCTCTCGGGGGCGGTTACCATTTCTTGTCGGCGGCACGGGTCTCTATATTGATGCGGTAATTTTTAATTTTCAATTTGGAGATCCTCCTGATTCTGCTTTACGGCGTGAGCTAGAAAAAAGGACAGTAGCCGAACTACAATATTATTGTTATAAATACAACATAAAATTACCAGAGAATAACAAGAATAAACGCTATCTTATACGTGCTATTGAACAAAAAAGTAAAAATAACAGATATAACTTTATGACTAGAGATAATAGTATCGTTGTAGGTATAGCAACAAATAAGGAAATATTACGAACAAGAATTATGCTCAGATCTGAACAACTTTTTTCAAATAATGTTGTGGATGAGGCAATACGATTAAGTCGAAAATATGGCTGGGATAATGAGGCCATGACAGGTAATGTCTATCCGTTGGTTCGAGAGTTTTTGAATAAAAATATTACCGAAAGTGAATTAAAGCGGCAATTTGTTGTAGCTGATTGGCAGTTGGCGAAGCGACAGATGACGTGGCTGCGGCGTAACCCGTTTATCATGTGGGCGACGCTTGACTCTGCTGAACACTATTTGTCACAACTTTTGGCTCAGGCGTAAAATTTATGGTACAATTTCTAGTACATGATTGACGCGCTATTTGGCTCAAAGACGAGGGTGAAGTTACTACACCTGTTTTTAGCGAACCCTGAAAAATCGTTTTATGTTAGAGAGATTACGCGATTGATCGGCGAGCAAATTAACTCGGTGCGGCGTGAACTATCAAATATGCTCAGAGTCGGAGTCATTGTTTCGAATAATTATGACAATAAATTGTATTACGCTGCGAATCAGCAGTATGCATACTTCACGCCACTAAAGATGATTTTTGCTGATGAGCGACCGAGTGAGCAAACCGACCATAACAAAAAGAACAGTATACCGTGGGTGGGCGATATTGCTCGGCTGTCCGGGCTGAAGATCGCTATAGTTGCCGGTGCGTTAGTGCGTGGATCGACGAGTCGGGTTGATATACTGTTAGTTGGTCGACTATCGGAGTCGAGAGTTGGTGTCGCCATTAAGAAAATTGAAAAAGCCGAGGGGAGAGAGCTGAATTATGCTGTAATGAGCTATGATGATTTTTACTATCGTCTGAGCGTTAGAGATAAGTTTGTGATGGAAATAATGAATAGTAAGCACTCGGTTGTGGTAGACGCAGAGAGCATACTAGGATAAGGAGACGTATATGTTTGAAGTAGAATACAAAGGTGCAAATAATGTTATTTTTACAACGAAAATGGTAAAAATTGCGTTTGATCCAGCGTTATCGCTGGTTGGTCTTAAGGATAATCTCGGGGGGCAGGATGTTGAGATATTGTCAGAGGATAGATTTGCCGCAAGTAATGTAACACCACGGTTACTCTTCAGCGGTCCGGGTGAATATGAGGTCGGCGACGTATCTCTGAAAGGGGTGGCAGCCTGGCGACACATTGATACGGAAACTGATGTTAAAAAATCAACGATTTACCGTTTAACAATTGGCGGTGTGCGTGTTGTGGTTATAGGTAACGTTGCCCCAAAATTGTCAGAGTCTCAGCTAGAGGAGATTGGTGTCGTTGATATTGTTGTGATACCGGTTGGCGGTGGTGGTTACACGCTTGACGCAACATCTGCGGCTCATATGGTACGCCAGCTGGAGCCGAAAGTAGTTATCCCAGTGCATTATGCTGATGGCGCGCTACACTACGAAGTGCCGCAAGACGACCTGTCGGTGTTTGTTAGCGAAATGGGCGTGGAGGCTATTGACGCTGGGCCAAAGTGGAAGGTGAAGGGGGTGGCATCTTTACCTGAACAACTATCAATCATTACTGTCGCGCGGAGCTAGGCTGGTCGATACGTTGCACTAATAATCCCCCTCCTTGTCAGGAGGGGGATTGAGCTTAGGCGGTTTTTGTCTGCACTGGGCGTAACAACCCTTTCTTTTTAAGAGTACGAATTGCTTGAGTACTCAGAACCAACGTGACTTTTTGACCATCTACTACAAGAGTTTTCTTCTGTAGGTTTGGCTTAAAAGTGCGCTTGGTGCGGCGAAGGGAAAAGCTAACGTTGTGACCGTGTTGCTTGCCTTTGCCGGTTAGTTCGCATCGTGATGCCATTTCCAACCTCGCTTTATATTAATTAACTAAACAATCTATCGTATTGTAGCGGTATTTCTATAATTAGTCAAGGTGTTATAATGGTAATTATGGATTTGGCATATTTAGGTATGGTCTTGGTGGTCATTCTCGTCTCAATGACGCTCCACGAGGCGATGCATGCGTTTATGGGCTATTTCCTTGGAGATGACACAGCCAAGGCGGAGGGGCGGCTGACGTTAAACCCGCTGAAGCATATTGATCCATTCATGACGCTTTTATTGCCACTATTGCTGGCTGTGTTGGGGCTGCCAATTTTTGGTGGTGCTCGGCCGGTGCCATTTAATCCTCGGCGTGTGCGTCACGGTGAATGGGGTGCAGCGTTTATAGCGCTCGCTGGGCCACTGACTAATTTGTTTTTAGCGTTTTTAGCGTTTGGCGTGGGTGTCGTCAGCGGGGTTATTACTAGCGGCGGGCTGATTCAAAATACATTAGTGGGGCAAATCATTAGCCTCGTCGTGTTGGTTAATTTAGGTTTTTTCGTGTTTAATATGTTGCCGCTGCCACCACTTGATGGGTCGCGGGTGCTGTACGCGCTTGCTCCAGAGGGTGTGCGCCGTGGCATGGAGTGGATTGAGCGCTACGGGGTAATGGTGGTGTTCATTATCATTATGATTGGACAGGCGGCAATTGGGCGAATTATAACGTTTGCTACGAACGGTATTATCCAATTCTTTTGCGTGATTTTTGGTGTATAATAGAGATAGCCTCAGGTAGGCGGGCGCATATGATTTTCCTAACATCATATGATAGGGAGTCCTAATGGTCAGTCATCGTGGTGACTGGTTGCGGATACCCACCTTGCATCTATGCGGGGGAATATCACGTGCTTGCACTGCTTGGGGCTTTTATGATGTATAATAATAGGGCAGTCTACTAAGCGATCGCTTGGCGGTGAAGCCAAGAGGAAAGTCCGGGCAGTAAAGGACACCGACAGTCGCTAACGGCGACCGGGGGTAACCCTAGGGAAAGTGCCACAGAAACAAAACTACCTTTGTGGCGATAGACACAAAGGAAAAGGTGAAACGAGTAAGGTAAGAGCTTACAGTCCTCGGTGGTGACACAGAGGAGAGGTAAACCCTGTCGACTGCAAGGAGGCCTACAAATGAGTTGTCCGCTCGTAGGCCGATAACCGCTTGATTTATCTGGCAACAGGTAAACTAGATAGATGATCGCTCGCGACAGAACCCGGCTTATCGGTAGGCTGTAAACTAAAACCTTCTCTCAGCGGAGAAGGTTTTAGTTTACTGAAAGCACTTTCTTATAGTGCTGCTTTAACAATTGCGGTAAAGGCCGTAGGTTCGTTAACGGCTAACTCTGCCAACACTTTTCGATCAAGCTCAACATTCTTTGCCTTGAGGGCAGCCATGAGCCTACCGTACGTTGCGCCCTCTTGGCGAGCGGCTGCGTTAATGCGGGTAATCCACAGGCTGCGGAGGTCTCGTTTTTTATTGCGTCGATCACGGTAGGCATATTGCAGAGCTCTAATTACCCCCTGCTTCGCTAAGCGAAAGCTACGAGTTCGATTGTGCTGCATGCCTTTAGCGGCTTTTAGAATTTTCTTGTGCTTTGCGTGTCCAGGGACGCCTCGTTTCACCCTCATAAATTAAACTCCCATTGCCCGTCGGGCATTTTTTGCCATCGAGCCTGTTACCTTTGCTGTTGTATTAATTGCCCGCTTACGGCTTTTTGACTTCTTGGCCAAGAAGTGACCGCTAAATGCACGTTGACGAGTTAACTTGCCAGAGCTCGTTAACTTAATGCGCTTTGCGGTACCTTTGTGGGTCTTTAGTTTTGGCATTATTTACTCCTTATTACCACACTCAGATTGCGACCAGCCATCTGAGGTTTTTGTTCTAGAATTGCCTCTTCCTCAAGCTGATCAGTGATTTTTTGGATCAATTCGTAACCGATTTCTTTATGCGCCATCTCGCGACCTTTATAGACGACTTGGATACGGACTTTGTGTCCATTGGCGAGAAAATCTCGTATTTTGCGCAGCTTGACTTCGAGATCGCCAGCGCCAATCTTCAGGCCAAAGCGCATTTGCTTGAGATCGCCGACTTTTGCCGCGCGCTTGTTGCGCTGCTGGTCTTTGATCTTCTGATATTGGAACTTGCCCCAGTCAATAATTTTGGCGACTGGTGGATTGGCATTTGGTGATATTTCAACGAGATCAAGTCCCGCATCCTCCGCCGCTTGAAGGGCGTCGCGCAGGGGCATTATCCCCAACTGTTCACCATCAGAACCAACAACGCGCAGTTCCCGAGCACGGATCGCTCCGTTGATACGAATTGATTTATTAATCTCCTAGCTCTCCTTTTGAAGCAATTTTAGATTAATTTCATCAGTCATTGTATCAGGTATAAGGGTGGATTTCAAGCGCTAGGTCGGGATAATCTGCCGGTATTGTAGGCTTTCGGCGACATGAGGAATGGTTATTTCTAGTGATGACTCAAGATCAGCGATAGTGCGAGCGACCTTGATAACTTTGAAATAGCCACGAGCGCTTAGGTCAAGCTTTTTGGTGGCTGCAAGGAGAAATTGCTTGGCCTCAGCCGTTAGTGCAGCTATTTTATCAACGCTACTACTATCTATATCAGCGTTGTATTTATTACTATTACTGTATCTGTTAGTTTGTAGTGTACGGGCTACCTTAATCATATTTTCAAACTGTTTTTGTTGTGAATCCGACGATGACTTACGGGACAACAAATCTTCATGTGCGACGCGGGAAACATTGATTGTTAGATCAATACGATCAAGGAGCGGGCCAGATAATCGCTTCTGATAGTTCAAGATTTGTGTCGATGAGCAACGGCAACTTTTTTCTGGATCGCCCAGATAACCACATGGACAAGGGTTCATCGTGGCAACTAACATAAAATTGGCGGGATAGTAGTATTTACCTTGGGCGCGGGAAATTATGATCTGCTTATCCTCAAGCGGCTGACGAAGCGACTCCAATGTAGTTCGTGGATATTCTAATAATTCGTCTAAGAAAAGTGTGCCGTGGTGCGCGAGACTAATTTCGCCGGGCGTGGCCTTTGCACCACCACCAATCATTGATATGCGGCTTGCGGTGTGGTGTGGTGTGCGAAACGGTCGGTCGGTAACGATATCATGACTAACTTGATTGCCGTCAAGATTGTGGAGTTTTGTCACCTCGATAATTTCAGCGTCAGATAGCGGCGGCAGGAGTGAATTGAGTGCGCGTGCTAGCATGGTCTTGCCGGATCCCGGTGGTCCGGACAGCAAAATATTGTGCCTACCCGCGACGGCAATGGCGACGGCTCGCTTGGCTTGCTCCTGGCCGCGGATGTCATCAATGATGATGCCGCGTTTCTTTTGGTGATATTGCTGCCGTGTTTTTACTGCGGGTCGGATGGGTTTTTCCTGTTTGAGGTGGAGGAATAATTCCGTTAGATTATTGATGGGGATAATAGTAATGTCGGGGATGAGCAGGGCTTGTTTGCTGCTGGAGGCCGGTAGGTATATGGTTGAGATACCGTGTTGTTTGGCGGTTTCGGCGATGGTGATGGCCGAGCGAATGGGGCGAAGACTACCATCGAGTGCCAGTTCACCAGCAAATAGCGCTCCCTCCAGGGCGGTTTGAGGAAGTTGCTTGCCAAGGCAGAGAATTGCGAGGGCTATCGGTAGGTCAAATTGCGTACCGTCTTTTGGCAGTTCCGCCGGGGCGAGGTTGATGGTAATTTTGCCTTTTGGAAAATCGAGTAATGAGTTTTTGATGGCGCTGCGAACGCGATCACGTGATTCATCGATTGCTTTGTTGCCGAGTCCGACGATTTGTAGTCCAGGTAGTCCTCGTGATATGTCGCCTTCAATTTCAATAAGCTGACCGTGAAAGCCATATGGTGTCGCTGAAGCTACCTTGCTAACCATATACCTAGTAAAACATAGATAGCTAGACTTGAAAAGGGAAGGTTGCTATAATTGAGGTGGATTGATGGGGCTGATATAGCTTTCGACAATTGGACTTTATCAAGGTATTCTGCGGGCCGACGATACGCGTAACGTATGCTTTAGTTGCAAAGTCTAAACTTGCAGGTGTATTTGCTAGCTTAAAGAGCGTTTTCACTCCGATGGCTGCTGCACCAGTCGCTGCTTAATTTAAGCGACCGTCCTTGCTTTGCGGCAACAGGCAAAGCCTAGGGTGTCATATATATGTTGCTGGCTGCATGTTCGGAAGCGGCGGACATGCGGGACTTTTTCCGCGTAACGAAGCTTGATTTTTTCGACTCATTTTTTAGTCGGGTAACGTTATAAAATTTTAAATGAGACTATGCTCGTAGACGAATATCATGATACCAGTTGGACCCGGGGGCGGTACCCGGCAGCTCCACCACATAGTTACATATCGACCCGAGGAGGTCGATTCTTTTTGTCATAAAACTAGTGGCAATGCGGCTATAAATATATTACTAAAAATGAAAACAACCACCTGCGAGTAGTGGTTGTTTTCAAAAAGTGGAGTTTTACGTGTGCTGTTTATTTTTGGCCCCTGACAAGTTTGTGTATAACTTTTTTATTCAGAAGCTACCTCTATAGTAAATGATAAAAATGGTTATGTCAATAATTTTTGAGAAAAAATCTAGGTAAAAAATACCACATAATTTAGAGAGTTAGTGAAGCAGTTTGATGAAAAATATAGGTTGTTGCCGGACGAGACGGTTGAACCCTGGCGGTTCTTGGTTGGTACCCCGCACAGCCGGTGTTTTACCCGCGAGATGGCGAAACGGGATATGCTGAGGGCCTGGTTGTTTTGGTATTTTATTTGTATAAATGTTCGGCGAGCTGTATCAATTACTAGATTATTTGTTGGATTCATGATGTCGTATGGGGTGACTATACAAGAACTATGAATTAGCGGGCGGTACAGCAAGTATATGTTTATATTACAATGTTGTGTATAAAACATTTTATAAAATATAACAGATGAAAATATATAAAGATCATTACAAAAATGTTATAAATACAACATATTTTTTATGTAAAGTATTGACCGATAAACATATACATGATAGTATTAGTACAAGCTTTTAAGAAAATAAAAAGCAAAAATCAGTACAATAATAATAACATTAACAGTTTACGTGACCGAATTCACAGTAACGCATGTCGTTTGGCGTATAGTCGGCAGCAGTATGAAGCCGGAATAACAAAAGATTATTCCGCCATAGTGTTGCCGATGCTCCGCCGAACTTGTGATTATTAACGTGTAGTTAATAGTTGCGATGTAACGCGTTGAGCGCGCGTATAATTAGTACCACTGCGCATCCAGTTAATCCTTGTTAGGTGATTAGCGATGAGACTACTGGATGTGCGGGATGAGGAACGTTGCGCAAGGACATGCTCCGAAATTCGGAGCGGTCAGTTGCCCTGAGCGGCGGACTTTGAACAGGTGACCGCGCCCTAATAGTTATTGAATGCGGCGGATGGTTCACTTGATCATATAATGGTTCGTCGCCTGGGCTCCCTTAGTCTATGGTATAGTGTGAGTATGAAGTATCGGTATGTTGCTATGGTCGCGGCGCTGGCTGCGACGGCAGATGTCGTATTGGTGCACACGGTGACGCCAATGAGCGTTGGTCCGTTGGGCGTCCTAGCGTTTTTCGTGTGTCTGTATGTAGCAACTGCGTCGTGCTGTTATTTAGTGATGGTCGCGGCGCGGCGTGTAGCGATGCGTGTTGTTCGACATAATATGTATCGTGGCCTGGCTTCGGTAACGCCGTTGAAATTATATTATTATGCGAGTATTATCGGGCTGATACCGGTTATCTTACTTGGTATGCAGTCAATTGGTGGTGTTACGGCGTGGGATATTTTGCTTTTGGCGCTTTTTTTGGGCCTTGGTTGTTTTTACATACACAAACGGTTTTAGAGCGTAGGAACTCTATCGGTAACGTGGTACAATATAGGTATGAATCCAGAGTTGCCTCAGGTGCGTCCACCGGTTGAGAGTTTACCGCCTGCTTCAAGCGGTGAGTTTCGGCTGGATGGTGATGCAAATCAGGTAGAGGCTGAGAGACGCTCTGCCGAACGCCCAGCGGTAAATGTAGCGAACTCACCGATGCCAGCAACGGTACTACCGACCGTTCCGGTGCCAGCGCCTCCAGCGGTACAGACTCCTGCATCGACGACGTCAACTGACGATACGCCGCTGATAGCTGGTGATGATGATTTGATTGAGAAGGAGTGGGTTGACAAATTGAAGCGGATTATTACTTTGACAAAAGATGATCCATACGAGCGAGCGCGGGTAATTGCGCAGCTACAGGCTGATTATCTCAAAAAGAGATACAACAGGGAGATGGGCCAATCGAACGGATAGGAATATGGATAGCGGGCCGTTAATTACTGGTTTTATCGTCGTCGTAGTATTAGCGATCGGTGTGACGATTGTTACGCTGCAGTATCGCAAGATGCTACGTGAAGCAAAAAATTATGAGCGCGGGCTAAAAATGGTGCCGCTGCTCATTCACTTGCCGCCATCGAGTGAAGATATTGATGGGGCGAGTCGTGACCAGCGTGATTTGACGGAAGAAATTCTTAGCCAAGCGCAAGTGATGTATAACATTATATCAAGTACGGCAACGAAAGGATTTAAGAGTCGACTCTATGGACAGCGCCATTTGTCATTCGAGATTATTGCGCGTGGCGGTTTGGTGCATTATTATGCCGTGGTACCGACGGTATTGGTTGATGTAATTCGCCAAGCGATCGCGGCGGCCTATCCGGCGGCGCGGCTGGAAGAAGTGGCTGATACGAATGTGTTTAGTAAAATTGGCAAGATGAGCGGGACGATTGGCGGCGAATTCTCGCTCCGTAAGTCGTTCGTCTATCCTATCGCGACCTACCAAGAGTCAAAGCGAGATGCGTCGCGAGCATTATTGAATGCCATGTCGGCGGCGACAAAAGATGATGGTATCGGCTTGCAATTCTTGGTTCGGCCGGCACGGGAGGGCTGGTCGCGCGCTTCAGAAGAGCATGTTGAGAAAATGAAGAAGAACAAGGGAAAGAAGTCGACGAAGGTGGCGGGCGTTGATATCTCAATGGTCGGGGACATTTTTGAGGCGTTGTGGAAACCACCACAGTCAGCAAAAGAAAAAGAAGGCGAGATCAAGCCCGAGGATAAACAGCTATCGTCACTAGAGCAGGCAGAGGTTGATGCCGTTAGCGAGAAAACCCGCTATCCGGCGTATGAGGTATTGGTGCGGGTGGTAATTTCATCAAATACTGCCGCTCGTTCACAGGTGCTACTTAAAAATATTATCGCTGCGTTTGCGATGTTTGACTCGCCACGCAATAACGGTTTTCGTTTTTCGCTGACAAATAATATTGAGGAAATGACTACGGCGTATATTATGCGGTTTTTCCCGCAGCATATTCGCAGTAATATCCTTAATAGTGTCGAGATGGCGACTCTGTTTCACTTGCCGAGCGCAACTGCCATTCCAACTTCACAGGTTAAGCGGCAGATGTCTAAGCAGGTTGATGGGCCGACTGATGTCTTGGACGAGGGATTATTGATTGGTTACAATGAATTTCGTGGTACGAAAAAGCCAATTCGTATCGGTACGAAGGATCGCCGCCGCCACGTTTACATCATTGGTCAGACTGGTGTTGGTAAGTCGGTATTGCAGGAAAATATGGCGTATCAAGACATGATGGATGGCCGAGGGTTTGCGCTGATTGATCCGCACGGTGATTTGGTCGAGTCGCTCATGGGGAAGGTGCCGAAAGAGCGAGTGGAAGATATTATCTATTTCAACCCCGCCGATATGGAAAACCCGATTGGTCTCAATATGTTTGAATTCGACAGTCCGGATCAAAAGGACTTTCTGGTGCAGGAGGCGATTAACATGCTGTACGGGCTGTACGATCCGGGGCATACCGGTATTGTGGGGCCACGGCTTGAGCATATTTTCCGTAACTGTGCGCTACTGTTAATGGCGGATCCGGCTGGTGGAACATTTATTGATGTGCCGAAGTGTCTCATTGACCCAGAATTTGTGAAGAGTAAGCTGAAGTACGTCACTGATCCGCAGGTGATTGATTTCTGGACGAAGGAGTTCCCGGCCTCACAGCGATCAAATGAGGCCGGTGAAGTGATATCGTGGGTGGTCTCGAAGTTTGGCCCATTTATCTCTAATGATTCAATGCGTAATATCATCGGTCAGACAAAGTCAGGGTTTAACATCCGTGAGATTATGGATAATAAAAAGATTCTGCTAGTTAATTTGTCGAAAGGTAAGCTTGGTGAGCTCAACGCTAAGCTACTAGGGATTATCTTTATCATGAAGTTCCAGGCGGCAGCGATGTCGCGGGCTGATATCCCAGAAGAGCAGCGTGAAGACTTTTCGCTGTATGTTGATGAGGTGCAAAACTTTGCGACTGATAGTTTTGAATCAATTTTGTCTGAGGCACGAAAATATAAGCTGAGCCTGATCATGGGTAACCAGTTTATGACGCAGCTAACAGAAAAGATTCGTGAAGCTATCATCGGTAACATTGGTACGGTTATCTCGGGGCGTATTGGTATCACTGACGCGGAATTGATGGTCAAGAAGTTTCAGCCGGTGTTTGATATTGATGACTTATCAAAGCTACCAAATTTCCAGTCGATTGCTTCGGTGATGATCAACAATGTGCCGTCGGCGCCGTTTAGTATGAACTGGGTGCCGCCAATGGGGCAGGTGAACAATCAGCTTCGCGATGCGTTGGTACGACTATCGGCAGCGAAGTACGGCAAGCCACGCGCGGTGGTTGAGAAAGAGATATTTGAGCGGCTTGGTCGTAATAAAAAGCCAGCGACTTCGTCGACTGGCCCATCGCTCAATCGGCCGACTGCAAAGAGCGGTTCGTCTTTCCTGGACGAGTGGTTGTCAAAACGTCAACAACTTGGTGGTGGCAAGCCGGGGGCTATGGGCGCTGCTGCTCCGGGTGCGGGGCAGTCTCGGTTGGGCGTGCCATCGCCGCTAGCTCCACAGCCAGGCCGTCCAGCTACGTCGCGACTAGCGTCGCCGACCTCAGGCTTGGCGGGCACACAACCGCAGTCGGCTTCTATGCGGCCGTCACAGATTGGGCAGGGCGCTGCGCCACAAGGTATCGCTATGCCCGCCCAGACGGCTGGCCAGATGCCGCAGGGAGTTGGTGCTTCGTTGAACAGGCCATCGGGGCAGCCAGCGAGTGCGCCTCATGATAGTTTGCGATCGCCAGATCAGCATCCGGTGTCTGCGCCGACGGTGGCTGGCTCGGATGTGGCTGCGCAGACCGCGCCGCTATCAATTGCTGATAGAATGGCGGCAGAACTGCAGCAGGCAGAGCCGCAAAACCGCCTCGACCTGCGTGGTGATAATAACGATAATGGCGAGGTGTCGATTAAGCTACGCTAGGCGTGGGCTAGCTATCTTTTATTGAGGAAGCCAACGCGAGCGTACTCAATGATGGCGCCGATAACCCAACCACAACCAAAGAGAATGATCGTTTCTGATCCAGAGAGAACGTAGCCGTAATGCCGGGCAACGAAGTAGATGATAACTGAGGCAATCGCACCGAGTGCGCCGGCAATAATGAGGTTCGGGCGCGCGATGGTGCTGCCGATAGCTTCGCTGGCTTTTTCAACAGCTGGGTTGTGAATGACTTTACTAAAGGTGCGTGACGCTGGCGGTAGTTCGCTTTGCATTTTTTTCATGGTTTTCCGGTAGCTGTCAGTACGGTCGGCTTTGGTGATCTGGCGAGGTGTTTCTGAGGCTGCTGGCTTCTCCGTTTCAGCGGTTTGGCTTGTCTCGGCTTGTTCTAATGCCTCACGGTGAGCTTCATCGATACCTTCGTGTTGCTGTTCGACGGCTCGTTCAGCCCGCTCCTTTAATTTTTCAGCCGCTGAGCGTTCTACTTCGCCGGCTGATCGCTCAAGTTCGCGAGCGTTCTCTGTTAACTCTGGATTAGCCCCATGAATTTTTTCTGACATATTTACCCTCCCTATGTTATAACGTTCCCGCCGTAATATCACGGCGAATGATGCGGACCTCTTTACTCAGTTGTCGCGAGCGGCAATAGAAGAAGGTGACAATAGCTGCAACAATACCGGCAAACAACATGTTTTCTCCAGGGCCGGTTCGCGGCAGGGTAGCGACGGTCTGCTCGACGACCTTTGGCGTTGGGCAGTTGACAACGATTTCGACACTGGTGCCAAAGACGTTTGTCATACGGCAGTCATACGATGACGGGTCACTGGTGCCACGTGGTTTAGCCGAAAGTTGACCCTTGAGCTGGACGACGTAGGTCATAACCTTTTGCTCGCCTGGTTTAAGGGTGACTCGTGGCCAAGAAAGGGTGCGCTTTTCCTTATCAAAGGTGCCACCACCATTATCATAGATATCGGCATATTCTAGTACGTCCGATAGTTCGTCCTTCAGATCAACTGTTGCTGGAGCTTTGCCTTCGTTTTTAGCGGTTAGCTTATACTCAATGCGGTCGCTGGTGTTGGCTTTTTTCTTGGTGGCATCGCCGCCGGAGGTTAGGTTATGTGCTGCCTTGGTGCGGGTAACCTGGGCTTTACAGGTTGTGTCTTTGACCCAAATTGTAGCATCGCCTGGGCACGGCTGGCAGTCGGGATGGTCTATCGGCAGGCTTGGGTTAAGTGGACAGCGTGGTTTTGGACTGATCGTAACGGTTGAAGCACAGGCACTATTCGTCTGGTTACCGAGGCTGGTGTGGACAATAACGGACACGGTATACGTGCCATCCTTGTCGAGTGTGTGTTGTAATGACGTGCTCGTAGCGGTGGTATTGACACGTTTGCGGAGCACCTCTGTGCCGGCTGAGTTTTTAATGATGAAGGTATAGCCAGCGATCGTTGCACCGTTTTGGACATCACCATACGCTGTCATCGAGACTTTGGTACGGTCGGTGACGACGGGTCGCTCAAGTAATTTACAAGCGGCGGTTGGTTTCGGTTTTTGTTTTGGCAACTCTTTGAGCATGATGTTAGCGCAGGCCTTCATGATGGCAAACGGTTTGCCCTCGCTAGTCGTGCCGACGAATGATTTATACCATGAGCCTGAGCCGCTGCGGTTGCGCCCGGTGTCAAATTCAGCCATTGGTCGCGAATACAGCGTTAAGCTACCAACCTGAAACTGGACTTCTCCGCGCTGAAGGCCGAAGCGTGAAACTCGGCTCCATGACTGCCAGCCATTATCGCGGCCGCTGCTGCGAGTACTGATCTCAGAGTCGCGAGCACTCGCCAAGTTCTCGCGTGTGATGCCAGCGTGCTGCAGCATGTCACGATAATTTTGCGAGTTATTGTCCCACGCGGCGAGCAGCTGTGATTTCGTATGAATACCGCCATAAACGAGGTCTGAAGCATTGGCGGCATTGGCAGATTCAGGTGGTTGGAAAACGGCAAATGACTGCACAATGAGCGCTAGGGCGGTCAGAATGAGACCGGTTTTGCGAGTGATTTCCTCTTTGTGGAGGCGTTTCGCGTAAAAGCCGAGCTCTTGGATGAGGCTTGGGCTAAACGCGAGGTGGGAGACGATTTTCTTAAACATGCCGTTCCTTATTTTTCATTAGTTTTATGTTTTCGTAAAAATTCCGTCTCCACTATAGCACAGTGATCGCTTTTACGCAAATAGCTTGAGTGAACACTTTTTTTGCGGTATAATGGGGGAGTTGTAAATAGCTGACAAATCAGAAATAGTGAGGGAAGCATGGCTAAACAAACAGATAAGCAAGCCTACGATGGCTCGCAAATCCAGGTTTTGGAGGGTCTCGAACCGGTGCGTAAGCGGCCGGGGATGTACATTGGTAGCACGGGATATGATGGTATTCACCATTTGATCAAGGAGATCGCTGATAACTCAATTGATGAGGCAATCGCGGGCCATGCGACGAGAGTAGAGGTGGTGCTGCTAGAAGACGGTGGTGTGCAGGTGACTGATGATGGGCGCGGTATTCC
Organism: uncultured Candidatus Saccharibacteria bacterium; assembly: GCA_963548005.1. GTDB lineage: Bacteria > Patescibacteriota > Saccharimonadia > Saccharimonadales > Saccharimonadaceae > Nanosynbacter. The sequence goes on along the minus strand of CAUUSW010000006.1, from coordinate 5,176 downwards.
GGTTGATAAACATCCAAAAACTGGTTTGTCTACCCTAGAAACCGTGCTGACAGTACTGCATGCTGGTGGTAAATTTGGCGGCGGCGGCTACAAAGTGTCATCTGGACTTCATGGCGTGGGTTCGAGCGTGGTCAACGCGCTTTCAACTAAAATGATCGCTGAAGTGGTGCGAGACGGGCAGCTATACCGCGTGGTGTTTGCGACTGGTGGTATCGCCGAGCCGCTAAAGAAGGTTGGCAAAACCGATCGGCCAACCGGGACACGCATAACCTTCTACCCAGATCCAACGATTTTTAAGGAGACAGTGGAATTTGACTACAAGTGGGTGGTTAGTTATTTGCGCCATCAGGCATACCTCACCAAAGGCGTGCACACCTCGGTTATTGACAATCGAACAGGTGAGCGACAGTCATTTTACTTTGAGGGTGGTATTCAGAGCTACGTGAGACACCTCAACATTGGCAAAGATGTTTTATCAAACGATGTCTTTTATGTTGAGAGACAGGTTGAAGATTGCATGGTCGAGATTGCCGTACAGTATAATGATACTTACATTGAGACAGTAAAGCCGTTCGCCAATAACGTGCTGACACCAGATGGCGGTACACACTTGATCGGTTTTCGCTCAGCATTAACCAGGGTCATCAACGACTACGCGCGTAAGAATGGCCTACTGAAAGAAAAGGAAGATAACCTGACCGGTGACGACATCCGCGAGGGCTTGACGGCGATTATCTTGGTTAAATTGCCTGATCCACAGTTTGAAGGTCAGACCAAAAATAAGCTCGGTAATCCAGAGATGCGCCGCTATGTTGAGCAGGTGATGAATGAATACTTCTCATATTACCTGGAGGAGAATCCTAGCGTTGCCAAGAAGATCGTCGGCAAGGCGACTTTGGCAGCGCGAGCACGCAAGGCAGCGCGAGCAGCTCGCGACAATGTTATCCGTAAGGGTGCGCTTGATGGTATGGGACTGCCAGGTAAGTTGTGGGACTGTTCAAGTAAGAGCCCGAGTGATAGCGAAATTTATATTGTTGAGGGTAACTCGGCAGCGGGTTCGGCCAAAGAGGGCCGCGACAGTAAAACCCAGGCAATTTTGCCGCTTCGTGGTAAGGTGCTGAACACTGAGCGGGCGCGACTTGACAAAATGTTTGCCAATAAAGAAATTGTAGCGATGATTCAGGCATTTGGTGTTGGTATCGGTGATCAGTTTGATATCAATGGTCTGCGTTACCACAAAATTATCATCATGACCGATGCTGATGTTGACGGTAGTCATATCGCGACGTTGCTTTTGACATTCCTGTTCCGCTATATGAAAGAAGTGGTTGAGGGTGGCTATGTGTATCTTGCTAAACCGCCGCTATACTCCATCAACCGCGGACAGAAGAAGATTTATGCGTATGATGAGGATGAGAAAGACAAAGTATTGGCGAGCCTAATTGCCGATAAGAAAAGTCGTGGTACAACAATCGATGATGAACAAGATGTCACCAAGCAGGCTGGCGTGACAATTTCACGATTTAAGGGGCTTGGTGAGATGGATGCCGACCAGCTGTGGGAGACAACGATGAATCCAGAAAATCGTGTATTGATTCAGGTCAGTGTGGAAGACGCCGAAGAGGTGGATGCGATCTTTACGCGGTTGATGGGCGATGACGTGAGTTTGCGCAAAAACTTTATTCAAAGCTGGGCAAAAAATGCTAACTTGGAGGATTTGGATATTTAATCATGAGTGATCAGGACAAACAGATACAATCAACCAGCGACCACGAGTCAATTGAGGCGACGCCGGACATGGTAACCGAGACGCTAACAGGCTTGGAGCGACGTCGACTCGAACATGTGATGCAGGATAATTTCTTCCGCTATTCAATGAGTGTCATTGTTGACCGGGCATTGCCGGACGTGCGCGATGGTCTAAAGCCGGTGCATCGCCGTATTTTGTATTCAATGAACCAAAACGGCAACCGTAGTACTGCAAAATTCGTCAAATCAGCGCGCATCATTGGTGACGTGATGGGTAAATATCACCCACATGGTGACTCAGCGATTTATGATTCGATGGTGCGTCTGGCGCAAGATTGGGCGATGCGCTATACCCTGGTGCAGGGCCAGGGAAACTTTGGCTCAATGGACGGAGATCCACCAGCCGCTCACCGTTATACTGAGGCGCGACTCGACAAGCCAGCTGAAGAACTACTAACTGACATCGAGAAAGAAACGGTTGATTTCAAGGATAACTTTGATGGTTCAGAGCGTGAGCCAATTGTGTTGCCGGCAAAATTACCAAACTTGCTATTGAACGGCCAGATCGGTATCGCTGTTGGTATGGCGACGAGCATTCCGACGCATAACCTGGGCGAGTTGGTGGATGCGACGGTTGAGCTGATCAATAATCCTGAGGCGACGGTTGATGATTTACTGAAGCACGTTAAGGGCCCGGACTTTCCGACAGGGGCGATTGTCTATGGAGGCGCGCCGATGCGTCAGGCATATGCGACTGGTCGCGGTAGTGTAATGATGCGGGCGGTGGCGGAGATTCAGGAGACCAAGAAGGGTCGACATCAGATCGTCGTCACAGAGATCCCGTATGGTGTAAATAAAGCAACACTAATTGAAAAGATTGGTGAATTGCATAAAGAAAAGCGAGTACAACTGGCTGACCTGCGCGATGAAAGTTCTCGAGGTAAGGTCCGCATTGTCATTGAGCTGAAAAAAGATGCGTATCCAAAGAAAGTATTGAATCAGCTGTACAAACTAACAGCGCTCCAGACGAGTTTTAATTACAACATGTTGGCATTGGTCAACACTATGCAGCCACGGATCTTAGGCTTGCACGATATTCTGAGCGAATTTGTGAAACACCGTCAATCTGTGGTGCGTCGCCGTACTGAGTTTGAGCTGAAAAAAGCCAAGGCGAGGGCGCATATTCTGGAAGGCTATAAGATTGCGCTGGATCACATTGACGAGGTGATTAAGACGATTCGTGCTTCAAAAACTCAGGATGAGGCAGAAAAGAATCTGCGCGCTAAGTTCGGACTGAGCGAGATTCAAGCCAAAGCTATCTTGGCAATGCAGCTGCGACGCCTGACTGGGCTTGAGCGTGAAGCGGTTGAAAATGAGCTGCGTGAACTCTTGAAGCTGATTGCACGACTAGAAGCTATCTTGGCTGATGAGCAAGAGATTTTGAACATCATCAAGACCGAGCTTCTAGAGATGAAGGAAAAGTACGGCGACGAGCGGCGTAGTAAAATTATCAACCATGAACTGGGTAAGTTCTCTGATGAGGAGCTAATTCCAGATGAGGAAGCGGTCATTTTGCTAACCGGCGAGAATTACATCAAGCGGACCCTGCTCAGTGACTATCGCAAGCAGAACCGTGGCGGCAAGGGTAAGCGCGGCATGACCACCAAAGAGGAGGATATCATTGACCAGGTGGTGCCAGCAAACACCCATGACTATTTGTTGTTCTTTACGAATCGAGGTCGGATTTTCCGTCTGAAAGCGTATGAAGTACCAGCTGCCAGTCTCAGTGCCAAAGGTGTGGCGGCGGTGAACCTGCTCCAGCTACAGCCAGAAGAGAAGATCACCGCTATCATTAAACACGAGAAGAACGCTGGTGACCAGGGCTACCTATTTATGGCAACTAAGCATGGTACGGTGAAGAAGACTCCGCTTGGCGACTATGCCAATATCCGGACGAACGGGCTCATTGCTATTAAGTTAGACGAGGGTGACGAGCTACGTTGGATCAAGAAAACAGATGGCAAAAGTGATGTAATTATTTCAACATCAGCTGGCCAGGCGATTCGTTTCAACGAGCAGGATGCCCGGCCGATGGGTCGAGCGGCTCGTGGCGTACGCGGGGTGCGTCTACGTCCGAACGATTGCGTTGTTGGCATGGATATCGTTACCAGCGATGAGCAGACACTATTGGTCATTAGCGAAAAGGGCTTTGGTAAGCGTACGAAAGTGACTAACTTCCCAAGTCATAAGCGCGGTGGTGTCGGGATAAAGGCGGCAATCGTGACGGCAAAGACTGGCCCAATTATTTCAGTACAGACGATTGATCCGACGATGAACGAAGCACTGTTGGTATCACAAAATGGTCAAACAATCCGTCTGGGCTTGAGTGACATCAAGCTGCTCGGTCGAACAACTCAGGGTGTGACGATTATGCGGTTGAGCGATGGCGATGCGGTGTCGTCGATTGGCCTAATGGAGAAGCGTTCAGACGAGGAGGATTAGCCAAGTGCCGATGCAATACATCCTGATACCGGGCATCGCGTGGTTTGTAGCGCAGTCATCAAAGCATCTGGCCCGGCTGTTTGGCCGTAATCGTCGAGTTACACAGTCGAACCCCCGTTCGCCGGTATTATTTTCGGGTGGTATGCCGAGTGCTCACAGTGCAACAGTGGTGTCACTTGCGCTGACTATCGGCCACTACCAGGGGTGGGGAAGTCCGCTGTTTGGCCTGGCTGCGTGGTTCGCGGCAATCGTATTGTATGATGCGGTGATGGTGCGATTTTCCTCTGGACAACAAGGTGACTTGCTAAATAAGGTGGTGCGAAAAGATTATCCAAAGCTGTCGACGATTAGGGTGGCACATGGTCATACACTGCCAGAAATGCTTGTCGGGGCGGCCGTGGGCACGGTTGTAACCTTTGTTGTAATTTTCGCTACAAGATAATTGCTAATAACCCTTGACCTGACCACTAATATCAGGTAAGATGAATATCAGTCTGGTTGCTGGAGTGCGAGCCAAGCGACAATCACGCTAATTTGTTAGGTGAAGCGAAAGCGGTACACAAACCCGACTATGGTCTTTAACAATTTGATTGTGCAATATCATCGTCAGTTTATATTTTTGTAGAGCCTTAATACTTTGATACAAAGTAGATTTTTAACGGAGAGTTTGATCCTGGCTCAGGATGAATGCTGGCGGCGTGCCTAACACATGCAAGTCGAGCGGCAGCGGGTTCTGCACTATCAACTTGAAGCCTGGACGCGGAGATTTCCAAAAGAAATCAGCCGCATCATTTCGAAAGAGATGAGTGTCTGGGGTGACTTCGAACTGATAGTGCAGAGTGCCGGCGAGCGGCGGACGGCTGAGTAACACGTAGGAATTTGCCCCAAAGTGAGGGATAACTGCCCGAAAGGGTAGCTAATACCG
>CAUUSW010000005.1:0-89896 GCA_963548005.1 uncultured Candidatus Saccharibacteria bacterium | reverse complement strand
ATAGTTAGCTAATGAGAATTTTACTAGTAGAAGATGACGTGGCGATTGCGCCGTCGCTGAAAGAAGGCCTGGAGGATGAAGCCTATGCGGTCGATGTGGTGCATGACGGCGACGAGGGCTATCGGACGGCGACGGCGGATGAGTATGATGTGATTATTCTTGATGTGATGCTACCAGAAATGAATGGCTACGAGGTCTGTCGGGCGCTACGTCAAGATGGTAATCAGACGCCGATTTTGATGCTAACGGCACGTGATGCCGAGCGGGATATTGTCGAAGGCCTGGATATGGGTGCTGATGATTATTTGGCGAAGCCATTTAGTTTTGAGGTGTTGTTGGCGCGTCTGCGAGCGTTACTGCGCCGCCCGAACAAGAAGTTGGAAGAAGTCTTGCGGGTCGGTGATTTGACGCTTGATCCGAGTTTGAAAAAAGTAACGCGGGCGAATCAGGAAATTAGCCTGACCGCCAAAGAATACGGCGTTTTGGAATATCTGATGCGCAACACTGGCAAGGTCCTGTCCAAAGAGCAAATTATCTCGCACGTGTGGGATTTTGATGCCGACGTCTTGCCGAACAATGTTGAGCTATTCATCATGTTTTTACGACGCAAAATTGATAAACCGTTTGGCTCAAAATTGATTCACACCGTCCCGGGCTTTGGCTACAAGCTGGAGGATAAATCATGAAACAGCAGCGCGTCAGGCGCCTGGCACTGAGCTATCTGGCGGTGATTATGACACTGTCGCTGGCCTTTAGTGTGATTATTTATGCCATCACTTCCGTGCAATTAAATCGTCCATTGCCGCCGAGCGAACATGCCCAGCAGCCGCCAGAACTTATCGAACGTCAGTTCAGTCGCCGCCTAGAGCAGCGCAACCGCGAGACGCGCGGGTCGGTGATTATGTCGCTGGTGGTACTCAATGGCGTGATGTTGCTGGTCGGTTATTGGCTCAGTCTGCTATTGGCACGTCGGACGCTCAAGCCAATTGAGCGGTCGATTGAGCAGCAAACGCAATTTGTATCTGACGCCAGCCATGAACTGCGAACGCCGCTGGCGGCGTTGTTGCTTGTGAATGAAGTGGCACTCAGAAAATCAACGCTAACCGAGAAGAAAGCTCGCCACGTTTTGGGGCAAAACGTTGCAGAAATCAAGAAATTGACCGAGCTCAGTAACTCATTGCTTGATTTGGCAAAGTCGGAAGGTGTCATGACTGATCCGGAACTAGTTAATCCAGCTAAGCTTATTGAAGAAGTGGTGACGCGGTTTACACCAGCCGCACAGGCAAAGCAGGTAAGGCTTGTGTGTGACAATCAGTCACCGACCCGCGACGTACCGCTTCAGGTAAATGTGGTTCGTCAGATTCTAGCAATTCTAGTGGACAACGCCATCAAATACGCGCCGCCAAAAAATGGCGAAGTGAATGTGATTATTACGTGGGTGAATCGTAAAAAACACGCGCTGGAATTCGCGGTGAGAGATAACGGCCCAGGCATCGCGCCGGGCGACCAAAAGCATATTTTCGAGCGATTTTACCGGGCAGACACGGCACGGACGCGGACTGATGTGTCAGGCCATGGTTTAGGGCTGGCGATTGCTCAGTCGCTGGCAGATCGCTGCGGCTACGCGATTCGGGTTAAAAGCCAGCCGCCAAATGGCGCGGAATTTACGCTGGTTGTTCCGTGTTCTTAGTCGCGATCAGTGTAGTCAATGTTATACTTTAATCATGGAAACCATCGAGACGCCGCCTGATAGGGATGCATTATTGACCAGCAGAGCCTTGCAGTGCACTGCAACGGAGCTTGGTACTAATATATCTGATTTACAAATTACCTCGGTGAGCGGCGGTTTTTCGCGCAATCGCCGTGCCTTGGTGTCGGCGGGCGATCGGACGATTTTTGTCAAAGAAGTTGATATTGATGTATTGCCAGGCGAAGGCGAGCGGGAATTAGCTTGGCTGAAAAAAGATTATGAGGTGATGCGGTTACTGCAGAAAGTTCACCCAAAATTTGTTGCTGACTGGATAAAACTGGACGGCCACGGACATGTGCTGATGACAACCAGTTATGCGTCAGCCGACGGCTGGTTGTGGCGGCCGCCAGCGGAAAAATCTGTGGCCAAGCGGTATATTTCGGCTGTGGTAGCGGCAACTCGCGAGTTGGAAAAAACGGAGTTACCGCATAAGGTGATTGAGGAGCTGCAATTACAGCCGTTTACGACGGCGGAGCTTGGCTTGGATGACGGTATTGATAGAATTATTGCCGGGGCTGATATTCGCCGGCAACTAATTGATAATTACCGGACACTACTACCAGAACAATCAGAAGCCAACCAGCGGCGCTGCCAAAAGATGATTAGGCTACTGAGTGAGCGTAATGAATTAGTTAATATTTCAGTACATGCTAAACAGTTCACCAAACAACCAGAAGATCGTTTTGATCACAGTGATGTTCGCAGTGATAACTTGGCGTTTCATCCACAAACTGGTGAGCTGAAATTGGTTGATTGGAATTGGGCTTCCTATGCACCTCGAGGATCTGGTGTGACGGAGTTTTTAATTGACATGGCACGCCATGGTCAGGATGTAACGCCGTGGCTAGATGAACTCAATACTGAAATGTTGGCAGCATTTATTGGCTTTTATCTTATCCGTAGCCTTAAACCGCCGCTCCAGCCGGGCGATAATCTTCGCCAAATGCAGGCGCTGTCAGCGGCCACCGCTTATGATTTGTTGGAGCGCACGTGACGGCCTCTCATCCGCTGATCATTCTCCGCGGTAATTCTGGCTGCGGTAAAACCAGCACGGCGCGCCTGCTCCAGCGTCAACTAGGCTACGGCACGATGTTGGTATCGCAGGATATGGTGCGGCGGGAAATACTTCGCGTGAAAGACAGTGAAAGCAACCCGGCGATTCAGCTGATTTATGATCTCTGTATGTACGGCAATAACGTTGGTTATACGGTGATTTTGGAAGGTATTTTGAGTAATAAAAAATACGGCGCAATGCTGCACCAGCTGCTGAATGATTTTCAGGGCGAAAAACTGATTTATTATTTTGACGTATCATTTGAGGAAACGGTGCGCCGCCACGCTACTAAGCCAAACGCTTATGAATTTGGCGAATCGGAGATGCGCCAGTGGTGGAAAGATCAAGATATTTTGGGTGTGCCAGGCGAGCAGCGAATTGGTGAGAAGCTGACTCAGGCAGGGGTTATTGATATGATTCACCGCGATGTTTTGGCATTATCAGAGGGAACAAATACTTCCGCATCTCGCATGTAAATAATACAATGTATTTTCATTGACAAACACTATATATCGCGTGTATATTCTATATTAAGCACTAGATATGGTGTTTTAGAAAATAAATAACGTTTTTTGCAACACGCGCCCCTCGGGGAGGTTGGGGTCAGTTTGTTGTTGTCAGAATAAGGAGGGGTATGTATAAATCAATCAAAAAACGCGACGGTCGGACTGTTAAATTTGACCGTAAAAAAATCGAGAAGGCCATCGAGAAGGCGGGCCTGGAGACTGGCGAATTTGACGCCAAACAGGCCGTTAAATTGACCGATAAGGTACTGGCGGTACTGGAAACTCGTAATCAAAAACGCTTGCCAGGTGTCGAAGACATCCAGGACGTCGTCGAGGATATTTTGATTGATTCTAAGTTTAAGAAAACCGCCAAGGCTTACATCATTTACCGCGACCAGCATAAAAAACTGCGTGAAATTACATCCAATGCACACGTCGATTTGATTGATAAATACGTCAACAACTTGGACTGGAAAGTCAAAGAAAACTCCAACATGGGCTATAGTTTGCAGGGACTGAATAATTACGTTTCTGCGGAAATTACTAAGACCTACTGGCTGGATAAGATCTATTCGCCGAAAATCGGCCGGGCGCATAAAGAGGGTGATTTGCATATTCACGACCTCAATTTGCTGAGTGTTTACTGTGTTGGCTGGGATCTGATGGACTTGCTGCGCCAAGGGTTCACTGGTGTTAAAAACAAAGTTGCTTCCAAGCCGGCTAAGCATTTCCGCTCGGCACTGGGCCAGGTAGTGAACTTCTTCTACACTTTGCAAGGCGAAGCGGCTGGCGCTCAGGCGTTCTCTGACTTTGATACTCTCTTGGCGCCGTTCATTCGCGCTGATAAATTAAGCTATGACGAGGTTAAGCAAGCGCTGCAAGAATTCGTCTTTAACGTCAATGTGCCAACTAGGGTTGGTTTCCAGACGCCGTTTACCAACATCACACTTGATCTGGAATGCCCGAAACATATGGCCGGCAACCCGGTGATCATCGGCGGCGAGATGCAGGATACCAACTACGGCGATTATCAAGAAGAGATGAATATGCTTAACAAAGCGCTGCTGGAGGTGTTGTCTGAGGGCGACGCCAACGGCCGAGTCTTCACCTTCCCGATTCCGACAGTCAATATTACCAAGGATTTCAACTGGGATAATCCGGTCATTGAAAATCTTTGGGAGGCTAGCGCCAAGTACGGCATTCCATACTTCTCGAATTTCATCAATTCCGATATGGATCCAGAAGATGCGCGCTCGATGTGCTGCCGCTTGCGCATCGATAATCGCCAGCTGGAGTATCGCGGCGGCGGCTTGTTTGGCTCGAATCCGATGACCGGTTCAATTGGCGTGGTGACAATTAATCTGCCGCGCTTGGCGCTGAAATCAAAGAACGAGAAAGAGTTTTTCAAAGGCCTGGCCGAATTGATGGATATGGCGCGCGACAGCCTGGAGACCAAACGCAAGGTGCTGGAGCAGCTGACCGATTCGGATATCAGCCTGTATCCGTACACCAAGTTTTACCTGCGCGATATTAAGAAGCGCTTTAACGAGTACTGGAAAAATCACTTCTCAACCATCGGTTTGATTGGCACCAACGAGGCAGCGTTGAATTTGCTGGGTGTTGACATTGGCACTGAAAAGGGCAAGGCGTTTGCCGAGAAAACGCTTGACTTCATGCGCGACCGTTTGGTGGAGTACCAAAAAGAAACGGGCAATAATTACAATTTGGAGGCGACGCCAGCTGAGGGTACGACTTACCGCTTGGCGCGGCTCGACAAGGCCAGCTTCCCTGACCGAGCCCATTTTGCCAATGGCTTGGGCGCGGCGGTTAAGCATCCGTTCTACACCAATTCCAGCCACTTGCCAGTCAATTACACTGACGATTTGTTTGAGCTAATGGATTTGCAGGATAATTTGCAGACCAAATACACTGGTGGTACGGTGATTCACTTCTTCCTGGGCGAGCGCATGGACGATCCGCAGACGCTGAAGAAACTGGTCAAGACGATTTGTGAGAATTACAAATTGCCGTACTTTACCTTTACGCCAAGCTTCTCAATCTGTGCTAACCACGGCTATATCGTCGGCGAGCACCCGGCTTGCCCGAATTGTGGTGAAAGTACTGAGGTCTACTCGCGGGTGGTTGGTTTCTTGCGCCCAGTTTCCCAGTGGAATAACGGCAAGCAGGCTGAATTTGACATGAGGGAGCATTATGACGATGCCGCCGAACACCAGCGAGCTTGCGCCGTCGCTGTCCCAGCTTAAAGTGGCGATTGGCGGGATTCAGAAGCTGTCGCTGGTGGACTATCCAGGACACGTGGCGGCAGCGCTGTTTCTCTCTGGCTGCAATATGCGCTGCGGCTATTGCCATAATCCGGAGCTGGTGCTGCCCGAGCGTTTGGCGCCGAGCATCCCAGTTGAAGAGGCGATGATATTCTTAAAATCGCGTATTGGCCGGCTAGACGGCGTGGTGATTTCTGGTGGCGAGCCGACAGTTAACGAGGATTTGCCGGTACTGTGTCGGATGATCAAGGGCCTCGGCTTTGATGTCAAGCTGGATACTAACGGCACGCATCCGGATATAGTGCGCGGTATGGTCGAGGAGGGGACGATTGACTTCATCGCCATGGACGTCAAGGGCCCGCTGGAAAAATACGTGGAGATTGCAGCGCGGCCGATTGATCTAGCGGCCATCAAAGACAATGTGCGGCTGATGATTGACTCAGGGATTGGCCATGAATTTCGGACGACCATCGTTCGCGAGCAGCTGGAGGTAGCGGATTTTGAAAAGATTGGCGAGTTGGTCAAGGGCGCCAAGCGCTTCGCTTTGCAGCATTTTCGCACCGGCACCACCATTAGTCCGAAATTTGCCAACTACCACACCTTTACCGACGAAGAATTTAGAGCTGCCAAAAAAATAATGGAAAGGTATGTCGAGGAATGCGTGATTCACTAACTGTCGAAATTGTGCGGGTGCGCCAGGAAAATCCTGAGGTGACGACACTGTATTTTGCGCGGCCGTTTGACTTTATGGCGGGGCAATATATCACGGTGTTCATTGAGGGCAGCCAGGTGCGCGAAGGCAAGGCTTATAGTATTTCCTCGCGCCCGAGTGAGGAGCTGATGTCAATTACCGTGAAAAATGTTGGCGGTGAATTCTCGAGCTATTTGTGTTCGCGTCACGTTGGCGACACTCTACATATTAGCCGGGCATACGGTGATTTCAATCCGCAGACCGAGCGGCCACTAGTCGGCATCGCGGCGGGGTGCGGACTCAGTCCGATTTGGAGTATTTTGGCGGATGCCCAGCAGCCGACTTTTCTCTATTTGAGTCAAAAATCGCCAGAATATATGGTTTTCTCGGAGGAGTTGGCAGCGTCAAACATTCAGGTTACCAAGTTTAGTACCCGCCAGCAGGTTGAGGAAACGGACGGCTGGCATAACGGGCGGTTTGAGGTGGCGAAGATTGTTGGTGAAGTACCGAGTGAGGCGCACTTTCTGGTCTGCGGCAGCTTGCCATTCGTGCGCGATGTTTGGCAAAAACTAACCGCCGCTAGCGTCGACGAATCACATATTTCAACGGAGACATTTTTTGAGCAATGATTGAGGCGACGACTACAGTAGAATTATCACCGACAGGAATTGACGGTGATGGTTTTGATGTGTTTTCGTCGCTGAGAGACAGTGTCAGTGGTGAAGATCTTTCGTTTGGTATTGACGAAGTGGTGGCTGATGGTGCGGGTCAGTTCAATTTGGTGGCGGTCGCTAGTGGTGAAGAAGAACTACCTTCTACTGGGGAAGTGTCAGCGTCAATTGGTCAAACGGTATGTGCGACATGTGTTGGCTGCCCATTTCTTAGCCAGTGTGTAAAACCTCAGGCGTTAGCCATGAAACAGGAGTCGGAAAGACAGGAGAATGTATCTAATGATATGAATTCTGCGGATGAAGGAGGGGTTCCTAATTTGATGGAAATAACACCAAAGCAAAGCTATCTGGAGAGATTGTTAGCTCCAGACGATCTCGACAGTCTGGATGAAAATGGACGCGGGGAATTGGTGATGGCGGGATATTCAGGGTCTACCGATTATCAAGAGTCTATTATTAAAAAAGCGCCTGAGCCAGTGGTAGCAGAGGCAAAACCCATAGATTTAACAACTAAGACAGATGAGTCAACTGAGAAAATCATACCGCAGGAACGAGAAGATAAAACTTCGACTAACCAGGCGGTTGAAGCTTCGGGCGAGGATGTGGATACTGAAGCAGCAGAAACGCCATTCTTTGAGTTAAAAACAGCCCCAGAAATTGCCGCTGACGATACTACAGATGCCGGGGAAGCTCTGTCAGAAAGTGCTAGGAACGTGCTCAGCGATATATCTGGCGAGGAACATTTTACCGAGCCAACAGAGGAAAGTCGTCCGTCAATAGAGATAAAGCAGCAGACTTCTGCTATTGTCTCTGATACAGCAGACAAAGAAAATGAGCAGCTAGCATTCGAATCTCCAGACATACCTACGCAAACGAAAACGAGAACTGTGCCGTCATCGCCGGGGGTAAGCGAGGATACTCAAGCTGGTGATGAGAATTGCAATTCGCTGAAAAATGAAACTGTTTATCCTGCGGCTAGCGAGGATAAGGTTGCTGCTAGTGTTGTGGAAAATACATATGATGGCGACGAAAACACTGCGCCATCAAGTTTAAAAACACCATCAATTGAACGCCAAGAAGAAAAAGATTTTGTTATAACAGGGTCAGAATCAGCCAATTTTGAGCCGAGCCGGGTAGCAGAAAAGAGTAAGGACGCTATACCAGTTTCTGAGCAGCAGCATTTGGCAGCACAGTTTGAGGCGATAAGGGTGGATGAATCTGCGGCTAAAGAGCTAATTGACAATTCTGGCACGAAAGCATCAATAGACGCTCAACCTAGCGAGCTTAATATAGATGTGGCGCTGGATTATGACAATTTTGTCGAATCGACTGACGGCGTTGATGTCGAACAGTCTAAGTGTGCAACTCCAACCGCAACTAATATGCCGCCGTCTCAGGCGCAAGAGGACGCCGTTAACGTGTCAGCGGAATACGAAACAAACGAGACATCTACTGAAAAGATGGTTAATGCGACCGCATCAATTCCAGCGAAAGAGCAGCCTGATCAGCCGGCGATTGTGTCATCGTCGATTCAAGATGTTGTTGAATATGGCGAGGGTTCGCTTTCTGCGGATGAGGAGTTCACAGTTGATCGCAGCCCGATACGCCCGGATGATGTTGTTAATATGCCTACAACACATGAGGCTATAGAGGCGACGCATGGGGCTGATGATATGGTAGAACTAGACGCGATGAATGTAACCTTACCAGCTGCTGCCGTTGCGGTTAGTAAGGGTAAAGATCAAATTGATCTGCCGCCAGAATTGAGCGAGGAATTGGTAGTAGACCAAAGGGTTTATGAGGTGCAGACTTCCCTGGCTGAACAGCTTGATCATAATCATGTGGCGGTGAAATATGATTATGGCGAGGATAACGAAGTTTGGGCTGAGGAGGGTATGGTGTTTTTTGTCGAACAACAGTTGCCAGTAGTAGAGCTGGGAGTATCTTCGGCTGAAGTGGTGACGATTGCGCTGTCAATGGAGGCAACTACGGTGTGTGAAAAGGTCGATGATTTGAAACTTTCTGTAGACAATGATATTGATTCTGTGGGGCAGCTGGACGATTCCAAGGCGGCATCAATGCCTGAAATCACCAGTGATTATGAGCCAGTAGAGCAGATAGCTATTCCTACCTCGCCGGCTATTGAACCAATACGTGATGTTGAGCTGGATGAGCCGGCAGTGGAAATTTTAGAGGAGCGCATCATGCCTCGCGAGGAGCGTGACAATATGACTGTGAAAACATCGGAAAAAAGCGATTTACCGCGTGTGGATGATGAAGTTGAAGCTATAATTACGGATACCAGCGATGTAGAGCCAGCTATTGATTTACCTGAAGCGCAAGAAGAACTTGTTGCTACTGAAGTATCTGAGGCGGTAGAATCTGAACTGGACGAGCAGAATGATTTGGCGGTTGATGGCGCGGTTGACAGTTACAGTTATAATAGCGGAACGAGTGCCGTGAGTGACAATGTTTTGGTCGTAAAAAGCCGCCCATCTCCTGGCTTATGGCCGGACGACAGCCGGCTCAATCCAGAAGAAGAGTCTGCGTCAACGACTCAATCAAGCGCGGATGATACGTCATTAGTGTCGCGGCTGGTCGGTGTATTGGTGGTAGCGATGTGCGTGGCTCGCGGTAAACACACTAAAATACTTTTGAGCGGGCAACCATACATGTAATAGATATAGCACGTCACGTCGGCGCAATGAGCATATAAATTATAGTTAGAAAGGACTTTATGATAACGAAAGACTGGATATCAATAGCAAGCATTGTCGGCTATATTAGTAAATTAGAATTACTAAATTCTACGGAGGGGGTGTAATGGTTCTACGCAAGTTTAAGAGAAAGGTATCGCATGATGAATATTCACAAGACTTAACTATACCCACCCCGGTTTATCTGGATTACCAAACGGTATTTGATATGCTTGCTGTGATTGAAGATGGTCTTAGTCAGTTCCAGGAAATTAAAACTGTCTACAGCGATTCAAAAAATGACTCTAATGTGGGTGGTGTAAAAATTAATGCACAAGGTAGGATACCGCTTGGCTTCTTGAGCATGGATGGAGAGGGCGAAGGTGACTTCAATAAATCTAGAGAAAAAACTCAATCAAATAGTAAAGAAATTTCTTCTAAAAAGGTTCACACAAGTGTTTCTTTATTTGCCAAACTAAGGTCTATACTTACTGAAAGAGGTAAGGTTAAATATACTTTGGATGGTGAGTCCAGTGTTGGAGATTTTGTTGAGTTTAAATCTAAATTCCAAAAAATCGAAATTATAAGACTGATAAACACGATGGTCCGAGCTATAGCTTTAGGCAATAAGTTTACTAATGGCAAGAGTAAAACTAAATTAACGAAAGAGATAGACGAGATATGTAAACTTATTAAGCCGATAGGAGACACACTCTTATCTTGTGAAAATATAGAAAACGCAAGGTGCCTCATTGAATTAGATGAAGATGTTGCAAAACAATTCAATATAGAACGATTATTGCGTGGTGAGTATAGTGTTTTTGGAAAGATAGTTAGAATTGAAGAGTATGGATTTAATATATTTGAATCAACCGATTTAGGTCTAATAAAGTCAGACTATTTAGATACCGTGCTTTTTGGTTCGTTTAACGGCATGGTTAAAGAAGATAGTGATATAAGTAAGATGTTTAACGTTCCAGATAAAATACCGATCATTATAGAAGGCAGGGTATTTATTGTGAAGCCTATAGCAATTTTTATATAAGGAAGGTTTATATGAATGATAAAGACTCTAGTTTTCAAAATATAATAAGTATACTGGGCTTAGTTGCTGCATTTATAGCAGCCATAATTCCTCTGTTTGGACAATCAGAGTTGGATAAATATTTTGTCGGCACATCTTTTGTTGTACCTATAACAATACTTACTATCATAATAGGCATTCCGCTATCGTGGAACATAATTGAGAATCATAAAATGATTATGATTCCTGTAAAAAAGAGAGGTTCTGAATACCCTGGATATATTAGACTGCATCATATAGTATGGGCTTTGATAACCCTGGCTACTATTCTACTTATACTATTCTTTGTTGCGCGGGAGCTAAGGTGGCAACCTTATGTTCAATATATTATATATCCAATTTTTTTCTTAAGTATGTTCGCTACTTTTTCTCTACTGCTCGCTTCAGCTATGGGGCGTTTAGAATATGAAAATGAAAAAGCAGCTATGCCTTATAAAATATTAAAAACTCTCGAGAGTAACGGATTAGTACAACCAAAAATCAAGGTTCTCGAAAACGTTAGTATTCAAGACAGTGATTTTATACGCACTCAATTGAGCATATCAAATGAGTTTGGCGTAAGACTAGTGACAGTTGAAGTTGATGGTCATGAGATTAAGGCTATTCTAACTCAAGATTTATCCCAATTGTTACGAAAAATTGAACCATCTAATAGCAAAAGAAGCTAATTAAATAAATTTATAGACTAGATAGTTTATAAAAATACCATAATATAATCGGTGAATATTATGCGGAGGTTGGCCAGGAAATTACTTTTGATGCCAGTGATTCGTACGTCGTTGATGGTAGTATCACAAAGTACGAATGGGATTTTGATGGTGATGGTAAGATTGACCAAACGACAACAAGTCCGGTCACCAGCCATGTCTATAACGAAAAATTTGATGGCGTCATGCAAGTGCGAATGAGTGCCAGTAACGACACAGTGTCAAACATATCGGCACCTGTTAAAGCTGGTACAAAACCTAATTTGCCTGTTGGTCCTGGAGCGCCTCAGGTTTCGGCAAAAATTATTGAGCGAAATGGCAATAAGGCGACAATTCGGCTAAATTGGCAGCCAGTTGATGAGCTGTCTTCGCGCTGGTTAGTCAGCCTAGATGATACTAACCTTGGTTACACGGTTGGCGAGCAGCGGCAGCTTGATATTACCGATGTAGACGTATCGACGAGCAGAAAAGTCACGGTGACAGGCGTCAAAGCTGACGGTTACGCTGGCAAGCCTGCGACCATACAAGTTGATAACGAGATGCCTGCGCCTAACCCTGAAGGGCCAACCTCTCGGCCATGTCCTTATAAAATTAGAGTAGGTTTATTTACGATAGCCTGCCGTTACCAAAAGGTAACGTTTGGCAGCTGGTCATTTTATTGGATGGTTTGGTATATCGTTAGAAGTTAAGTATGTATAGAGCGGTAATAATTTCATTAGCATAGTATAATTTTATATATGAAGCTGTCTGACCGCCATCCTAACGACCGTCCCCGCGAGAAACTAGCGCGTTACGGTACGGCGCGGCTGAGCGATTTGGAGCTGTTGATGGCGATTATCGGCAGTGGTAATGCTCGGGCCGATGTTGGTAAAATTGCGCGCGAAGTGTTGAAAATTTTGCGTCAAAAAGGCGGCGATGTTTCTTATGATGATCTGCGTGGCGTGGTTGGTTTGGGTGAAGCGAAAATCCCAGTGATTTTGGCGAGCTTGGAACTGGCACGGCGGTATCTGCTGGATAGCGATCAGCCAATTATTGACAGTCCAGAGAGAGCTGTCGAGCTACTGGCCGATATTCGCGACAAAAAGCAGGAACATTTCGTCTGCCTGACGCTAGACGGCGCCAATCGTTTAATCGCCAAACGGGTAGTGACCATTGGTACGCTGACCGCCAGCCTGGTGCACCCGCGTGAGGTCTTCGCCGACGCCATCGCCGACCGTGCGGCCTCGATCATCGTGGCGCATAATCATCCGAGTGGGAGCTTGGAGGCTAGCCAGGCTGATAAAGATGTCACGAATAGGCTGGCCGAGGCGGGAAAACTGCTTGGTATTACGCTTAATGACCATATTATTGTTACGAAAACTAGCTACAAGAGCCTGATGCACTCAGAGTAAACGATCCCCGAATCTGATATAATTACACGTATGAACATGAGGGAGCTTGAAAGGCGGCTATGGGCTGCGGCGGATAAACTACGGGGTAATATTAGTTCGTCGGACTATAAATATGTGGTACTGGGGTTGATCTTTCTAAAATATGTTTCAGATGCGTTCTCGGCGCGGTACCAGGCGGCAGTTGATGACAATTATGATCCCGAAGATCGGGATTGGTATCTGGCGGAGAATGTTTTTTGGATTCCCAAGGAGGCTCGCTGGGAACACCTCGTGGCAAATGCTAAGCAGCCAGAAATTGGCGTGTTAGTTGACAGTGCCATGGAGGCAATTGAACGCGACAACCCAAGTTTGAAGGGTGTGTTGCCGAAAAATTATGCTCGTGAAGCTCTGGACAAACGCCGTCTAGGTGAGCTTATCGATTTATTTACCAATATCAAATTTGATACTGCCAGCTCCAAAGACTTGCTTGGTCAAGTGTACGAATATTTTATGGGTATGTTTGCCGACAGTGAGGGTAAGCATGGTGGTGAATTCTACACGCCACGTTCCATCGTGAAATTATTGGTAGAAATGCTTGAGCCGTACAGCGGGCGTGTGTATGACCCATGTTGCGGTAGTGGTGGTATGTTCGTCTGGAGTGAGAAGTTTGTCGAAGAACACGCTGGGCGTGTCAGCGATATCGCGGTGTATGGTCAGGAACTGAACGAAACGACTTGGCGACTCGCTAAAATGAATATGGCGATTCGGGGAATTGACGCAAATATCAAACGCGGCGACACCCTGGTGGATGACCAGCTTCCCGATCTGAAAGCTGATTATATCTTGGCTAACCCGCCGTTTAACATTAGCGACTGGGGTCAAGAACACTTGCAGGCTGACCCGCGCTGGAAGTATGGTCTGCCTCCAAAGGGTAACGCTAACTTTGCCTGGATTCAACATATGATCCGCCACTTGCGCCAGCGAGGTACGGCAGGTTTTGTGTTAGCAAACGGGAGCATGAGCAGTCAAACTGGCGGCGAAGGTGACATCCGTAAGCAGTTAGTGCTCGATAATATGGTTGACGCCATCGTCACACTGCCAAGCCAACTGTTTTTCAACGTAGCGATACCGTGCTGTCTGTGGTTTGTGTCGCGTGATCGTGCCAATCGTCACGGTAAAGTACTGTTCATCGATGGGCGCAATTTGGGTAAAATGGTCACCCGTCGCAACCGCGAGCTGACCGAAGAAGACATTGCCAGGGTGGCAAAGACATATCATGATTACAAAACTGCCAGTGCGGATTATACTGACCAACCGGGTTTCTGTAAAGTCGCTGATCTAGAAGAAATCAAGCAGCATGATTATGTACTGACGCCTGGCCGCTACGTTGGTGTTGAGGAAACAGAAGAGGACGATGAACCGTTCGCCGAGAAATTTGCCAGACTGACGGCGGAGCTTGAGGGACAGTTTGCGAAGAGTCATGAGTTAGAGGCGAAAATAAAAGAAAATCTTGCCAAAATAGAGAAAGAAATCAAATGATGAGTGGCGACAACCCGAACAGCGAGATGGTGGTGTATGTTGGCGATGATGGTAGGCCGCAGATTAATGTAAGGTTCCAAGGTAAAACAATATGGCTTACTCAAGCTCAGCTAGCCAATCTATTTGATACCTCGCGACCAAATATTACCATGCATATTAAGAATATTTTTGATGAGGGCGAGCTAGATGAGGCTTCAGTATGTAAGGATTTCTTACTAACTGCTACGGATGGTAAGAAATATACCACGAAGCACTATAACCTAGATATGGTAATAGCGCTTGGTTATCGTGTGAAGTCAAATACTGCCACGAATTTTCGTATTTGGGCCACCGAAAGACTGCGTGAATATATCACCAAAGGCTTTGTCATGGATGACAAGCGTCTCAAGGAAAATAGTGGTGGAAGTTATTGGAAAGAATTGCTTGAGCGCATTCGAGATATTCGTAGTAGCGAAAAAATATTGTATCGGCAAGTGCTAGACTTATTCACCACCAGTCAAGATTACAATCCGAGTTCCAAAGAGCAAATAGAATTTTTCCAGATAGTTCAGAATAAATTGCACTACGCTGTTAATATGTTGACTGCCGCCGAGGTTATTTACTCCAGGGTTGATTCTGACAAGCCATTCTTAGGACTCACGACGTTTCGTGGTCAGCAACCGACTAAAAGCGAAGCGCAAATTGCCAAAAACTATTTGACGGCCGACGAACTTAGCATGCTCAACCGTCTCGTTAGCGCCTTTTTTGACCTTGCTGAGCTCAAGGCTATCAATCATGAACCAATGCGCATGGCTGATTGGGTACGTGAAGTTGACAAATTTGCGGCTACCTACGGTAAGGGCGTCCTTGATAACCCGGGCAAAATATCACACAAAACCATGCTCACCAAAGTTGCCAAAGAGTATGAATCATACAAAGAACGTATGCGTAATCAAGAGCTGAGTAGTATAGAGCAGCAATATCTTGAGGAGTTGAGGGCTGTGCAGAAGAGGGTTGAGGGGAAGAGATGAATGAGATAGTAAAAAATAGGGCTGGGAGCATTTATAATGAGTAAAGTATTTATCCAAGGAGTTATTAATAATATTAGGGCTAAGTCCACCCCGTATACTCCTATTACAGAGGCAATAACTAATGCTATTGATGCTATAGATAAGTCAGGCCGAAATGATGGGGAAATCCGTATTCGGATTATTAGGAATCCGCCATTTGTATCAACGGACGGTGATAAGTTGGCAGATGTAACTTCTGTGGAAGTCTCCGATAATGGTATCGGTTTTAATAAAGAAAATCGCGATTCTTTCGACACCATATATAGCCAATTTAAAAGGTCGATAGGAGGAAAGGGTTTTGGTCGATTTTTTTATCTGCGGCATTTTAACGACGTACACATAGAAAGCACGTTTATTGAAGATAACAAATACAAACATCGTTCATTCGATTTTGGTAAGCAATATGACGTTATAGTTAATGATAAGGTTAGTAATTCACCTAGCGCGTCAGAGACTGGTACGATACTTCGACTTTTAAACATTAAGGGTGTAAAACTTGACAAAGATCCAGAAATTATCTCACATCGCATTCTGGAACAGATCCTTAGTTATTTTTCCGACCCATCATATACATGCCCGCAGATTGTATTTGAAGATGATGCGCTAGATATCCCAATAATCCTAAATGAGCAAATTGGCACAAGAGATGATTCTCTAATTCAGCTCAAGAAAAGTGATACTTTTATTGTTAACGGTATAGAACTAAGATATAAAATGTTTAAAATCCTTAAGCCTCGAAACCAAAAGAGCAAGATTGTTCTAACTGCACGAAACCAAGCAGTTACCGAGAAGAGCTTGGATGTGTATATTCCAGATTTCTACTCTGACTTTACCGAAGACGTACTGGTTGATGGAGAGAAGAGATCTCGTAACTACATAATAAGATTCTACGTTCAAGGAGAATATCTGGAGGATAATGTTACGGTAGAACGTGACAGTTTTAACTTTGGTGAAAAGCATGACCCACTATATCCAGTATCGGGAGAGGATATTGAAAAGGCTATTGCAGAAATCGCAAAAAAGGAATTTGAAGGTGTGGTTAGTCTAAGGTCAAAAGTAAAAAGAGAGAAGTTTGAGAAATATACCCAAAGTAACATTTGGTACAAGCCATATATTGACGACATAGATTTTGAAGCAATAAAGGCAAATCCTACCCAGGATGACATAGAGTTAATTCTACATAAGGCAAAGTATGAACGTGACTTAGAGATAAAGAGAAACATCTCTCAGTTGACTAGTAGAAACAGGAATTATATAGAAGCACAGTCGAATGCTAAAAAGCTGATTAGAGAAGTAAAAGACGCAAGCTATAGTGATTTAGCACAATATATAGCGTTTCGTAAATCTATCCTGGAATTATTTAAAAAGACTTTGGAATGGAATGATTTGGGAGAATACGATACGGAAAAGGCAGTTCATGATATAATATTTCCTACAAAATCAGATTCAAATGATACGATATATGATGGCCATAATTTGTGGATTATAGACGAAGGGTTAAATCTTACTCAGTATCTCAGTTCGGATAAAAACATATTTAATGAAAATAAGGACCGTCCAGATATCGCAGCATTTCATTATAATGTTGCGTATAGAGACGGCTCGGAGGCTTCTAATCCAGTAAGTATCTTTGAATTTAAACGACCTGGTCGAAATGACTTTGTAGATGCGTCTTCTAAAGAAGACCCTATACAACAAATAATTCGTTATGTTAACAGCATGAGAAATGGCGACTATAAGACACCAAAAGGAAGTAGGATTCATATCTCACCCACAACACCCTTCTATGGTTATATAGTAGCGGATGTTGATAATAAGGTTGAAAAATGGTTGATTGAAGAGAAAAACTTAAAATCAATGCCAGACAATAAAGGGTGGTTCTTAATACAGGACAATATTAATCTCAGAATTGAATTCGTAACGTGGGAAAAACTGCTAAATGATGCAGTCGTGCGTCACCGAATATTCTTTGAGAAATTGGGGTTAGAAGGATAATGAGAACAGCTGTTTTAAGTGATATCATCGAGCTCATAGGTGGCGGCACCCCGAAGACAAACAAACCCGAGTTTTGGAGTGGTGACATACCGTGGCTGTCCGTGGTTGATTTTGGGGGTGACAGACGCTGGGTGGATCAAACCGAAAAAGCAATCACTAGTCTTGGGCTGGAGAGCTCTAGTACGAAACTGCTAAACAAAGGAGATATAATCATATCTGCACGCGGTACTGTGGGCGAATTGGCTCAACTGAGGCGACCAATGGCTTTTAATCAATCTTGCTATGGAATTAGGGCAAAAGCAGGGGTTGATCAAAATTTTCTTTATTATCTATTGAAAAAATCTGTTAATGATCTAAGAAGGCAGTCACACGGTGGTGTATTTAATACGATAACTCGTAGCACTTTTGATGTTGTCAGTGTCAGTATACCAAATTTAGAAACCCAAAAGAAAATTGCCAATATCCTCGGCAGTCTTGATGAAAAAATCGAGCTCAATCGCCGCATGAACGAAACCCTCGAGCAGCTCGGTCAAGCTCTCTTTCGTCATTATTTTGTTGATAAAACTAAGCAGAGTAATGGTAATATACGGACCATACCTTTAGGGAAAAAGTTTCATCCAAAAAGAGGTAGAAGTTTGCAAGCTAGAGATATGATTTGTGGTGACACGCCGGTTATTAGCGGTGGACTGAAGCCAGCTGGATTTCACAATGAAGCAAATACGACCGCGCCAGTTATCACGATAAGTGCATCCGGAGCAAATGCTGGTTTTGTATCTGTCTGGGGTGAACCAGTTTGGTCGGCAGACTCTTCGTACATTGACTCAACAATTACCAAATATGTTTATACCTATTATTTGTTCCTCAAGAATAAGCAAAAAGAAATATACGATATGCAAACTGGCTCTGGCCAGCCGCATATTTATCCAAAGCACATAGAGCTTTTGGAGATTGCTGATTTATCAGATTGCGAGTTTAATGATTTCGAGCAGAGAGTGCGACCATTATTTGATATGATACATAAAAACAAGAAGCAAATAGATTATTTATCTAACATTCGTGATTTGCTTTTACCAAAATTAATTTCTGGAGAGATTGAAATATGGCAGCCGAACTAAAAACGAATAAACTATCAGTATATCTTATAAAGGACGGAATTGAAGATATAGCAGACATCTTTGACGATCCGTCGTCAATTAAAAATATATCTATCGATGACAATGCTACGCTTTACTATAGCAACTCCAGACCTAAGCCGCCTAGTTGGCTTTATAACTTTTTTGGCAAAGGTATTGCTGATAATCTGAATTCTGATCTTTATACGGCATATGTTAGCGCGGCGTTGATCATGAATGTGAAAATTGATGATATACAATCTCGTAAGTTTGCAGTAGCTTTTGGGTTGGGTGGTTGGCAGTTATTAAAACCTGGTTGTTATGAAGAGAGATTTGGTTTAATGACCACATTAAACTTAATAAAAGCCGACTCGATTCGCAGTATTGACAAGAGTAGTGTGGGGTTATTCCCAAAACAGGCTCGAGAGCAGGTTATTGTTGCTAGTGAAGCAGCAGATTTTGGAATTGATATAGAGCAGGATTTAGTACGCGCAGTTACTGGAAAATGCTTGAATCAAGACCACGGGTCAACGATAACGGGTAAAGACTCTCTTCATGTATCAGCTAAAGTTAATATATTTAACCTTAACGATAAACTTCGTGATTATTTTCTTGCTTCAAAGCTTAATGTCTATAAAGATAATTTTGATTGGATTGATCAAGTCGCTGAAGTAAAAGACCCTGTAAAAATCAACTCTTTAAACGATATTTTAATTAGTAAGTTAAACTCTGAAGAGCATGGTGCTGTATGGTTAGCGGTTCCTGAAATTATTGATTGGAGTGATGTCAAAGGATTTTTATTTATTGGAGATGTGAATTCTTTTGATGATGATTTAGGTCTAGATAATCTACTTAACAGTTTGGATAACCGTGGCAAAGAAGTTAACCTTGATACTCTAAAAAAGCAGAAAATTGTTGCACTCAATGACAGTAATAACCAGGAGTTTAAGAGATGGGCAGCTTGGTCTTGTATTTATGCTGAGGTAAAGGATGAGTATGGTGGAATATATATTCTTAATAATTCAAAATGGTATTGTGTTGAAACAGACTTTGCAAAACTTATTAATCAAGAATATCTATCAATAGTAGAGGAAGAGGAAGTTTTGCCGCCCTTTGCAATAGAGGATTCTTCTGAAAATTCGTACAACGAAAGAGTAGCACGTATTAATGGGTTGACGCTTATGGATGCAAAAAATATACCGTATGGAGGTGGACATAGTAAGATAGAGTTTTGTGATCTATTTGATTACAATAATTCTCGTTTATACCATGTAAAAAATTACGGTGGATCGTCTGTCTTAAGTCATTTATTTAATCAAGGGCTCGTATCTGCGCAACTTATGCTTAGTGATGAGAATTTCAGAAAATCAGTAAATAATATATTGCCGGCTTCGGAACAATTTGATCCAGTAGAACAGAAGCCGGATGCACGGAAATATGAGGTAATATTTAGTGTTATCAGTGAGTCGTCTAACAAGTTAAATATACCTTTTTTCAGTAAAGTTGCCCTTAAAAATGTTAAGAGGAGTCTCGAGCTTTACGGCATTGGCAAAGTAAGGTTGATAAAAATCCAGAAAAGTAAAGGATAGGAATAGGAATATGACCGAATCCCAAATCGAACAATATGCGCTTGATATCCTGTCTAATCTCGGCTGGCAGATTTTGCACGGACCGGACATTGGTCCGGATGGTGCTGTGGCTGAGCGTGAGCTGCGGCAAGTGGTGTTGCCTGGGCGGCTGAGTAGTGCTTTGGTGCGGCTCAATCCGCACATTCCAGAGTCAGCCTTGAAGGAGGCGATGCGGCGGTTGGTGCAGATTAGTAAACCGAACTTGGTTGAGAATAATCACGATTTTCATCAACTGCTAGTGGCGGGCGTGCCGGTGCAATATCGCATGCCAAGTGGCGAAGTGAAACACGATATCGTGCGGGTGGTTGATTTTACCTCGTCACACAACAACGATTTTGCGGCGGTCAATCAGCTGACAGTGCTGCAGGGCGACTATAATCGCCGGCCGGATATTGTACTGTTTGTCAATGGGCTGCCACTGGTGGTAATCGAACTAAAAAATGCGGCTGACACGAAGGCGGATTTGGTAGCGGCGTATCAGCAAATCCAGACGTACAAGCGAGAGATTAGTGATCTGTTCCGCTTTAATGAATTATGTGTAACGAGCGATGGACTAGAGGCGGAGATGGGTACGATCACCAGTCCGCTGGAACGAATGATGCCGTGGAAGACGATTGATGGCGAGAAAGAAGTTGACAATGTGCCGATGCTGGAAGCGTTGCTGCGCGGTGCGTGTACGCCTGAACGCTTGCTGGATATGGTGCAGAATTTTATCGTATTTGAGCGGAGCGACGGCGATAAATTGATCAAAAAAGTTGCCGCTTATCATCAATATTGGGTGGTAAATAAGGCACTTGATCGGACGCTGACGGCTGGTAGTGAACGCGGCGATCAGCGGGCTGGTGTAGTCTGGCATACGCAAGGGTCGGGCAAGAGCTTGAGTATGGTGTTTTATACTGGCAAGCTGATGAAGTCGCGCGATTTGCATAATCCGACCATCGTGGTGGTGACGGATCGTAATGATCTTGATGGTCAATTATTTGGTACGTTTAGCGCCTGTCGCGAGCTATTAGGAGAAGATCCAAAACAGGCCGATTCACGCAGTGGGCTCAGGAAGCTGTTGCAGCGCCAAGCGGGCGGAATTATCTTCACGACAATCCAAAAATTCTCGCCTGAGGATGAGGAGGACAGCTTGCCAATTCTGACTGATCGCCGCAATGTCATCGTGATGGCAGATGAGGCCCATCGCAGTCAATATGGCTTGAAGGCGCATGTCCGAGCCAGTGACGCCCAACTGGTATATGGTTACGCCAAGTATATGCGCGATGCCTTGCCGGGCGCGAGCTACATTGGCTTTACGGGTACGCCGATTGAAACGGACGATAAGTCAACGCCAGCAGTGTTTGGCGACTATATCGATATTTATGACGTCGAGCAGGCGGTGAAAGATGGTGCAACGGTACCGATTTATTATGAGAGTCGGCTGGTTGATTTGAATATGGACGAGGCAACGCGGCAGTGGCTGGATAAGGAAGTTGATGATTTGCTGGAGGGCGAAGAACTGAGCCGTCAGGATGCGTTGAAGGCCGAGTATGCACAAAAAGAAGCCATCGTCGGTAATAGTGAGCGGCTGAATACTATCGCTTTGGACATTATTCAGCACTTTGAGGCTCGGCAAGATGTACTGAGTGGTAAAGGTATGATCGTGACGATGAGCCGCGGTATTGCGGCGGATTTGTATGAAAAAATTGTGGCGTATCGGCCGGATTGGCATAGTGACGATGACGCACGCGGCGTGATAAAGGTGATTATCACCGGTAGCGCTAGTGACCCTGACCACCTGCAGCCGCACATTCGTAACAAGCAGCGAGTAAAGGTGATCGAAAAGCGCATCAAGGATCCGAATGATCCACTTGAATTGGTGATTGTGTGCGACATGTGGCTGACAGGGTTTGATGTACCAAATATGCACACTATGTATCTGGATAAACCGCTGAAGGGTCATAATTTGATGCAGGCAATTGCCAGGGTAAATCGAGTGTTTCCTGGAAAAACCGGCGGTTTGGTGGTTGACTACTTGGGTGTAGCGGGGGCGCTGCGCGATGCTATTTCTGACTATACGCAAAGTGGTGGGCAAGGCGCACCGCAACTTGATATCACTGAGGCGGTGGCACAGATGCAGATGCGCTATGAGGTAGTGCGCGATTTGTTTGGTAACTTTGACTACCAGCGATATTTTACTGCACCAACCGACCAACAGCTACAAATTATCTTGGATGCAGAGGAATATATTTTAGGGTTGGAAGACGGTGAGAAGCGGTTGAAGCAGCATGTTTTGGAACTGAGTAAAGCATTTGCATTGGCGATGCCGAGGCCTGAGGCGCTGAAAATTCGCGAAGAAGTGGCGCTGTTTCAGGCGGTGAAAGCCCGGCTGGAGAAAGTGTCCAGCTCGACAGTTGTGACTGATGCTGAGTATCGCAGCGCGCTGAAACAAATTGTCGATAAAGCAATTGCGCCAGTTGGTGTGGTTGATGTATTTGAGGCGGCGGGATTAGAAAAGCCGGAACTGTCAATTTTAAGCGATGAGTTTTTGGCAGAAATTCGTAACATGGAGCGCAAGAATTTGGCAGTGGAGGCGTTGCAAAAACTTCTAACTGATGAAATTAAACTACGATTTTCGCGCAATTATGCCAAAGATACGAAGTTTTCTGATTTGCTCAATCAAGCCTTGACACGGTATAGAAATGGGACGATTGAGGCGGCGCAGGTAATTGAGGAGCTAATCAATATCGGACAGCAAGTGCGCAAGACTGTTGAGAACGGTGCGGTCGATGGTCTAAGTGAAGATGAGATTATCTTTTATGATGCGCTGGTTGAAAATGGCAGTGCTCGTGAAGTGCTGGGTGACGCGCAGCTACGTGATATCGCAAAAGTATTACTAGAGCAGGTGCGTCGAGATGCGACGATTGACTGGGCGGAGCGCAGGAATGTTCAGGCAAAACTGAAAGTTAACGTCAAAAAGACTTTGGCAAAATATGGCTACCCGCCAGACCAGCAGGCGTTGGCAACTGACATGGTATTGGAGCAGGCCAAGCGCTATGGTAACGAGTGGAGTCATAAGCGCGCGTCGTATGACGCTGGCGGAGCGAGTTTGTTGGATTAAGTATGAAAATCTCTATCCACCTCAAACCTAACTCCCGCCACCGTGAAGAAGTCGTAACGAACGATGACGGTTCGCTGACGGTTTATACTAAGGCGCCAGCTATTGAGGGGCGGGCGAATTTGGCGGCGGTAAAATTACTGGCGAAGCATTTTGGTGTGGCGTCGTCAAAGGTAAAATTGGTGCGCGGCGCTGCTTCGAAATACAAGGTGTTTGAGATTGACGAGGCGGCCTAGTTCAATCCTTGCACCGTTACAAACGAATATCCTTGCTGCTTCAGCGCGCTGAGGATACACGGTACGGCGCCAACTGACGTTTGATGAATGTCGTGCATCAAGATGATAGCTCCGGGGTGGGCGCCAGCGACGGCGCGCGAGCAGACGATTTCGCTATTACGGTCGGCCCAATCGCGGGTATCGACCGACCACAAGATTGACGACATACCGCGCAGACGAAGCTGCTCCAAGACAACGCCGTTGACCGCGCCATACGGTGCGCGCAAGATGCTCGGTGTGACGCCGGTGGCTTGCTTAATGGCGTCGTTGGTGCGGTCGATTTCGCTGGCAATTTGGTTAACTGGCAATTTAGGTAGTTCTGGGTGCGACCACGAGTGGTTACCCAGTTGATGGCCGCGCGCCTGTATGCTGCGTACGACACCGGCTTGCCCGGAGACCTTGCTACCAATCAAGAAAAACGTCGCTTTCGCACCATATTGATCCAAGATGTCCAGTAGGTGTGCAGTGTATGGTCCCGGCCCGTCGTCAAACGTCAAGGCGATCACTTTACCTGGGTTTGTGGGTGTCGGCGCCGTAGGCGCTGGCTTTGGCTCTGGTTTTGGCTCGGGCGGCTTGGGGATATTAGCTACTTTTCGGGCTGTCGAATTTTGCAGATATTTGGCAACGGCGGCGATCGGCACTTTGATCGTCATTTCGCCGTAAGCTGACGGCAAGAGCGACGCCTGTCCAATCGGCCAAGCCAAGGTGTTACCATCATCAGTGATGGTGAAGTTCGACAACGCCTCCTTGGTGATCATCTCATCAAGATTTGCTTCTGGTTGGTGGCGCTGTTTGATGGTTTGCGCGACGTCGTGCCGGGCAGCTGCCACGATTGCCTTGATGGCTTCCTCCGATTTTTCAGTCAAATTATCCAAGCCAATCATCTCGCCAGACTTCTTGTCAAACGTCCAAAAATGCGTTAGTGACACCGGATGCGCGCCGTGCATGTCTTGTTTAATATTGACGATCATCGACAGAGCGGTCGAATTATTATGCGTAACTTGATAACTAATCGTCTCTGTCATTGGCCGGTCGAATGTCGGAGCGTTAGTGGCGGTGTGGCGAAAATCGCCGTCGGCGCGGTCAATTGTTCGGGCGATGAGTTTGTTGATTTTGGAATTGCTGGTGATTGGGTATTCAATTGAGACTTTTTCGTGTTTGGTGTCGCGTGTTACGAACTTGGAGCGGATGCCAGCATAGCGTGAGTCGGTGAAGTAATATTTTTCATCTTCCAAGACCGTTGGGCGCTGTGCTGGTGGTTGCTTGGAGTGGAAGTAGAACAATACGCCTATCGCGGTCACTACCAGTAAAAGCAGTGTAGTGAATAAAATACTGCTCAGTCTGGGTCGGTTCGCAGGAGCTGTATTAGTTTTTGGCCCACGACTAGACCGAGCTGATTGTCGTTTTGCCGATGATTTTTGAGGCTTACTTTGTATTTTTTTGGTGGGCATCAGTACGCTCCGCCGGCTTTCAAAATTGCCTTCAGCCCATTTTCGCCGCCCATAAATCCACTGGCGACATAGTCATTGACTACCATGTATGGCAGGCCGCTCACGCCAAGCGAGAGGGCTTTCTTGGTATTATTCTCAATCTCGTTTTGGTGCGGTTTCTTAGTCATACAATCAGCAAATTTTGCCTCGTCCATGCCGACACTCTTGGCAGAAGTTAGGAAATATTCTAACGGTAGTGGTGGAATTTTTTGCGGTGTAGCGACGTTTTTTACGCCAATTCCCTTATCAAAATAATCACGTTTGATGCGCGGCACGATGTCGTGGGTATATTGCCAATATTTGTCTTGGTCGGCGGCACAGAACGCAGCGTGGGCGCCAGATTCGGTGTTGTTAGTGACCTCTTTGAGCAGCGTGACTACGCGGTGTTCATAACGAACTTTGCCTGATTTGATATAGTCATTCTTGAAAAAATTGGTGTTGGTGGCTGCTTCGACTTCGGCACAAAACGAACAAAAATAATCAGTGTAATCAACGAACACGTGCTTGGCTTCGCTAGAGCCTTGCGACATTTTTTCATTCCACGGCTTGCCGTCACTAACGTGGCGATTTGGCGGGCGATTGATAATACCATAAATAAATAGTGCTACAATTCCCGTGATCATAATCCCCAAGATGACCCAAATGAGTGCTATGCCGGCTGTTTTTTGTCGATTCATACGTCCCCCTGTTTTGCTAATTCGGTATACATAAAGGCGATTTGTCCAGATTTGTAGAGTGAAAAGAGGCTCAGAAGTAGCGCTAAGATCAGAACGAGGGTGCTGGCGACAGTGGCGGCAGTGGCTGCAGCAGCGCCTGAGAAGAACACGGCAACGAGCGGCAGGATGAGTGACGTGCCGCAGGGAACGCAGCCCAAACCGATAGCGGTAGCTACGGAGGCCAGGCCACTGAGTCCGACCTGTTTGGTGACAGCTTGTTCATTACGCTTATTTTTCTTGGCGGTGAAAATGACGACGGTAATTGACAGGCCCTGGAGGGTCGACACCATGAGTAATAGTGCACCGTTTGGCGAGGTGAAACCTTGTTTGAATATATCAATAAACATGGTTCCCAAAAGGGCGACCTTGTCCAGTACTGGCAGCCGCGACATCATCAGGGGGCCGTAAAAATTAGCGTTGATGGCAAAGAAAATAATGAGTGCAAAAAGCAAAGATAAGACAACTGCTAGTAGTAAGTATCGTGGCAAGCTGAGAATTTTGCCAATTCCCAACAGAGCTGACTTAACCGATCGCTGTTTACGGTATACCCGGCAAAATTGTGCCATGAACCTATTATACGCCAAAATTGAATAATAGTCTGTATTCTGGCGAGGTGGGCTACTGATCGTGGCGGTTTGGTGGGGTGAGCTGTCTGTGATGGGGCGGATGCTGTGTCAATAGGGTGAATGGACGTTGTAATAGCAACTATACACTGAGTGTATAAAACTCTTGCAATAACTAAACACTGGGTGTATAGTAAGAGTATGAGCGTCCAATATACACTGTTAGGTTTTTTAGCGGAAGAGTCAAATTACGGCTATGAGTTGAAGAAAAAATATGACGGCTATTTTGGTAAAGATAAGCCAATTTTAACCGGTCAGATATATTCAACTCTGGCACGGCTCAAACGCGATAACAAGGTCAAAGAGATTGCCGATACCAGCGAATCGAGCGGGCCGGATCGGGTTCGGTATGAAATTACCGATGAGGGCAAGCAGGATTTACAAGCATGGCTGGAATCACCAGAGGCGCCGTCGCCGCAGCTGCAAGCGACGATGTATATCAAGGCGGTATTGGCGATTTTGAAAGACGGCGATGCATCACCGTATCTGGATAACCAACGGCAGGCGCACATCCAACGAATGCGCGAGCTGACGGTGCAGCGGCGCGATAGTAGTTTGTCGGACATGCTGCTGATCGATCATGCACTGTATCATTTGGAGGCGGATTTGCGCTGGATTGAATTAACTATTTCGCGGTTAACGCGGCTAAAGGAGGAAATTTTGCATGAGCAAACCAATAATTAGCGCTAAAAATATTAAGAAGTCGTTCGGGCAAACGCATGCGCTGCGCGGCGTCAGCCTAGATGTCGAGGCGGGCGAAGTCCTGGCGATTATGGGTCCGTCGGGCTCTGGTAAGTCGACGCTGCTACATAGCTTGGCGGCGATTACCAAGGTTGATAGCGGCGAGATTGATTTCGACGGACGGCGGATCGACAAACTGAGCGATGATCAGCGCAGTATTTTACGGCGCACCAGCTTTGGCTTTGTCTTTCAGTTTGGACAGTTGGTGCCAGAGCTGACAGCGCTGGATAATGTGGCGCTGCCGCTACTGCTTAACGGTGTCAAGCGTAAAGAAGCCTATTACAAGGCGAAAACATGGCTGAATAAGGTTGAGCTGGCGAGTAAAGCTGACAGTATGCTTGGCGAGTTGTCGGGCGGACAAATGCAGCGGGTGGCAATCGCCCGGGCGATGGTGGCTGAACCGAAGATTTTGTTTGCTGATGAGCCGACAGGTTCGCTGGACAGTTTGAACTCAGAGAGAGTTATGGAGCTATTCATCAAAACTGCCAAAGAGCACGGCACAACAGTCATCATGGTGACGCATGAGCCGACAATTGCCGCCTATGCCGACCGGGAAATTATCGTGCGCGATGGGCAAATTTCCGGCGCGGATGCAGCGGTGAATATGGCGCAGAATACCCAGCCAAATCTTAACAAAGCCAGTGCGAGGACTACCAAATGAGTGTTAGCTGGATGTTACTCAAAAAATCTGGCCGCCAGTCATTCGCGCGTCTGGGTTTGACTACGGTGGCGGTGGCGCTGGGGATCGTGCTGGTGTGCTACTTTACGGCCGGTGTCAACGGTCTAATGGGGCGTGCTAGTGGACTAGCAATTAATACGGCGGCGTATCAGGCGAGCCGTGGCGCACCTTCGCAAAAACCGATTGATGGTGTTGAACCACTGAAAGTTGGCGGTACCCGTCGCGGTGATGCGTCGAAGTGGCGCGGTCAGTACATCCAGTCTTATTCAATATATGGTACGGCTAAATCGCCGCAGTTTGCTAAGCTGAAAACGCCGCGTCCTGGCGAATATTACTTATCAAAAGCGTTGGCTGATGCGGTTGCCAAACATCCTGATGACAATATCTTGGCGCGTTTTGGTAAAAATACCAAATACCTCGGCGTAATTCCTAGCGAATATACCGCCAGTCCGGATGCGCTGATGATAGTGCGCGGTGCTAGCGCCGAGGAAGTGGCCGAGAGCGATGCTTTTACCAAATCTCAGGGACAGCCATCATACTTTGCTGATGTTTATCGGACGGATGCTAACGGATTAAAATCGGACGCTAAAATAGGTCCGGTTGCCGTCATCGTATTTAGTGTCGGCGGGACAATCTTACTGTTCCCGATTGTTATTTTCGTGTCAGTAGCAACGCAGCTGGGCGCTGCGCAACGCGAGAAACGCTATGCTGCTTTGCGGCTGATCGGCGCGACTAAGCGGCAGGTGGGGCTGATATTGATGCTGGAGTCGCTACTGGCGTCGGTGGTTGGCGTGATCATCGGGCTGGGCGCGTTTTGGTTGCTGCAAGCGCCGCTGCAGGATTTCAAGATGGACGGTATGCGGTTTAATCCTGGTGATTTGGTGTTAACTGGCACGCAATACGCGTTGATTATCGGTCTGACGCTGGGGTTGACGATGTTTGTCAACTGGCGGCGGATGCGCCGGGCGCAGATTTCGCCGCTAGGTGTGTCGCGTTCGGTTGAAAAGGTGAAGAAATTGCGCGCTTGGCGGGCGCTGGTGCCGGCACTTGGTATTGCGTTCTTTGCTTGGCTGTCGTCGAAGCCAGGGCGGGATTGGCTGGCGGCTAATAAAGAATCAGCTCTGCCGTCGGTACTATTGATGGCGGCGCTGCTGCTGGTGATGTTCGGCTTGATTCTGGCTGGCGGCTGGCTGACTAATAAGCTGTCGCTGTTGGCAGCGCGCTGGGCTAATAACGCTTCGATGTTGATCGCTGGCAAGCGTACGGCGGTGCATTCGCGGACAATTTTCCGCAGCGTCAGCGGCGTGGTATTGGCGCTGTTTGCGGGCAGCTTTTACTTGACGGCAACTAGCGGTATTGAAGGCTTAAACGCTCAAGCGCTTAAGGACAACGGCTTTTCGCAATTAAAGCGCGGCACGGCAGTTGTCATCGGCCGGTCGCTGCCAGGCGACATGGCAGAGCAGCTGCAGCAAAAATCTTACATCACGTCGGTGGCGACGATCTATCCGCGTGAGGATGGTGACGCAATTCGCTGCCAGGATTTGGCAACGTACACCGAGCATGCTTGCCCGAATAACGCCCGACCCGACCAATTTGCGCTGTTGAATTTTGACGCGCCAGTGGTTAAAAACGTATCGCTGATTAATGACCGGGTTGATACGAATGGCGCCAAAGAATATTTGGTGACACTGAAGTCAGATAATGATATCGAGAAATTGCGTACCTTGGTGACGGCGAAGGCTAATCAGTACGATTTAACCTATGCAGTGAGCGGTACTGATGCCAAGAAGCCGCATATCAATCCAACGATTCGCGAGTTTGCTGACTTGGCCTATGTCGGTATCGGCGTAACGCTTTTCGTGGCGGTGGCAAGCTTGATCGTCTCGACGATTGGCGGACTGATGGAACGCCGCCGCTCGCTATATACCTTGCGGCTGGGCGGTATGCGCCTCGCGCAGTTGAAGCGCTTGGTGATGGTTGAGTCGGTGGCGCCGCTACTGACCACCTCGATTTTGTCGTGCGGTTTTGGCGTGTGGACGGGAGCGGTGTTTACTAGTACATTCTCGACGACGCTGAAGCCAGTGTTGACGCCAACTTACTTCGCCATCGTTGGTATCGGTCTGGCGGCGGCCATCATTGGTATTTACTTGATTCTGCCGATGGTCGATAAGCTGACGCGGGCAGAGGCTAACCAGACCGAGTAATGTGTCTGTATCAGCCCGAGAGCGATCTCACGAAAAGTGTTCCAGTTGATGGCTGGGACGCTTTTTCTTGAGCTGCATTGATTCAATCAAGGCGGGGCTTCGGACGTTTGCGACCAAATGCGGGCGTGTTTACACGGCCGTACGACGATGGAAGGTGTTAATCAGGGAAATAGGTGAAACTTAATTTATTGTTTTTGGAACTTCACGCGGTCATTAATTATATTCACTTTCACCGTCTCGCCGTCATGAATTCGTCCGTCGATCAGCTCCAGCGCCAACGGGTCAAGCACTCGCTTTTGCACCAAGCGCTTGAGCGGACGGGCGCCAAAGGCCGGGTCGTAACCGTCGCGGGCCAGCATGTCGCGGATACTATCGTCAAACTCCAGGGTGATGTCGCGGCTGTCTTTGACTTGGCGGGCGACGCGTTTCAGCTGGACATCGACAATTGCCCGCATGGCCTCTGGTCGAATGCGGTCGAAGATAACGATGTCATCGATGCGGTTGAGGAATTCTGGGCGGAAGTGCTGCCTGAGCACCTCAAGCATTTGATTATCCAGTGTCGACAAATCATCACCAGAAAAATCCATGATTGCCTGCGAGCCGACATTGCTGGTCATGATGATTACCGTGTTGGAAAAATCGACTGTTCGCCCCTGGCCATCGGTCAGGCGGCCGTCGTCGAGTACCTGGAGGAGCACGTTAAAGACATCGGGGTGGGCCTTTTCGATTTCGTCAAACAGCACCACGCTGTAGGGGCGGCGGCGCACCGCTTCGGTGAGTTGCCCGCCTTGGTCGTAGCCGACGTAGCCTGGCGGCGAGCCAATCAGGCGGGCCACGGCGTGCCGTTCCATGTATTCACTCATGTCGATGCGGATCATGGCGTGCTCGTCGTCAAATAATTCGCGGCACAGGCTGCGGGCTACCTCTGTTTTACCTACACCGGTGGGGCCGAGGAAGAGAAAGGAGCCGATTGGCCGGTTGGTATC
The DNA here is from genome assembly GCA_963548005.1 of uncultured Candidatus Saccharibacteria bacterium. Lineage (GTDB taxonomy): Bacteria > Patescibacteriota > Saccharimonadia > Saccharimonadales > Saccharimonadaceae > Nanosynbacter. Next base: position 58,948 of record CAUUSW010000005.1, on the reverse strand, counting down.
ACTGAGGCCAGCGCGCGAGCGGCGAATGGCACTGGCCACTGCGGCGATGGCCTTGTCTTGACCAATCACTTGGGTGCTGATGTGTTCCTCTAATTTGGTCAATTTGCTCGACTCAGTCTCCATCAGCCGCTCTACTGGGATGCCCGTCCAGCGCGCCACCACGCTGGCAATGTCATCAGGGGTGACTTCTTCACGCAGCAGGCGGTCGGCCGGTGGAATAGCCGCTAGTTCCTGGCGAGCGCTCGCTAGCTTTTTCTCCAGCTCTGGCAGATCGCCGTATTTGATGCGGCTGGCGGTGGCCAGATCGGCGTCGCGCTCGGCGATTTCCAGTTGCGAGCGCAGGCTATCCATTTTTTCAGTAGCGGTATTGACGGTCTGGAGGATATCCTTTTCGTGCTGCCATTTACTGTCAATCACCTCGGCCTGAGCCCGAAGGTCGGTGATTTGCTGCTTGATTTCCTCTGTGCGGGCTTTGGCGTGGTCGGATTTGTCTTTTTTCAGCGCTGCTTCTTCAATCTCCAGCTGCAAACGGCGGTTATTCAGCCGATCGAGAGCAATCGGCACACTCTCTAGCTGCATCTTCAGAGCGCTGGTCGCTTCATCCAGTAAATCAACGGCCTTATCGGGCAAAAAGCGGTCAGGTAGATAGCGGGTGGACAGCCGCGCCGCCGCCACGATGGCATCGTCAGAAATTTTGACGCCGTGATGGACTTCGTACTTTTCTTTCAGGCCGCGCAAAATCGCCACCGTGTCATCAAAGCTCGGCTCGCCGACGTAAACTGGCTGAAAGCGCCGCTCCAGGGCTGCATCTTTTTCGACATGCTGGCGATATTCCGCCAACGTCGTCGCGCCAATCATATGTAGTTTGCCGCGGGCCAGGGCGGGCTTGAGCATATTGCCGGCATCCATGCTGCCTTCGGTTTTGCCGGCGCCGACCATGGTGTGAATTTCATCAACGAACAAAATAATTTCGCCAGCAGCCTCTTCAACTTCTTTCAAAATTGCTTTGAGGCGCTCTTCAAATTGGCCGCGAAAGCTAGCGCCGGCCAGTAAACTGGAAATTTCCAGGGAAATCAGCCGCTTGTCTTTCAGCGACGCCGGTACGTCGCCCTTGACGATGCGCTGCGCTAGGGCCTCGACGATGGCGGTTTTACCGACGCCCGGCTCGCCAATGAGGACTGGATTATTTTTGGTGCGCCGGCTCAAGATTTGCATGGTGCGGCGAATTTCCTCGTCGCGCCCGATGACCGGATCAAGTTTATGTTCCCTGGCGAGCGCCGTGATATCGGTGCCGAATTTCTCCAGCGGCTGCTCAAGCTCTTCTTGCATATTTGGTGGCATAGGTCCTCCTTTGATTCTTTGGGCTTTTCTAAGTCCGTATTTATGATACGCCGCGGCAAGAGACAGAGCGGGGATAATTGATATGATTATCATAGCAAATTAGCACTCTCAGTGCAAGAGTGCTAGCCCAGACTACTACTTAATAAACGTATGTCCTACACGAGCGATATGGCTACAGTTTACATCTGATATAATAATCCTAGAATCATAGCGAAAGGGGTACTTCATGAACATTCTCGTTACTGGCGGTGCTGGGTATATCGGCAGCCACACCATCATTGAACTACTGGCCTCGGGTCACGACGTGGTGGTGGTCGACAATTTATCAAATTCATCTGCCGAGAGTTTGCGCCGAGTTGAGGAAATTACCGGTCAAGCGGTGCCGTTTTATGAGTTTAACCTATGTGATCGGGCGCGGCTGGCGGAGTTGTTCAAGTCTGAGGCAATTGACGCAGCGATTCATTTTGCGGGCCTGAAAGCCGTCGGCGAGTCGGTGGAAAAGGCGCTGCTTTATTATCAGAATAATTTGGAAAGCACATTGACGCTGCTGGATGTCATGCAGGAATTTGACGTGAAAAAGCTGGTTTTTTCGAGCTCAGCAACGGTGTATGGCGACCCAGCGCGGCTGCCGATTACCGAGGATATGCCGCTGTCGGCGACTAATCCGTACGGCCAAACCAAGCTGATGATTGAACAAATTCTACGCGATGTGGCGGCGACCAAGCAGGGCTGGCAGTTTACCTCGCTGCGCTATTTCAATCCCGTTGGCGCTCATCCGAGTGGCCGCATCGGCGAAGACCCGTCAGGCATTCCGAATAATTTGCTGCCGTTCGTATCGCAAGTGGCGGTCGGCAAGCGCGACCATTTGAGTGTGTTTGGCGACGATTATGACACGCCGGACGGCACGGGCGTGCGCGATTATATTCACGTGGTTGATTTGGCGCGGGCGCATGTGGCGGCGCTGGAACATTTGGGCGAGCCGGATGAATATAAGGTGTATAACATCGGCACTGGCCGCGGTACGTCAGTGTTGGAATTGGTGAAAGCGTTTGAAACAGCGTCTGGTAAGGAAGTCCCATACCAAATCACGCCGCGCCGGCCGGGCGATATTGCCGCGTGTTATGCTGACCCGGGTTTGGCGGAGGCAGAACTGGGCTGGCGGGCAGAATTGACAATTGAGGACGCTTGCCGCGATGCCTGGAATTGGCAGAGCAATAACCCGAACGGCTACGGCGCATAAAGGTGCTTGAATACATAGCTAAATCCGATGGGGCAACTCGTCGGATTTTATATGGGCGAGACTGTTATTTATGAACCACTCAAGATCCGCCGCTCGTAGTAGGTTGAGCGTTTGGCGAGTTCAGCATTGAGCTGGTCGATGCCGCCAAATTGTTCAACCAGTGTTTGGCGATCCGAAAACAAATTAGTACCCAGCCCCATGCGGTCGCCGTCCACCGTCACGCCCAGTGCCGCCAGGGTCGACGGATACATGTCAAAGGTGGCAAATTGGCGGTTGGTGGCGCGAGTTGGCTGGACAGCGGGGTTAATAAAGGCGTTATAAATGGTTCGTTGGTAGGGAGCGCCCGCAATCTTTTCTTCGTAATAGGGCGTCTGCATGCCGAGGTGGTCGCCGCTAATGATGATGGTGGTGTTGGCGTAAAATGGCTGTTGCTTGGCCCACTCGACGAAGGACGCGATTTGTTTGGAGGCGCAGGCATGCACATTGTCGTATTTTGCTGCAAATTGCTCCTTGCAAACATCTTTATCCATCCAGCCATCAGTGAAGTGCGTATCAACGGTCAGCATTTGTAGGTTGAATGGCTTGTCGGACTTACTAAGGCGGGTAGCCTCGTCGCGGGCAAATTGAAAGAGCTTTTTGTCTTCGTAGCCCCACCATACCTCGTAGTTTTGTGGGATTAAACCATGCTTTCGGGCATAGGTGAGGTCAATGATGTGGTAATCGCCGTGTTGCTCCAGTAGTTTATCGCGCCCGCCGAAGGCTTTGTTTGAGCCCATGAGGAATGATTGGTTGTAGCCAGCTTTTTCAAGCACTTGCCCAAGCGTGTAAGCGCCCGGCAAGAATTTATTAAAATCACCCATGCCGTTGCGGTCGCGGTCACCGAACACCCCGCCGTCCTTGAGCGGCACGCCGGCGGATTGAGCGGTCATGCCGGCTACCGTCCAGGTGGTACCGTGTGCAGGTAGGGCGCCGCCGAGGCCTGAGGCTCGGTGTGAAAAGGAGGTATTAGTCAGTGCTAATTTTTCTAACTCCGGAATGACTGATTTGTCGCTCATGCCGCCACTGGCTTTGGTGGCGGGCGTATTTTCCAGCGACTCGACGTAGATATAAATCAAGTTGCGTTTGGTACCAGGAAAAGTCAACTTGACGCCGCGCGGATCGACATAATGCTGGTCATAGACCTTTGAGGATTGGGCGAGGGCAATGATGTAGGCGGGGATACTGAAGCTTTGCATTAACAGTGCTAGGCTGATCATGAATAGGCCGCCTGCGTAATAGGCTTGGTGACGCAAGCGGAGCGGTTGTTTTTTCCAGCGTAGCTTGAGGACGATTGGCAGTAGCAAAATGATGAGCAGCCCAATGACGTAGGGGATATTTTCCCAGACGGCTGAGGTAAAGCTGCTAGACTGCCCACCCGCCAGGCCATTCTTGAAATAAAATAAAATCTCGTCAATCTTGGCGTCACGAAATTGCACAATTTTATAGCGGCTAGCGACAAAGAAAACAGCGCTACATAGTAATAGCAAGACGATAACCACGCGAATGATAATGCGGTTGTTGGCGCCGCGGCCAGACGGAGAGGTGCTCATAATGATATTATACAACGTTTGGCTGGGTACGTGGGCTGGTTTGGGGGCTTATCATTTCTTTTCAAAGCGCGTATACTGATAAGCATGAACGGAACAAAAACGCGACGCCGGGGGTTTGGTGTTAGTTGGTGGATAGGCCTGGGGCTGTTTGTGGCGTTGATTGGCTTTATGGCGTTTGACATTTTGCAGCGCGAAGGTGGATTTGGTAAAAGTAATGATGTGTTGGTGATGGGCACCAACGCTGGATTCAAGCCGTTTGAGTACAAGCAGGGCAATGAAATTGTTGGCTTTGATGTTGATTTGGCAAAGGAAATTGCCCGCAGCGTGAATAAAGAGCTAAAGATTGAAGACATGTCGTTTGACGGATTGCTGCCAGCGCTGGAATCAGGGCAAATTGACATGGCGGTGGCTGGCATGTCGGTGACGCCGGAGCGTGCCAAAAATGCGTTATTTTCCGAGCCGTATTATTCTGCATCGCAGCGGATTATTGTCAAAAAGGGTAGTCCGATTCGGAACAGGCATCAACTGACGGGCAAGAAAATTGGCGTGCAGCTGGGCACGACGGGTGATACGTTGGCCGGAAAAATTACCGGTGCTAAAGTATCACAATTCCCAACCGCGCCAAGTGTACTGACCGAGCTCAATGCTGGTGGTGTCGAGGCGGTTATTTTGGATGATGCGCCGGCTGCTCAGTATACGGCGGGTTTTCCGGGATTAGAGATTTTGCCGGGCGAGTTATCAAGCGAGCATTATGCAATTGCCATCAAAAATAATAACCATGACTTGCTAAAAAAAGTTAACCGAGTGCTAGCGGAGATGAAAAAGGACGGCCGATATGACAATCTCATCCGCAAACATTTTGGGCCGAGGGCTCTTGAATTGATGAAGAAAAAGGAGCCTGAATCGTGAATTTCCTGGAAGTGATCTTCGGCGACGGTCGGTGGCTCTATTTGTGGCACGGTCTAGAGGTGACGTTGGTGCTAACAGTTCTATCATTGCTCCTTGGTACGGCCATTGGTGTTATCATCGCTCTCCTGCGAACCTCGGACGTACAACCATTTAAACGACTGGGTCGCTATGCATGGGCCAGGGGACTGAGTTGCTGGAATCCGCTGGCGTGGCTTGGCAAAGTGTATGTCGACATCATTCGAGGGACGCCGCTTCTGGTCCAGCTGTTGATTATGTACTACGTCGTCTTTGGTTCGTACCAGTTTATGCCGAAGATTTTTGTGGCAGCCATTGCCTTTGGCATCAATAGCGGTGCGTACATTGGTGAGATCATTCGCGGTGGTATTGAAAGCGTTGACAAGGGGCAAATGGAAGCGGCTCGTTCGCTGGGCTTTAGTCGCTGGCAGGCCATGCGTCTGGTAATTTTGCCACAAGCGCTCAAAAATTCCTTGCCAGCGCTGATTAGCGAATTCATCGCCCTGCTGAAAGAGACCTCAGTGGTTGGCTGGATTGGGCTGAATGACATCATGCGCGGCGCTGATAATATTCGTTTTCAAACTGCCACGGCGTTTCAGTCATTATTTGCCGCAGCGGTGATGTACTTGGCGTTGACCGCGATATTTACCCGCGTGATGACCCGAGTAGAGAGGAGATTGAAAGATGGTAGTGAATAAAGTGAAGGAAGCGGCGCAGTCAAGCACTGAGCGCCCAGCGATCATCACGGTGGCTAACCTTAAAAAACAGTTTGGCAGTAACCGCGTACTCAGGGACATCGACGTTGAGATTCACGAAGGCGAAGTAGTGGTGGTCGTTGGCTCGAGTGGTTCAGGAAAATCAACCTTTTTGCGCTGCTTGAATCTGCTGGAGATGCCGACGGGTGGGCGCATTGTCATCGATGGCGTAGAAACGACAGCGCCAAAAGTCGACCTTAACGCTCTGCGCCAAAAAGTTGGCATGGTGTTTCAATCGTTTAATTTGTTCCCGAACTTGAGCGTGCTGGATAATATCAAACTAGCGCCGCGGAAATTACGCAAACTGTCTGATCGAGCGGCGACGCGCCTGGCGAAGAAACTACTCGCAGACGTGGGACTGGCGGACAAAGCCAACACCTTTCCTTCGCAGCTCTCGGGCGGGCAAAAGCAGCGTGTCGCCATCGCTAGAGCCCTGGCTATGGAGCCAGACATCATGCTGTTTGATGAGCCAACCTCAGCGCTTGATCCAGAGATGATTGGCGAAGTGTTGGACGTGATTCGTGAGGTTGCCGCCAAAGGCATGACTATGGTTATCGTCACGCACGAAATGAAGTTTGCGCGCGAAGTGGCTACGCGGATGATTTTCCTGGACAAGGGTGAGATCATCGAAAATGGTCCGCCAGAGCAGGTGATGGATCATCCGGTGACTGAGCGAGCACGGAAGTTTTTCGGTGTCAAAGGGAAGTGAGGGAGGTCCAGATGAAACATGCGAAAACAGTCAAGAACCATAACCAATGCATGCTCCTTATCGCGGTAGTTGTTGGTATTATCGCCATCGTTATATGCGGCTGGTATATCTGGTCACGTTCACACGTACCGGCGTCACCGCAGCCGTCAGACGCTGCCCGCTTTAAGGCTGCGTATTCTCGTGTGGTGAATGACAATCGCTTCGTCTTTGCTTCGGCTGGTGAGGTTTTGGAGAAATTTGAATCAGGCAGCGGCTTGATTTTCCTTGGCTTTCAGCAGTGTCCGTGGTGTCAGCAGTTAGCGCCAATCGTCGATGAAGCTGCCAAAGCCGAAGGGCTGGACAAGATTTACTATCTGGACATTCGCCATGCCCGCGAAACCAATGATGATACGTACAAAAAATTGGTTGAAAAGCTAAAGCCACATCTTCGCACCGACGAGAACGGACAGCCGCGAGTGTATGTTCCTGACGTGACGGTGCTAAAGGACGGCCGTATTGTCGGTCATTTTCTGCAGGAAACCACAGTCGACGGCGAAAAGGCTACACCTGATACCTATTGGACAAAAGAACGCCGCGCTCGGGCGGTCGAGCAGCTGAGGCAGATGATTCGGGCCATGCGGTAGTATGATATAGCTATTTTCAAAATAATAATTTTATGTTATAACACAAATATGGATACCGAGCGTGGAGCAGCATGTCGCCTTTTGGTTGAGACAACTAGAAGGCCGTTTTTGCCTGACATGTCAGAGCAAGTTGATCATATGTCCAGGGAGTTTTATCCAGAGCTTGATTTAGACAATAAACCATTGCTGTATGTTACACCGAACTTTCCCCCTGTCACTACAGCTGAGCCACACAGAGATTTATCACGTGAAGGCTCGTCTCGCAACGGAGCATTTACCGTAGATGTGAAAACAGTTAGTGACTCCAAGGAAGAGTTTGCTATTAAGCGGCTTCCGCTGACAACTGCTCTTGCCGAGGTCGCCATGACCCAGTATGTTGGTACGCAGGGGCTGGCCCCCTTCTCAGTTCAAGCACTTATGATAACAGGGAAGCCCAGTGGTTCCAAGGACCGTTTGGCATGGATTATGACTCAATTCAATGGAAAAGCGGTCAACTTTGAGGGTCTTGCATGGCGTGAAATGAGCTCAGAGAATATCAAACAGCATTTAATGGATGCTCTTTTGGCATTATCTGCGTTGCATAAAATGCATATTGCTCACAAGGATGCCTTTATGCGTAATCTTGTCCGGCTGTCGGGTTCTGATGGTGATAATTCAGCGACTCGCTATATTGACTTTGAATATGCGAGGAGTTTTCGTGGTTATGTTGAGCAAGTTGATCGCGGTGAGGATATTCTTCGTGCGCAAGGATATATCAATAGATCAGTTCAAGGTGACCTCCGGTCGTTACTTATTGACGCTATATCAGTTTTGGCGAATCAACTCAACCAGTCTCCAGCCGATAGGTGGAAGCTATTAGAAAAATGTCTGGGCAGTTACCGAGAAGTGGTGTCTGCGAGTGAAAATTCACCCGCACTTAAGGAGGCGGCTGTTCATGCAATAACCACCCTACGGCGTGACTATACGTAGCAAATTATTGGGGTGTTAGCTAAAAATGGTACGTTAAGCACGATAGATTATCCGAAAACTGACTATAGTAAAATCTTTGGTAAATAGTCTCGGTGGGATTGTTACAATTCGCTCATCATCTGAACGTCGGTCGACTCATTAACCAGCCAGTTGAGGTCAACCTCTGTTAGGTAACTCGGCAAAATCCGTGTGGTTTTCGGATCGACAAAGCCGCATTCCGCCACTTCCTCAACGCCGTGCGATGTTTGTTCCAGGTTGATGTGCTGGTAATCTTGCCAGTTGGTGATGAGGAAGAAAAACTCGAGCTGCTCGGTAACGCCGTGTTTAGACGAGGGGTTGGTGTCGGTGAATTGTTGGATAAATAATAGCTTGCCAATGGTTGGCTTGACGCCAGTTTCTTCAATCATCTCCCGCGTTAGGCCATCCAGCAGACTCTCGCCAAGCTCCAAACCGCCGCCCGGTGCACACCAAAAGTTCCGCCCTTTGCTGTTATTTGCGGTTAATTGTTGGCAAAAAATTTCACCCTGATCGTTGATAATAATTCCGCGTACATTAACTCGTCGCTGCATATAACCTCCTTTGCTTTTATACTTGCCAGAGGTTCTAGGTGGTGAACATACGCTTCAAATAATTTCATGGTCGGCTGCATAGCATAATGCTATTTATATAAATTAAGCCAACGATAGTTAGTATAATATGAGTAGTGCTACTATGTCGAGTCTTTACTGGACTCAAGTGGATTCTTGAAGGCCGAGAAAGTTGAATAAATCGTGAGTCAGTAACGTTCACGATTTGGGTCTAGTCGATACAAGGCTCTGGCTCGCATCCGGAGGTTATTTGCCACTGCCTCGGCTGCAACGGCTGCGTAGGGCTTGCCGGCTAGCTCGGTAAGAAGCCTTTGGCGCTCTTCCTCAATGTTTTGTTGAATATCTTCTGGCATAATAGAAGAGTACTCCTTAGAAGATTCAGGGTCACCTGACGAATTTGGTGAGTAAGTGGTACTAGGGGCCTCTCTTGGTGAAGGTAGTTGCATACTACGCTTATTATAAAGCCTGAGTAGGCGGTTGTGAATAGTTTTTCGGCGCGCTAGGGGTCTTATACGATCTGTAGCTCTCAATATTGCCGCGAAAACGCCCTCGGAGCGGAACTCCGAGGGCACGTGTTTGAACAAGATGAGTGTGGTCGGGGTGACTGGATTTGAACCAGCGACCTCACCGTCCCGAACGGTGCGCGCTACCAAACTGCGCCACACCCCGACGCTGGAGATAGTATACTAAAAAATGACTCGAGAGGAAAGATGGCGACTGGAAACCTCACAGATGCTGACTTATTAGCCGGTGGGCTCGGTTAGCCCCGCCGAAAAATATCCAACACGCCAAACTTTCCAGTCAGTACGGCTTGGTCGATGACATGCGGCCTGAGAGCAGCGATGAGTTCTTTGGGCCTGGTGCTGTCTGGTAGATCCAGCGTTGTGTCCAGCGCGTATACGTAAAATTGATAGCGGTGCGTGCCAAACGGCGGCTGCGGCCCACCCCAGCCGGGACAACCCCAACTGGTAACGCCTTCGACAGCGCCTAGGGGCAGTGATTCGCCAGTGATTTCAGTGGTTTTGGCCGGCAAATTCCAAACCGTCCAATGATAGAATCCATCGCGTCCAGGCGCATCGGGGTCGTGGCAGACGATTACCAGACTTTTGGCATCTGTTGGCACGTCGCTGATCTCGAGCGGTGGGCGTTGGTTGCCGCCGAACTTGGAGTAAATTTTTGGTATTTTAGCGTTTTCGGTGAACGCAGGACTAGCAATTTTCATACTATGATTTTAGCATGAAGAGAAACTGGTATACTAATAGTAGTAATGATCACCGACCGACTCCTCGCCAAATATTCCATCATTTCCGATCAAGTTGACGCCAAAGAACTCGGCGCTTTGCTGCGGGAACTGGAAAAGGTGCTGCAAAGCGGCGCGGCAGGAAACATCGTCGAGTTTGGCTGTTACGTCGGCACGACGAGTTTGTTCATTCGGCGGCTACTGGACGCCTATAATTTTGCTGGTGAGTTTCATGTTTACGATTCGTTTGCTGGCCTACCAGAAAAAACTCAAGCAGACAACAGCGCTGCCGGCGAGCAGTTCAAAGCTGGCGAATTGTTGGCGCCGCGCAAAACCTTCATCCAAAACTTTAAAAAGGCCGGATTAAAACTACCAACTATTCACAAAGGTTGGTTTGCTGATTTCATTCCTGAGGACGTGCCGGAAAGTATCATCTTTGCGTTTTTTGACGGTGATTTTTATGAATCAATCGCCGACTCGTTTCGATTGTGCGATGGTAAATTTCATGAGAAAGCAACCATCATCGTTGATGATTACGCCAATGAAGCCTTGCTGGGCGCGGCGCGGGCGGTCGATGAGTGGCTGAGACGCCACCCGGCCCAGGTGACAGTCGAGTCGTCGTTAGCCATCATTCGGCAGTGAGCTAGCTCCTGAATGATACTTGTGTTCTGTTTAGTATATGCTATATTATTAGTATAACCATAAACAAAAAGGGGATGGGGGTATGGATCCATTACATATTACATCAGAAATTGGCCGACTCAAGGCGGTGCTATTGCATCGTCCGGGCGAAGAATTAGAAAACTTAACACCAGACTACTTGACTGATCTGCTGTTTGACGACATTCCGTATTTGCAGGTCGCCCAAAAGGAGCATGATGCGTTTGCTCAGGTATTGCGTGATCACGGTGTCGAGGTGTTGTATCTCGATCAGCTGGTGACCGAGGCGCTATATACTGATCAATTACGTGAGCAGTTTGTTGATGAAATGTTGGCAAATTCGAAGCAAGGCTCGCGCCGTGTTACCAGAGTGCTGCGCCAGTTCCTGCTGGACCTGCCAACGAACGCGATGGTGCGTAAAATTATGGCCGGTGTGCGCAAGGACGAGATTACGCTGCCGCCAGATCAGCATCAGCAGCTGCACAATATGATTGAGAAAAATCACTATCCATTCTACCTCGATCCGATGCCGAACTTGTACTTTACGCGTGACCCGGCTGCAACCATTGGTCATGGTCTGACGATTAATAAGATGCACTGGCCGGCGCGTCGTCGTGAGTCGCTGTTCATGCGCTACATCATTGATCATCATCCACGGTTTGCTGGTAAGAATGTGCCGGTGTGGTATGATCGTCACGAAAAGTTCTCAATCGAAGGTGGCGACGAGCTGGTATTGAGCAGTGAAGTGATGGCCATCGGCGTATCGGAGCGCACCACGGCTGAGGCAATTGAAAAGATGGCGACGAAACTGTTTGCTGGCTCTGGCTTTAAGAAAGTCGTTGCTATGGAGATTCCGAAGTCGCACGCCTTTATGCACCTGGATACGGTGTTTACCATGATTGATCGGGACAAGTTTACTATTCATCCGGAAATCCGCGACCGCGGCGGCAAGATGAATTGTTTCGTATTGGAAAAGGTTGAGGGACAGCCGTTCCCGCGCATTACGCACGAGACGGATCTCGAGCATGTCTTGCGGGTGGCCTTGGGCCTACCGAGTGTCACCTTGATTGAATGTGGCGGCGGCGATCCAATTGCAGCAGCCCGCGAGCAGTGGAACGACGGCTCGAACACCTTGGCGATTGCGCCGGGCGTGGTGGTGACGTATGACCGCAACTATGTCACGAACCAAAAATTGCGCGAGCACGGCGTTGAAGTTATCGAAGTCAGCGGTGCTGAGCTTGGCCGCGGCCGTGGTGGTCCGCGCTGTATGAGCATGCCGCTAGTACGGGAGGATGTATAAATGGCACAAAGTTTGAAGGGGCGATCATTCCTGACGCTGGGTGATTTTACTGCGGGTGACATTCGGTTGCTACTAACGACGGCGAATGAGTATAAGCGGATGAAGTACGCTGGTACGCCGCATCGGATTCATGAGGGCAAGAATATTGCGCTACTATTTGAGAAAACCTCGACGCGGACGCGCTGCGCCTTTACGGTGGCAGCCAACGACCTCGGTATCGCGCCGGAATATCTCGGTAAGGACGATATTCAGCTTGGCAAGAAAGAGACGGTCGAGGACACCGCCAAGGTGCTGGGCCGGATGTTTGACGGTATTGAGTTTCGCGGTTTTGCACACAAAACAGTAGAAGATTTGGCGAAGCACGCTGGTGTGCCAGTGTGGAACGGATTGACTGATAAGTTCCATCCAACGCAGATTCTAGCCGACTTTATGACTATCGAGGAGCACCTCGGTCGGCTGCACGGCGTCAAGCTGGTGTTTGTCGGCGACGGCCGCAACAACATGGCGAATAGTTTGCTGCTCGGCTCGGCCATCATGGGGCTGGACTTTCGGATTTTGGCACCGCGTGAATTGTTCCCTGAAGAGGGTCTCGTACATCGTGCGCACGAATTAGCACATCAGAGCCACGGGCGGATTACTATCACTGATAATTTTGAGGAAGCCCTGCGCGGTGCCGATGTCGTTTACACCGATGTTTGGGTGTCGATGGGCGAAGAGGATAAGTTCGCTGAGCGCATCAATCAGCTGCGTCACTTCCAGGTTAATCGCGACATGCTGAACCTTACTGGCAATCCTGAGGTCAAGTTCATGCACTGCCTGCCGGCCTTTCATGATGCGTTGACCACGACCGGCCAGCACATCAGGGACGATTTCGGGCTAGAGGCGATGGAGGTGACGGATGACGTCTTCCGCTCGCCGAATTCGATCGTCTTTGACCAGGCGGAAAATCGTATGCATACCATCAAGGCGGTTATCGCTTTGACGCTGTAGATGTCTAATACAGGAGTAAAGGAGGCTCCGGACATGGTAGAAAAAATGAAAAAAATTAAGAAAAAGCTGCGCTCGCCCTCAGCCTTTACCGTGCTGTTTGTGGTGATTGCCTTGATGGCAGTTCTAACGTGGATTATCCCGTCTGGTGTGTACAACACAAAACCAGATCCAAATGATGCGGAAAAGACAGTGCGCATCGCTGGTACGTATAAACAGACTGATAAAGTCACTACTAAAAAAGCCGATGACGGCACCGAGACAACCACTGATTCCCGCCAAGGTTTGTGGGATGCAGCACTTGCACCGATCAAGGGCATGAGTGAGAAGCTCGACGTCATCGTCTTCGTGTTGATCCTCGGTGGCTTCCTCGGGGTGACGATGAAGACTGGTGCGCTGGATGCGACGCTTGGTGCCATGCTGCGCAAGATGAAGGGCAAGGAGAAATGGCTTATCCCAATTCTCATGACGTTCTTCGCTATCGGTGGTACCACCTACGGCATGCAGGAAGAGGCAGTGGCGTTTTATGCGCTGGTGGTGCCGATCATGATGGCGGCTGGCTACAACGCCATGACCGCGGTGATGGTGATCGTGCTCGGTGGTGGCGTCGGTGTGCTTGGCTCGACCTTGAATCCATTTTCAACTGGTATCGCTGCCAAGTCGGCTGATGTGCCACTCGGTAATATATTGGGTCTTCAATCAATAATTTTGCTGCTCTGTTTGGTCGCAGCTATCGTGTTCACCATGCGATACGCGTCAAAGGTAAAGTCTGGTAAGTATAAAGATGATGTTCGGTATAAGCCAGCCACCACCGCACTTGATATGAGCAACGTGCCAGAATTTACCGGTCTGCGTAAAGCCGTGATGGTGGTCTTTGGCGTCACCTTCTTATTGATGATCATCTCGCTAATCCCGTGGGGTAACTGGGGGATCACGCTGTTTGCTGACATCCATAAATGGTTCACAGAGCTACCGGTTGTTGGTGCTATCTTGGGTCTCGATCATGTCTTGCCATTTGGTGAGTGGTACTTCAACGAGATCTCGACCCTGTTCCTGTTGTCAACCTTAGTCATCGCAGCAATTTATTATCGCCAATTCAAGAAAGAGGAAATCTTCGTTGTTGACACCTTCCTGAAAGGTACAGCTGACCTACTGAGTGTGGCGCTGATCATTGCGGTGGCCGCCGGTGTCGGCGTGGTGATGCAGAATGGTGCCATCCAAGACACGATCATCAGCTGGGGCGAATCTGCCCTGAAGGGTGCGGGTAGCTTTGTTGGTATTCTCGCCTATATCTTCTACTTGCCGATGAGCTTTATCATTCCGTCATCATCAGGTCTAGCGGCGGCAACTATGCCAGTCATTGCGCCGGTGGCTGATCTAGTCGGCTCTAGCAAGGAGATTATCGTTGTCGCATTTGCCGCGGCATCGGGTCTGTTGAATATGATGGCGCCAACCATTGCTTCATTGATGGGCGGTCTGGCCCTAGCCGGCGTGTCGTACCGTGCATGGTTGAAGCGCTCGATGCCAATCATGGTGGTCTTTGCGATAATTAGCCTCGTAGCTATCACGGTATACGGAGCCATTGCTTAATGAATCAGCAGCGAACTATTGTCGTCGCGCTTGGAGGTAACGCCCTGCAACGTCAGGGCGAGGCCTCGTCCCAGGCGCAGCAGCGAGTGGCCGACGAAACCATCGCCCAGCTTCTGCCGCTGATTCAAGCCGGCCACCGCGTAGCCATTGTCCACGGTAATGGCCCGCAGGTCGGCAACATTGTCCTACACGAGGAGGCGATTAACACCGAGGCGGTGCCGAGCTTGCCGCTGGAAGATTCTGGTGCGATGAGCCAGGGGCTAATTGGTTTTTGGTTGCAGCAAGCGATCCACGATGCGCTGGCAACTCGTGGTGTGCATGATAAGTATGCAGCGAGCATCGTTACCCAGACGGTGGTTGATCAGGCTGATCCAGCGTTTCAAAATCCGACCAAGCCAATTGGGCCATTTTATTCAGAAGAAGAGGCCAAGAAGGTACAGGCCGAGCGTGGCTATACCGTGCGCGAGGACTCGGGCCGTGGTTGGCGGCGCGTTGTGCCATCACCAAAGCCTCAGGAAATTGTCGAGGCTCCCGTCATCAAGGCGCTGGTCGATGCCGGCGTGTTGGTGGTCTCGACTGGTGGCGGCGGTATTCCGGTGCTGCGTGATGCGTCGGGTCAATTGAGCGGCGTAGCGGCGGTGATCGACAAAGATTTTGGTGCGGCCAAGCTGGCGGACACACTCGGAGCGGACACGCTATTAATCCTAACCTCGGTTGATGCAGCTAAGGTCAATTTTGGTCAGCCGACGGAGCAGGCGCTTGGCGAAGTATCAGCCGAGGAGCTGCAGCAGCACATTGATGCTGGGCAGTTTGCGGCCGGCTCAATGCTACCGAAAACCCAAGCGGCACTGAGTTTTGTGGCCGGTGCTTCGGGGCGTACGGCGATCATCACCTCGCTCGAAAAAACTGCTGACGCCATTAATGGTGTCGCTGGTACGCGCATCAAGAGTTAGCTCTCATATAAATAAACACTCAAAACCACCAGTCGGGTAGCTCGGCTGGTGGTTTTCGATGATGGCCTCCGCAAGCTTATTGTCATCTAACCGGTACCAAAATATTTCAAATGAGCTATACTGAGTACATGATAGAATACCTGCATTCAACAGGCGAGGCGATCGCACCGATTCAGACATTGCGTAGCGGCAGTTGGCTGCGCTGCGAACGGCCAACCGAAGAGGAGGTGTCCGAGCTGCTGACGCTGGGGATGGACGAGGACATGATTAGTGACGCGCTTGACCCGCACGAGGTACCGCGTATTGAGTTTGATGATGAGTGGACGTACTTGATCGCCCGGCTGCCGGATACGGATGATGATTTTAATGATTTTACCACGCCAATTTTGTTCGGCATTCACAAAGAGTATGTGGTGACATTGTCGCGCGATAGTCTGGGTCGGCTGTGGCAGCCGTTTATTGACAAGACCAGAGTGCGGACATCGCGGCGGATTGAACTGGTGGTGGCGATGATTGAGGCGGTGTCAAGTCAGTACCAGCGGCGGGTGGCGACGATCAATCGCCAAATGCGGGCGGCGACTGATGATATTCATACCTTGCGGGCGCGTGATATCGTCACCTTGACCGAATATGAGCGCAAGTTAAATGACTACCTGGACGCCTTGCTGCCGATGAACTGGGCGATTGAGCGGCTGATCGCCAATCGCAGCTTGCGGCTCAAGGACGACGACAAGGATGATGTCGAAGATATCTCCATTGACCTTGAACAGGTGATTAGCCGTTGTAAATCGCTGCTGCGAACCATCACCAATGTGCGCGATAGCTACCGGGCGGTGATGGATACGCGGCTGAATGAGACGATTCGGCTGCTGACGGTGATCACGGTGGCGCTGACTATTCCAACCATGGTGGCCGGGCTGTATGGCATGAATGTGCCCTTGCCGGCCGCGGAGAGTCCGGTGACCTTTTGGGTGGTTATTGGCGGCAGCGCGCTGGCAGCACTGGCGATTGGCTATTATTTTTTGAAGCGGCGCTGAGATCCTTGGGCGGGGATGGCGCTTGTGCTTACCATTGTTTTTAGGTATAATAAAACGACATGGACATCAAGAAACTAATTCACTTTTTTAAGGATAAGTTAGCGCAGCTGCCGGCTATGCGCGAGCTGCACGATCCTGAGAATTCGCGGTTTGTCGCCTGGTGGAGTGAGGTGATGGCGACTGGTGAGGAAATGGGCGACGCGTATATGCACCGAGTGATGCGGATCGAGTTTTTGCCGGCGATCGTTTCCGAGGGTGGGGATAATTCTGAGGAATTTGCTCAGGCCTATCAACGCGGCATGGACGAAGCGGAGGCCTTGATGCGGGCAACGATTGAAGGCCTGGAAAATCTCCAGCGCAAAGCCGAAGCCGCCAAGCGCAGTCCCAAGCATGCGCACGAAGTGGTCTCGCCTTACGTTGCTCTCAGCGACGAGCAGGTCAAGCAAGTCACTCAGGCAATGCGCCTCGATCGGTATGATGGCCAGACGCAGCGGACGGTCAAGCGCCTCCTCGAGGAGCTCAAAAATGGTGGCAAGAACAAGGACGCCATCATTGATGCGGTGACGTGGCTGGCTGAGCAGCAGCCCGATGCATTGGTGGCGTTTCTGCTAGCGGCAAGTCACGCGGCGTAATGCGGCGACTCGGTTAGGCGCGGGGCGATCCCGCACCAGACGGGCCAGGCTTATTCTGCCTTATTCTGTCAGTACGCCATATCCCAGCAGTCCATCGTAGCGCTTATCGCGGTTGACGAACACGCGGATGCGGTTCGCCTCATTGCCGCCGACGGTGGTCAAAACGCCGTCGTCATTTTTTAGGACAATGTTAGTGTGATCACCAAACACCGGTGAATTGCGGTAAATTGCCACGTCACCAGCACGCGGTTGATAGCCGGAATTAGCGGGCTTGAATCGACCGGCCGCTTCGTAATATTCGCGCAAGGTAAACGTTCCCGGGATGCGCCAGCCGCCAGTGTGCGGATTCTTCAGCGGCGCGCCCGCCTGCTGCATGATCCAGCTCACAAAATCAGCGCACCACGCTTCACGGACGCCTTGGCTGAATTTGGTGCCGGCGGATTGTGCTTCGAATTCAGTTTTGGCGAGGCTGATAATTTTTTGCCGGGTCGGGTGTAAATTTGTCGTATCAATCTGCGGGAACGTCGCCTCGCCGCGTGATGAATCAATGCTGCCGGCCACCCTCAGCGAGTGAAGTCTATGAGTAATTTTTGGCCAATACAGCGCACCGAGACTAATACAAACAGCCATCAGCGGTACTAGCACCAACGCGAACACATACCGTTTCTTGAGGCGACTGCGCGGCCGCGTGATGGAGAGCTGGGGCTTCTTTGGCATATGGTTAGTATAACGGCATCGTGTCGGTTTGGCTAGCCCTCTCGGGTTGCATGCCCCACGCAGAGTGCTATAATGACTAACTAAAGATAGGCTGGCAGGGAGTCGTTCTATCGCTAAGGCATGAGATGCTTAAAGAGAGCACGGAAAGGAGTTTATATGGCTCAACCCGAACCAATCATAATAGTTGACCAACTCGTCAAGACGTACGATGGCAAGAATGTCGTCGACAGTGTGTCGTTTGAGGTCAAGAAAGGCGAGATTTTTGGCATCCTCGGACCAAACGGCGCCGGTAAGACGACGACGCTAGAGATGCTGGAGGCGCTCCGGCCGATTGACGGCGGTACGGCGACCATTGACGGGATTGATGTTGCCAGCGCGCCGAGACATATCAAGAATATTATCGGCATTCAGCTGCAATCGACAATGTTTTACGACAAGCTAACCTTGCGCGAGCAATTGAAAATGTTTGCCAGCCTGTACGGACAAACGGTCGACGCCGACGCGCTGCTGGCCAAGGTGCAATTGACCGACAAAGCCAAAAGCTATGTCGAGCAGCTCTCGGGCGGGCAAAAGCAACGCTTCGCTATCGCTTCAACGCTGGTCAATAACCCGACGGTACTATTCCTTGATGAGCCGACCACTGGCCTTGACCCGCAGGCTCGCCGTAATCTGTGGGATTTGATCAAAGAGATTCGCGATGAAGGTATTACTATCGTGCTGACCACGCATTACATGGACGAGGCTGAATTGCTGTGCGACCGCTTGGCGATTATGGATAATGGTAAAATCATCACCATTGATACGCCGCACAATCTGATCCAGCAATTACTGGCGCGCGGTTTCAAGAAAAAGCAAGTTGTCGAGCAGGCCAATTTGGAGGACGTATTTATTGATTTAACAGGAAAGGCGATTCGGGATTAGTATGAAAAAATATTGGACTGGTGTATTCGGGCAAGTGCGCGCCCAACAAAAACGTTTCATCCGCGATAAAATGTCGCTGTTCTTTACCTTCCTGTTTCCGCTCATCTTCTTGTTAGTATTTGGTTCGATTTTTAATAATCAATCGACCAGCTTTGACATCGCGATTATCAATAATTCGCAAACAGAATTTGCTAAAAATTTCGTCAAAGGCGCCAAAGACAATGCCAAAGACTCGATTCTTAAAATCAAAGATGTCAAGGATATGGACGAGGCCCGTGAGAAGATGAAGCGTTCGGAACTGAACGGTATCATTGAACTACCAAGCGATTTTGGCAAAGTGAAGGGTGAGGGCAGGGATGCTCGCCCGACTGGCACAATTAACGTGCTGTACGCCAAAGGCTCCGAGCAAACTGGTAGCGCTCTGACAGCGGTGATGAATCAGATTGCCAATGAAATAAATAAGCACCTGGGTCAGCCAGAAGCGCCGCTCAAGGCTGCGGGCAAAGCGGTCGGCGACGAGCGGTTGAAGCCATTTGACTATACATTCACTGGACTGTTGGCATTTAGTTTAATGAGTATGGGCATCTTTGGTCTGGCTAATCAGATGCCGGCCGAAAAGCAGCGTGGCTCCTACCGCCGTCTGCGTGCGGCGCCGTTTACCTCGGGTCAGCTGATTATTTCTATGGCGATTCACTACACGATTATTTCGCTGCTTAGCCTGACTATGATGGTTGTCGTTGGCATGTTGATGTTCCAATTTAATATGCGCGGCGATTGGGGACTCTTTGTCCTTATGGCGGTGCTAGCGGCCTTTATGATGGTAGGACTGGGCCTGTTGATCGGCGGCTGGGCAAAGAATGAAAATCAGTCCGCACCGCTGAGCAACTTGCTTTCTTTCCCGATGATGTTCTTGTCTGGTGCATTCTTCCCACTGTACATGTTCCCAGAGTGGTTACGCGGTGCCGCCCAGTTTATCCCGATGACGCCGATTACTGATGGTTTCCGTTTGATCATGACTGAGCATGCCAGTTTTATCGAGGCCCTGCCGCAAATTGGTGCTGTCGCTGCTTGGACTCTCGTTATCTATGTCGCTGCGATTAAGCTGTTTCGGTGGGAGTAATTGGCAGAATATCATGCTTCGTGATATTGTTATAAATATATGTTAGTTGTGGCAAAAAGTAGTTGATTTTATTTCAAGTAAGTACTTTAATTGTACAAAAGTTATGACGAATATAGATACGATAGAGAGAATTTCGGGTGTTGATTCGCATTTAAGTACAGATATTTCTAACTTTGGTGCGGTTATTATGGTTGGTTCTTTTGCTCCAATACACGACGGTCATATTGATGCAATTACTTCAGCAAAACATGCGCTAATCGCTAAGGGAGTGGCCGTAGAAGCACTGGTAGTTACGCCTAATAGTTCTGAATATGTTATAGATAAGTTGGGCGGTGGGCAGGGTGGATGGCCTTACGATGAGAGAGTACACAGAATCCTTTCTCTACCAGCAATAGATTGTACTCCAACTTATGTTGATGATCTATCGGGGCCGGCTGCAGGGATAGACCAGATAAATGATTATGTTCCCAAAACTATAGAGCAATGTTTAGGTATTGCCTCCTGTAGATTGTTCTTCGTAGTTGGATCGGATCAATTACCTAGCATGAGAGAGCATCTATCTAATGGCGGTCGTGCGGTATGTGTTATTCGTCCAGGAAGGGAACATATATCGGAATTCTGTATAAGATCAGAGTCGTGGGCTTCAGCGGCTTTTAATGATAATAGATTGATAGTTACGGGTAGAAAGAATATGGATAACGACATATCTTCTACGCAAATTAGAAAGGGAATAGGGTAGTATATTTATGACAGCTCCTCGATCAACTCGTCAAGAGAGGAGTTATGTAAAATTCTCAAAAGACAAGAAGTACAAAAACGATCAAACTTGTGATTTTTGTAAAATCACTAAGGGTCACTATCAAAATATTACCGAGACTCGTAATCTTAGGGTTATTAGAAACAAATTTCCCTATTCCTTATGGGATGGACAGGGGGTAATTGATCACTTGATGATTATACCGAAAAGACA
Organism: uncultured Candidatus Saccharibacteria bacterium; assembly: GCA_963548005.1. Taxonomy (GTDB): domain Bacteria; phylum Patescibacteriota; class Saccharimonadia; order Saccharimonadales; family Saccharimonadaceae; genus Nanosynbacter. The sequence continues at coordinate 38,084 of CAUUSW010000005.1, read as the reverse complement.
TGCTGGAAAGCTCGCGGACTTTAGTGACGAAGCTAAGCTAGAGTATATTGCTCTTCTTGAGGGTTATGAAGCCAAGGGATATAATATCTATACAAGATCTCCTTTGTCTACGACACGAAGCGTGTATCATTATCACACACACCTCTTAAGACTTGATCATAAAGACCGTCGTCTGTTAGTTTTAATAAAAAGGCCATATTTTAGGTGGATTGTGTAGACTAGGATGCTAAGAAGGCAAATATCGGCTGTTAAAAAGATAGTGGGGCACTAGTCTTTGCGCGTCTATACTACATTAATTTTTTTATTTTCTGCAATTTTTGCTTCGTCAACTGACACAGCGTTGGTGTGCTAGCAAAGAATTGTCGCGATTCGTAGTTGAATGGCCTGTCGTTGAATGATACGAATTTACCGCCCGCCTCTTGAACAAGCAGCACACCTGGCGCTACGTCATGTGGCTTTAGGTTGGCAGTTGCGTAGCAAATTCCTTGTATACTACCTTGGGCTAGTAGTGCCATGAAGTAGCCAGTTGCACCGACTGGCGCATAGAATCGTACATCCTCTTTGGCATATAAAGCGTAGATATTTTTATAAGCAAAGGCATCAGCAAAAACACAAGAACTTGCTAGAGGGATGTCATGAATAGAAATTTTAACGTTATTTTTATAAGCGCCGTGCCCCCTTATGGCCGTGAATATTTCATCCGTTGCAAAATGATATATGACACTTGCTACAACTTCACCATCGACAACACAAGCAGCCATGTTTGAACAATATGGAAGGCCATGGATGAAACTTAGTGTGCTGTCTATAGGGTCGAGATACCAAGTTACACCATTCTTTGGTTCAACAGCTGTCGTCTCTTCGCCTCGAATACCTACATCAGGAAACTGAGCCATAATTTGTTCCTTGACAGTTTTCTCGACTTTAATATCAAGTTCGGTTACTGGCGATTTATCCTGTTTACTATCGTACGTTATATTGCCATAAGACTGCATTAGCTCTTGACGGGATTCTGTAAATATTCGAATAATTTCTTTTTGTTGTAAGATAATCTCATTCATAAATTACACCTCAGGTTCCGTATGATGTAGTAAACCGCCTAATTTTATAGCAGCTCTAGCTATCTCATTGATCTTGCGGTGGCTAGTCTGTTCGTCTTCATATCTTAAGGTAAAGCTCATTGAAGAAACGGCTTTCCAGCCTATAAGCGCTTTATAGTAATCATCGTTCCATTTTTCCTTTTTGCGCGCAATTTCAATAACAGATTCTACGGGTGTTTTATCGCCTAATTCTTGTCGCAATCTCCAAGATGATAGGTCGTATAGTCTAGGCCCAACGGCGGCAGCGTCAAGATCTATAGCCCTTAAATTGCCTTTTGCATCTGAGACAATGTTTTCTATTTTAAAATCACCATGTATGAGACCTGTATCATCTTTAGTTAATTCAGAGAAGGGGAAAGAGTGCTGTAGCGCAGTTAGCTCTCTTCTAATATAATCAAGATCACCCGGATGAGATATCTTTTTGCCCTCGAGGTCCTCTATGCGACTCCCTACATATTCCGGGATATTAAGTGAACGCAACATCATATTGTCTGAAACCGTACTTAAGGAACTGCTGATGCGCTGAGTCATTGTGAATATCTCGTCAGCATTGTTTTCGCTTAAATGCACGTCACCTATCATTAAAGGGTATCTTGATATGACATAACCTTTAGCAGTTAGTGGTTCTCTATCAAGGGGAGAAACTACGGGAGCCTCCTGGGCAGCATACCAAGATACCCTATGAGAATACCCCAAGTCGTGGGGGTCGTCCCTGAGGTTAGAACCAGCAGCTTTACTGACTCTATAAACAACACCCTGTTCAGGAGATATCGCAACCAGTTTATTATTTGTAGAAACAACCTGACTGTCTTCGGGCATTAAGCCCTCTCTTACTAAATCTGTCTTGTACTGACGAAATTCCATTAATAACTACCTCTCAATGAAAGTTAATAAATCAACATTAATAACTATGTTATATTGTAATAGTTTTGAAATCAACGACTGTCGTGGATATTAGTATCGAAAGTGTATAAGTGAGACTTAGGATTTAGGGTAATACTACGCATAGGTGCCTTTGCTGTGTGGATTGTCGTTATCTACATCGCCGCGATCAAGCTGTTTCGGTGGGAGTAGAGCGGGGTCTCTCCATCCGATGCTGGTAACCGCCGGGCGGAGTCTGTTCTGGGCTCGGGCCGGCGGTTATTTTTGTGCCCACATCCCCGACATCTTATCTGATGTAGAGCAACGATTATTTTATGGTGTATAATAGCACATATGAAATGGCTTGATGATATCGTAGATCAGTTTCGAAATGTGGATAAAGAGGTGCTCGTTTCCTCGGGCGCGTCGCCGTCGGGGGTGTATCATGTGGGGCATTTGCGTGAAATTGTTATCGCTGATGCCGTAGTGCGGGCGCTGAAGCAAGCAGGCATTCGGGCGCGCCACGTTCATGTTTCAGACAACCTCGACGCCTTTCGTAAGGTGCCGGTCAATCTGCCGGCCAGTTACGAGCAGTACTTGGGTATGCCGCTCTGCACGGTGCCATCACCAGATGATCGGTACGATTCGTGGGGGGATTTTTGCCTGAAGCCGTTCCTTGACAGTGCCGATAAAATTGGCATCACCATGGGCGTGGTCTATGCCAGCGATAAATATCGGAGCGGGTTTTTTGTGCCGGCCATTGAGCGCTCGCTGAGCCGCATTGACGAAGCCAAGTCAGCCATCCAGGAGGTATCGGGCCGGCAGCTGGACGATCAGTGGTCACCAATTCAGATTATGGAGCATGGTCGGCTGAAAAATCGCCGGTTTATCAGCATGGATAGCGATGCTAAAACGATCACCTATCGTAGCCATGATGACTCAGAGCATACAATCCGGTACGACGACGGGCAGGTAAAGCTGGACTGGCGGCTGGACTGGCCGGGGCGGTGGTGGCTGCTCGGTGTTGATGTTGAGCCGTTTGGTCGTGATCACGCGACAAAGGGCGGCTCGTATGATACTGGCAAGCGGATTGCCCGCGAGGTTTATGACATTGATGCGCCAGTACCGGTGCCGTACGACTTTATCAATCGCACCGGTGATACCAAAAAGATGAGTGCCAGCAAGGGCACTGGCGTGAACGCGCATGATGTTGTCGATATGTTGCCGCCTGAGGTAGTGCGCTACTTTATCCTTCGATATTCGCCGGCCAAGCGACTGTATTTTGACGAGACCGATAGCCTGGTGCGGCTGGTTGACGACTTCGCGGCAATGAAGCAGCATCCACAAAATGAGCTCGACGAACAGCTATTATTCTTGTGTACTGACGGGCTGAATCATCCCGCAGTCAGCTCAATTCCATTCTCGCATCTGGTCATTTCATACCAAGCGGCGCTGTGCGACACGGCAAAAACGGTAGAAATTTTGCGGCGCAGTCCGGAATACGCTCGCATCGTCGATGAGGAAGAGACGGTGATTATCACGGAACTGGGCTATGTCAGCCGGTGGCTGGAGCGATGGGCGCCTGAGTCATTGAAGTTTCGTCTGGCGGACGAGGTGCGTCCCGACGAGTTTTCGCCAGAACAAAAAGAATATTTACGGCGGTTGGCTGACGATATCGCCGGGGCGCCGGCTGAGGCTGATGGTAATTGGTTTCATCAAGCAATTTACGCCTACAAGGAAAGTGGTTTGCTGCCGCCGCGGGAGCTCTTCACCGCTATCTACCGCGTGCTCATTGGCAAAGATTCCGGCCCGCGCGCTGGCTGGTTCTTGTCGATCTTGCCGCGGGATTGGTTGATCGAGCGATTGCAACTGATGAAGTAGGGGCTGCATTGGGGCTGGGCTACTAGCGGTATCGTAAGTCATAGTAAAGGAGATGACATGACATTTGAGGAAGTACAAAAGTTGGTAATGGGCCACGTTTGTGCTCGCCAGTGGGATAAGACGAGGGATTCACGTGGTTTAGCAATTTCGTTATCGTTGGAGGCTAATGAATTGCTAGAATATTTTCAGTGGCATGATGCGCATATTGGCACCAAAGACGACATGGCAAGCGAACTGGCCGATATCATTATTTATGCGATTCAATTTGCCGACCGATTTGATATCAATATTCCTGAAACGGTTGCTGCAAAGATTGCCAAACTAGATAAAAAGTATCCAGTTGAAATTTTTGAGATCAAAGATAAAGTTGAACAAAATCGCCGCTTGCTAGAGGCTAAGAAAAATTATAAAAAGGATACGACGCTGTAAGGCTGCTGCCGTAGAATGTCATTGCGGCTATTTTGCATTGTAAGTATCAGGACAGCTTGGGTCGATAGACTTCACGGCACGGTGTCATTTGCGGCAGCTCGGCTTGACACCCACCGCCCATCCGGCGTAAAATACTACGCTTGGGTGCAGGATGTAATCGTACTAGGTAGGTGAGTTGGAGAGTTCTTATATTTATGGGCTACTGATACTTGAATAACATGAAAGGTAACAAACAATGCTACACGAATTATCGATCAGAAATAAATTAATCGTCATGAGTGCGGTGATGAGCGCACTGTTTTTGGTGGCGCTGGATCAAACGATTGTCTCGACGGCGCTGGCGGCGATTGTCAAGGAATTTAATAGCTTTTCGTCGCTTGGCTTCATCGTGACTGCTTACATGTTGACCACCACGGTGACCGTGCCGCTGGCTGGTAAGTTGAGCGACATGTATGGCCGCAAGCCGCTACTGCTCGCCGGGGTGAGTATCTTTACCATCGGCTCGCTACTGAGTGGCCTGGCGCCGACAGTCGAGTGGCTGATCGCGTGGCGGGCGCTACAGGGCATCGGCGGCGGCATCATCACTGCGAATGCCTTTACCATTGTTGGTGATCTCTTTCCGCCAAAGGAACGTAGTAAATGGCAAGGACTGTTTGGTGCGGTCTTTGGGATGAGTTCAGTAGCTGGGCCGTTAATCGGTGGTTGGCTGACAGATGGTGTGTCGCTATTTGGCATGGTCAGTGATTGGCGCTGGACGTTCTTGATCAATGTGCCGATCGGGGTAATCGCCACGGTGCTCATCATTCGCTATTGTCCGCAGATCAAGCATGACCGCACGCACAAGCCTGATTACATCGGTGCGCTATTGATTACCATTGCTCTAGCGACGCTGGTGCTGGCGGTAGACAACACAGAGATGATCTTTAAGGGACTAATCGAGAGTGGTGTCAGCCTAGCGCTCATTCAGGGCGTGTTGCTGACGGTATCGGCGCTGGCGGCGCTGAGTTTTGTTCTCATTGAGCGGCGAGCTAAGCAGCCGATCCTACCGCTACGGTTCTTTGCCAATCGGACATATAGTTTGATTATGGCGGCGGCTAGCCTGTTTGGCGCGGCCTTTATGGGGGCAATTTTATATCTAACACAGTTTAACCAGCAGGTGTTTGGCGCCACTGCCTCGCAGGCTGGGCTGATGCTGCTACCGATGGTGGCGGGTAGCATAACAAGCTCGATAACTATCGGTCGGCTGGTTGCTAAAACCGGTGCATATAAACGCTGGATAGTGGCCGGTTTTGGGCTAACGGCGGTCGGTGTCGCCGTGCTAACAATTCTACAGCCAGAATCGCCATATTGGCACGAAGCTATCGTGGCGGTATTTGTTGGGCTTGGATTCGGCGCGGCGATGCCGATCTTGACCTTGGCGGTGCAGAATGAGTTTACGCAAAAAGACCTCGGTGCGGCGACCTCCAGTGTGCAGCTATTTCGTGGGCTGGGCTCGACAATTGGTGCAGCAGTATTATCGGGCATATTAACCGCTGGTATCCTAGCACATGTTGGCGATCCACATCAGCTGCCATATATTCAGAGTTTACAGCGCTCACCGGCTGCCCAGCAGATGCTATCTGGTGAGCTGAACGCTGATGTGTTGCTGCGGCTGAATGCTCAAAAAGAGACGATCGCTCGGGCGGCAGCTCAAGGGTTTGAGCGACTACCAGCACCGGCCCAGGCCCAGGCAAAACAGCAATTTAGCCGGCAGCAGGACGAATTTACCAATGTCATTCTCCATGCATTTACCGATGGTCTGCATCAGGTATTCTTGATCAGTTCGGGGCTAATGGTTGTCGCGATGATTGCGGTAATGCCGGTCAGGGAAAAGCGACTGCGCGGCTAATTGCCAGAGTGGTGTTTTCTGGGGTATAATTTTTGTATGACGGTGGGCTACTTTGAGCGGCGATGTATGGGTGATTCGTTGGGGCAAACGCATCAGTTTCATCGTGGCGTGTGGGCGCACGTCAGCGGTACGCTATGTCCAGATGAATTGGCCGAACAGTTCGGCCTCGATGAAAATATCGTCCGTGACGCGGCCGATGTGCGCGAGCTGCCGCGGATGGAATATAGCGGTGGTATCGAGTATGTCTTTGTGCGGCTGCCGCTGGTTCGGGACGATATGGTCAAGACTGCGCCGCTATTGGCTGCGGTATCAAAAACCCAGTTTGTAACGATTAATCCTGCCAATAATTTCTCGCCGCAAGCCGCCGAGCCGTTTCTCACGACCACGACCGATAAGCCTGGTGCGCTCCTCGCAGCGACCATCGCTTGCGTGGTGGCTGCGTATGAGCAGCAGATCCATGACCTCGCTAGTAATATCGCTGCGGCCCGACACCGGCTGTCGCGCCACGAGGTGAAAAATGCTGACTTTATCGAGTTTGTGGCTATTGAAGATAGCCTCAACGAGTTTCATTCGAGTCTCGAGGGCTTAGCCAGCGTGCTCGGCCAATTAGCGCTCAATCGTCGTGGCCTATTCACGGTGCGCGATCTCGAGGCGCTGGGTGATCTGGTGCTGCACGTCAAGCAATTACTGGTCATGGTCGCCGCCAACAGCCAGACCATCACCAGCATCCAGAACGCTTATTCAACCATCGCCAACAATGTCCTCAACCAGCGGATGAAAGTCTTGACCGCCATCACTATTCTCCTGGCCATCCCGAATGTGTTTTACGGTATGTACGGCATGAATATTACCTTACCGTTTCAAGGTGAGGCGTGGGCCTATCCGGTGATTACCGGGTTTACGGTACTGCTCATCGGTATTGTGTATATCTTTGCCAAGCGGCTGCGCTTGTTTTGAGGCTGGTATCAGGGGTCAGATCAGGGGTAGTTTCTACTTGACGTTCGTATCAGTCTTTGTTATCATGGCTGATGTGTCTCGCGCCGAAGCATGTCGCTGCTTATAAATAAAGTGGGCAATAAAGGTCGAAGCGCGTGAGGCTGCACTAGTACAAAGGAGTACGAAACACATGCCAATAGCAATCAATGTTGTGTCGACGAGTCGGCGCAAAAAGGTCGCAGTGGATGTGGTGCCTGCCAAATGGCAAACATACATAGCGCAATAAGTGCGCATGTCCTAAAAGGGACGGTATAAAAATCACCCCACAGGCACCGGGGTGATTTTTACTTGGACACTAGTTAATGCTTTTGATCAATTTGATGTTATTTTTTTGCTTCATCAACTGCGACGCCGGCTTTTTTCAGGGCGTCTTTGACGGCGTTTTCGATAGAGCTAGCGTCACCGAGGTTGAGCTTGTTGCCGTTGATGAAAAAGGTTGGTGTGCCATCAATTTGTAACTGCCGCCCGACCGCCACATCAAAGTCAATTTTCTTCGTAACAGCACCGGAGGCTAGGTCAGCATTGAACTTATCAACATTCAGGCCCAGCTGCTTGGCGTAGCTACTGAAGACGTCGGTGCGTTCTTTGGCGCGGGCATTACTCCATGCGCCTTGGTTGGTGTAGAGTAGGTCGTGCATTTCCCAGAACTTGCCCTGCAGCCCAGCTGCCTCGGCGACCGCCGCCGCCGCTCGGGCGTTTGGATGGAGTGACGGGATCGGATAATTACGAAAGACCAGCGCGACGTGATCCTTGTACTTCTCGGCCACGCGCTTGGCTTCTGGTGCAGCGGTGCGGCAGCCCGGGCACTGGTAGTCGCCGTATTCGATCATCACAACTTTACCATTGGTGTTGCCGATAGTGTGCTCACCGATGTCGCCAGTGCGCGCTTCGGCTGGCATGACGCGCAGGGCTGCATCGCGCGAGATATCACTAACATTCAAGCGGTTCTGTGTTGACAGATAAATCATACCACCGACGACAGCCGCGACAACGATTGCAAAGATAGCCCAGGTTTTTCCGTTCATAGTTCCTCCAAATTAACTCTGGCTATTATAGCATAAAAAGTATACAATGAACAGCATGAGCGATATTTTGCTAGGAATTTTGTATGTGATGGTGCTGATAGTGCTCGTAATGGTCATGGGCGTCCATCCGCAGGCCTCGTCACATAGCAAGTTTGAGCTGCAGCGGCGAGCGCGCCGCGGTGATCAGGATGCGCAACATTTGTTAAAGCGACATGCACTGATGCGGGATATTTTCTCATTGCAGCGGGTGATCGCAGCGGTGCTGTTGGTGACGCTCAGTGTCATCGGTGTGGAGCTGTTTCATTGGCTGCTGGGCATTATTATCTCGCTGGTGATCGCACTGGAGATAGGAGCACTGGCGCGGATTTCACTATGGCAGCAATATTCCCAGCGGCTTTACGAGCGGTATGAGGGGCGAATTTTAGCGCTGATTGAGAAGTTTCCGACGTTATTTGCAATGATTCGCTCGGTGGCGCCAATGCCCAATGACGGCTATGATATTGAGTCAAAAGAAGAGCTCGTCACTATGGTCGAGCAGGCGGGTGAGGCGCTTAGCGAGGATGAGAAAAAGATGGTCATCGGTGTGCTGTCGTTTGACGCAGTACCGGTCAAGGAAGTGATGACGCCGCGTAGCGTGATTGATACGGTGGATCAGGATGAGGTATTGGGGCCGCTGGTATTGGATGCGCTGCACAAGACCGGACATAGCCGCTTTCCGGTCATCAAGGGTGATATTGATCATGTGGTAGGGATGCTATACATTCAAGACTTACTGACAATTAACCGTTCGTCAACAAGTAGGCGAGTGCGAGCGGTCATGGAGAAAAAGGTGTATTACATCCGCGAGGATCAGACGTTGCAGCATGCACTGGCGGCATTTTTGCGAGTGCAGCATCACTTGTTCATCGTGGTGAATGAGTTTCGCGAGACGGTTGGTATCGTCAGCCTGGAGGATGTGATGGAGCGGATGCTGGGGCATAAGATCATTGACGAGTTTGATGCGCACGAGGATCTGCGGCGGGTGGCGCAGCGTAATCCACGCCATAACAATCGGACAAAACATGCTCGCGACGTCGCATAATCCGCCGATATGCTATACTAGAACTAATGAATCCGAACCAGACTAACCCTGAGCCTGACTATACCCAGCCGGTTGCTTATGATTCTGACGGTCGGCCGCTGTATCACCATCCGCCGGCCGCCGCGACACCGCCACCGGCGACGACCGCGCCGCCGATTGAGCCACAGCCAGCCTCGCACGTCACCATCCAGCCAGAGATGATTGAGGGGCAAAACTTCAATCCACAGATTCGTGCCCAATACGCTAACGAACCAAATGTTGTTCATGCTGCGCGGCCGCTTGAGCCGACCGTTCCCGCAGTCAGCCCAGAGACCAAGGCGCGTCACGACCAGTCCGTTCGCGATTATCCGCAGCTCAATCTCAGCGAGGGCGAGTATGTCATCCTCGACATCAAGCGTCACCCGATCGGTATGGTTATTCCTACAGCCATCACTCTCCTGTTGGTCGTGGTGTTGCTGGTATTTGCGGCCTCATTCTCGTCGCTAACCGCTAATATTCCGCTGTTTCCGGCGGTGAACCCGGGAGCAGTGCTGGGTATTGCGCTGCTACTCGTTGCCTTGGTGGTGCTTGGCGGCGCGATCACCCTGTGGGTATATCTACAGAATCATTTTTTCATGACTAATGAAAGCGTCATCCAGGAAATCCAACAGAGCCTCTTCGTTCGGCACGAGCAGACAGTCAGCCTCGGTAGTATCGAGGACGCCAGCTTTTTCCAGGCCGGCATCGCCCAGACGATCTTTAACTACGGCACAATTCGCCTCAGTACTGAGGGTGAGGAGACGACCTATATTTTTCATTACGTGGCCAATCCCAAGCACCAAGTGGCCATCCTCAACAATGCTATCGAGGCTTTCAAGAATGGCCGGCCAGTCTGTTACGATTAGTTTGGCTATGATTTAGCTATTTATGGCGGCTGTCTTTGACGAAATCCGCCTCACCATCAAGCATGGCCCTGAGCGAATATGATTTACATTTACCGCTTTGGCAATTAGTCGGCTCGTAGCGATAGGCGCTGCCATTGTCGCCCAGCTTTTTACCACTCGGATCTTTGAGCAGTTCCTTGTCCATGGTCGGTAGTGTCTCGTCGGTAATTTTTTCCGGATAAGAGCCGTGCTGCTTGTAATAGGCTTCCTCAAGGCTGTAATGCATGGCATTAATAGCGGTTTTTTTCCGGTCGTTTTGGTGCTCGCGTTGGATCGTCACCAGCTGGGTGAACGCCACCGCCGTGGCCACGCCGAGAAATATAATCGCCACCAGCACCTCGATCACCGTAAAGCCTGCTTGTCGTTTCATACGATTCCATTATAGCAAAGTTTCACCGCTCGCGGTAGGCGCTTGATTTATGGTATACTATACAGCATAAGATAACGGAGGGAGAGGTATGGCTAGCGCAGCGAAAACCGATAATAAACATCAAACAGACGCCGCAACTGGTACGGCTCAGGCGCCAGAGAAAAAGATTGATGACGGGAAATTAAAAGCGCTGGGTCTGGCCATGGATCAAATCACCAAGCAGTTTGGTGACGGCTCGATCATGAAGCTCGGCGAGGCGCACAAAGTTGATGTTGAAGTGATTCCGTCGGGTTCGCTAAGCCTCGATTTGGCGCTAGGCGGCGGCTATCCAAAGGGTCGCATCATTGAGATTTATGGTCCAGAAAGCTCTGGTAAGACGACGTTGACGCTACATGCCATTGCCGAAATCCAAAAGCAGGGCGGCACGGCGGCGTTCATCGACGCTGAACATGCGCTTGACCCGAGTTACGCTAAGCGGTTGGGCGTGGACACCGAAAATCTATTGGTGTCACAGCCGGACAACGGTGAGCAAGCGCTGGAAATTACTGAAACCTTGGTGCGCTCAAATGCGGTAGATCTCATCGTGGTGGATTCGGTGGCAGCGCTGACACCGCAGGCAGAAATTGACGGCGATATGGGCGATTCACATATGGGCTTGCAAGCGCGGCTAATGAGCCAAGCGCTGCGTAAACTGACCGGCATCATCAACAAGTCGAAAGCGACGGTGATTTTCATCAACCAGATTCGCATGAAGATTGGCGTGATGTTTGGTAATCCTGAGACTACGACGGGTGGTAACGCACTGAAGTTTTACGCCTCGCAGCGGGTTGATATTCGCCGGATTGGGCAGATCAAGGTTGGCGATGATATCCTTGGCAACCGCACCAAGATCAAGGTGGTGAAAAATAAGATTGCGCCGCCATTCCGCATCGCTGAGTTTGACATTATGTATAATGAAGGTATTTCTAAAACTGGTGATATTCTGGATTTGGCAGCTACACATGGTATCATAGAAAAGTCAGGTGCCTTTTACAAGTATAACGGCGAGACCATTGGTCAAGGCCGTGATAAAACTAAGTTGTATCTGAAAGAACATCCTGAGGTTTTGGCAGAAATTGATCAGAAAGTTCGGGAGAAGGTGAAAGAAGCAGAGGGGTAGCCAATGGCTGGTCAGCGAGTAACGCTGCGTGATGAATGGGGAAATTTAGCAGTCACGCTGTCATGTAAGGCAATTGTTCGTGATGGTGACAGTATATGGCTACGAAAAAATGAGCGCGATGATTGGGAGTTGCCCGGCGGTCGGCTTGATGAGGGTGAGCAACCAGAACAGACGATCGTTCGTGAAATTGCTGAGGAGCTGGGTGTTGAGCTCGTATCACCACGTCTTGTCGATGTGTATATTTGGAAAAAGGATTTTGGAACGACAACACATATCGGGATCGTTACCTTTGCTGGTGATGTAGGCCGAAAGGTCGGTGGGCCTGAGCTTAACGGTGAGGCTGGCAAGGCTGAGTTTCAAAAGTTTATTATTCGTGCGGCGCTTCAACTCGATAATCTGCCAGAGGTATATAAACGGGCAATCCGAAAGATACTTATATGAGAAAGGCGGTCTTACTTCATGGGACAGATGGTACACCAGGAGAGCATTGGTTTGTTTGGTTGCACGATTGGCTAAAAGCGCATAACTACAAAGTTTTTGAACCGCAACTACCAAATTGCCACACGCCCAATAGGGAGGAATATCATCATTTTCTGTTGAGTCAGGGCTGGGATTTTACAGATAATCTTTTAGTTGGACATTCTTCTGGTGCGACGACAGTTTTGAATCTATTGCAGTCAGACGATATCCCTGTAGTCGAGACGGCAATTCTCGTCGGTACATTCTTGAATGAACGATTGACGATCGGTACGGATCAGTATGAACCAGGTCAATTTGATAGATTATGGCCTGATGCTGGTTTTGATATTGAGAAGATTCGCTGTGGCGCAGGGCGGCTGCTATTTATTCATAGCGACAACGATCCATATTGCTCATATGGTGACGCTAGGGTGTTTGCTGGGCGGCTTGGTGCAGAATTCGTAACTGTCCACAATGGTCATCATCTTGGATCAGAGTCGGGGCTAAAAGCGTTACCGCAGATCATTGATTACCTTGAGGATACCGGGAGGAGTGATAGGTTGCTTCATGAAAATCACTGACATCTCTCTCCAAACTCGCGACAAAAACCGCGTTAACGTGAGTGTTGATGGTGCCTATCGCTTTAGTCTCGACGTGTTTCAGGTGGGCGAGTTGGGGATTAAGGTCGGGCATGAATATACCGACGAAGAATTGACGGCGCTAGAGGACGAGAGCCAGTTTGGCAAGTTGTATGCCCGGGCTATGGAATATTGTTTGACGCGGCCACGCTCGGTTAAGGAAATGCGCGATTATCTGTGGCGTAAAACCAGGCCGACCAAGAAGTGCTCGCCAAAGAATAGTAAAATTACCGAACGTCCGGGCGTGAAGCCGGAAATTACCGAGCGGGTGCTGGCGCGGTTGATCGAGAAAAAATACCTCGACGATGAAAAGTTCGCCCGCTTTTGGCTGGAGCATCGATTCTTGCAAAAAGGCACCAGTGTCAGGCGGCTCAAATTGGAACTAGCACAAAAGGGGATTGAGCGCGAGACGATAGAGCAATTAATCAGCGAAAACATCCGCTCCGATGGCGAGGAACTGCGAAAAATTATCGCTAAAAAACGCCACAAATATGCCGGCGATCAGCAAAAGTTCATGGCGTATCTAGCCCGTCAAGGATTTTCATATGACGATATCCGGGTGGCACTTGGTGACGAGTCTGACGAATAGGCTGGCTACTTGTGATCAAGCGCTGCGGCCTAACTGCTCGCGCAGCCACCCGTCGATTGTCCCGGCACCCATACCGAGTACCAGCGCGCCGTGCGCTCGTTGCTGTTCAATCGTGTGCCACAGCGCCTCATCCAGCTGCGCGATATGCACCTTGTCCGTCGTCAATTGGCGTGTCAATTCCTCCGGCGTCAGCACCGGCAGGTTTGGGTCCTCGCGGGTCAAGTACGTCGGCAGCCAATATATCTCGCTGGCATGGGTAAAAATCTGATCAGTGTAGCGTTCACGAACCTCGTGCTGGCGAATATTTTGGTGTGGCTGGTAGACGAGCACCACGTGGTCATTTAGTTCATGAGCCAGCTGCAACGTAGCAGCAATTTCCGACGGATGATGGCCATAGTCGGTATAGAGATTGTCGGCCAGTTTTTCAAAGCGCCGGCCGGTGCCCGGAAAGGCATTGAGCGCCGTGATAATCGCCTCAGCCTCAATCTCGAAGGCAGCCGCCTCTCGCACCAGCATCGCCGCCCGTGCCGCCAGCGTGCCGTTACGCCGGTTGTGTTTGCCAGCTAGCGTTATCTGTGGATCAGTCTGTTCAAGCACCGTCACATTGGCCGGAGTAAATACGTCAGCGTCCTCTCGCCAAGCGATCACCTGCGTCGACTGCTCGCCAAATTGCCGAAATGCCGCCCGGTAATCATCTGGCGTCGGAAAGGTGTCGGGATGGTCATAATCAACTGAGGTGATGAGGCTCAGCCACGGCGAAAAGTGGAGGAAATTGCGGTCAAATTCATCGCATTCATACACTAAAAACTGACTAGCCGGATCAAACCGACCGCTCGGGCCAAAACTAAGCGTCGAGCCAACCAGGTAGCTCACCGGCACGCCGAGTTGCTGCAACGTCCACACCAGCATGCCAGTCGTCGTCGTCTTGCCGTGCGTACCAGTGACGGCGATGAGCTTGAGCTGTTTGTCGGCGATAATCTGAGCGAGTAGCTCGTCACGCTTGCTGGTGCGAATCCCTAGCTGCCTCGCCAGTACCAACTCTGGATGATCCGCCGGCAGGGCCGCCGTATACACGAACCAGTCAAAGGGCTCTCGCTGATGTTCGCTGCGCAAAAACTCACCTGACTGGTCAAACGACACGGTGATCCCATCCCGTCTGAGTGCCTCTGTCATCAAGCCGGCCGCCCGGTCAGAACCACAGACCTCGTGTCCAACGCCGATGGCCATTTCTGCTAGTGGCCCAATCGCCACACCACCAATTCCCGAAAAATAAATCCTCATAGCGTCATTATACCACTGACGCTAGCCCCGTGTCGCATTCACTCACCATCTTTGGTATAATGAGATGAGAAAGGTGGGGAATGGCAGATAAGCGAGGCACCCGTCGGGCGATTCGGCGACTAGAAGAAATCAAGACATGGCAGCTAGTCATTTTGCTAGTGATGGCGTCGTTTGTCAGTGCAACATTCCTCAGGCTAAATAGTATTGGCATGATCGAGCGCCGTGACGCCGTCATCAACGCCGACAAAGAGGGCGACGAGGGGGCGCTGGAGCGGCGGGTGTATGACTTGCAGCGCTATGTGGTCGCGCACATGAACGCCGATCCGGGACGCATCGCTCTGGAGCACTCGTACAAGCGGGCCTACGAGGCGGCCTGGAAAGAGTTCGAGTCAAAGTCGGCTTCTCGATCCAGCAACGACACGGTCGCCAAAGTTCGCCAAGTATGCGACGCTCGAGCACAGGCTGGTGGTTGGGGGCGATTTTATGCTACGGCCGACCCGCGCTACGTCAGCTGCATCAATGATGAATGGGCGAAGTACCCGGCCGCCTCGTCGCTTGACCTCAAATTTACGCCGCCATCCACTGCGCCGTATTATCAGACATTTGTACCGCCGCTCTGGTCATCGGACTTGGCGGGCTGGTCATTGGTGGTAACAGGGGTAATTATGCTGATTATCATTGCTCGGCTGGTGGCGTTAGCGGTATTGAAACTGCTGCTTCGGTATCGTCAAAAACCGCTTTAGGCTTGACAGGGGTTAACAGAGGCGCTAATCTAGAATAGTATAGTACTAACAGGAGGTATACGAATGGCTTATAAGCACACAAACTCAAAAGGCATTACATACTACTTGCATAAAACCGAAGTCACGCTGCGCGGTGGCAAAACGCAGACAATTTATTTTTTCGCCAAGGTTGAAAAGAACGCCAAGGGCGAGCCATGCGACTTGCCAGATGACCGGATCGTTACCGAAAACCCACGCAATGGCTTTTTGACGATCAAAAAGAAGAAATAAGCACTTGCATTATACACCTGGTTACCGGTACAATAGTATCAAACAAACAGGTGCCTCAAAGACTCTCGCTCATGCGGGAGTCTTTTTGTAGTGGGGGTTGTGGCGCTGAGGTAGTATTGCTTTTATGGGCAAAATATGATATTTACTAGTTATGAGTGAACTATCGCAGACTGGTGAGCGGGGCCGTGAATTGACCGCGGAGGAGTGGAAGAAGGTTGATGAGCTTGTCGATAAAACAGGCTGTTCATATTATGGAGCGCGATGGGCACTTGGGCTTAAACCGCCGGCTGATCAGAACGCCCATGCGGTTGATGAGCGACTATCTGATCAGAATATCCCCGCGGATAAGAAACTACGGCCTCACCATAGCCCTACGGTTTTAGGTACACGTACCAGGGAGGCTCATGCCTTGTGGGGCCAGGGTCCGCTAACCGAGGAACAAAAACAGATAAATAGGGAAGGAATTGCAATGGCGCGCGCTGCGCTCAGGAACGCGCGAGCAGCTTGCCGGCCAGCAGTAGGGTAAATTGACGGTACTTCTCACTCGGCTGCTTTTACGGTATAATATCGCTCATGGGGGTGTAGCTCAGCGGTTAGAGCAGCGGGCTCATAACCTGTTGGTCGCTGGTTCGATCCCAGCCACCCCCACCAAAAGCGTCATGTTAGAACCTCCGGCCATTGGTCGGAGGTTTTTGGTTTTGTCAGGAGTGGCGGTGTCCTGCTGCCTCTTGGCTTCGCCCTCCAGGACCGCTGGGAGGTTGCTGTCGAGGAGGTCGAGGGAGGATCTCCCAGCAGGAAGGAGGTGCTCCACCATGAACCTTACTAGATCGTGAGCCATTGTTGCCCATTCATCACCCTCCGCATACCAATGATCGGCTCCTGGAATCTCCAGCATCGAACCATTTGGCAAGATTCGCAGCAGGTCTCGTGCATGCCTAATAGGTACTGATGAATCGGCAGTTCCATGAACAATTCGGACCGGTGCTTGAATTGAGGCGGCTGCGGCGTAGGTATTTAGAAGAAGTGAATCCAGCACGATATCGTAGGTGTGTCCAACCTCTGAAAGAAACCCGTCCTGCCCCCATTGGCTCATTTTATCGTGACCCAGTTCGAACTCATACCCTTCGGCTAGGAAGGTGCTGGCAGATTTGAGCCCGATGGCCTTGATCTCTGGAAACTTGGCTGCTTCAAGCAAGATTACGTTTCCTCCGAAACTGGACCCGATTGCGCCAAGGCGAGATCGATCGTGAGATCCGTGGGATTGGGCGTAGTTCACCGCAGCTCGGAAGTCACGGCATCCTCGGGACAAAGTTAGGCTGGCATAATCCCCTGGCGAGTAGCCGAGCCCTGCAAAGTCGAAAAGAAATGTTCCGATACCGACGCCGTTCAGGATAGGGACAAGTTGTTGCCAAGTTTGTCCTTTGCTGCCGTTGGGGCCATCGCCAGTAGCCAAGATGACCAAAGGATAGTTTTGGATGTTGGGGTTCGGGGGACTCCACACTCCGTGCAGGTCGTTTCCGTCCTCCGTGCGAAATGTTACAGTTGATTGATGGTTCATTCTTGCGTCCTCCCTTTAATTGTATTAATTTTAGCATGTCGATTGCGGTGCGATCTTTCTAGGCCTGTTTGGCTATTTATCAGTCCTCGAGAATTCGAATTCCGTCTTCTCTTTCTGCTGTTGGCTTCCCAACGCTGACGCTATCCCTTCAAGCGCAACCATTTCCGGAAGTATCTTGGTAAAAGCATCTATGTGAGTTAAAATCGTCTCTAGGAGAATACATAAGTCGATGCACCTGAGAACAAACTTGCAGTGGGCGGAACGCCCGTTTGGTGAGCGAGAGCGCCCGTTTGGTCGGGAACGAAGTCTCGTGGCTGCGCTCGATGTTGAGTGGACAAAGAATTTCCGGGTTCGGGGAGCATCAAAACCGTTTTGCTACTCGTGGTCCATCATTGACCTTGCAACTTTTGATTCACTGGAGGATCAGAGCCTGCTTGAATTTGGGTTCAAGTCAGTCTATCTGGAATCAGAAGACGAGGCGCCGCGGCTTCTGGAGATGATCGAGTCAGATATTGCTTCCTCACGGACATTGTCCGGCGTGACCTTTGCAGGCCACCAACTCTGTGCCGATTTGTCAGTACTGCAACGATCATCGTCAATTGCGACGGAACAGGTGGATTGGCTGTATGACAAGTGGAGAGAGCGGCGGCAAAATCAGGCGGTAATTGACACGAGGTACGATATTGATTGTCTTACGCCGATAGCCAGCCGGCGCCTCGTCGATGTGGCTGAGGATCTGGGGCTTGACGTGACGCAGCCAGAACTCGTGAAAGGCTCGATGACTAGGCTACACAAAACCTACCTCGAAACGCATCAGGCGGATATTTTTGAAAAGCTTGCCGTGCTCAATCTTCGCCACAGCTTATCGACGGCGCTCATTGCCGCCATATATCTCGGTGCTGCGGTGCCACGTCCCTTGAATGTTAACAACCTCCTGAGTGACCATCTGGCACATGATTTTGAATATGTGAACTCTTCCGAGTTTGCGGAACTGGTGTACTGAGTTTACTACGGGCGGCCGAAATGGACTGGTAATTTCACTAGATTGCTACTAGCCCCCTACCGCTTGGCCCTTACTAATGTTTAGCCATTCATGCTATGATCACCCAGTAAAATCATCTGCAGATCCGCCCATCTTGACTAACCCCACCCGACCCCTCATAATATAGCCATACCTTCTGATAAAACCAACATGAACACGCTGAAACTCAAACGATTTTGGTACCACGTGCGTCACGATTATTTGACGCTGAATAATGTTGTGGTTGCGGCGGCAGCGCTGATCGCGCTGAGTTGGGCGTGGGGGTCGATCGAGTCGATGCAGCGCAATTATGAACTGCAGCAGATGGTCGATCAAAAAAAGTACCAGCTGACGGTCGAGAAATTGCGCACTGAACTGTTGGCATATGAATCAAAATATTATGAAAGTGACGAATACCTCGATCTCGCAGTGCGCCAGCGCCTCGGCCGTGGCTCGCCCGGCGAAAAATTGCTGATCGTGCCATCAACCGACACGGCCAAGCAGCAACCGACCGCCCACAATACGCCGCAAAAGCAACCGACCAGTAACTTCCAGCAGTGGATCAATTTCCTCTTTGGCGCGCGGCGGACGAGTCAGAACTTGCAAAAATAATTCGTGTTTGCTAAGATGGACAATGTGCCGCGGGGTAGAGCAGCCTGGTAGCTCGTTTGGCTCATAACCAAAAGGTCGTAGGTTCAAATCCTGCCCCCGCAACCACGTTTCATTGATTCTTCGGCCTCATGAGTTGAGGTCGTTTTTAATATCCTTAGCGTATTGATCTACCGACAGGTTTCGTCAATCCAGTCAAGATACGGCTGTGATCCAGTAGTGATATCAAATGAGATTATCTCTGCCACGTCATAGCTATGGAGCGACCTGACTACTCTTTCAATCGTCGCAAAGTCATCTTTGCGCGACTTGATGAGCATCAAGATCTCTGCATCGCATTCAAATTTTCCTTGCCAAATGTAGGTTGACTGAATCGGCAGCAGCTGCACGCACGCGGCCAGTTTTTGCTCGACGAGGACCTTGGCGATGCTCTTCGCTTCGCTTTCTTTTCCTACTGATACCATGGTTATGGAGTATTTACTTTTCATGGCAGTCCCTTATCATATTATAGCAAGACTTTCAAAGCTCTCTGGTATAATTAAGTTTATGACACATTTAGCAAGTAATGATGACTTTGTATTTTTGGGCTATGATATTAATGAGGTAAAAAATTCCATCCATTGTCATTGGCGGATTGGGGAGTATAACTTTACGGAGGTCTTTGTTTTTCCCGAAGGCGGTGACTGGAAGCAACCTGCTGTTAAATGTGCTGTAAAGTGGCTTTTCTTGCTTGCTGGCGTATCTTACTACAAAACCCTGGCGCCAGCTCGTTTGGATATGTCGGGTATGAAGTTGCGCGATGATGAGGTAAAGTTCCTCGAACAGTATTATCGCCAAGGCCTCGGTGAATTTGCCTATCGGGCAGATCTCGCACATCCGGGTCGAGGGATTTTTCAACGGGTGAGTAGGCTTGAGATTTCCCATTACGAACTAGATAAACAAAATTTATCGTATCAGAGCGTATCGCCAATGCAGCAATGTGACCCTCTCGTTCCATTTGGCGGCGGGGTTGACTCATTGGTTAGCGTTGAACTCTTGAGAGCAGCTGGTATTACGCCAACGCTGTTCATCGTCAATAAAGAAGGTATAGCCTTTCCAGCGGTTGATAACCCTGCGGCCGCAACAGGGCTTTCTGTTATCCGAGCCGAGCGATACCTAGATAAACAATTGGGAACGACGCCTGGATTTTTGAACGGGCATGTACCGGTTACCGGAATTATTTCGGCGATGGCTGTCATTGCGGCAGCACTGGCTGGAAAAGATGCTGTGGTCATGTCTAATGAGTGGTCAGCGTCGTCCCCAACGCTAGTAACGGCTGATGGAATACGTGTTAATCATCAATATTCAAAATCTGAGGAATTTGAATGTGGTTTTAATGGGGTACTCGTGGCGCCGGGACTACCTAACTATTTTTCCCTACTTCGCCCGTGGTCGGAACTATGGATTGCGCAGCAGTTTGCTAATAAGTGTGCTGCTTATTTTGATACATTCTGTAGCTGTAACAGGGCGTTTATTCTTGACGAAGCAAGGCGTTCTCAGGGGTGGTGTGGTGCATGCGATAAATGTGCATTTATTGACCTCATTCTCTCTCCTTTTTTGTCGAAGGCGGCGCTTGAACGGGTGTTCTCCGGCATCGAGCCTCTTCAGAAACCAGATCTTGTGCCATCATTTCGCGGGCTTTTAGGGATGGATGAGAATATCAAGCCGTGGGAATGTGTCGGCGATGTTGAAGAGTCACGAGTGGCGATGCGGCTAATGTCGCGACGCGAGGATAGGCGCCATGGCGGTATTGACCCTGGTGTCAAAGGCTTGTTAGATAATTTACCAAAAGACCCTGAGCCAGACTTCTTGACACCAAACGGTCATCGTGTACCAGGAAGGTATCTTCGTGCCGCTTGCTTGGAATGATCTAAGGGGGCTTTCTGTGGGGGTTCTCGGTGTTGGTGCCGAAGGCTTGGAAACGGCTTATAGACTTAACAAGCTAGGCATACCGTTTCAATCTTTCACTACTGATTCCCGAGAGAATCTGGCGGAACTACTGAAATGCCAGGTAGTGATAACATCTCCCGGTATCCCGAAGAACTCGGCAGTAATCAGAAATCTTGTTAAAAACAATACCAGGGTGGTTACGGGGTTAGATCTATGGTTGCACTCTAGGGACTCATTGGAAAATGTTGTTTTAGTATCAGGAACGAAAGGTAAGTCAACGACGTCTGCTTTATTATGTGAATTGCTAAAGGCGGCTGGTAAGACTGCCTTTTTATGTGGAAATGTTGGGACGCCGCCATGGGGTAGGGAGGCAGATTCTCTTGCTCAAGAGCCGGATTTTTGGGTTGTCGAGACCTCTAGTTATCAGGCGGCCAACCTCACAATGGCAGCTCCACTTGTTATCATTACCTCCCTAAGCGCTGACCATCTGACCTGGCACGGGTCGTTGCAGAATTATTATGAGGATAAATTATCGATTTGCACGAAATACACACCATGTACAGTGATAGCTAATGGCGATTCCCAGGAGCTTAAGAAATATCAGCATCTCATGGGGTCAGATGTGCGCTGGGTAAGTCTCAACGATAAGCTAGCAAGTGAACTGAGGCCTCATCTCAATATTTTTGGGGAGCACAACGTCAGGAATGCACTTTTAGCGGTTGCAGCACTATCGCAATTGGGGGTGAAGCTAGAGCGGCAAAAACTCTATTCTGTATTGCAAAATTTCAGGTCATTACGACATCGCCTTGAGGTGGTGGGTAGTGTGGGCGCAGTTGTGTTTGTCGACGATACACTGTCAACGAACTGTCTTTCAACGATTGAAGGAATTCATGCGATCAAGGGGCCGCTTGCTTTGCTATTAGGTGGGGCTGATCGAGGTATTGACTATGATAGTTTAGCTAAGGAAATTTGTGATCGTCTAGAAGCAACAATCGTTGTAACAATGCCTGAGAATGGTGCGAGGATTGCGAAAGCTATTACTGATCGTCTAGATAGTGGCAATTGTCATATTGTTGCTTTATTCCAGGCGGTATCTTTGTCTGCTGCAGTAGCAGTTTCGTTTCAATATCTATCAGGGTCAGGTGGTACGGTACTTCTCTCTCCGGCGGCGCCCTCCTTCGGATCGTTTCGCAACTACAAAGAGAAAGGTGATTGCTTTCGCTCTTGTGTTGAGGAACTAAATACGGCTAACCTGAGAGTTTAGCGAATACTGACATCACGCTGCCAATTTCCCCGCCGCAATGCGTACCGCCTCTGACCAGGCAGTGAAACAGTTTGGTGTGCTCATCAGTTGTTTGGCGGTCAGGCCGTGGCGGATGGCGAGGCTGAGGCCGGTCATCAAGTCGCTGGCGCCCGGTGCGACGATGGTAGCGCCGAGCAGGACGCCTTTTTTGTCGCTGATCAATTTGACGAACCCACTGCGCCGGTCGGTGATGTTGCTGCGAGCGGTCAAGGTCAGCGGCGCTAGGGCGATAGTTATCTTCAGGTCGCGGCGCAGACAGTCGTCCTCGTCTAGTCCCGTTCGGGCGATCTGCGGGTCGGTGAATGCGATCGTCAAGCGCGGTGTATCGTCAAGCACGATAAAATTACGGTGTAGTAGGTTGTGTGCAGCGGTGCGGCTGTGGCTGAGAATGGTGTGTGTCTGTGCCTGAAGGTCAACGACGCTACCGGCTGCAAAGATGTGCCGCGCCGAAGTCTGCATCGCTTCACTGACTTGAATGCCATGTTCGGTATATGCCACGCCCGCATTTTCTAGGCCAATGTCGGTCGTCGGTAGGCGGTCGTCGGCGATGAGGATTTCATCAACACGCACTGAATGCTGCTGGCCGCCACGAGCGTAGGTGACGCGCTTTGCGATGCCGTCTTTCTGGACGGCGACCAGCTTTGTCTGGGTGAGAATGTTCATGCCGCGCTGTGCCTTGGCGTCAGCGGCGATCAGCTCGCCAACTTCTTGATCAAACTCGGGCAAGATGCGCCCGGCGGTTTCGGCGACATACACCTTGCTGCCAAAGGTCGAGAACAAATATGCGAGCTCCATCGCCGTTGTGCCAGAGCCGACAACGAACAGCGTTTTGGGCGGGCGTTTGAGCGAGAGGATGGTTTGCGGCGTGTGATGAGCCACTTCGTCGAGACCCGGGATGTGATCATCGCGCCAGGTTGAGCCGCTGGCGATCAGGAATTTGCGCGCTGATAAGTGGCGGCGGCTAACGGTAATCTCGTTAGGACTGAGAAAGTGGGCGCTGCCGGTAAAGACGCTGATGCCTTGTTTCTCGTAGTAACTGCGGTTGCCGCCTGTGCCGGTGCGCTTGATGGCGGTGTCTTTCCAGGCGAGCAGCGATGGGTAGTTATAGCCGACCGTGCTGGTGCGCAGGCCGAACTTGGCCGCTGTTTTGGCCTCGTGATAGACGTCAGCGGTATAGAGCAGGGCGCCAGTCGGAATGTCGCCCCAGTTTGGGGATTCGCCGCCAAAGGTACCGCGCTCGATGATGGCGACTTTCTTGCCAGCGCGCGCCAAGACAGTTGCGGCTGGTGAACCGCCAGCGCCGCTGCCGATAACAATTACATCATAGTCAAAAGTTGGTTTTTGTGCCATGTGCCCCCTACATTATCGTCTTATGGTGTTGATAAACAAATGCTGCGTCGGTGTGTAGTTTCTGCAGTAACTGTGCCGCGCGGTGTCGGATGTCGTTTGTGGTAATCTCTGGTCGGGTCTCGCACCAGCTCATCACGCCGAGAGTGACTGACTTGGCGATGTCGTCGGCTTGGCCTTCGGGTGTGCGGATACTCAGGCAGGTCGCCATGATAGAGTGGTGGAGTTTTGTCGGGTCAAACTCTTCGTTCGGTCGCTTGCCGCGCTTGACGACATCGACGATTGGTCGGTTTGGGTGCTCGCTTGGCATTAAAAACCCCCGTAGCTGACGATGCCGAGCACTCGATCAACGAACAAAAAGCCGCCCAAAATAATCAAGCTGCCGCCAGCTGCAAATTGCAAGAAACGTTTATGCGCCATCCGCCACTGTTGTAGATGGGCGAGGGAGTGGCCGCTGCCGACCAGCACTAATACGACGACCAGTGATAGCAGTGATATGACGACGTAAAGGGCGATGGCGATGAGGCGCCACTCGGTTGATGGTAGTAGGACGGTTGCCAGGCCCGCCGCCGCCATCGGCCCGATGATGAACAGCAATTCAGCCACTACGCTGGCCATCCCGAGACTAAAGGCCTCGGCGCTATGGCGCGTTGCTTTTGAGCGCTTTGATAGATAGGTCGCAAAGCTGCGCGGTAGCCACAAGGCTGTACCTTCGCCCCGTCGGTAGTACACTGCCCAGGTCGCCACGCCCAGCCCAACCATCAGCCCGCAGACGATGGCCGCCACCAGTTGCTCGGCCTGAGTAGCGTGATGAATGACCAGTGACAGATAGTAGACGATCGCCGATATCAGCAGCGCTGTCAGCATCAACACTCCACCCACGAATCCGTTCATCAGTCGCAATACTTTTCGGCGGGCGGTTTGCTTGCCGAGGGAATGGCCGCTGAGCAAAGTCAAGACGCTGACGCTGAGCTGAAAACTAGCGTGGATCAGTGCCGAGAAGGCGACGATGGCAAGTGATGAAATAATAGCCGGGGTCATGTTTGTGTAAAATCCTCTCCCTCCAGTTTATCACAAGCGGTTTGGCAAGGGAAGGTGATGGGGCAGTATTGACGCGACCCGTCATGATGGTTGTCATACTATTGCGCTTATGTCAAATCTGTGCTATAGTAAAGCCACGGTTTAACAAACACAGAAAGGCAACAACATGGATATCACTGAGCACGAGCTTGGGCAGTTTTTAGCTGCGGTCAATAACGACCAGCTACGGACATGGCAGCGCCGGCGGACTTGCGAGGAGCTACGTTCATTGGTAGTGCGGCGACTGGAGCTGCTGGACGAAGAAGGCGTAGAGCTGGTGGCCTAGTCGCCGGGGGTGAAACTTGCCTGGCCTTATTTGATTAGCAGTTGAGGCCCCGCCAGATAAGTAGGTTCTCGAGGCGGTTGAGATTTTGCGCCTCGTTTGGTACAATTGGTGACGTGTGGCACCGTAGCTCAGCTGGTTAGAGCGCAGGACTCATAAGCCTGAGGTCGGTGGTTCGGGTCCACCCGGTGCTACCAGAATTGTTTTTTATCCGCGGTCTGTATGGGCCGCGGTATTTTAATATGTGGATGACACATTGCTCACTCTATTGCAAGAGTTGACGATATGATGATATACTTGTGAAAATAATATCGGGGAGGATATAGACAAACTATGAGCGAAATGATGCCAACTATGCCGACGAAGGAATTACCACCTCAAGAACATGGGGGGTGGGACACTCTGCGTCAGCCCGAGGCTTCTCCGGCTGACGCCAATATTAGTGAAGTGGCAAAATTTATCCTGCGTGGTGTCGGTGATGCTGGTATAAAAAGAGCTGATTTTTTCAAAAACCCAGCCTTTAAGGGGTTAACAGAAGAACAAATTTCCTCAGTGTTAGCGGCAGCGGCGGCGCCTATTTTTGAGGCTGGCGGTCGAGTCTATTGGATGGGGCCATCAGAATCGAAAAACTCAAACTAACTGACGTTTGAGTATTCTACGCGATTTCACGTATCATCTGGGCGATTGCTCGGGCAAATCGCTCGTGACCCGCTGCTGTCCAGTGCAGTCCGTCTACACCGGCCTTGGCATATGTGTTGGCGTCGAAAAACGCAACATTATATTTAGTAGCATAGGTTCGAATTTTTTCAGGCAGTGCAGTTAGTGTCGCCACGGCTGTATCATCAAAGTGCCATGCCGATCGCGGTACGATTGCCTCGTTGAACAGCCCAGTAGGGTCTGGAATGAGCGGCGCAACGAGCAGCGGTGTGACGTCTGATTCGTGACAATACGTTACGTAGCGCGCCAGTGCCGTCACGATCGCCTCAACTGGTCGCTGGTGGCAGAGCTGGGCATCATTTGTTCCCAGCATGATGATGGCGATGTCGGGCTGATGACTGGCCAGGCACGGCGGAAAATACGTCCAGCCATTTCTCGACGGCTTGGCTGGGTCAGGATGATCAAGGTCAGTCCGCCGACCGCCTAGCCCCTCCTCGATGACATAATATTGGCGTGCCTCGTCCGCTAGCAGCGCCCCCAGTCGCCGCGGCCAGCGCACTGACTCGTCATATCGCGCGTTCGTATCGGGCCGTTGCCCAAAGGTGTTGGAATCACCAAAGCAGAGGATGGTTGTCTCGTGCATAGTGAGTATTGTATCACGTAGCCCCGCAGTATGTGTCATAATATCCTCATGAAGCGACTGATTGCGGTATCGGGTGGAGTGGACAGCGTGGTACTCCTCGACAGCGTATTGCGGCATGGGCAGGACGAGGTGGTGGTGGCTCACTTTGATCATGGAATTCGGGCAGAATCGGCGGCCGATGCGCGGTTCGTGGCGGGGCTTGCCTGCCGGTATAATGTGCCATATGTTACCAGGCGTGAGGAATTGGGCGCGGCAGCCAGTGAGGATACGGCGCGCCAGCGGCGGTATCAATTTCTCTTTGACGCGGCGGCACACTGGGGTGGGCGGGTGACGACGGCCCATCATCAGGATGACATGATCGAGACGATAGCACTCAACCTGCAGCGTGGTACGCGCTGGCGGGGCTTGGCGGTTATGGGCGATCAGCGGATTGAGCGGCCGCTATTGGAATGGACAAAGCAAGACATATATGGTTATGCACTGCGCCACCGGCTGGAGTGGGTGGAGGACGCGACGAATCAATCAAACGCCTATCTACGTAATCAGCTGCGCCGACAGCTGCAGGCAAGGTTGACTGATCAGCAGCGGGCGGCGCTTGGTCAGTTATGGCACCAGCAGCAGATGCTGCGCCGAGAGATTGACAAAGAGACATTGCGGTTATCGCCACACCTCAGCAGCCGTTATTTTTGGGCGCATATCCCAATTGAGCCGGCGCGCGAGCTGCTCCACCGAGAAGTGCAGCGACTGACTGGCGTGTCGCTGCTCTCAGCACAGCTGGATCGACTGTTGATCGCCATCAAAACTGGCCGAGCAGGAACGGTGTGGCAGCCAACCGCCAGCGTGCGGGTGAAATTATCCGTAAAAAGTGTTACAATAAAACGAGTGACTCGCTAGGACGAAAGAGAAAGGATTATGTGACGTATGGCAGGAAAGACGCCAAAGAATACTAAGAAAGGGATCGGGCAGGTTGCTCGGCTGGGGTTGTTTTGGGCAATCATTGTGTTTCTTGGGCTGGCAGTGTACGCGGCGCTGTCACCAAATAGCAACTTGAAGAATGTGGCATTGACCGACGTAGTGCGACGGGCAAATGCCGGGGAAATTGCCAAGATTGATATCCAGGGCAATGATTTGAAAGTTACCCCCAAAGGCCAAAAACAGCCGACCGAGAAATCAGTCAAGGAATCCGGCAGTACGATTTACGAGCAAGGCTTGAACAAGGACGCCAAGGTTGAGATTAACGTTCTGCCGCCATCGCAAACCGGTGAGGTGCTGTGGAACCTGACAGTGATGATCGTGCCGGTAGTGATCATCGTGATATTCTTCATGTTCATGATGCGTCAGGCCCAAGGGCAGAATAATCAAGCGATGGGCTTCGGTAAGAGCAAGGCGCGGCTGTACGGCGAGGACAAAGAAAAGGTGCTGTTTGAGGATATTGCTGGTAATGACAATGCCAAGCAGGATCTGCAAGAAGTCGTCGATTTCTTGAAGCACCCGAAAAAATACAAGGAGCTGGGTGCTAAGATTCCGAAGGGTGTCTTGCTGGTCGGTAATCCGGGTACTGGTAAAACCATGCTGGCCCGGGCGGTGGCTGGCGAGGCAGGCGTGCCGTTCTTCTCAATTTCTGGCTCGGAGTTTGTGGAGATGTTTGTCGGTGTTGGTGCCTCCCGGGTGCGCGATCTCTTTTCAAAGGCTAAGAAAAATGCGCCGTGCATCATTTTCATCGACGAGATTGACGCGGTGGGCCGCAAGCGCGGTTCGGGCATGGGTGGCGGCCATGATGAGCGCGAGCAGACCTTGAACCAGATTTTGGTGGAAATGGATGGTTTTGATGGTGATACTAATGTGATCGTGCTGGCGGCAACCAACCGGGCGGATGTGCTCGATCCTGCCCTGCTTCGGCCGGGGCGGTTTGATCGGCGGGTGACAATTACTCTGCCGGAGCGCAAAGATCGCGAGGCGATTCTGAAAGTTCATTTCAAGAAAAAGCCGACCGACGAAACGGTTGACCTAGATAAATTGGCCGCCAAGACGGCTGGCTCATCGGGAGCGGATCTCGCTAATATCGCCAACGAAGCAGCGATCATCGCCGCGCGCCGTGACAAGAAGAAAATTACCAACGAAGAATTAACCGAGGCATTTGAGCGGGTAGCGATCGGGCCGGAGCGCAAGGCCAAGGTGATGAACGACCATGAGAAAGAATTGACGGCTTACCACGAGGCAGGCCACGCCATCGTCGGTCACGTCTTGCCAGATTCTGATCCGGTTCACAAGGTGACAATTATTCCGCGCGGCGGCACCGGCGGCGTCACCTGGTTCTTGCCGCCAGAAGATAAGAGCTACACCAACGTCTACGAGTTCAAAGATATTTTGGCTCGGGCGATGGGCGGTCGAATTGCCGAGCAGATTATCTACGGCGATGACGGCATTACTACGGGTGCTGGCTCAGACCTGCGTAAAGCCACTGAGATTGCCCGCGATATGGTGATTGAGCAAGGTATGGGTAAGAGCTTGCGCGATCAAGTGTTCCACGAGGATAACGGCGGGCTGATGTTTGATAAGATGACCCGCGAGCGGCCGTACTCGGATGAGACTGCTAAATTGATCGATCAGGAAGTGTCGCAATTGATTAACGAGGCCAAACAACGGGCGATGCTGGTACTCAAAGCCAATCGTCCGTTCCTCGATAAATTGGCTGAGGCGCTGCTCAAAGATGAGACATTAGAAGAAGCGGCGGTGGACGAGATTCTTTCGGGGACGAAACTGCCAAAGGAAGCAAAACTGCACGCATAAATTGGTATGGGGCGCGTTCGTAATGTTGTCAACAAGATTAATCAGCGGCTGACAGTCAAGTTAGCTGCCACGATTTTAGCGAGCTCGATGTTGCTGTCAAGCTTGCTGGGGCTGCTGCGCGATCGCTTTTTGAATGCGGCATATTTTCCCAACGAGAAGGCTCACTTGGCTGGCTATCCAGTCGGGCTGGATGCCTATACGGCGGCGTTCATGGTGCCGGATTTTATGTTTGCGATTCTAGTGTCGGGGGCACTGAGCGTTACCTTCATCCCGGTATTTAATGAGCGGTGGGTCAAGGGTAATAAGCAATCAGCCTGGCAAATTAGCTCGAGCATGATTAATCTCATGGCATTGGTGACGCTGGTAACGAGCGTTCTGATCATCGTCTTTGCTGATCCGCTAATGAAATATCTGATCGCGCCGGGGCTGAGCGAGGCTGGTCACGCATTGGCGGTCAGTATGATGCGGGTGATCGCCGTAAATCCGCTGATCTTTGCGGTGGCGGCGGTGATCGCCAGCATCCAGCAAGCGGTCGGTCGCTTCACCTTCTATGCGCTGGCGCCGATGCTGTACAATGTCGGGATTATCATCGGTACGTTGTGGTTTACCAATGGCATCAACCTGTTCGGCTGGCAGATCTTTGATGGCGGCATTATGGGCGTGGCGCTCGGCGTGGTGCTCGGGTCGGTGCTGCAACTCATCGTCAGCGCGGTCGGGCTGATCGGCCTCGGTTTTGATTATGATTTCAAGATTTATTGGCGTAATCACGGCTTCCGCAAAGTTTTGTCGCTGCTGCCGGCGCGCTCGATTGATCAGGGAATGGATTATGTGGTTAGCCTGGCCGAAGTCAACTTGGCGTCGCGGATGGGGGACGGTGTCATTCGTCGCTATAATCAAGCATTGACGCTACACATGATGCCGATCAATCTCATTGGCGTCGCTATTTCCAACGCTGCCTTTCCGCAGCTAACTGAACGCCTTGCCTCGGAGCGGCCGGATCTATTTCGCAGAGACCTGCGGTCATTTCTCAGGACGGTGATCTGGATGATTATCCCGATTTGTGTGGTGACATTTTTCGCACGCGGCTACGTGGTGCACTTTATCAATAATAATGGCGATCCGGTCATGGCGAACATTCTCGGCTGTTTGGTAATGGCGATTTTATTCAGGACGGTGTATCACATGGTAGCGCGTGGATTTTATGCGCAACAGGACACCAAGACGCCGATGTATGTGTCGATTTTTGCGATTGTGTTAAATGTGGCGCTGGCGGTGATACTTGGCTACTACGTGAAACTTGGCCCGTATGGTCTGGCGTGGGCGCAGTCGGTCGTGGCCTTTGTCGAGGTGGTGATTTTGTGCGTCATTTTAGGGCGGCGCATGCCACAGCTGTTTGATGCGACGTTTGTCAAAGCGGTCGCCAAGATGGCGTTAGCCGCGGTGCCGCTAGCGGTGGCGTGCTACGTCAGCGTGTTGGTAATTCCGTTCCGGGCGTCGGATGACAGCTTTTTAGGGGCGCTGCCCAAGTTTGGGGCGATCACGATTTTCAATTTTGTCGTGTACGGTGCATTGTCCAAGTGGTTAAAGCTGCCAGAAATCGACCCGGTTTTGGTGCGAATTAAACGTCTGCTATTTTCGCGATTTGATATGAGCAAGTTGAGGCGCTGATGAAACCGCTGACCAGTATTCGTAATTTTTGTATCATCGCTCACATTGATCACGGTAAATCGACGCTGGCGGACCGGATGATGGAGATGACGGGGACGGTGGAGAAGCGCGAGATGAAGTCGCAGCTGCTGGATAGTATGGATTTGGAGCGCGAGAAGGGGATCACCATTAAGCTCGCGCCAGTGCGGATGAAATATGAATATCAGGAGGTGGAGGTGAGCGGCGCATCACCGCTCCCATCGTCGAAGACTCTTGCAGAGTCTTCACGTCGGTCGCTAGACGCGGGTCCTGCCAGTCGATCCGCCCCTTCTTCTGAAAAATCAGAGATTTCTTCAGAAGCGGGCGCTACCCCATCGACTGCCACCCGCTTAGCGCAGTCTGACTCTCGGGTTTGTGCAGATGTCGGTGTGAATGGGTTGGCTCAGCCAACTGTCTACGATCTCAATCTCATCGACACGCCTGGTCACGTTGACTTTAGCTATGAGGTGTCGCGTAGTTTGCAGGCCTGCGAGGGCGCGGTATTGGTGGTTGACGCCAGCCAAGGCATTCAGGCGCAGACGCTGGCGAATGTGTACTTGGCAATGGAGCAGGATTTGACGATTATCCCGGTGCTGAACAAGGTTGATTTACCAGCCGCGGATGTGCCGCGCGTATCCAAGCAGGTGATCAATTTGCTGGGCTGTGATGAAAGCGAGATTATTCATATTTCTGCTAAAACTGGGCAGAATGTCGATCAGGTTTTGGCGGCGATTGTTGAGCGAATACCAGCGCCAACCGGTCAGCCAGACGACCCGACCCGGGCGCTGATTTTTGATAGTTATTATGATGATTATCGCGGGGTGATTTTGTATGTGCGGCTGGTTGATGGCCAGATCAAAAAAGGCGAAGCGATTCACATGATGGCAACTGGCGCGAACGGCTTGGCGTTAGAGGTGGGACATCTCAGTCCTGGTATGATCCCCGACCCGTCGCTGGACACTGGCGAAATTGGCTACATCGTTACCAACCTGAAAACCACGCGTGAAGCACGGGTGGGTGATACGGTGACGTTGAAAAAGTATATGACATATGACAAAGGAGTGAGATAGTGGTGAAGCAAGGTAGTCGGCGTATTTCGTATATTGGTAGTATCGTATGGTTGATGGGTTTTGGTTTGCTTGCCGCGGCCTGCATCAGTATTGCAATGTCACTGCCGATACCTTCAGTAGATGCTTCAGGTGTGATGGCGTGGGTGCAGCAGCATCAGACTCTTCTTCAGTTGGCAGATGAAATACTGGCATGTGGGGCATCAATATTGTTAGCGATCGTTGTAGTGCTGTACGGTAAGTTTAGGGAGCGACATCCTGTGGGCGCGAGCGTCTTGCTTGCTTTAGGCGTTATCGCGACAATTGGCGCATTTTACGCGATGATGGCGCTCGGCCGTCTCGTCTATCCGGTAAATGGATTACCGATTGCTTCAGAGATAAGTGTGCTATCCGCGAGCCAACTGTTTGCGGGGTTGCATTGGATGGCATTGGCATTAGCTGCATGTGTTATTGCGGTAGCAATTATTACGAAATCTCGGCTGGTTATCCTAACGAGTGCGTGTGTTGCACTACTAAAGGTCGTCGGCACATACTATGCGGGCGAAGTCTCGGTGCCATTGACAGTGGTGTCGGAAGTGTCACTATTTGGCTGGTCTATCATGATGGTCGTGTGGATATCTCGTAAGGAAGTTGAAACGTAAGTAACCCTGTGGATGTCACTCCATCTTTGTAAGATGCTATACTGAATGAATGACATCCTTCTTCAGAGAATACAACACGCATTTGGCAGTTGCTTTCGCAGCGTCGTCGGTCGCGTTTGTGGTACCGGAGTTTTGGCAGCGGTGTCATAATCAATCTCAGTCAGGGTATGATCCTAGCCCATCGCTGGACACCGGTGAAATTGGCCATATCGTCATCAACTGTGAAGTGCGGGTGGGCGATGCAGTGACACTGAAAAAGTCTCGAGAGCGCATACATGTCGCGTAGTCAGCTAGCTCTCACTGATCAAGACTGGCACCATCTTCATGTGCTGTGGGAATATCTTTGTGTTGAGAGTCGGCTACCGGTGCGGGCGGATGCTATCGTGATCGGTGGCGCGGGAGCTATGATCGATAGCGCCGAGCGAGCGGCCGAGCTGTATCATGCGGGCATTAGTTCATGGATTGTGGTGTCGGGATTTGCTAATCCCTACCATGGGGCAACAGAAACCGAAGCAACGCTGCTGGGGCGACAGCTCCAACGTTTGGCGGTGCCGAACTCGGCAATTCTGTTTGAGCATCAAGCCGCCAACACCGGTGAAAATATCACCCGTTCGGCTCGGCTGCTGGCAGAGATGATGATTCAGAGTAAGGACATTATCTTGGTTCATAAACCATATATGACGCGTCGATTTTTGGCAACTGCCGAGGCTCAGTGGCCGTATCCGCGGCCGCGACTGTATGTAACGAGTCAGCCGACAACATTAGAGGTATATTATCGCTTATACGAGGCAACCTATGGGAGTGCCGCTATGATGCTGACGTTGATGCTGGGTGATTACGAGCGGATAAGGACCTATCCTGCTAAGGGATTTTCAACGCCTCAGCCGTCATCTCTCTCGGTAGACACGGCTTGGCAGGCGCTCGTGGCGCGCGGTTTTTTGCCGAAAGCATAGTGAGTTAAGAATGAGTTGCCATTATTTATAAAATAAAATGCTACAACATTATGCATGAAGCGATTGGGGCGACTGAATATTCCGGAAAGGAAACACTGCTACCCGGCTA
The DNA here is from genome assembly GCA_963548005.1 of uncultured Candidatus Saccharibacteria bacterium. GTDB lineage: Bacteria > Patescibacteriota > Saccharimonadia > Saccharimonadales > Saccharimonadaceae > Nanosynbacter. The sequence continues at coordinate 4,715 of CAUUSW010000005.1, read as the reverse complement.
CATTATTACCAACCTCAAAACCACTCGTGAGGCGCGGGTAGCTGATACGGTTACGTTGAGAAAATGCAGAGTAAACTGTGATTGATACTTCAGACGACCCGGTCAAAGTGTCTGCCAGCCAATATTTTCAACTGAGAGACCGGCTGGAGGCTTCTCAGGTTATAAATAGGGATTCTTCAACAAGCTAGGTTCTGTGAAAGTAGTGTAGAATATTAGTTATAGGGAGGAATTATAATGAGCAAAGGCATCATCTACGTCATGACCACCGCAGTGTCAGGTCTTATCAAAATCGGCAAGACACAAACCAAGCAGTACCCAGAGCGGATGCGTTTTCTGGAGGCGAATGGCTACTACAATGTGGTTGGCTTGAAGCGGTTGTTTGCGATCGAGGTGGTTGACTATTCCGAAAAGGAAACGCTACTGCACGAAATATTCGCCAAGCATCGAGTCGGTAGTAGCGAGCTTTTTGCGCTTGATTATGATTTGGTACAGCAACTGCTACTGTCGTTTGAGGGCGAGGTGGTCTTTCCGGAGCAGAAAAATAAAGAAGCGGAATTTGATAAAATCACCAAAGCCAAGAACAGTAATCAAAAGTTTAGCTTTTATCGAAAAGGCCTCAAAAATGGCGATGAGGTTGTCTTTCTCAAAGATAAAACAATTGTAGCAAAAATTGTTGGCGAGCGCGAAGTTGAATATGGCGGGCAGAGGTGGTTTTTGTCGCCGCTGGTGCGAAAAATATTTGAGGATAAAAATCAAGTCAACAACAGCGGTGCCTACCAGGGCGCAGCATATTTTTGTTTTGAGGGCAAGAAGCTGAAAGACTTGCCGGATGTTAAATTATAAACGCAAGCCATTCGCGTCGATAGCGAGATAAGTAGAGGAGAAGTATGAATCCACAAACAATCAGCTTAACTGAATTACAAAAACACCTCGATCAAACGTGTAAAGAAAAGGGATGGGATAAAAATTCTGTTACCGAAGTATTCTTATTGTTTACTGAGGAGGTTGGCGAGCTGGCGAAAGCGATTCGCAAAGAGACGGGATTTAAGGGAGAAAAAAGGCCCGCTAGTCACGATAATCTGCGCGAGGAATTTGCGGATGTACTGAATTATTTGATGGAGCTGGCGAATCGGTTTGATGTTAATTTGGCGGAAGTTTACTTTGAGAAGCACGAGATAAATAGCACGCGGCAGTGGGAGTAAACCAAGTATTTTGCTAAATCAAGCTGGTTGAAAAACCATGTCAAGACCCGATCCACCATGACCATAGTCGTTAGATACGCCATGCTAAATATGGCGGAACAGTCCTCTCTGAGCTGCAAACCTAATCCTGCGAGTAAGACACTTTAGAATAGAATACTTGCGGCGTTCAGTGTCTATATATTACAATATAGACCATAATCATCAATAGGTAAAAGGAAAAAATGAACGGTCACGAAACAGGAAAAATTATAAGAGTAGATGATTCTGAACACATAACCGAAGGTTCACTGGACTCTGAAGACTTGACAGGGGACTCTGCGGGTCGGGCAGAGAATCACGAAGGTCTTTCTTGTGTCGAGAATTCTCTTGTTGGTCATGTTGCGCGAGATGGTGAGAGAGGGTTTAAGCAGGCGGTAGAAGATACATACACTGTTGATGAGTTGCTTGAGACTCTGGTAAGCGAGAATTCTAACCATCAATTGACGAACCATGACATCCACAAACTCATCAATGCCGGCCATGGTCGGGCAGTTGCCCGCAACCTCGATAGCTTTACCGGCCTTGATGCTAGTATCGCCTACGAACTCATTGATGCCGGCTATGAATTACAGGTACTGCAATGCGTATATGTCTTTGGTGAAGCTGCCCCAGAAATAGTCCTTAGCTGTATAGATAAGATAAAATTAAGCGACGATCTAGCAGATGCCGTCCTTGGTCATTTATCATACTACGGTATGGACACAGTCGCACGGAGTACTGTATTGTGGGCATGTGCAAACCACTACTCGACTGCGCAAAAAGTTACTCAGCTTGACCTGGAGGGGCTTATTGGTGCAGAAGAGGCGTCTAGGTTACGTGCATATATTGCCGAACTCAAGCCAGAGCTGCGCGGTATAGTGAAATATCATCCATACGCAGACGAGGCGGGTGACATAGAGCATATGACATCATCTCGACCGGGGACGGAATTTCACAAAAGAGCGGTTCAGGCCGATCGACGTTTGCGACTTCCCAAAACCGAAGATGATAGGAGATTGAGAGAGACTATTAAACAGGCCTACGATAAACTACAGAAGGATATAGCGTCGCGGTACGGAGACCGGTATGCCCAAGAGTTATTCGGTGGGCGAGGAGACAAGATGGGTGATGCCTGGCCGACCTACCGCAGGCTGGTGGCAGACTATATAGCCGAGATGGGAGAGATTGATATATCTGAAACCCTGGAAAGAGCGGCTAAAATATTCAATCAGGTACTTGAAGTTGATACTGGCTACTACGATAGACTGTTTGCCGAGTGGGACACTAAGCGGATAGGCGAGAGAGAATTTGAAGAAGTATTCCTCGGTCGTGACGGTGTCTATGCGTACGTGGGGCGCCGTGCTCAACTCTACGCCCGCCGCCGCAAACTCGGTATGAGTAGCCGTGCGACAGGCGGGTCGCTCATAGAGTTTCCTACCTACCTTGTGTATCCGCGAAAGTTTTGCAATAACTTTAACGACGAAGTAAAAGGCGAGTACCTGCGTTCTCATATCCAGCACCCAGACGCCGCCCATTACTATGACACTGGATTTACAGGAACGATTCCTGACGATATCATGAGCGTGCTAGGGGTGCCAGGGTCAGACTATGATTATGATAGCCGAATTAGACTGCTTAGTGCGAGAGACCGACCAAGAACGGTGCTGGGTCTGAAAGGTGACAAGCTGGAAAGAAATAATATAGTAGATACTATAGAATACAATGTCAAGGACGAAGAGTCAGCAGGGGGTTTGTATCGCACTGAAGATGGCCGGTTGGAACCGTATAGTCGACCGACTAGCCCCAGTGAACGTCTGGCTTTTCGTATGACACAGCTAGCTCTGCACCGGCATTACTATACTCGCGAGCTAAAAAACACGGAGCCGGTTAACTTGGGTTACGAAGTGAGAAGCCTGGAAAATCAGCGAGAAATGAGGATCGACAGTAGTTATAGTGAGGCAGTAAAAGGCCAGTTATCCGAACTGTTCTCAAGTCCTGATATTGGCACCGAACTACTGCAGTCGGCGACATCACTCAAAATAGCGAACCCAAACGATCCGTATCCTGGTGAGGCAGTTTTTGGGCTATCGCTTGCTGGCGACACCGAGGTGATTGTGAAGAATGTCGTGGAGGCAAAGCGTCGGGGGCCAGTCGATGAGTTCGAGGCGCTTTTGTTGCTGCGCAAGCTTGGCGTTGACGCGCCAAAGCCAATTGCTCGGGTCTTTACGAACGGGCAACAAGGTTTTGTTGTGATGGAGAAGATAAATGGCGAGAGCGGGCGAACGGTCCGCAATTTCTTTGCAGACAATGCTGTGCCGGAGTCAAATCAGCGAGAGCTGATGACTGACGCTCTTTCGCGCATACAAGACATCGCTGAGACCGTACGGCGCGATACAGGGATTGATAAACCATGGCGTTTGAAAGATTTTATCATTGAGTATAGCAGGGACGATAATGGGCAATACCGCATTGCATCAATGCGGCCGATCGATTTTGAATGCGCAGAAGTTTTTGATCCAGCTTATCCTTACAGTATCAAACTTGGCCAGGGGCTAGATAGTCTCGTATAGGAACATGCATACGAGTTGGTAATATAGACCAATCTAGCCTGCGATATCTGTCTGGCAATACATAGAACACTCTCGCCCGCCTAAGGTCAGGACTCAGGCGGTTAGAATGGTGTAAGTAGGATAGTCAGGCTTTTTCCTGGCATCTAACGAAGATTACAATGATTTCAAGAAGAATGGCTGAAAGCTTGACTCGGCAATATTGATTGACCTTACAGTATACTTTATTACAATAAGTAGCTAACGAGATAGAAAGGCTTGCGTATTGGGTAGAATTATGGCAAGAGTGTCTCGCAGTAACAATATATCACCAGCTAACTTTGAGTTTTTGGTTTCTGAGGCTGTCAAAGCGCCATCAGGCCACAATACTCAGCCGTGGCGCTTTCGTCAGAGCGAGTCGGCAGTAGAAATTCACCCTGATTTCGACAGAAGATTGCCGGTGGTCGATCCTCACGATAGAGAGTTGTTTGTGAGCTGGGGCTGTGCGACAGAGATGAGGGAATTACCCAGACGCGCTAAAGAAATTACAATCTATCCGCAGTGAAAAGGGCATCTCGGTTCATTATTACGCGCGTCAAACCAAACAGTTTAATGATATTGAACAATACGTTCTTCAGGGGAATACGTATCAAATGCAAAATGAGGCATTTAAGGCTGAGCTGAAAAGCTGGATGCGATTTAACAAAAAGCATCAAGATCAGACACTTGATGGGCCGAGCTATGCCGTGTTTGGCGCACCTAATGTGCCGCGTTGGATGGCTGAGCCGATCATGTCGATGGCTATCAATGCTAAGACGCAGAATAAGGCCGATCGCGAAAAGATAGCATCGGCTTCTCATCTGGTTCTTTTTACGACGAGAGAAAATAGTCGGTGCGAATGGGTGAGTTTGGGTCGGACGCTGCAGCGTTTCTTGCTGACTGCCACGGA
>CAUUSW010000004.1:0-95582 GCA_963548005.1 uncultured Candidatus Saccharibacteria bacterium | reverse complement strand
GCAGTTTTGGTGATTTTTCAGCGGCAGATGCCGTGCGGGCAGCGGATGACATTATCATCAAAGGCGGCGGGCATGGGGCGGCGGCTGGCGTGACGCTGGAGACTGAAAAAATTAGTGATTTTCGTAGGCGCGTTAATGAGTTTTATGATTCATTGCAACTGACGAACCAAGAGCGATATTTGTTGCCGCGAGCCGATGTGGAAATTGATGATTTTTCAGAAATTGATGAGGAGTTAGTGGCAAATTTGGCGAAAATGGAGCCATTTGGTAATGGTAATCCCGAGCCTGTGGTAAAAATCACTACAGCTATCGTACTGAGCGCGCGACGGATGGGTGCGGGTGGGCAACACGTTAAATTAGCGCTGCGTGATAAAAATAGTAAAGTGTTGCAGATGCTGGCGTTCAACGCGCCAGAGGAATTTTTCCGCGAGCCGGGCGACGAGGTGGTGGCGTGGTTCCAGCCAACTGTCAATGAATGGCAGGGGGTGCGGACGGTTGAGGGGCGGCTCGTTCACGTGGCTTTGTTTGATTGATGTGGTAATTACAACTTTTGTTTGAAGGTGATCGCTAGTTATTTGGGTGTAGTGGTTTTTTCGTTGTGAAATTCGCAACGATGTTATGTATCGAAACTACGCACTTCCTCCAAGTAACATTAGCAACTTGACAAATAACAAAAAAGAGGGTAGCATGAACTCATGATATAAAATTTGCTAAACGCAAGAAGGAAATAAACATGACACAAAATTATGAACATGCCGATGGCAATGGAAGTCCAAATCCAAACGCTGCTAATTGGGCCGAGGTCGATAGGGAGAATGGACCAGTTCATCTGGACTTATCTACATTAGATTTTTCTAAAGTAAAAGATACTTATAGTAAGATCAAAGATCCCAATAAGGCTATTGAGGTTGAGATTTCAGAAACCACTCAGAAGGTAGAAACAGTTATCACAGAAGAAGACGGAACAGAGCGAGTTGAGACGGTTAATATAGCGAATCCTGGTGATGCAATCGTTACGGGCGAGAAAGGCGAGCGTTATATTATAAATGCCAAAGATTTTCATAACCTCTATGAGCCACTTACGGAAGAGAATGGTGTAGCTGCTAATGGTAAGTATTTGCCTAAAAATGTTGTGAAGTGTATGGAGAACCCAGAGGGTAAAGAGATTGTCATTGATGCGCCGTGGGGTGGTCAACAGACAGGTGGGGCTAATTGCATAATTGTAGAAAGTCAAATTGAGAACAGTAATGGTGAAAAAGAAAGATATATTATTGAAAGAGGTGCGTTTGAGGCAACATACAAAAAAGATAGCCAAACCTCTGAAGAAGAGCAGCTTTAGTTGGCTGGGCTAAAATTAGTTGCCGGACGCCGCACGGATAAATATCGGGTGGCGTCTTTTCGTGCTCAGTCTAACCGATCTTAGATGCTAATTTGTCAAATATTTTCTCATCTGTTATAATGCAAAAAGTATGGTTCAAGTTACACGTAAAGATCAGAAGGAAGCGAACGAGAATGTGATTCGTCGCTTTAATCGCAGGGTGCTGCAGAGCGGTGTCCTTGCGCGGGCAAAGTCGGTGATGCGATTTGCCAAGCCGATTTCCAAGGTTGAGCGCCGCAAGAAAGCTATTATTCGCCGTGAGCGCCGGGCCGAGAAAACAGCCAGAATGCGTATGGGGGCAACGCGTTAATGTCGGCGCTAAAAGCGCGTATTGCTGATGAAATGAAAGCCGCTCTTCTAGGGCGGCATCGTTTTCGGGGTGATGTCCTGCGTAGTTTGAAGGCGGCAATCCTTAATGAGGAGGTGTCGCTCGGTAAGCGTGACGAGGGCCTAAACGATGCAGAAGTGGAGAAGGTTATTGCCCGTGAAGTTAAAAAACGCAAAGAAAGTGCCGCGTTATACTGGGCGAATGGCCGAGCGGAACTAGCTGAACCAGAGGAGAAGGAGGCGGCAATTTTACAGGAATTTTTGCCTAAACAGCTGAGCGAAGACGAGGTTCGGGCAATGGTCGAGGCGGTAGTTGCTGATCTGGGTGCGACGATGCAGCAAATGGGCCAGGTGATTGGCGCGGTGAAGACTAAAGCCGGCAATGCGGCTGATGGCGCCTTGATTGCGAAAATTACCAAAGAAACGCTAGCAAAACAATAACAACACAGAAAAGGAGCAAAGGATGATCTTATTATTTGGGCCGCCGGGGGCTGGTAAAAGTATGCAGGGGCAGATGTTAGCGGCGCGCCAGGGTTGGAAGTGGCTGTCGACTGGCGAGATGCTGCGCCGCAGTAATGATCCGGCGGTGATTGATATTTTACGCTCGGGCGAGTTGGTAAGCGATGAATTGATTTACCAAGTGTTTGAACAGGCGGTGCAGGAGGCGCGCGATAAAAAATATTCGAATATTATCGTTGATGGTTTTCCGCGGACAAAGGAGCAGGCGGCGTGGCTGGATGATTACATGGCGCGGATGAATGAGAAAATTGATACAGTGATTTCACTGGAAGTGCCGGAGGCGGAGATTATGCGGCGGCTAGAGAAGCGCGGCCGGCTGGAGGACACGCCAGAGGCAATTGCCCGGCGAATGACGATTTATCGGCAAAAAATGTATCCGGTGTTGGGGATTTTTGCTGAGGCAGGCGTTAGGATTGTTCATTTGGATGGTGTCGGTACGGCTGGCGAAGTGCATGATCGGATTTATGAAGAGGTGGCGTACGCATGCCAACTCTAATTACTGGCGAAAAAACGCCGCAGCAGATGAAGGATATGCGCGAATGCGGGCGGATGTTGGCGACGATTTATGATGAGTTGCGCCAGCGGGTGACGGCTGGAATGAGCGAGCTGGACGTTAATGCGTTTGTGGATGGGCGAATTAAGGATTTCGGCGCGGAAGCGACATATTTGACAGATGAGGTAAAATTCCCAGGGGTGATCTGTGTGTCGACCAATGAGCAATTGGTGCACTCATTTCCGACAGGCTATGTGTTTGAGAAGGGTGATGTGGTGAGTTTTGACCTGGTGATCGGCTACCGCGGCATGAAAACTGACAGCGCCTTTACCATGGTGGTTGATGAAGAACCGCGTGGTGCTAAAAAACATTTGCTGCACGCGACGGAACAGAGTTTGTATGCGGGAATTGATGCGATTTCCGGTGACGGGACGCGCGTTGGCGATATTTCGGCGGGCGTGGAAGCGGTGTTGAAGAAAGCTAAATTGGGTATCATTCGCGAGCTGGTTGGCCACGGCGTGGGGCTGGAAATGCACATGAGCCCAGAGATTCCAAATTATGGCCGGCGTGGTACCGGGCCAGTGCTGCACGCAGGCGACACGATTGCTATTGAGCCAATGGCCAGCCTCGGTAGTGAGAAAATTGTGACCGAGGACGACGGCTGGACGATTAGCTTGAAAGACGGCAGTTTGGGTGCACATTTTGAACACACCGTATTGATTACTGAGACGGGTGCGGAGATTTTGACGACACTCTAGGCTATCTGGTATACTAAGCATATGCAAGAACAATCTCGATATGTGGTAGGAATTGATGTTGGTACGAAGACCGTGCGCTGCGTGGTTGGGCATATCGGGGAGTCGGGGCTGCCGAACATCGTTGGTGTTGGCGTTAGTGAGAATAGCGGCATGCGTAAGGGCGCGGTATCGAACTTGACGGGGCCGGCGGCAGCGATTGACAAGGCGCTTGAGGCGGCCGAACGCATGAGCGGTCATCATATTAATGCAGCGGCGCTGAGTGTCAATGGGTCGCACATTCTGAGCACCAAGGCCGATGGTATGATCGCGGTGGGGATGAGTGGCGGTGAAGTGACGGACGAGGACGTGCTGCGGATTGAGGAGGTAGCAACCACTGGGAAGGTGCCGGCGAATCGAGAGATTTTGGAGATTGTGCCGCATGCCTATCGGCTGGATGGGCAGGACAATATTAAGGATCCGGTGGGGATGAGCGGGACGCGCCTGGAGCTACGAGCAAATGTGGTCTCGGGCTTGACGCCGTATGTGGCGAATTTACGCCGCTCGGCCGAGATGGCGAATGTCACTGCCTCAAGCCTGACACCAAGTGTGTTGGCGGCAGCGCGAGCGGTGCTCAGTGAGTCGCAGATTGAGAACGGCGTGGCGGTTATCGACATTGGTGGCAGTACAACTGGCGTGGCAGTATTTGAAGAGGGCGACTTGCAGCACGTGGCGGTGATCCCGATGGGAGCGCAGAACGTGACAAATGATGTGGCGATTGGGCTAAAGACTGACCCGGAGATCGCTGAGGCAGTCAAATTGGCGCATGCCCGGCTGGGCGGCGGTAAGGCTGGTTGCGTTGATACTAAGCATGACAAACAGGTATACACATTTGAACAAAGCGAGATTGATGAGATTGTCGAGGCGCGCTACGAGGAGATTTTCGAGCTAGTCGCCAAAGAATTGAAGCGGGCCGGCGGCATTGGACGGCTGCCGAGCGGTGTGGTGCTGGTTGGTGGCGGCGCTAAGGTTAAGGATCTGGTCGAATTTGCGAAAAATAGCCTCAGCGTGGCAGCTAAACTAGGTGTACCGGCAGGATATGCGGGCGTGAGTGACGAGGCGAATGGGCCGGAGTTTGCAGCGGCAATTGGTCTGATGCTCATTGACGGGGCAGGGGCCGAGCGGGCTGAGCACGCGCAGAGCAAAGTGGGTTCGGTGACAAAGAAAGCCGGCGGAATGATTAGTCGATTGCTAGCGAGGTTTAAGTAGGAGCTAGTAGACAAAGATGGTATACTTGATAAGAGAAAGATAGGGAGAGGAAAATGCCGCAGATTACACCAAGTGAAGTTCAAACGTTTGCCAGTATCAAAGTTGTCGGTGTCGGTGGAGCTGGTGGTTCGGCCATCAATCGGATGAAGGATGCGGGGCTCACTGGCGTGCAGTTTATCGCCATGAACACTGATGCTCAGGCGCTGCACAATTCCAAGGCGGATGTCAAGATTCATCTCGGGCACACTACGACTAATGGGCTGGGTGCCGGTGCTGATCCGATGGTTGGTGAGGCGGCAGCCAATGAGTCACGCGAGGAGATTCGCCAGGCGCTTGAGGGTGCGGACATGGTGTTTGTGACGATCGGTGCGGGTGGTGGCACCGGATCGGGCGCTGGGCATATCGTGGCGGAGATCGCTCGCGAGATGGACATCCTAGTGGTTGGTGTGGCGACGCGACCGTTTAGTTTTGAAGGCGAGAAGCGTCGGGTGAATGCAGACTGGGCAATTACTCACCTGGGCCGCCAGGTTGATACTTTGATTACTATTCCGAATGACCGATTGCTGCAGACGATTGATCGGCGGACGCCGCTGCTCGAGACGTTCAAGATCGCTGATGACGTGCTGCGCCAAGGTGTGCAGGGGATATCAGAGCTGATTACCGAGCATGGTTTGATTAATCTCGACTTTGCTGACGTCAAGGCGGTGATGAGTCGGGCTGGTTCGGCGCTGATGGGGATCGGTCGGGCCGATGGCGAGAACCGTGCGGTGCAGGCCGCTCAGCAAGCGATCGAGAGTCCGCTGATCGAGGTGTCGATTGATGGTGCGAAGGGTGTGCTGTTTAACGTGACTGGCGGTTATGACATGAGCATGGCGGAGATTCAGGAGGCGGCTGAGGTAATTACCAGCGCGGTCAGTCCTGATGCCAATATTATCTTTGGAGCGACGCTCAAGCCAGAGCTCGAAGACGAGGTGATCATCACGGTTATCGCCACCGGGTTTGATAGTGAGACCTATCATGATCACGAGGTGAGTTTGACGAGTGAAGCGTCGCATGAATCAGAGACTGAAGTTGATGATGAGGTGGTTGAAGGGATTGATCTGGAGCTTAGTGAGCAGAGCGGAGCGACGGACTTTACGTCTGAGCAGGAAAATAACATCTGGGATCAGCCAGCTGAGGATGAGGCGGACGAAGATGATACGCCGGCCTTCCTTCGCCGCCGCAAAAAGAACAAGGAGGAATAAATGAGCGGATTTAACATTGGTGATAGCCGCGTGATCGAGTCGCGAGAGGTTTCTGATGGCGTGGCGATTCGCCGCCGCCGCGAGACGCCGGATGGACGGCGTTTCACTACGTATGAACGAGTAGAAAAGCCAAACCTCATTGTGATCAAGAAAAACGGTAGTCGTGAGCTGTTTGACCGAGTTAAGCTCGCGCATGCGGTGCGCCAGTCGGTTGGCAAATTTCTCAAGTCCGACGAGGAAGTCGAGTCGATTATTACGGCGGTTGAAGATAAGTTGTATGCCCTGGGCGCCTCAGAGGTACCGTCGCAGCAGATCGGCGAGTTTGTGCTGGATGAGTTAGCGAAGCGTAACGAGGTGGCGTACGTACGTTTTGCCAGTGTGTTCCAGAAGTTTGAAACGCTGGATGATTTCGTCAAGATACTAGAACAACGTCGCCAGAAAGGACAAGAATAATGCGAGTCGTTGTCGTATATCGGGCAGAAAGTGATTACGCGCGCCAAGTCACTAGTTTTCTGCATGACTTTAGTCGGCAGACGGGACATACGATTGAGGAGCTTGACCCAGATTCGGCTGAGGGCAGCGATTTTTGCCGGACATACGACATCGTTGAATACCCAACCGTTATCGCGCTGAGCGCTGATAGCCAGATGCAGAATATGTGGCGCGGGCTGCCTCTGCCGACAATTAGCGAGGTAAGTTTTTATGTTTGATAAGTTGTGCAAGCGGCTGGGTAAAGAATCAAAGCGTCAGAGACTAGCAGCGCTGATGATGCTGGTTGGTAGCGGCTTGGGACTATTGGCTTCGTTTGTATTATCAATTGAATCGCTGACGCTTGCTAAAAATTCGCATGCCGTGCTGAACTGCGACTTGAACGCGGCGATGAGCTGCTCGGCGGTGGTGAACCATTGGTCAGCGGCACTACTGGGTTTTCCTAATAGTTTTATCGGCGTGATGACGCTGCCGGTGATGGTGACAATTGCGGTGGCGTTGCTAGCGGGTGCGAAGTTTCCGAAGTGGTTTATGTGGGGCGCGCAGCTTGGCGCTGTGGCGGGCTTGCTGTTTGCTGGTTGGATGTTTTATATGAGTTATGTTGAGATTGGTGCGTTGTGTCCGTGGTGCTTGACGCTGGACGCAGGTATGCTGCTGGTCTGTTACGGACTGACGAGATATAATGTGGTGACTGGCGCGGTTGGCGGTAGGCGTACGAGAAAATTTGTCGACCGGGGATTCGATACATTCCTGCTGGCGCTAGTGACCGTTGTGATCGTTGTTGTTATTTTAGCAACATTTGGGCGTGAGCTATTTGCATAAATTAAGAGTAGGCGTATTGAATAATGGTACTAGTATCCGTATACTGGGCATATGAAGAAAAATTTTCTCATTAGAGCGTTTTTGGGTGTTACCATTGTGTCGCTCGGCGGGATTTTGCTGCTGCGGAATCTCGGGATTATTACCTTTGATAACTGGCACCTATTTTGGGGTACTTTTTGGGCAGGTATATTTCTCCTGGCTGGTTTATCAGCATTATTCAGCTCCCGTAGACCAGCGGCCTGGGTGTGGGGGTTACTGTTGATAGCTGTTGGTACGGCGATCGGACTGAACACCTATAATGTGATTAATGTTAGTGTCTGGAAGCTATTTTGGCCAGTGATATTAATCATTGTTGGCTTGGTAATCATGCTGAGTATCGGGTCTGGGGGTCGCAGACGATCTAAAAAGCTGGCCGCTGATGGTAGCGATAACGAAAAAGTTGCAATTTTTTACGGCGAAGAATCGCGGGTGAAAGGCGATTATACTGGCGGCTCGGTGACGGCGATATTTGGCGGTGTGGAGTTGGATCTACGTCAGGCAAAGATTAAGGACGGTGCAATGATTGATGTGTTTACGTTTTGTGGCGGCGCCAGCATTAGTTTGCCGGACGACGTAATTGTCCAAAATGATGTTCGCGGTATTTTGGGCGGCAGTGAGGATAAAACTGCGCCGAAGTCTTCTGCTAAAAAGACAATCCACCTGAGGGGTGAGTGTATTTTGGGCGGCTTACAGGTTAAATAGTCCTCTTGGAGTTTTGGCGAAAACGCGCTACAATTGTCGTAGGGCGTTTTCGCGTGTGTCAGGTGAATGATCATCTTGGCGATACCGGCGCGAAATGAGCGGCTATCAACCGCGAAGCCTGCGGGAAGAAATCAGTTTTTATCGGCTGAGATTAGACCCCGCCGCGACTCACTGCGACAAAGTGAACGATTAAGCGCTAAAAGAGTGCGTGGATACCGATCAACTCGGCGAAACCCACGGAAGAATCACTTCTTTTGGAATCGAGATGGTACCGTCCGTTTGAAGCACCTCCAGCGGATTCTCGAAGTCAAGAGAGGTGATTTTTGTTTGAGAGAGTTCTCGTTTGATACTAATAGGAGCTGCTCAATATGAAGGGATGTATGTGTAACAGTCGAGTGAACAATTTTGTCATTGATCAGACACATGATTATATCATGTATGATACGACTGATTTGGTGCGTGCGATAGGTTTTCCACGTCAGGTGGTGGGGTTGTTGCTCAAAGATGATGAATTCCATTTGTCGTTATTTGCGGTGCGTGAGGAGTACGGGTTCGATGAGGCCGGCTATGGACGACTGGAACAGGTGTCGTGTCAAGCTGGTGCGGCAATGACCACAGAGCCAGAATTGACCGGTGATTTTCTTAAGCTAAAGGATGACACGGCTAACCGACAAACGATTATCGCGCTCGCTCGATGGGATGAACTAGAGACTTGGCGTGATGCAATTCGTGAGCTGATCCCGCGGGCAGAGTTTATCATTCCGCACATAACGCTCTATACAAATCAGAAGGGTGCGCTTGGGTATAGTGATCGACATAGGGATCGAGTGCGAGTGCTGGATGATACAGTAGCGATGACACTAAGAAATATATTATTAAGGAGTAAATTGTGACCAACCAACAACAAGAATGGCTTGATTTTGCAAAAAGTGTAGCGCACGAAGCGGGCGACATTATGCAAAAATATTTTGGTAAAAAACCGAATGCTCACTTTAAAGCCGACAATACGATCGTGACCATTGCCGATGAGGAAATCAACCAGCTTGTGATCCAGCGAGTAACCGAGCGATATCCAGACCATGATATTGACGGTGAAGAAGCGAGTGCTCGCCGTGGCTCGGACTATGTGTGGGTATGTGACCCGATTGACGGTACGGTACCTTTTGCGATGGAGTTACCGGTATCGGTGTTCTCGTTAGCGCTAGTGATTAATGGCCGGCCAGAAATTGGTGTCATTTATGCGCCGTTTAGTGACCATTTGTATTGGGCGGTCCGTGGCCAGGGTGCGTTTATGAATGGTAAACAGATTTATGTGAATAAGAAGAGTTTTGGTGGGATGACCGGGATGAATGTGGATTGGTGGCCAAGTGCAGAGTGGGATGTTATGCGGGTGATTCACAAGTTAGCGTATGAGAAGGGTGCATATGTCACGGCGCTAGGAAGCACGACGCACGCGGCAGCCTTAGTAGCGCGTGGTGGATTCGCCGCGTCGGTCTTTGCTGGCACGAAGGGTAAAAATGTTGACATTGCGGCAGCAAAAGTTATCGTTGAGGAAGCTGGCGGCAAGGTGACTGACCTCTTCGGCCGGGAGCAGCGGTATGATCAGGATATTTGCGGGGCGGTATTAAGCAATGGAATCGTTCATGAGGAGATAGTGGAGGCGATGAGGACACTAAGAGAATGATGATCAGGGAATAGGAAAACTTGAATGAACGACTTAAGCAGAGTAGTGAACGTAAGGTAGATAAGGAGGAAGTATGAAATTCACACACGGCACACGCCGCCGGGCGGCAGAATACGAAAAGGATTGGGTGCAGCGCTGGAAGGATGGCCAGACGTTTGAAAAGTCGGTGGCGCAGCGGCCGGCGGATAATGCCTACGTTTTTTACGACGGGCCACCGTTTATCACTGGTGTGCCGCATCATGGTACGTTGCTCAGTAGCATCGTTAAGGATGCAGTGCCACGCTACTGGACGATGAAGGGCAAGCGTGTGGAGCGCCGCTGGGGTTGGGACTGTCATGGCCTGCCGGCGGAGAATTTCGTCGAAAAGCAGCTGAATATCGTGGATCGCCGGCAGATTGTGACGAATAGTGTCAAGCGAGTTAAACTGGTAAATGATTTCGATAACGCAATGAGAGTTATTACTAAAGTTGCTGGCTGGATGGGGCAGCGAGGCTATGGTAGCAGTAGCTGGGGTGCCAACAATCTAACGTCAGATAAATTAGCAGAAGAATTTGGGAGAGATAATTTTTATGTAGCTTACGATGACGATAAGCTAGTAGGGAGTGTCGTCATAAGTGATGAGGATAGTTATAATTTTTTTGCAGGAAAAAAGGATAATGGCACGTCGGTTGGTTATCTCTATAAAATGGCGGTACTACCGGAATTCCAAAAGCAAGGTTATGCGGATGCAATGTTAAAAGAAGCTGTTCGCTTAAGTAAGCAGGAGGGGGTCAAAGAGATTCGTATAGAGGTTGGCGAGCATCAACCTAAATTGGTGAATTTGTATGAGCGCAATGGATTTCAAAGAGTTGGTGAGCATATGTCTACCGAAACAGGGGTTAACTGGTTGCTATATAGTCTCGAAGTGAGCAGTTATCCGGATGCTGTATATAATCAACCAGCGCCGCTGGATAAAGACGGCAATCCGCTGCCGACCATCAGCCTAGAAAAATACATCACTAAGGCGCGCGAGAGCATGGTGGCCAACAGCGAAACCTGGCAGGGCGTGATCGACCGCATCGGTCGCTGGGTGGACTTTGCGGGTGCCTACCGCACCATGGATAAGAATTTTATGGAGAGCGTTTGGTGGGCCTTTAAACAGTTGTATGAGGCTGGCAAAATCTACGAAGGCGAAAAGGTGCTGATGTACGACACCAAGTTTGCTACCCCTGTTAGCAAGGCCGAAGTAACTATGGATAATGACGCTTACCAGACGGTTACTGATCCGAGTGTGTATGTGAAGTTTAAGCTAGTAGATGAAGATGCGGCTGTTCTCGCCTGGACCACCACACCATGGACGCTGCCAGCTAACTTGATGTTAGCCGTCAACCCGGATATGACATACTGCGAAGTAAAGGTACCAAAGGGTACAAAAAATGTGTTCTTGCTCTCGGGTAAGCATGCCTACGCGTCACGTGAGTACTACCCGCAGCTGAAGCAGCAGCTTGAGCAACAGGGGTATGCGGTGACGATTATTGATCATGTCAACCCCGATAGTCCAGACTTAGCAGAAAATGTAGAGCGGTTGGCACAATATGACTTTGCCAATGCGCATGTGGTGACGCATTCGCTCGGTGCAGCGACGTTCTTGAAGTATCTGCAGGATGCTAATGTGACGGTTGCATCGCTGACGATGATCGCGCCAGCGTATGGTGTGTCGAATAGTAGTGATGAGCAATGGAAGCAAGAATCGGGCTATGTTGGCCTTGCGGTTGATCTTGCTCAGGTGCGACGGAAGATTGATCAGCGGCCGACTATTGTCTATTCGGACGATGCTGAGGTGCTTAACCAGGGTTTTGCGCAGCTTGGCACAGAGCTTGACGCAGTGATGCAACATGAACCCGGTAAGGGGCACTTCTTTGCGACGGAGAAAAGTTTGGCGCCAGAGATTACACTGCCGCTAAGTGAAAAGTTCATCCTTGCCGAAGAAGCCCTCGAGCGCACCCTGCAGGATGAAAAGCATCAGTCACTTGATTACGACGTGCTGCGTACTTTCCCAGGCAGTGAATTAGTGGGTAAGAAATACCAGCCGCTCGACACCGGCTCGACCTGGCCGCAGAATGATAAAATTCACACTATTTACGCGGCGGATTTCGTTTCGCACGAGTCGGGTACGGGTATTGTGCATATCGCGCCGGCCTATGGTGAGGATGACTTTGAACTTGGTAAAGCCAATGGCATCGCGCCCTTCCATGTGATTGATGATAACGGCTACTACACTGACACCAATTACAAAGGCCTGGAGGTATGGGAAAATAATAAATTCATCGCCAAAGACCTGAAAGAAAAGGGTGTGGTGTGGAAGATTGAGTACATTCGTCACGAATATCCGTTCAATCCGAGAAGCAAACAGCGCATCATGTACCGGGCCATCCCAAGCTGGTTCTTCGACATCCAGGGCCAGAAGCCGCTGATGTTGGAGCAAAACGAGCATATCAATTGGTTCCCGGCTCATCTCAAGCACGGCCGCTTTGCCAAGAATATCGAGCAAGCACCGGATTGGAATCTCAGCCGCGACCGCTTCTGGGCGACGGCCATGCCGGTGTGGAAGGGCGACCGGGGTACGGTCAAAGTGGTCGGGTCGTATGCGGAGCTGAAGGAGCTCAGCGGCGTGGAGCTGGATGATTACCACCGCCCGTGGGTGGATGACATCACCTTTGAAATTGACGGCGAGAAGTTCACGCGCATCGACAAAGTGTTGGACTGCTGGTTTGAGAGCGGCAGTATGCCGTTTGCACAACTGCATTATCCGTTTGAAAACCAGGCCAAGTTTGAGCAGAATTATCCGGCGGACTTCATCGTTGAGTACATCGGCCAGGTGCGGGCGTGGTTCTACTATGTGCATGCCGTCAACACTGCTTTGGCGGAGATTGGTGCCTTTGGCGAGGCTGGTGAGCAGCATAAAAACGCCTACAGCAACGTCATCACCACCGGTGTGGTGGCGGGTAATGACGGCCGCAAGAT
This sequence comes from uncultured Candidatus Saccharibacteria bacterium, assembly GCA_963548005.1. GTDB lineage: Bacteria > Patescibacteriota > Saccharimonadia > Saccharimonadales > Saccharimonadaceae > Nanosynbacter. The sequence goes on along the minus strand of CAUUSW010000004.1, from coordinate 82,879 downwards.
GAGTAAATCCCTCGGTAACTTTACCGACCCGAACGAGCTGATGGATAAGTTCAGTGCCGATTCTTTGCGCTTTTTGCTGCTATCCAGTCCGCTGCTCAATGGCGAGGATTTTGCCTTACATGATAAAGATGTCGGCGACGTGGCGCGCAAACTTGCCATGATTTGGAATATGTACGACTTCTTTACGATGTATGCTGAGGTTGATGGTTGGGAGTTTGACGGCGAGTTGGTTGATCCGCTGAGCGGTCAAGCGATATCTGGTGACGAAGGCTTTGCCTTTCCGGCAAAGCGAGGCCAAGAGCGCCAACTGGATCAATTGGCGGCCGAGCGGCCTGAGGCAACGGATATCGCGACCGTAGTTAACGTAGTCACGAATCCACTTGACATCTGGATTGTCAGCCGCTTGCATCAGCTGGTCGCAGAAGTTGAAAAGAATATGGGTGCCTACAACATTCCTGATGCGCTTAGTCCGATTTTGCCGTTCCTCGACGACGCCTCCAACTGGTATGTTCGCCGCAGTCGCCGCCGCTTCTGGAGATCGTTGAAAGGGGCCGCGGGCGCTGAGGATGATGGTGATAAAAATGATGCTTACCGCACGCTTCACTACGTGCTGGTGCGCTTGAGCTACATTTTGGCGCCGTTTACGCCGTTCTTAGCCGAGGAGTTGTATCATAATTTGACGGGCGACGATGAGTCGATTCATCTGAAGGATTGGCTGCCAGCGGGTGCGGTGAACGAGCAGGTTCTAGCCGACATGTCCCGTACGCGTGAATTGATCAACAATGGTCTTAGTTTGCGTATGAAGCAAGATGAGCATCAAGCATCAATTAAGGTTCGCCAACCGCTGCAGTTTACGGCATATGCGGGTGCGAAATTGGCTGAGTATTACGAGCAGATTATGGCCGAGGAGCTAAATGTTAAGGAAATTCGCTGGATTGAGAATTTAGACGAGCATTTGGCGGACTATGAGGTGACCGAGGGCACGATCAAACCAGAGAATTGGATCGAAATTAGTAAGCACTTGACGCCCGAGCTCAAACGCGAGGGCCTGATGCGTGAGGTCATTCGTCACGTGCAGAGCGCGCGCAAGAAGGCGGGATTGCAAGTGGACGATCGGATTATGCTACAGCTGACGACGAATGACGAGCAACTTCATCAAGCGATCGATGAGCATGCTGAGGTGATTGCTGCTGAGACGCTGGCGGTGTTTGGCAAGGTACATGACAATCAGTCGACAGTGACGGTTGAAGGGGCTGGGCTCGAGATTGCTCTTGTTGTTGTAAAATAGTCATCATGATAAAAGTTACTACCTCAAAACTAATGCGTGACAAGCGTTTGCTCGGTCTCGCGCTGATCGGGCACTCATGACCTTGGCGATCGCCATGCAACGCGGTACAATGGGTCTATGTATGGTTTAGCAGTGCTCAGTCAGTTACTCTTTTTCGCGCGAGCCGGTGGCGGCGGGTCAAGTTCTGGCGGCGGTGGTGGTGGCGTTGCCCTTTTCGGGATACCGATGGTAGTTGCAATTTCGGTAAGTGGTTTTGTGAAAAAAACCACTCAGTCAAAGATGGCCGCCATAGCGGTCGGGTTTTTGGCCGGTCTACTCGCTAGCTTGTTCTACCTACTCGGCGGTGTTGTTATATTTACTCTGGTGGCTATCTCGGCATTAGTCGGTGCGATTATCGGGGCATTTACGGATAAGATCAGCCGTTTTCGCAAAGGCAGCGAGGCTGCAAAACAGGCCGTTCAGCAAGCAGCTACCCAGGACAGCGCCTGGAATGAGCAGGGTATTGTCAATTACGCAACGACGGTGTTTAATCGGTTTCAGTATGATTGGGAGCGGATGGATTTGCCATCAATTCAGCAATACGTTACGCCGAATTATGCGCGGCACATCGGACTAATGTTGTACGCTTTACAACAGATGGGGCGAGTCAATCGCATGAAGAATGTGGCGGTCAGTGAAGCGATTATCACCCGGGCGTATGATGATGCGAATGATCAGAATGACCGAGTGAGTGTGAGTTTTGTTGCCTCGGCAAATGATGAGCTGGTTGACGTGGCGAGCGGTGCGGTGCTGCATCGTGACACGGGCGAGTTTGGTGAGCAGTGGAACTTTGTGCGCTCGGGTGATGGCTGGCTACTGGATAGTATTGATCAGGAAACGGAAGATCCCGCCCAGCTTGTTGCCTCTATGCAGCAGTTTGCAGCGCAATACGACATGTATTTCAGTCCGGACTGGGGGCGGCTACTGCTACCGACTCGCGGTGAATTATTTAAGGGCGGCTTTAAGGGTACTGACATCAACAACCATATCATTGGGTTTTGGACGGGTAATTTATTGGTGCAGCTATACACCTATGTGGCTGATGCCTCAAATACCGATTCGGCGGCTACGTACATCATTGGACAGGTCAATCTGCCAAAATCGTACGGCGGAATTTTGGTAGAGCGTCGTGATTCGCGCTTCCTGAAACGGTTTAGGGCGCCGTCAGGCTATAAAAAGGTAGAACTGGAGTGGGGTGACTTTAACAAGCGCTACCAAGTATACGCCACTGATGAGAACCAGGTGACGAGCTTTGAGCTGCTCAACCCAAGCTTCATGGCCTGGTTGTACGATCAGGACATTAAGGTTAATATTGAGGTGGTAGATAATATCGTTTATCTCTATGCCAAAATCTCTACTGGCGAGATGCGCTACGCGGAGATGATGGATATTTTGCAGAAATCACATAAAGAACTCAAGATGTAAGGAGGAAATATGATTACCAAAGCTATTATTCCGGTCGCTGGTTGGGGCACACGAATGCTACCAATTACTAAATCAATTGAAAAATGCATGCTGCCAATTGGCAATCGACCGCTGATTGATTATGTGGTGCAGGACTGCTTGGCGGCTGGTGTGCGCGAGCTGATCTTTGTGGTTGGTGAGCAGAGTTCACAGCTGGAGAGCTATTATCGGAGTAATATTTTGCTCAACGATTATTTGCGGAGCAAGGGTAAGGATGACAAGTTAGCTCTGGTGGCGCCGATTGATGCGAAGCTTCACTTTGTGACGCAGCCGAGCTACGGCAAGTATGGCTCAGCAGTGCCGGTGGCCTTGGCAGCGGACTATCTCGAGGATGGCGAGTCAGCAGTGGTGCTGATGGGCGATGACTTTATGTATAATGCTGATGGCTCAAGCGAAGTGGCGCGGCTGTTGGCAGCGACGCCAGACGGTCAGTGTAGTCTGCTGGCCCAGGAAGTGCCGGGTGATGACATTAGTCGGTACGGGGCGATCGTCATGGATGAAGATGGTAATTTTGTCGAGATCGTGGAAAAGCCAAAGCCAGAAGAGGCGCCGAGCCACTTTGCCAACATCGGTAAATACGTCCTCACCAAGAAAGTTATCCAGTCTTGTGCTGATGTTGAAATATCGCCGCGTGGTGAGTATGAGTTAACTGATGCAGTCAGTAATTATGCTCGGGCCGGCGGTGTCGTCAAGGTTGTACCAGCGGTAGGTATGCATTTGGACGGCGGTAATGTCGAGGGCTGGTTGCACGCAAACAATGTGGTGTGCGGTCGGTCAGGGTCGTGTTCGTGTTGAGGTCTGATTGAGCATGATTTTTGCTTGCCAGACGCTTATGCTTAGCGTATAATGTAAGCATTAGTACTCTAAATACTGAAATATACAATAATAACAGGGGACATCACGCATGAAGGTAATACAAAAGACAAGGCGATTATTGCTGACAAATGCGGTGGTTGCAGTTGTTGTTGGTGTGTTTGCGATGCACTACCTCGCACCAAGCCGGCTGGCAAAAGCTGATCCTATTAACTCAACCGACTTCGTCATGACCATCGATACGCGAAAAGGTGTTGGCAATACGTTTACCATACCAACATTTGGTGGTGGTTATAATTACAACGTTTCGTGTGGTAACGGCGTAACGCTAACTGGTCAGACGGGTAATGCGGTATGTTCGTATGCAACAGCTGGTGAGTATCAGATTCGCATTAGCGGCGCTTTCCCGCGCATATTCTTTAACTTTACCGGCGATAAGCTAAAAGTTATTTCGATTGATCAGTGGGGTACGAATGAGTGGCTGAATATGGAGCATGCCTTTGATGGTGCCGAGAATCTCGATGTGAAGGCTACCGATAAACCGCGGATGGGCAAGGTGGTAAGTCTGGCGTATATGTTTCGAGATGCCAAGAACCTAAAGGGTGTAGGTGCTGACTGGCAATGGGACACCGCCAATGTCCAGAGTTTGAATAGTACATTCTCTGGAGCTCGCCAGTTTAACCAAGACATTTCTAATTGGAATACGGCTAAGGTAACTGACATGGATAACACGTTTACCAATGCCTACGAGTTTAATCAGCCAATTCAAAAATGGGATGTTAGCAAAGTAACGACGATGGTGGCAGTATTGGCATACGCCAAAAAGTTTAATCAGCCAATTGGTGAGTGGAATACCGCACGATTGTCGGATGCCCTCTTAGCGCTTGCCGGTGCTGAGAAATTTGACCAGTCACTGGCACATTGGGATGTCCGTCAATTAACAAATGCAGACGGATTACTCAATGGAATAAAGATATCGACTCCAAATTATGATGCAACATTGATGGCGTGGCAGGGACAGGCAGTAAATAATAACGTCAAGCTCGGCGGTGGTAATAGCAAGTTCTGCCTGGCGGATACGCAGCGCAGCAACTTGGTGAACGCAAAAGCATGGACGATTGCTGATGGCGGTAAAGACTGTACAGCATACGCAGTGACCGCGGTAGACTATGCCGGTGCTGCCAATATTGATGAGAACAGCGCAGTCGGGACAGTGTTGGGCCGGCTGACGAGTACTGACGCTGTTGGCTCGCCACAGGGTGATTTCACCTATACGCTTGGCTGTGCTGGTGCGCAAAATAATCTTGTGACGATTGATGGTAATACGATCAAGTTGGCGCGGTCACCAGATTATGAGCAAAATACTACGCTAGCGATTTGTGTGCGATCGACCAACAAGGCTGGACAGACGTTTGATAAGCATCTAACGATTACGGTGAATAACCTTCTCACACTTTCCTATAATGCAAATGGTGCCGATGCGGGTACAGTACCAGCCTCAACAGGAGAGACGCTTCGCTCTGGTGCTACAGTGGCTGTGGCAGCAAATACCGGTAACTTGGCAAAAGTAGGTCATACATTCACTGGCTGGAATACGATGGTTAACGGCGGTGGCACGGCATACGCAGCAGGCACAACTGTGACGGTAACAGCTGATACAACGCTGTATGCACAGTGGCAAGTTAATAACTATACATTGCATTTTGATACCAAGGGTGGCTCTAGCGTACCGGATCAAACAGTGGTATTTGGTGCGAAGGCAACAGCGCCAACAGCACCAACTAAAACAGGCCACACATTCACTGGTTGGTATAAGGACGCTGGATTTACACAACCCTGGGATTTTACGACCGACACGATGCCGGCAGCCGATACAACACTTCATGCCAAGTGGACAGTGAACCAATATAAGGTGCATTATGATGCGAACACTGGTAGCGGCGCGACACCGGATACTGTTGGTAATTATGATGCTACAGTACAGTTGGCGAATAGTAACTTTACAAAAACAGGCCACACCTTCACTGGTTGGAACACGATGGCTAACGGTGACGGTACAGCGTATGCGGCTGGTGATAATTTCCACCTGACTGGTGATGTAACGCTGTATGCTCAGTGGCGCAAGAATAATTATACGCTTACTTTTGACTCGAAGGGTGGTTCACCTGTACCGTCACAAACGGTAGAGTATGGCGCTAAGGTAACTGAGCCGACCCCACCAACTAAGACTGGCCACACGTTCGCCGGTTGGTATAAAGATGCTGGGTTTGCTAATCCATGGAACTTTGGTACCGACACCATGCCAGACATTAACGCAACACTGTACGCCAAGTGGACGGTTAACCAGTATAAAATTCACTACAATGCTAATACTGGCACGGGGACAATGAGCGATACAGTTGGCAATTATAATAGTACTGTTCAGATAGCAGCAAATAGCTTCACGAAAGCAGGTCATGCGTTCACTGGCTGGAATACCGAGGCAAACGGTACAGGCACGCCTTACGCCGCTGGTGCCAATATTCAGCTAACGGGTGACGTGACACTGTACGCCCAGTGGCGCGATTCACAGCCGCCAGTAACACCAGCTGTCGCTCCAGATATGACCGCTCCTTCAGATACTGGCGATAGCAACTCGGATAATATTACGAATAAAACCAAACCAGCCTTTACGCTGATGTGCACTGAGGCAGGCAGCACCTTGACGTTGTACGTAGATGGGGTTGCAAATGGGACGGTAAATTGTACTGGCCCTGGTCCGGTTAATGTAGCTCCGACAACACCACTGTCTGAGGGTAATCACGCAATAACATTTACTGAGACTGATGCGGCTGGTAATGCTTCGCAGGGCTCACCGGCACTAACGGTAACAATTGATACGACTGCTCCGGCCGCTCCAGCGGTTACGGTTGATTCGGTGACTGCTGATAATACAATTAATGCCGCTGAAGCAGCTGCGCCGCAAATTATTCGTGGCTTGGCTACTGGTACCCGTCCTGGTGATAAGGTGAGGGTAACGGTTAATGGTACGACGTATGAGACGACTGTTGATGGGACCGGCGCCTTTGCAGTGACAGTTCCGGGTGCTGAGCTAGTATCAGACCCCGATCATACGATTGACGTAACGGTAATTGCTTCTGACGTGGCTGGCAATACGACTAGTACGAGTATGACAAAAACCTACAACGTTGATGCTGATGTTGTTGCGCCACCAGCGAAAGCAACGCTTAAATCATCTTCTGATTCCGGTGCGAGCGACTCAGATAATATTACCAACAACACGACACCGACGGTGATATTGCAGTGTACATCAGCTACCGACAAGCTGCATCTTATCGTTGATGGTGTTGAGGTGCAGACTATCAACTGTACAGCAGCAGGACCGGTTGAGGTGACTTTACCGAATGCATTAAATGATGGCAATCATACCGTGGTGTACCGCAGAGAGACGCCAGCTGGTAATATATCAGCACCGTCAACACCGCTAACACTGACGATTGATACGATTGCGCCGACTGGCACGCTTGGCACGCAACAAGCCACGACTGCTTCGCCTGCTTTGAGCGGTACGGTAACTGATTCTGCTGCTAAGGTAACTGTAACTATTAATGGTGTTGATTATCCGGCGACGGTTGCAGGAGGAACTTGGACACTGCCGGCGAATGTTATCGCTGCGCTTGGCAATGGAGTGCACACGGTCAAGCTAACCTTTACCGACATCGCTGGCAATACCTCGACCGTGACAAAGCCATTCACAATCACTTTACCAACACCACCGGCTCCACAGCCGCAGCCGGGCAGTCCAAATCCAGCTCAGAGCCAGAATCAGAAGAAATCTGGCACATCACTAGCCGACACTGGTGATAATGGTTATCTACTTATTGGCATATCGAGTCTCGCGGTTGCCGCTGGTCTGATCGGTATTTATCGGTTACGGCGTTTGTAGGTAGTAGCGCTAGAATTTGCTGGTGGGGATACATTAAAGCCAGTAGTGTTACGACGGGTAGGATATTTGAATTACTGACACAGAACTACCGGTTAATATAGAGTATACCATATGGTGCAGCACGGATGTGATAATGTGATTGATTTATCACCATATCTCTGGTACAATGGAACAGATTGGAAACTAATTTTTAAGGAACGAAATGAAAGCAGTCGTAAAAATCTCTGGCAAGCAATACATTGTCAGCGAAAAAGAGTCCCTCTTGGTGGATCTCCTCCCTGAAGGCACAAAAGAACTCACTCTCGACGCACTTTTAGTGATTGATGGTGATAAAACAAAGGTCGGCACGCCAACGGTAAAAGGCGCGGTGGTCAAGGCAAAAGTTGTTGAGGCGGAAGTCAAAGGCGACAAAATCCGCGTCATTCGCTACAAGAGCAAGAAACGTGTCCACAAAGAAACTGGTCATCGCCAGAAATATACCAAGATTGAGATTACCTCGATCAAATAACCGATGAATTAGCATGCCGCCCCGCGATGAGGGCGGTATTTTTATGGTCGAAACTATGGTACAATGAGGTAAGCAGAAGGGGTATCGATGACGAAGATTATTGCGGTGACAAATCAAAAGGGTGGCGTCGGCAAGACGACGACTTCAATTAATGTGGCGTATTTTTTGGCAAAAGCCGGCAAGCGGACGCTAATCGTTGACTTTGATCCGCAGGGAAATGCTACCAGCGGCCTTGGCATTGATAAGCAAGAATTGGGCATAACGATGACCGAGGTGGTGACTGGCCAGACGGCCTTGAATAATATAATTATTCAAACTGACATCAAGAATCTATCGATCGCACCGGCCACGCCACACCTAGCAAATACCGAGGTTGAACTGGCCCAAGCTGAGGGGCGGTTTGTGCGGCTGCGCCAGGCGCTGGCGAGCCTCGCTGGGTATGATTATGTGATCATTGATAGTCCGCCGAGTCTGAGTCTGCTGACCGTGAATGGGCTGATCGCAGCACAGTATGTCTTGCTGCCAGTGCAGGCAGAGTTTTATGCGCTCGAGGGGCTGGGGCAGCTGATGGAGACGATGAAGTTGGTCCGCAAGGGGCTCAATCCGCATCTGCGCTTGCTCGGCGTGGTGACCACCATGGTTGATTCGCGGACAACTCTGTCGAGTCAGGTGTACGATGAAATTAAAAAGCATTTTGCTGATACGATTTTCAAGACGACGATTCCGCGTAACATTCGCCTTGCCGAGGCGCCAAGCCATGGCGTACCAGTTGGCGTGTATGATCGTTTCTCAAAGGGCTCGCGAGCCTACCACGCACTGACCAAAGAAATTATCGAGAGGATTGAAGGATGAAAAAGGGACTTGGGCGGGGATTTGATTCGCTGATACCGACAAATTTGTTTGACGAGGCTTTTGACCCGACGGCTGGTCAAGATGCGACAATGTCGCAATTACGCCAGATACCAATTACCGATATTACGCCAGATCCAGATCAGCCGCGGCGGTTCTTTGATGAGGAGGCGCTGCGTGAACTGGCCGATTCGATTCGTCGTCACGGCGTGGTACAGCCGATCGTCGTGACGCCACGTGGGGCACAATTCATGATCGTGGCTGGCGAGCGGCGCTGGCGAGCGGCGCAGCTGGCTGGATTAGTAGAGATGCCGAGCATCATTCGCAGTTTGAGCGATCAGCATCGGTTAGAGGTGTCACTGATCGAGAATCTGCAGCGACGCGACCTCAATCCGCTAGAGACGGCGACGGCGTATATGAAACTGCGCGACCAGTTTAATATGACCTTGGAGCAAATCGGCCAGCACGTTGGTGGTAAATCGGTCAGCGCCATTAGTAATACGCTGCGCCTCCTGAAATTACCGAGCGTGGTGCGGACGGCGTTGTTTGAAAATAAGATTTCTGAAGGGCAGGCGCGAACATTGGTGGGGCTGCCAGATGACGTGGCGGAGGATTTATTGCAGCAAACGATTGATCAGGGCTGGAGCGTGCGTAAGCTCGAGCAGATGATTGCTGCCTGGAAGCGGGCACAGCAGCCGTCGGGCCCCGCGTCAACTCCAAAGCCAGCCCGCTCGCCGCACGCCTCGTCGGTAGCGCGCCTGTCGAAAAAACTTCGTGCTGACATCACGGTTCGCACCAGTAAGCGCGGTGCCGGTCAGATTATCATCCCTTTCAAAGACCAAGCGGATTTTGAGCGGATCCGCGACTTGATTGGCTGATTACTAAAATCCTCTGATCTGTGTGAAGGGGAAAATACGGGCGATGACCGGCCCGACGATGTCGTACAGCGGAATATTACCCATGCAGTTACGCGAGTCACACGAAAAATTACCCTCGCGATTATCGCCCATCACGAAAACCGTCCCCTCGGACACCTTGGTGTCGACATCACCGGAGGTGGGTGACTTTGGTTCGTTTTTGTTGACGGTTGTATCGGGGTTAAAGCCGTTCGGATGTTCGCTGTTATAAACGGTGACAACGCCGTTTTTGACGGTGACGCGCTCACCCGCGAAAGCAATTACCCGTTTGACGATATATTCATCGTGACCTAGGGTCGGATTGTAATTAGGATTCTTAAAGACAATAATTTGGCCGCGCTGGGGGATGTACTGTTTATTTTGCAGCTGTTTGATCGTGACTGATAGTCGGTCGACGATCAGGCGGTCATTGGTGTGCATGGTGTTTTCCATACTCGGCCCCTGCACGCCAAAACTACGAAAGACAAAGGTATTGATCAAGATTGTCCCGATGATCACTCCGACCACAAAAATAATCAGCCCCAGACTGTCCCTCAGGCGCGGGTGTCGATCGAGAAAATGAGCATCCATCCGCCTTATTATACATGGTTTGGCGGCGAAAACCAAAAGCTTGATCAATAGAGAAGTGTGCTATAATAAGGAGCAGTGAAAATTTCAAATAGGAATTCGGTCGATGGATTTGTACCGCGAAGGGTTCAGCGGTCTCGTTTGGGTGGTGTATCGCCAGAGCAGGTAGCCGCTCATCCTCGTCGGGCGGAGCAGTCTACCCCGCAGACACTTGGGCAGCAGCCGGTCCAATTACCGCGCCAGTCACTGTCACAAGCTGATCGGGTGTGCCTTGCGACTTCGTCAACTGCTGATATTGACGAAGATATCAGCGATTCGCTCAAAGATCTTGACCTCCAAAAGCCCGAAACACCTCGCGAAAAGCGCAAGAAATCGCATAAAAAACGTCGCAAGCTAAAGATTATTATCCTGGTGATCGTGGCGCTGATAATTCTGGTGGGTGGATTTTTGCTGTACAAGGCGTGGGTCAATGCGGGGCGAGTGTTTGGTAGCGGGAATCTGATTGACTTGTTTCAGAATCAGCCGCTGAAAGTGGATGCACACGGGCGAAGTAACATGCTGATTCTCGGTACGACGGATGACGACCCGGAGCACCCGGGCGCGACATTGACTGACTCAATGATGGTGCTGAGTGTTGATCAAAAGAAGCACGATGCCTATATGTTTAGTATTCCGCGCGACCTATACGTGCAGTTTGGGCGAGTTTGTAATTCTGGTCGTGCCGGTAAGATCAATGAATATTTTGACTGCGTTGCCAAGGGTAATGATGAGCAGTCTGAGCGGAAGCGGATGGATGCCACCCGTGAGTTCGTCGGCAAGATTTTCGGCATGGATCTACAGTACGTGGCGCATGTTAACGCTCAGGTGATCAAGGATGCGGTCAACGCGGTTGGTGGTGTGACCGTGAATGTACAGAGCGATGATCCGCGCGGTGTGTTTGACCCAAGTGTTGACTGGATGTGTCGGGAGAAGGGTCTGTCAGCAGAGCAGCGGAAACGACGCTGTCCGACGGGGCATTACATTCATTTCAAGAATGGGCCAAATGAGATGGACGGTGACAAGGCACTGTATTTCTCGCGAGCGCGTGGTGCACTGGGCGGTTCGTATGGGCTGGATAAGTCGAACTTTGACCGCGAGAAAAACCAACAGTTGGTGCTGATGGCGCTCAAGAACAAGGCGGCCTCGACAGGCACGCTAACTGATCTTGGCAAAGTGACGGCGCTGATGGACGCCATGGGTAAGAACTTACGCACTAACGTTGACGCCAAGGAAGTTCGTACGGTGATGGATGTTGCCTCCAAGATAAAAGATTCTGACATTCACCGTCTCAGCTTTATTGAAAAAGATAATGTCTTGCTCGGTACGAGTAGTGTTGGTGGCGCCAGCGTGGTCGTGCCAACGACTGGCCAGTTTGATTATTCGCAAATTCGATCATTTATCAAGGTGGAAATATACGGTGATGCACTCGCTAAGGAAAAGGCGCGCGTCCTGGTGCTCAATGGCAGTGGCGTGGTCGGAGCCGCCAAATCCGAAGCTGATCGCCTAAAGGCGGCATCGCTCAACGTGGTGAGCGTCGGCAATTCACCACAGAAAATTACCGAAAAGTATAAGGTTTATCAGCTGGAGTCAGGCAAGTCTAAGCAGGCTTCTGCCAACAAGATTAAAGAACTGTATGGTGTAACATTAACCGAAGGTAAACCGCCATTTAACCTGTCAGCTGAAGCTGACTTCGTGGTGATAATCGGGCCGTAATTTGGTATAATAGGGTGGCAATGGAGTTTCTGAAAAAAACAGCCAGGCGACGGTCGCTTCTCAGTAATATCGCTTATTACGCGCTCAATCTAGGGATGGTGGCGGTCTTGTTCTGGATGTCGCAGGAGATTCATTATCCGTTGGCGGCAATTGTGCTGGTACTCTTAAGTAAGTGGCGGACATTGTCGGTGCGCCCTAAGTTCTGGCTAACGAATATTCAAGGAAGTCTGGTTGACGTAGTGGTTGGTCTCGGTGTGGTGGCGCTGATGTACGCACCGCAGGCGACGTTGGAGCTACGAATCGCACTGGCGGTATTTTATGCAGCGTGGCTTGTCGCCATTAAGCCGCTGTCAAAGCGCTGGCAGATGACGCTGCAGGCGGGACTCGCGGTGTTTATCGGTACGGCAGCGCTGTTTGCAGTGTCACATGAATGGCCGGCCGCGGTGGTCGTGTTGGGTGCGCTAATTATTGGCTATGGTACGGCTCGGCATTTTCTATCGACGTTTCGTGAGGAGCAGATTACCGTACTCAGTCTAGCCTGGGGGCTGGTGTTTGCGGAGATTGGCTGGCTGGCGCATTACTGGACGTTTGGCTATGCGCTGCTTGGGGTAAACGCGCTGCAACTACCACAGGCGACGATTATCTTTATACTGCTGTCATTCGTAGCTGAGCGTGTTTATACTTCTTGGCATAAGCATAAAATGATCGTTATTGCTGAAGTTGCTGGCCCAGCTATCTTGGCGTCGGCACTCATCCTGACTATCTTACTATTCTTTAACTCGGTGACACTATAAATTATAAAATTGGAGTAAACCTATGGAGCAAGAAGCGAATCTAACCAACCAGCCAAAACCGAACCGCCGCAAGAAGATTGCGCTGATAAGTATATGTATCATTGCGGGCATATGGCTGGCGTTTGGTTCAGCGGCATTTGGGTCGTGGTTAACGCTTCAGTTGACGAAGCAATCTCCACAGCCGGTGGCTGATGGCAACCGGGTTATATCGCGAGACGAAGCCGATGTTAGCGAGGTGGTGCAGCGCGTTTCTAAAAGCGTAGTCTCAATTGTTACAACCAAAAACGGTCGGTCCTTTTCGTATAGCGACGTGCGGCAGGGTGCTGGTACGGGCATTATCATTAGTAAGGACGGTTATATTTTGACAAATAAGCATGTTGTTAAGGACGCTGATCGTGTTGAAATTGTGAGCAGCGACGGCACGCAATATACCGATGTTAAGTTTGTTGGAGCCGACCCACTCAACGACGTGGCATTTCTCAAGATTAACGGCGTTAATGATCTGCCAGCGGCCACCCTGGGTGACTCAGGTACCGTTCGTGTCGGTCAGAAAGTGATTGCAATCGGCAATTCATTGGGTCGTTACCAAAATACTGTGACGATGGGTATCATCTCGGGCAAGGGTCGGCCGGTTCAGGCGTCCACTAGCGAGCGGAGCGGCGAAGCCGAGAGCTTGACTGATTTGCTCCAGACCGATGCCGCGATCAACCCGGGCAATTCTGGTGGGCCACTCCTCAACATGTCGGGCCAGGTTATCGGCATCAACACAGCGATTGTCTCGGATGCACAAAGCGTAGGTTTTGCGATTCCGATCGGTGCTGCCAAGGGGCTAGTCCGCAGCGTGTTGGCATCTGGAAAAATTCAGAAATCGTATATCGGCGTGCGATATATCGCTATCACGCCTGAAGTGCGTGCCGAGTATAAACTATCCGCCAAAAGCGGCGCCTATGTCGGTGGTTCACGCGACAAATCGGCGGTCGTCGCTGGCGGGCCGGCAGATAAAGCAGGCATCAAGGACGGCGACGTCATTACCAAGGTGAATGACAAGCTGATCGGCGAGCAGGGCGGCCTCGGCAGCCTTATCTCTGAGTTCTTGCCGGGCGAGACAGTAGAACTGACTATCCTGCGCGACGGCAAGGAACAGAAGGTCAAGCTAACGCTTGGTGCTTACAAAGCGTAGGACGATGATAAAGCCGCGCGTCTCTACCTCGTGAAGGCCGTGCTGTCTTGCTTGATGGAGAATTGCCTGGTGCTGTTGCGGGTCGGCCTCTAGAAAGAGCAGACCGCCCGCTGTTATGTGGCGCGGCGCTTGCTCAATCAGTGTCTCGATCAACCTCAGTCCGTTATCTGCTGCAAACAGGGCCTCAGCTGGTTCATGGCGCAGCTCTGGCGAAGTCTCCCAGGACTGGTCAACATACGGCAGATTAGCAAAGATATAATCCACCGGCTCAATCTGCCCAGAAAGGAGTGACTGTTGCTGCAGTGTCACCCGAGCCTGCAAATTGCCCGCGTTTTTCTCGGCAACTTTTAAGGCTCGCGGACTAATGTCAGATAGAATAACCCGCAGGGACGGCCGCTCTAGCGCTGCTGTAATGCCGAGGCAGCCCGAACCGGTACCGATATCAATTAGCGTCTTTGGCGCGATCTCACCGGCTGTCAGCGCCAAGAACAGGGTAATCATCTCCTCCGACTCCGGCCGCGGCACCAAGACGGCCGGCGAAACGGTAAATTTCCGTCCGTAAAATTCCTTACAGCCCAAAATATACGCCAGCGGTACTCGGTCAAGGCGCAAGCTCAGCCTGGCATCGGCGATATCAACCCGCCGCGGGTCAATCTCCTCATCCAGGTGCGCATGAAGGTACGTTCGGTTCTTCCGCAGAGTGTTAGCCAATATCAGCTCGGCATCCAACCGCGCCGATGTGATACCGATAGCTTTTAACTGTTTAGCGGCATTCTTTAGCCAGGTTGCTATTGTTGACTTTTCTTGCACTATATGCTAAATTGTACACCATTGAAGAGGAATTTCATAGCTAGCGTGGTTATTAGAGAGCACGGAAAGGATTGAGGTATATGAGTAAGCGTGTGAAAAAATTGGGAGTAGATTTTCCTTCTTGTGAAGGCTTGGTGAGTATTGACCATGATTTTCCAACGATCCAGTTTGATCACAAGTTGGTTGCCAAGCTGCTGCCTGGTGAAGTTGTTGACGTTTCTGAAGAAAGCCTAAAAAAATATCTTAGGTATGCTGAAATACCGGAAGATCGCTGGGGTGATTTATCGCTGACTATCACTGGTGCGAAAAATCGCTTATACTTGAAGAGCAAGGAACTAGGACATGTGGAAAACGATGATGGTGGTAAGAAATTCAATATGGTCGTAGGGATCGACTATTGCCGCAATTCTGATATTACGTTACAGAATGAATTGTGTTACGTTAAGGATAGAATAGACGGAAAACTTGACCTACATAAGAAAAATTCATTGTACGGGCTGGGGGGGTTAGTTTCCAGAGAAAGATTCTGTAAGCAGGCTATTATAGCTCATGCTTTGGGTGCTCTTGCGTATGCATGTGGTATGCACTTTAATATTGAAGAAGTAAAAGAAGGTGTAATTTATACTTTGGCTGCAGCTGATACTTTGGCTGCAGCGTCCTTAGGGGCCTATCTAAAGGGGTATCGCCATGATCCAGGAGAAGAGTGTGTCCGTGGGGTGGCAGAAGAGGATGGGTGGTCGCATCATGTATTTAATAGGCGTATAGACGCTACGTCTACGAGTGAGTCGTCAGTATCATTATTTTTATCTCACCCCTGGACCTCGGTGCAAATAGTGAAAGATAATAATAGAGTAGATGCGATGAAGCAAGCAGCTAATCAGCTGGGGCTGTCATGTTATGAGACGATAGACCCAGATGAGGTTAAACTACTTATTAATAAACAAGCTAAGAGGGAGTATTTTCAAGATCGACATTTGCAAAAAATCGGGTTAATTCGCAGAGAAGAAGGGTCAAAGAGGTTGACAACTAGAAGAATCACCGATATCCTAATGAAAGATGTGGACGTAGCTCTTCAAGGTGGTGGTGCAGTTGTCGCCGTGGTACCCGACTCCATACGTAGTATTGGGCTGGGAGAGTTTCATAAACGATATGATGACATCAAGCGCGGTTTTGCAGAATAGGGTTTCTTATTAAACTTCCGCGTTCTTCGCCTTCAACTCCCGCTCATACCGCTGTAATTGCTCAATCAAATCGTCAATATCCCCGTTCATTGCTGCGGGGATATTGCTGCGGCTGTAGTGAATGCGGTGGTCGGTGATGCGGTCTTGCGGGAAGTTGTAGGTGCGGATTTTTTCGGAGCGGTCGCCAGTGCCGACTAGCGAACGCCGTTCAGCGCTTAATTTAGCATTTTCCTCATCAATTTTCATCTGCAGCAAGCGCGAACGCAGCACGCTCATGGCTTTTTCGCGGTTCTTGATCTGCGACTTCTCGTCTTGGTTGGTGACGATGATGCCGGTCGGCAGGTGGGTGATGCGTACCGCCGAGTCGGTGGTGTTGACGCTTTGGCCGCCATTGCCGCTGGAGCGGTAGATGTCAACGCGTAGGTCGCTTGGATTAATTTCAACGTCGGCTTCCTCGGCCTCTGGTAGCACCGCTACGGTGACGGTGGAGGTGTGGACGCGGCCTTGGCTTTCGGTGACCGGCACGCGCTGGACACGGTGGACGCCGCCTTCAAATTTCAATTTGGCGTATGGCGCGTCGCCTTTGACCATGAAAATAACTTCTTTATAACCGCCTGAGTCGTTAGCGGATTCGCTGATAAGCTCGGTTTTATAGCCATTGGCTTCGCACCAGCGTAAATACATGCGGTATAATTCCGCCGCGAACAGCGACGCTTCGTCACCACCGGCGCCAGCACGGATTTCTATGATGATGTTTTTCTCGTCGTTCGGGTCTTTAGGCGTCAATAGGATAAATAATTCTTCTTCTAGTTCTGACAGGCGCGCTTCTGTTTCAGTAATTTCAGCTTTCGCTAATTCTGCCAATTCGCCGCCGTCATTCGCTAATTCTTTGGCGTCACGTAGATTTTGCTCCAACGTCGCTCGCTCTTCGCCCTTGGTAATGAGCGTCTCTAGCTCCGAAAACCGCTTATTTTTACTCGTGAAATCCGGCGAGCCATACGCGTCGGGACGCGCTAAAAAATCACCCAGCGCTGCCCGCTCCGCCTTCAACGCCTCGAGGTCGAGAGAGATTTTTGTCATATGGATTATTATAGCATATTGGTGGGGGCGGCGGGCTTACTAGTAAAATACCGATAGTATGATAAAATACTTGACAAATAAAGAAAAATAGAGTAATATGTAGACCATTGGTACATCACGTATTGCAGTAGCAAAGATAAGGAAAATAAAAAGTATGGGCAAATTATTACAAGCAACACGACGTATGGTCAACGAAACCTTCGGGACAAATTTTGGGCGGATTCGTAATGTCAAGAAGGCCTGGGAGATGGCACAAGAAGAAAATAGGACCTGGGAACGCAAAGAGAAAATAAAAAGACGTCGCGAAGCAGAACGTAAAGTGGGGGAATGGGTTGCAGCAAGGACCGCGAAAGGAGAAAATCTGGCGGAACCAAGTCCGGAAATACAGCCCGGTTCTCCCGAGTATTTTGATAAGATGTTTGATACCGTTGGGCAACTTACATCTGGTACCCCAAATGAGCAGCAGCTCGAAGGTTTAGTAAAAGATTATAATCTGGAATCGCTGAGGGGGATGGAGGTTAGGTTTAGTCCTGGTTTTCCTGCGGATGACTTCGTTGCTACTAGGGGCGGCGAGCAGGTTGTCGGTGTAGCGCGTGCCTATGAAGGAGGTCCTACGACAGCGCTCAACAGGCATATGGATGAGTTTGCCCTAGATAGGAGCACTGGCATTTTGAAGGAGGTGTCGTGTTTTGAGCCGGGTGATGGTGGGCCTGTGCGGCATTATGTAAGCTGGTCTCATCCTGACGGTCATTGTACTACCATTGACTTGAATAGAGACGGTTCATTTATTGAGGGCTCACGAGTTGACAAGCCTGCAAGCTCCGAAGGTGTGGTTAACTATCAGCGATCGGTACAAACTATGGCTAGAGTTATTGAAGCCAAGCTAGCGGTTCGGAAACAGGGGGAGTTTGAAGAACAGCTTCAGCAGGGGCGGTAATCTGATCTAGTTGGCAATTTTCGTTAAGTCTTGTTAACCTAAAACCACCCCGGTCGTTGGGGTGGTTTTGAGCTATACTGTGTCGTGACTCGAGTTATTTCTTAGCTTTCTTGCTCTTTGCCTTAGGTGCAGCCGCTTTCTTCTTCGTGTCGTCTGTGTCATCGTCTGCTGCCTTGGCGGCTTTTTTGGCGGCAGCCTTCTTGGCTTTGTTGGCTAGGGCTGCCTTGCGAGCCTGGGCAGCTGCTTGGCGCGCCTTGAACCGGTCAACACGACCCTCGGTGTCGATGATCTTTTCTTCGCCGGTGAAGAATGGATGCGAGGCGCTAGAGATGTGCACCTTGACGAGCGGATAAGTTTTGCCATCTTCCCAAACGATGGTATCCGTGGTTTGCGCCGTTGACTGAGTCAAGAACGCGAAGCCCGCTTGATCGTCGCTAAATACGACCGGGCGATAGTTCTGTGGGTGAATACTGCTTTTCATAACCTTGGTATTTTAGCAAAAAATGAGGAGCAATGCAAACTTAAAACAAGTGACGGGGCGCTAGTGTCTACGAGAGGGCCAGATAGGCATAAATGCAACAAGGACTCGTTACGACGTAGTTGCGTCTGATGTTTACTAGTGGTATAATTAGCGGGTAACTAAACATAACGACACAGCCCGTCGCAGCTCCAATAAGCGGCGGGCGAGGAAAAGGAGTAACTTAATGTCTGTAACAGTAGATATGAAAGCTTTGTTTGAAGCTGGTGTTCATTTTGGACACAAAACTAGCCGCTGGCACCCGAAGATGGCGCCATACATCCATTCAAAACGCCAGGATAGCCATATCATTGATTTGGTAAAGACGGCTGAGGCGCTGGAGAAGGCGCTGCCGGAGCTGACAAAAATCGCCGCTAGCGGTAAAAAGGTGCTGTTCGTCGGTACGAAAAAACAAGCCAAAGACGTGGTGCGTCAAGCGGCCGAGAGTATCAATCAGCCGTACGTGGTTGAACGCTGGATCGGCGGTATGCTGACCAACGGCGCAACGATTGCTCAGCAGATCAAGAAGTTGAAGAACCTCGAGAAGCGGATGGCGTCGGGCGACCTGGAAAAGCGCTACAACAAGCTAGAGGTGCAGCGCTTCCAGGAGGAAATTGATAACCTGAATTTCAAATACGGTGGCATTAAGAATTTGATGGGCAAGCCGGGCGCAGTGGTCGTGGTTGACGCGCTGACTGATGCGAACGCAGTGTGCGAGGCAGAGGCTCTGGGCGTGCCGGTGTTTGCCGTGGTTGATACTAATGTCAATCCAACGGGCATCAATTATGTTATCCCAGGCAACGACGATGCGATCAAGAGCATCCAGCAGCTACTTGACTACTTCACGGCGGCCGTAGCTGAGGGTGCGGGTAGCGTGAAAGCTGAAGAAAAACCAGTGAAAAAAGAGGAGAAATAGGATGGGAGTTTCAGTTGACGACATTAAAAAGCTGCGCGAATTAACTGGCGTGGGTTTGACTGATGCAAAGAAGGCGCTAGTCGAAACTGATGGTGATTTTGACAAGGCGCTGGAGGCGATGCGCAAGAAAGGCTTGACCAAGGCTGAGAAAAAAGGCGACCGCGAGGCGCGCGAAGGCTTGATCGAGGGCTATGTGCACTCGGGTCGAATTGGCGTGGTGGTTGAAGTGAACTGTGAGACCGACTTCGTGGCGCGGCTGGATGATTTCAAGACATTGGCGCATGAAATTGCCATGCAAATTGCAGCCATGAGTCCGAAGTATGTTTCTGAGGCGGACATTCCGGCTGAGGAAATGGAGCGGGTGAAGACTGAGTTGATGGCTAGCGAGGCATTGGCAAGCAAGCCTGAAGAAATGCGCGAAAAAATCGTTGAAGGTCAATTGAAAAAGCATTTTGTTGAGCAAGTGTTGATGAGCCAGGCATACATTTTGGACGATTCTAAGACGGTTGAGCAGCACGTCAAGGAAGCGATCGCTAAACTCGGCGAAAACATCGTGGTTCGTCAGTTTAGGCGAATCGAGCTGGGCGTGAGCGAATAATATCGTCATACTTTGGCTTAGCATGATAAATCCCGCCATTTTGGCGGGATTTTAGCGTGTTGAGATTATCAGGCAATCATCCCTCTGGTGGCGGGCGTCGGTGGTGGTGACCACGAATTGATGATGTTGGATGGTTTCTTGGAGAAGCTTTTCGCGAGTGGCATCTAGTTCAGAAAACACGTCATCCAGGAGGATGAGCGGCCGTGATTGGCTAGCTTTTGTTTGCAGTTCCAGCTCGAGCAGTTTGAAGGCCAGCATAATGGTACGCATTTCGCCGCGTGAGGCAACTTTGATGGCCGGCTGGTTGTGAAGGAAAGTAGTAAAATCTTCGCGGTGTGGGCCGGCCGAAGTATGGCCTGTAGCGATCTCATAGTCGCGGGCGCGCTGCAGACGGTCGAGGAGCGCTTGTTCATATTGATCAAGTGAAGCACTGGCTTGATAAGCAGCTGCAAAAGCTGTCTTGCGTCCCGCCAGTGCTGCATATAAACTACTCAGCGCCGCCTCGTGCTTAGTCAAGAATTTAGCGCGAGCCTGGGTGATGTGGGTCGCTAGCTGGACGAACTTAATGTCCCAGGCAAAGAGATGATCACGCCAGTTTTGGGTCGTCTCGCGGGGGTGCTTGAGCAGTTCGTTGCGCTGCAGCAAGGTTCGATGAAAGGCGCGGAGAGTGGCTTCGTATTGAGCATCCAGCCGAGATAATATACCGTCCAGAAAATCCCGCCGCCGCGATGGCGAGGAAGAGATGAGTCGTAGCTCGCTCGGCTCAAACAGAACGACCGGCAGGCGATGTTTGCGGGGGAGGAGCTTGCTGCGACTATCGTTAATCGTGAACTCTTTATTTATCGTGCCGTTGGCTGTGCGGAGCAGCTGGAGACGTCGGGGGGTGTTATTAGTTTCGAGATGGATGATGGTTTGCGTTTGGTCGTGCTGCATGCAATCAGTGAGGCTGCCGCGAAAGCTACTGCCGCGGATGGCGACGTATATCGCTTCGAGCAAGTTTGTCTTGCCGGTGCCGTTTGGTCCAATGATGACGGTGCCGCCCGGTGCGAGCGTCGTCTCATAGAGGCTGTAGGAGCGAAAATGATATAGTTTAATGTGTGTTATCACTAACGATAATTATATCACGCAGCTTCTGGTGGGGTTAGTTCCGCATAAGGATCGGCTACTCGTTGGAGATTTTTTTGGTCCTCTGGATCAATGAGTTCTGGGTGAGAGAGAATGCTATGTTTGATTTGGGTTTCATGCAGCGAAAGTGGACGTTGCATATTTCTATATTCGGGCGGTAGGTCTTGCTCGTTACCACTAGTAATATCGTTTTCGATGACACATTCCCACGTGTCGGGTGCGCTCTCGATGAGCTTGACATGGTGAATGCCAGTGACGCCCAAGTAATCAATAGGCATTGGCGGAAATTCGATGGTTGCTCGTGGTGTTTCGGGGTGCTCCTCCATATACCAGTCTTCTGCACGGCGGATGGTGAATTCTCGTCCCTCGTATCTAACTTTTACGGTCTTGAAGCCGTCGGAGCGTTCTTTGTCGGCATCAAGAGTGTCATTATTCTCAGCGGCGATCGTGGTAGCCTCATCAAAGAATTGATCACTCTCATCTTGGTCGCCTGGTGTTTTCACGTCGCCAGTAGGCTCGTTGATACCATCCGGGAGATTACCGTAAAGGTCTGCATTATAGCCACTGTTACGTGCTGCAATTTCCTCAGGACTAAGCGGAGTTGGTCTTCTCTTTGTCCTCTTTCCGTCTTTTCCAATCCAGTCTAGTCGTTCAATATCGTAGGCCATCTTCTAAGTTTCTGTTTAGTTATACGTTAACGTTTTGATTTTAGCATGAATGTTTGGATAAGTCAAGCAGACAACCCCGTCATCAGTCTGCTATAATGGATGGTAGATAACGGGAGGAAATATGTTTGACACACAACCATATGAGGATAAAATGGCGCAGGCATTTAGTCATTTTCAGGACGAGCTGAAAAAGGTGCGGACGGGCCGGGCGCATGCCGGGATGCTGGACGGCGTGATGGTGGAGGCGTACGGCGCAAAAATGCCGCTGAACCAGGTGGCAAATGTGACGGCGCCGGAGGCGCAGATGCTAGTAGTGACGCCGTTTGATCCAGGTAATATTACGGCGATTTCGGCGGCGATTCGCGATAATCAGAGTTTGGGCTTTAATCCGTCCGATGACGGGCGGGTGGTGCGCGTGCCAGTGCCAGCGCTGACTGAGGAACGCCGCAAGCAATTAGTCAAGCAGGTGAGCGAAAAGGTTGAAGAGGCGCGAATCGCTATGCGGACGATTCGCCAGGACGCCCTGAAGGAGGCCAAGCGGATGAAGGATGCCAAGGAGCTCGGCGAGGACGACCTCAAGCGAGTCGAGAAGGAAATTGATGCACTGATGAGCAAAGTACAGGCGCAAATTGACGACGCGTTTAAGGTAAAAGAAAAGGATGTGTTGACGGTTTAATGAGCCAGACATTTGCCGAGCGCGTGAAAGAGTTAGGGCTGCCGCTGGATCAGATTATTATCATTGGCAGCGGTATTTTGGATCAACTAGGAATTCGTCGGTCTACTGATATTGACGTGGCAGTTGACCGGGCCGTGTTAGAAAAGATTGCTCGTAGCAGTAACTGGGCCGAAAAGCTTGATAAAAATCAACGCCGGTATTTGGTGAAGTGTGATGGATCGGCCGAGATCTGGGATGGCTGGGAAATTGACGGGCGAATTGTTGAGTATGACGAGCTGCTGGACTACGCGGTGGAATATGATGGTGTGAAGTTTGTCAATCTAGATTTTCTGCGGCGCTGGAAAAACTGGCGCGGGCGCGAGAAGGATATACAGGATGTGAGGTTGATTGATGAATATCTAAAGAACACCGATGTGGCAGCTGTTCTCGAACAATGTACCCCAGAGATTAATCAGTATATCGCGAACGTTTTTGAAGAATTTCAAGCAGATTTGGCGAACGTTTCTTTTACTGATTTATCGCGGTGGGCGCTTGAAGAGTCAAAAGTATATGCGCTTGGTCCGGGTAAGCGGCTGCGCGGCGCGCTTGTCATGCTGATGTGCGGGGAGCTATCTATTGATAAAGAAGCAGCGGGCTACTTAGCAGCAGCAATTGAGTTGATGCATAGCTATCTGCTCATAATCGATGATGTGATAGATAAGTCGCCAATTCGTCGGGGTCATCCAACAGCGCATGAGGCGTACAAGGCTACGTTTTCTGGTCTGCAGCCAACGCAGTTTGAGTCAGACTTTGCCGCCGTTAACGTTGGCACTTTGACGCAGCATGTAGCGAACTGGGCAATTATGAAAGCAGAGCGTGTAGCCGATGTACCTGCGGGTACTGTTGCTAGGGTCATGCACCGATATATTGCTATTACTAACTTGGGGCAATTGGATGACCTGGCTGCTTCGGTTGATCGGCCAAGCTCGACTGAGCAGGTGCTTGAGATATATCGCAAAAAGAGCGGCTACTATAGTTTTGTCAATCCTATCGCGTGTGCTCTGGCGCTTGCGAATCGGCTCGATGATGAGGCATTGGCTCAACTTGAGGCGTTTGGTTTACCGGCTGGAGTGGCTTTTCAACTGCGTGATGACTGGCTGGGTGTATTTGGAGACAGCAAGGAATCCGGCAAGGCAAATCTTGACGACATTCGTGAAGGTAAGAACACGTTTTTGGTTCAAGCGACGTTGGCTAATGTCAAAGAGGAGGACAGAGCGAGACTTTTGGCTATATTAGGGAACAAGGAGGTTACAGAGGGGTCGCTACAGCTAGTGCAACAGATGATGATTAGCTCTGGAGCAGTAGAGGCATCTGATGCTATTATGAGAGATGCTGCTCAAACAGCGATAGATGCAGTCGATCGAGTCAGCTGCTTTAGCCGGCAATTCGCAGAGGTAATGAAAATGATAATACAATACACTATGGAGCGTAGAAAATGAAGAGCGACACACCGACTCATATAGGATTTATCGTTGATGGCAATCGTCGCTGGGCGAAGCAGCACGGCCTGCCAGCGTATGAGGGACATTTGGCGGGATACAATAGTCTGAAGGATGTGCTACTGGAGACGTTGCGCCGTGGCGTCAAGTATGCCAGCGCATATGTGTTCAGTACAGAAAATTGGAAGCGCTCCGAGGAGGAGGTCGGGCATTTGATGGGTCTGCTACTCAAGGTGCTGGAGTCGGACGTGCCAATATTTTTGGAGCACAATGTACGGATGCGGGTGATTGGCTCACGCGAGGGGCTGTCAGAGACCTTACGAAAAGCGATTGAGCGAGCTGAGGAACGAACGCGGAATTTGACGGGCGGCGAGCTGCTTTTGTGCCTTAATTACGGCGGACATTTGGAAATTGCCGATGCGGTTAAAAAAATTGTTCAGTCGGGCGTGGCGGTCGAAGACGTGACACCAGAACTGATCGCTCAGAACTTATATGCGCCAGAAGTACCGCCGTGTGACCTTATTGTGCGAACAAGCGGCGAACAGCGATTGAGTAATTTCATGCTGTGGCGGGCGGCGTACAGTGAGCTAATGTTCATCGAGAAAAACTGGCCGGACATGACGATAAAAGATGTGGAGTTCATTCTGGAGGAGTACAAAAAACGTAATCGGCGCTTTGGAGGGTAATAATGGTGTTCATTGGAATTTTGATCGGGCTGATCATACTGGTTTTGTTGGTGGTAGTGCACGAATTGGGGCACGCGATCGTGGCGCGGCGTAATGGTGTGGTGGTTGAGGAATTCGGTATCGGCTTCCCACCGTCTGCAAAAAAGTGGCGGCCTAAAATGAGCTTTCTCGGCAAGAACGTGGTGTTTAGTCTAAACTGGCTGCCGCTCGGCGGGTTCGTCAAGCTGAAGGGTGAATACGATTCGGCCGAAGGTGCGGGGACGTATGGCGGCGCTACCTTTTGGGTAAAGACTAAGATTTTATTAGCCGGCGTGATGATGAATTGGCTGACGGCTGTCCTGCTGTTTATGATATTGGCGCTGGTGGGGATGCCAAAAATTTTACCACAGCAAGCGGTGCTGCCGTTTGATTCGCGGGTGGAGCGTTCGGCGTTGACGGTGGCGCGAGTGACGCCAGGTTCGCCAGCGGAGAAAGTTGGCCTTCAGCGTGGCGATGAGGTGCGAAAGATCGGCGATCGCAGCGTGACAACACCGGCGGAGCTGTCGGCAGCTACAAAAGCGCAGGCTGGTCGCGAGGTGACGATTGAGCTGGTGCGCGGCGGTCAGATGTTCGCCAAGCAGGTTAAATTGCAAACTGCTGAGCAAGCAAAGAATGGCGGCTATCTCGGCGTCGGCCCGCAACAGACGGAAACGATTCACAGCACCTGGTCGGCGCCGATCGCAGCAGTGGTGACCACGGGGCAATTGACGTATGAGACGGTAGCGGGCGTTGGCTCAATCCTCATAAAAACGATCAACGGGACGATCGGGCAATTATTCGGTTCGTCAGAATCTCGCCAGGCGGCCAAGGCTGATCTGGCGGCGGTTGGCGAAAGTGTGGCCGGGCCGGTCGGCATCTTGGGTGTGCTGTTTCCGTCAGTGCTGAGTTCTGGTGTGACGCAGATTTTACTGCTGGCGGCGATCATTTCGTTGACGCTGGCGGTGATGAATGTGCTGCCAATTCCGGCACTAGACGGCGGGCGGTGGTTTACGATGGCAGGCTTTAAATTATTCAAGAAAAAATTGACCAAAGAGCGCGAGGAAACGATTCAGGGCATCGGTTTTTTGGTGCTAATGGCGCTGACGGTTTTAGTGACATGGAGTGACATCACGAAGGTATTAAGGGGATAAAATATGAGAAAGCTCGCGAGAAGTGAAAAAACCCAGTCGACAAAGGGGCGGCTGAATAAAAATAATTGGTGGTTGCTCATCGCGCTGCCAGTGTGGACGTATGCGGCGTTTTGGATGGCGCAGTTAATTGTGCTTGGTCTAGTGTGGGTGCTTAGTCATGTTGGTGTGCCGCTTGGCTCAGTAAATGAGGTGCTGCTAAATGCGACAGGCTCAGTCCTCGTATATGTGCTAGCGGTAATCTTGGTGGTGAGTCTGCCGTTTTATGTCCGTCGCCACCGGACAACGCTGAAAGAAATGGGAGTGACTGACTGGCCATCATGGTGGGACGTAGTGATTACGCCAGCGGCCTTTATTGTATACATGATTTGTTCAGCGGTATTTTTAACAGTGGTAACTAAACTGATAGCAATTGATATTCACCAGCCACAAGCACTGCCATTCTCGCAGTCGATGCTCGGTGCCCAGTGGCAATATATCGCGGCGTTTATGACGATAGCAGTGTTGGCGCCGGTGGCGGAGGAGCTATTATTCCGCGGTTATTTGTATGGTAAACTACGGCGGACGGCACCAGTTTGGATGGCGGTTTTGATCACCAGCCTGACGTTTGGGGCAGCGCATTTGTGGGGAGGCAGCGGGTCGCTGCAGTGGGCGGTCGCGGTAGACACCTTTGTACTGAGTATCGTGATGAGCCTGGCACGTGAGTATACGGGCGCAATTTGGGTGCCGGTTCTGATGCATATCGCGAAAAACAGCATCGCCTTTTATGCGCTGTACGTTAATCCAAACCTTTTAGAGCAACTAAAGTCGGCGCTGCTGCCGCTTATCGGAGGAATGTAAGATGCGAATGAGTCAACTATTTATCAAAACGGCCAAGACCGCGCCAGCGGACGAAGTGTCGAAAAATGCCCAGCTCCTCATTCGGGCGGGATTTGTGTATAAGGTGATGGCGGGCGTGTATGCGTATACACCACTGGGGCTGCGTGTAGTGGAAAACATCAAACAAATTGTCCGTGAGGAGATGAATGCGATTGGCGGCCAAGAGTTGATCATGACGAATTTGCAGCGCCGCGAGACTTGGGAGGCGACTGGTCGCTGGAGTGATGAAGTGGTCGATGTGTGGTTCAAAACTCGCTTGCAAGACGACACTGAGCTGGGGTTAGCCTGGAGCCACGAAGAAGCGATTATGGAAATGATGCAGCAATATGTCAAAAGCTATAAGGACCTACCGGTCAGTGTGTACCAGTTTCAGACCAAGTTGCGCAATGAACTCCGATCAAAGAGCGGTATTATGCGTGGTCGTGAATTTGTCATGAAGGATATGTACAGCCTGCACGCCACACAGGAGGACATGGATCAGTATTATGAGCGGGTTATCGAGGCGTATAAGCGCTGCTATGCGCGGTTTGGCATTGGTGATAGTACATTTGTGACATTTGCTGGCGGTGGGGCGTTTACTAAGTTTAGTCACGAGTTTCAGACGATATGTGAAGCGGGTGAGGATACACTGTACGTCAACGCTGACCAGACGGTAGCTGTCAACGAAGAAGTGTTGGATGATGCTACCAAGGAATTGGGTATCAGTAGAGATGATCTACTACCAGTTGTCAGTGCGGAGGTGGGTAATATCTTTAAATTTGGTACCGAAAAAGCTGAGCAGATGGGTATCATGTACACCGGTGAAGATGGCAAGCAGCATCCGATTTACCTTGCAAGCTATGGCATTGGTATCACGCGGGTGATGGGTGTGATTGCCGAAAAAATGTCGGACGATAAGGGGCTGGTCTGGCCAGAGAATGTTGCGCCGTTTAAGGTTCATGTGGTGGCGATTGGCGACAAGGGTCAGGCTCTGGCGAGTACATTATATACCGAGCTGGCAGAAAAGAACGTGACAGTGCTGCTGGATGATCGGGCTGAGCGGCCGGGTGTCAAGTTCGCCGATGCAGAGTTGATGGGTCTGCCGTGGCGGATTACGATTGGCGAGCGAGCGATTGATAGTGATGGGTTATTTGAACTGACCGAGCGGGCAACTGGTGAGACAAAGAAGTTGGATTATCAGCAGCTGCTTAGGTTTTGTTTGGAGCGCGGGTGATCACATTGTCTGATATGTGCGACGGAGGCCAGATTGCACCAGGGGCTCCGTCATGTATTGACATGGTTTGGGGTGATTGCTATACTCGTAGAGACTTAAATAACCATATGGATAAGCGCTATATATAGCACTTTTTGTTTTTGTAGACGCTATATATGGAGTGAGGAGAGTAACATGAATAAGGTATATCAGATTACCGAGAGTGGCCAGCGTGAGCTAGAACGAGAGCTGGAGGAGCTAAAAAGTCGGCGCGGTGAGATCGCTGATAAAATCGCGGCGGCGCGGGATTTTGGCGATTTGAGTGAGAATGCAGAGTACGATGCGGCGCGTGAGGCCCAAGGGCTGTTAGAAACGCGCATCACCGAGATCGAAACAATTTTGCAGAATGCGAGTATCATTCAGGCTGGCGGTAGTTCGACGGTGGTGTTGGGTAGTACAGTGGAGCTGGAGGCGAACGGTAAGACAGTGGTCTATACCGTCGTTGGGCCGGTCGAGGCGGATCCGCTAGAAGGGAAGGTCTCGAATGAGTCGCCGATTGGCCAGGCGCTGATGGGTAAGGCGGTTGGTGATACGGTAACGATCAGCACGCCAAAAGGCGAGTTGGCATATACGGTAGTGGCGCTGCGGTAGGATCTTGGGGCGATATTTGCGACAGTTTGTTGCTTAAAATACGTTACGAAAGATGCGATATAGTATACGCGACAGTGTATGTTGCTTTCTAAATATACGCTGTCTTGTCGTTATTTTTAATTTCTTCTGTACGGCTCGGTGTGCTTGTCTCCGTACTTCTTTTAGTGTCAGTTGCTGAGACCCACTTCCAGATAACTGTTGGAGTATGATATCATCTTGTATCGGCAAGTTTTGCTGATTAAACTGCTCCATGATCGTTTTTGTCGGTGCAGCGTCGGTTTTTGGATGATAAAAGTTGTGTATTGCTAGAGCTACTCGGCCGAGACACTTTTGCATTTCTTTAGAAAGCTCACCGGGCTCAAGCTCTAATTCCTTCAGCGCATCCTCGAGAGCGTATGCTTCCTCTGGATATTTATCACGGATTAAATCAGCCACATTAACCACATTCATCAGGGTACGGAGTGGATAGGTTTGATACTCCGCCTTACCTCTTAGTTCTGCCACCAATGAACGAGCGTCATGGTAGAGCTCCTTTGCTTGATCTGGGTTGTCACAGCCATCAGGCAAGTCCACCTCCCATGAGGACGTCGGGGTTTTATCTCTTGTTAGCAGTGTATCCATACCATTTTTGAACATCGTTCTCCATTATCCAATAAATGCTTCATCTTTGCAAGGCCATTGGCGATAATATTATTAAAAGCGCATCAGTAATAAGTGATATAATTAACATATGAAGCGGTTTTTCTTTGGGATAGTCGCGGTGATGGTGCTGTTGGTTGGGTTCGGATCAACGGTGCAGGCGACAAATAATTTTACGATTAGTAAGTATACTGTCGATATGGAGCTGGGGCGCGATAGCGAACAGCGTTCGACACTGCGTACCAAATTGACCATTACTGCGAATTTTCCGCCGCGGCAGAACCATGGTATTGCACCGGTGTTCGTCAAGCAGTATGATAAGCATCCGACTCACTTTACGCTGGAGTCAGTGACGGATGAGCGGGGTGCGCCGCTGGAGTATAGGTGGCATAATGATGAGCTGAGAATTGGCAACAAAGACACCTACGTCAAGGGCAAAAAGACCTATGTCATTACCTATACGCAGCGGGACGTGACGAAATTATATCACGATACGGGTAAACAGGAGTTTTATTGGGATGCGATCGGTACTGCTTGGCAGGTGCCAATTCAGTCAGCATCGGTGACGCTCAAGCTGAGTCCCGAGCTGGTGGCCGCTAAACGAACGAACCTCCAGTGCTATCAGGGTCGATTCGGCAGCAGCCAGCGCTGCGAGGTACGTGAACAGGGCGATACGTTGACGGCGACAGCCCGCGCACTGCCAAATCAGGCGGGCGTGACGATCGCGGTCGGATTTGCGCCGGGGACGTTTGCGGCGTATCAGATGTCATTCATGGAACAGCTGATTGATTGGTGGGCGAAATTACAATTGGTGTTGCTGGCGGTGGCGCTGATATTGGTGGGGGTGATCATCGTGGCTTATTATCGGTCGATTGGTCGCCGTAAAGAACTGGAGCCAATTCCGCCGGAGTATTTGCCACCGCGAGGTACGAGCGTGACGATGTCGGCCAAGTTGGTGCAGCCGTTTCATATGGTCAAGGGGTCGGTGATGGTGGCACAAATGATAGACCTGGCGGTGCGCCACTACATTCAGGTTATCGAGGTGAAGCCGCGTACGACATGGCGAACAGCTGAGTACGAAGTGAAAGTGATACAAGCTCCGGGCAAACTCCTGGCCGAGGAGCAAGAAATGCTGAGGAATATATTTGGCTCCTCGCCGAAAGTTGGTAAGCGGTTAAATCTAAAAACGCTGCGTAACAATGCGCCATACGCAGCGCGAGTACGCTACAGCGCAAAGCAAATGAAAGGGCGGCTCATTGACGACTATGGTTTGCAAGCGCGCGAGCCGCAGCATACCCGACGATTTCGACGGTACGCGATAATTATCAGTATTTTTGCGGTGCTGTTGTTGTCGCCGGTGCTCTTGGTGTTGGCGGGGATGGTGTTTTATCTGTCGTTTGGTAAGGTGCTGACCGACAAGGGTCTGGCGCTCAGGCGGTATCTGGCGGGCCTGAAAAGGTATATTGGCGTGGCTGAGGTCGAGCGTTTGCAGATGCTGCAGAGTCCAGAGGGCGCGGAAAAAGTAAAGGTTGACGCGGCTGATGAGAAACAGCTGGTGAAATTGTACGAGCGGGTACTGCCGTACGCGGTGTTGTTTGGGCAGGAAAAAGAGTGGAGTGCGCAGCTGGGTAAGTACTATGAGCAGGTCGGCGAGCAACCGGATTGGTACAGCGGCCAAGGCGCGTTTAATGCGGCGGCATTTTCGGCAGGAATGAGTAGTTTGTCGAGTACGGCCGTAAGCGTCAGTTCCTTTGAATCCTCGACGGGTGGCTCAACTGGTGGCGGCTTTGCTGGAGGCGGTGGAGGCGGCGGTGGAGGCGGCGGTGGAGGCGGCGGCTGGTAATCACTATGCCTGACGTTCTATTGTTAGCATTGGCGGCGGTTCTGCTGGTACTGTCGGGCTCGTTTTCGGGCTTGAACATTGGGCTGATGATGGCGCGACCGGATGATTTGCGGCGTAAGGCCCGGCAGGGCGACACAATCGCTGCACGAGTCTACCGCTACCGCAAAGATGGATATTATCTGATCTTTTGTATTTTGCTGG
Source organism: uncultured Candidatus Saccharibacteria bacterium (assembly GCA_963548005.1). Taxonomy (GTDB): domain Bacteria; phylum Patescibacteriota; class Saccharimonadia; order Saccharimonadales; family Saccharimonadaceae; genus Nanosynbacter. The sequence continues at coordinate 51,519 of CAUUSW010000004.1, read as the reverse complement.
GTAATGTTGGCGTGAATACGGCGATGTCAATTCTACTGGGTAATATGACGAATGGCGTGATTGGCGGGCTGATTGCTACGCTGCTGATCACTATGTTTGGCGAGATTTTGCCGCAAGCGATTTTTACGCAGCGTGGCTATTGTTTTGTGCGGTATTTCTTTTGGCTGCTGGACGTGATTTATGTGGTATTTTGGCCGCTGGCGAAGCCGATGTCCAAGCTACTGAATCGTTGGGTGGGTAAGGAAACGCCGCAGCTGTATTCACATCAGGAGCTGGAGCAGATCATTCACGAGCATGCTGAGCGGTCGGACAGTCCGGTTGATTATGACGAGAGTCGGATCGCGGCGGGAGCGCTGCAATTTAGTAAAAAGACAGCTGGTGATTTGGTGACGCCGATGAGTGAGGTATTTACCGTGGAGTTGGATGATGAGCTGGACGCGACGCTGCTGGCCCAGATCAAACACGCTGGACATTCGCGGATCCCAGTGCGGGCTGATGGGCGGCTAGAGGGGATTTTATACGTCAAAGATGTGGCGGGGCGCGAGCTGCCGCTGCCGATCAGCCAGTTGTACCGCGATAAAATTCACGACATTGATGCGCGGTCGCGGCTGGACACGGTGCTGAGCCGCTTTATTCAAACACATAATCATTTGTTTGTGGTAGTAGATGGGGAAGATGAGCGAGGTATCATCACCTTGGAGGACGTGATTGAGGAGATTTTGGATCAGGAAATTGAGGATGAATACGACGAGGAATAGGGTAGGTAATCTCTCGGCTTGCTGTAAAATAAAAATAAAAATCGAAGAATTCTAAGGGGTAGGTTACTATTCAGGTTGTAAAATAATCAAAATAGCTTGACATTTAACAGTACCTTGTATAACATAGTACTATGTACAATAAAACTATAAGGAGTAAGGTGTGAGAAGAATCGATATCATCAAGCGGGCGGGGCGGAATCTTCGCCAGTCAAAGGGTCGGACAATTTTGACATCGCTGGCGATTTCTGTCGGGGCGTTTACGATTGGCTTGGCGCTGATGGCTGGCGAGGGTGGTCGACTGTACACCAATAGTATAGTTGACGCGGCTGGCGATAAAAAAGTTATTATGGTCGGTAAAAAGGTGGAATCGGAAAAGAAAGAGGAATTACCAGAATATGGCAATTCGGCAGAAGAAGCTGACAAGAATAAAGCATCGGCGGCGCGCAGCAAATATTTGCTCAACGACAAGGATTTGGAGAAGATCCGACGAACACCGCACGTAAAAACGGTAACGCCGGCGTATTCAACTGATGGCGTGGCGTATGCTAAGAGTTCAGCCAGTGATAAAAAATTTGCACTGACGGTGGGTGTTAAAATGGATAGGACTCGGGCGGAATTGGCAGCAGGTAAGTTGGAAGATTTTATGCCAAAACCGGGCGAGATTATCATCCCGAATGATTATGTGAAGCAGTTAGGCTTTAAGGATGCGCAGTCAGCGATTGGACAGACAATAACCTTGGGTGTGCGTAGCGCAGCGCGGGGCGGCAATGTCGCCAAAGAGGTATCATTCAAGATTGCGGCGGTGGACAAAAAATCAGACACCATTTTGTTTTATGAACCAATGCTAAGAATTTCGACAGCTGATGCTAAAGCTATTTACGAGTTCAGCCATAATAAGAGTCAGCCGCATCAGTATTCAACGGCGATTGCTTTGGTGGATGACGAGAAGAATATTGATGTTGCTAAAGACGAAATCAATAAAGATTACAGCGCGTATTCGATTCAGGATATTCGAAAAACATTGCTGACAATGGTCAATGTGGCTCAAGCGGCACTGGCGTCATTTGGTGGATTAGCATTGCTGGCCAGTGTGTTCGGGATTATTAACACTATGTATATTTCGGTGTTGGAGCGAACGAGCCAAATTGGCTTGATGAAAGCGTTGGGGATGCGCGGTCGTGATATCGGTAAATTATTCCGCTACGAGGCAGCGTGGGTTGGTTTGCTAGGCGGCTTGATTGGCGTTGGGCTGGCGAGTTTAGTGACGTTGCTGAACCCAGTAATTACCAGTGCCTTAAAATTAGGCGTTGGCACGAATCTTCTAGTAATTAATCCGCTGCACATTGGTTTGCTGGTGATTGGTCTGGTGGCGATGGCGGTAATTTCTGGCTGGCTGCCGAGCCGCAAAGCGACAAAATTAGACCCAATTGAGGCATTAAGGACGGAATAGGAGAAATATCATGATCGAACTAAAAAATGTGACGAAAATTTACGGCAAAAAGAAAAACCAATTTACGGCACTGAAAAATGTCAGCTTAACTATCCCAACAGGAGCCAGCGTGGCAATTTTAGGAAAATCCGGCTCAGGAAAATCGACATTGATGCATGCCATTTCAGGATTGGATAAGCCGCAAAAAGGCCAAGTTATCATTGACGGACAAGATATCTTGCAACTAAAGTCAAAGCATGTCGATGAGTTTCGCGCCAAGAAAATCGGCTTCATCTTCCAGAGTTTTTTTGTCCAAGGCAACGAGAGCGTGGTTGATAACGTCAGTCTACCGCTGGAAATTGCCCGGCTGCCGCGCAAAAAGCGGGCGCACAAAATCAACGCGGCGCTTAAAGCGGTGGATTTGTACGATAAGCGCAAAAACCGTGCCAAAGATTTGTCGGGCGGGCAGAAGCAGCGCTTGGCGATTGCCCGGGCGATTGTCGGCGATCCGCAAATCATCTTTGCCGACGAGCCGACCGGCAACCTGGACAGCGAAACTGGCGCTAAGGTGGAAGGATTGCTATTTGATTATAATAAGCAAAAGGGTGTCACGCTGATTGTAGTGACACACGACGTCGACCTGGCGAAAAAATGCGATTATCAGATTATAATTAAAGACGGACGAGTTGAGAAATCGACCGTGCCAGAGGAGAAAAAGCATGGACGTTAGTGCTTACGCCGAAAGCTTGGCGATTCAGCTGCGCAAAGGTTTTTTGGTCTACTGTGTGCTGCTGGTTTGTGCCAAACAACCGCAATATACCGGCGACATTGTGAAGCAATTGAGCGAGTCGGAGCTGATGGTGGTTGAAGGAACGATTTACCCGCTGCTCAGCCGCTTGCAAAAATACGGCTATTTGCAGCACGAATGGCAGGAAAGCGAGCAAGGTCCGCCGCGCAAATATTATTCGCTCACTGACGTGGGTGCGCAGCTGGTGGATGAATTGAAAAATCGTATCAAAATGTTGAACACTTCGCTAAAAAATCTCGAGAAAGGAGCCAAGCGATGAAAGAAATAACCAGAATTCATTTGGCAAAAACGCCGTTTAGCGTGGAGGTTGATGCTAAAAAATCATTGGAAAAGTACCTGAATTTAATTCAGAAAAACATGCACGCCGAGCCAGAGGCTATGCGGGAAATTGAGGCGCGAATGGTGGAGCTTTTGGCGGAGCGCGGCGTGTCGAAGGATGGCGTGATCAGTCACGACGACGTCCTGGCGGTGCAGAAACAAATGGGCGAACCGCGTGATTTTTCGGACGATGACGAGGCGGTGGAGACCGATGACGAGCCCGAGCGTTCAGAGCGTTCGGAGCGACGGCTGATGCGTGATACGGAGCATGCGCTGATTGGTGGCGTGTGTGCGGGCATTGCTGCCTATTGGGGAACCAATCCTTTGTGGATACGATTATTGTTCATTTTTTCGCCATTTATTACCTTTGGTGCAGCGGTACTGATTTATATTGTGATGTGGCTGTCAGTTCCAGAGGCGCGGACTGCCTCTGATAAGCTCCAGATGCGCGGCAAGGCGGTAACGTTTGATTCGCTGAAGCGTCAGGCCAGTCGGAATGAGCCATCCGTAGGGCGGAATAGTAACACGGGTCATACGGCAGCAAAAGTATTTCGATTTATTCTTGGTGTTGGTATTCTCATGGTAACGCTGGGATTATTTATTGCACTCATCGTGGGGGCGGTCGGCGGTATCGCGGTAATTGGTTTGCTGGATGGGCTTTATGCGCAGCCGTGGGCGTGGGGTCTATGGGTGTCCTTATTTATTGGCGGTGTAGCAGCGGTGTGGCTGGGCGCGATATTGAGCCACAGCGCTTTCACATGGACGTTAAAGCGGCTATCGGTGATTATGACGGTGGTGGCGCTAGTTGTGGGAGCACTATCGGTTTCGGGAATGACGCTGTTTGGTGTAGGTATGGCGAATGAGCTAGCACGTGACGAGGAGCGCTTGACAAAAATCGTGCCGGTTGAATTGCCAAGTGATATGAAGGGCGTGAAATATGTCCACGTCGAGGGTGAGGATGCGTCGTTACATTTTGGGGATACGACCCGAGGCGATATCAAGGTTGAACTGCGCTACACAGACCTCAAGGGAAAGCGCCAGCAACCGAAAGTGTCGGCGGTGCGTGATGGTGATAAGCTCGTGCTCAGAGTTGAAAACCAGCGTAATCGCTGTCGCACGACGTGGTTTGGCCTCTCGCCAGAGCTTGATGTCAACTGCTTCGGGTTTGTGCGGCTGCATGTGTCCGGGCCGCTGTCGCCATCGCCCGCACCACAATCAAGTGACGCATAGTGAGCGTGAAGGTTGGCGAATGCTTACTGAGCTGCTACACTGAAGGGATGATAGGGAGCTATTAAGTAGTGGCGTGGTGGCAGGCGATCATCCTCGGCATCATTGAAGGCGTGACGGAGTTTCTGCCGGTTTCTTCGACGGGACATTTGACGATCGTTGAGAAATTGATGGGGATGAGAATTGATGATCCGAGTCTGACGGCGTTCACGGCAGTAATTCAGATCGGCGCGATCTTGGCAGCGATCATCTATTTTTGGAGCGATATTTGGCGGGTGCTAAGCGCGTGGTGGCGCGGGCTGTGGTGGAAGCGGGCGCGACGACAGTTTGATTATGTGTATGGCTGGGCGATTATCATCGGTTCGGTGCCGATCGCAGTGATTGGACTACTGTTTAAGGATCAGGTCGAGACGGTGCTGCGTAGTTTGTGGTTTGTGGCGGTGGCGTTGATCGGCTGGAGCCTGGTGATGTGGTGGGCCGATAAGCGTTCAGAAAAGGCCAGTCACCGCAGCGAGCAGCAAACGACGTGGCGAGACACGCTGGCGATTGGCGTGGGGCAGTGCCTGGCCTTGATACCGGGTATTAGCCGGTCGGGAGCAACGATCTCGGTGGGGCTGCTGCGGGGATTTGACCGAGTGACGGTGACGAAGTTGAGCTTTTTCCTCGGTATCCCGGTGCTGGTGGCGGCTGGGCTGCTGGAGATGCTGACCGCCTCAAAGCACATTGCCGGCGGTGTCGGCTGGGTAGCGACGGGACTTGCGACCATCGTGTCGTTTGTGGTCGGCTACATTGCGATATCGTGGCTACTCAAGTTTGTGGCGCGGAATGACTTCTCGCTATTTATTTGGTATCGAGTCGGGCTAGGCGGTCTGATCATTGTTTTGCTGATGAGCGGCGCGATCAGTGCGGTTTAGTTCGTCGTTAAAAGCGTATGGTCACTGGGGCGAGTGTGACGATTTTAGGCAAATCTGGTTCGGGCAAGTCGACGCTGACGCACACCATCTCGGGACTGGGGATAAGCCTGAGCAAGGCGAAGTGTTGGTTGATGGCGAGGGAATGACTGGCCCGTACTACTTAATTGTGGCTGACCTGTCGTAATTACCCGCGATTTTTGATAAAAATTATGGCTTTTAGAATGTGCTCATGCTATAATCACGGTAAATAGGCGTATAGCAAGATCAAATAGGGGATATAATACAATATGAACGAGCGCTCAGACAAGACATATGCGAGTCGTAAACTGGTAATATGTTTGTTTATCGTCACGATACTAATCATTCTACTGCTGTGGTGGTGGCCATGGGGCGGCGGCAATCGCTTTTACAAGGGGGTTCGTCCAGATCAGATTAGCCTGCGCCAAAGCAATGGCAAGGTGCAGTGGCAGTTTATGGATGGTGATTGGCAAGATATCGTCTCTCTTTCTGAGTTGCGGGGTGAAAAAGGTGACAAGGGCGAGAAAGGCGACAAAGGTGACACTGGTGAGGCCGGAGCTGCTGGTAAAGACGGTAAAAACGGTGTGAACACAGGGCAGCGTGGAGCCAATGGCCGTGATGGGGCGAATGGTAAAAACGGTGCGACCGGGCCAAAAGGTGACACCGGCGCGACCGGTGCTCAGGGTCCAGCTGGTCCACGGGGCCAAAAGGGTGACAAGGGTGAGAAGGGTGATGCCAACGGTGTCGTCGGTCCGGCTGGCCCACAGGGTCCCAAAGGCGACACCGGCCAGCAAGGACAAAAAGGTGACAAAGGCGATGCCGGCGCTAAAGGTGAAAAGGGTGAAAAAGGTGAAAAAGGTGACACTGGTGCAGTGGGCGCCCAAGGCCAAAAGGGCGATGCCGGTAATGATGGACGAGAGATTGAGCTACAGAAAACTGCACTATATATACAGTGGCGCTACAGAGGCGATGCTACTTGGCATAACCTCATCGCATTGTCTGATCTAAAGGGCCCGAAGGGTGACAAAGGTGATACCGGTCCACAGGGTGCAACGGGTGCCCAGGGCGCACAAGGTGCTCAGGGGCCTGCCGGTGCCCAAGGCCAAAAGGGTGAAACTGGCCCAGCTGGTCCCCAAGGCCAAAAAGGTGAGAAAGGTGAAAAAGGTAATGATGGCCCACAAGGTCCTGCAGGTCCTCAGGGAGCCAAAGGTGATACCGGTCCAGTCGGTCCCGCCGGCCCGCAAGGACTCAAAGGCGCTAAAGGTGATACTGGAGCGACAGGCGCTCAAGGTCAAAAAGGCGACAAGGGCGACACCGGCCCAGTAGGTCCTCAGGGCCTGCCCGGCCCCCAGGGTATACCAGGTGTTAAGGGGGATAAAGGTGACACTGGTCCAGCGGGGCCACAGGGTCTTCAGGGTGCTAAGGGTGACAAAGGCGAGCCAGGGGCTAAGGGTGAAACTGGCCCTGCCGGCCCACAAGGGGCCAAGGGAGATGCCGGTGCACCTGGAGCTAAAGGTCCGAAGGGCGACGCTGGTCCCCAAGGACAAAAAGGTGATAAAGGTGAAAAGGGTGAAGCTGGTGCAAATGCAACAGTCAATGTGACAAATAGTACTCAGCCATGTTCGACCAAACTCAACGTTACGGGCAATGGTACACCAAATATTGGACTGACGTTTACCGGATCAAATATTCCGGCTGGTGGGTCAATTGGTCAGGTACTGATGAAAAAATCGGCGGCAGATTGTGATGTTGCGTGGAGAAGTTTGCCGCAAGAAACGATGTTTGCTGGCTCGATCGGTGTCGGTAATGGTAACATCACGGCGGTGAATATTAATGCTGACACTTATACAGCCATTCCGATGACAACGATCACCACGAATACCGGCGGTGGCACCTGGGATCCAGTGAATCACACGTATACCATTCCAAGCGACGGTGTATATTTCATCCGTTCCAGTATTCGTACCGTTGACAACTCGCCGATGCGTAACATTTACCAAATTGTTAATGATGTGAACGGTGATCGTCCAGAGGGCACGTGGTCGTCTAATCAAGCCGGTGTTCGTCGTTCGACACTGCCGTATTCACGGATGATGCGGGCCACGGCTGGCACCAAACTAAAGTTGATCGTCGTATCAGACCTCCAGAGTGTGCAACTCAGCGACGCAAGCCTGACAATTACCAAGCTTTCAAACTAGTGAAGTTGGCGGTCAAGTTGGCGAGATAAATTATCGCATATCTGCTACAATGATACCATGTTAGATATTCGCTTTATTCGAGATAACGCCGAGGCAGTGCAGACTGCGGCGAAACACAAGGGGTGTGACGTGTCTATTGCGACATTGTTGCAATTAGACGACGAGCGTCGTGAGGCGCAGCGGCAGGTTGATGAGTTGCGCCAGCAGCGTAATGAGATTGCTGCGCAGATGAAGGGTGGCAAGCCTGAGCCGGGTTTGATTGAGCAGGGCAAGACCATCAAGGTCAAGCTGAGCGGGCTCGAGACTCGGCTGAGCGAGGTCGAGGAACGATACACGGCACTACTAAAGCAGGTTCCTAATATGCCGCACGCCGATGTACCAGTTGGTCTGAGTGAGGATGAAAACGTTGAAGTAAAGGTCGTCGGTGATATTCCAGCCTTTGATTTTGCGCCGAAAAATCACTACGAAATCGCCGAGGCAAAAGGCTGGCTCGACAAAGAGCGGGCCGCCAAGGTTGCTGGTGCTCGTTTTGCTTATATCATGGGGGATTTGGTGTTGTTGCAACAGGCGATTATCCAGTTTGTGATCACATCTCTCACGAACCCAGCGGTGATCAAAGAGATCGCTGAAAAGGCTGGCCTTGATGTCAATACAAAACCATTCATCCCAGTGCTGCCGCCGCTGATGATCCGGACCGAGCCGTATGATCAGATGGATCGCCTCCAGCCGAGTGATGATCGCTACAAAATCGAGGGCGAGGAGCTGTGGCTACAGGGGAGCGCTGAGCATGTGCTCGGCAGTATGCATGCGGGTGAGATTTTTGATGCCAAGCAGTTGCCGCTACGATACCTAGGCTTTGCGACTAGTTTTCGAAAAGAAGCGGGGACGTACGGCAAGGATATGGAAGGGCTGATTCGGATGCACCAGTTTGACAAGCTGGAGATGGAGAGCTTCACCGAGGCGAAGGATAGTTATAACGAGCACCTGCTATTTATTGCCATCCAAGAGTGGTTGTTGGCCCAGCTGAAGTTGCCATACCACGTGCTGATGAAGTGTACGGCTGATATCGGCAAGCCAAACGCGCGTGGTGTTGACATGGAAGTGTGGTTACCGGGTCAGGGCAAGTACCGCGAGACGCATACTGCTGACTACATGACTGATTATCAGGCACGCCGCTTGATGACGCGGGTGCGTACGGATAACGGGGTCGAATTGATCCACACGAATGATGCGACGGCCTTTGCGCTGGGGCGCTGTATGGTGGCGATTATCGAGAATTATCAGACTGCAGAGGGTGATGTCGTGGTGCCAGAAGCACTTCGTCCATATATGAATGGCCGCGAGATGATATAATGGAGTCTAGGAGGGTGTATGGCACTGACGAACGATGACAAGCAATGGATCAAGGGTGCGATCGCTGATGGCGTGGTCGAAGGCAGACTACAGGCACTGACGAACGACATTAAAGAGATATACGATGTTATTTACGGTAAGCCGAACAAATCATTTATGAGCGCCAGCTTTGCCAAAATGTCGTCGAAAGAAAAGCTGCTCGTGATTAACGAAGAATTACTAAAAATGGCGAAGGACGCGGGTGTTGTTTTGCCACGCTAGGGTATAAGTAAAAGGAGGAATTATGATCAAAGCTATTACCATTACCGGTGTCAAATACGAATTGACGGACACCACAAAGAAATACGTCGAGCGCAAAATCGGTGCGCTGGGCAAGTACTTGCCGCGGCATGCCCGCAAGAGCGCCACCGCTGATGTAAAGATCAAGCAGATTGATAATCCTGGCGGCAACAAGTACGAGGTTGAGGTGATCATTAATGTACCAGACAAGAAAATCACCGCCAAAGATTCGACAATGAACGTGCTAGCGGCAGTCGATATCGTTGAAGCAAAACTGAATGGGCAGCTACGTAAGTATAAGGATGATGTGTTGGCGCACGTTGGCAGCAGCCGCGGCGTACTGGCACGGTTCAAGCGCGGTTTCCAGCGCGAGCAGTAGCAATTGCTAGCCTACTGGATAACGAACACCCAGGAGGGTTTTTGGACCAATGGTAAGCAGTGTAATTCGCATCTGTCTATCCCAGTCATCCCAACAGATATATGGAGCATTGGCTACATTTACGTTGGGCTGCCAACACCACGAAGAGCTGATGGACACCTGGTCTGTTGGTGTGTAGCCAGCTAGTACAGTAGTAAGTTTGTCAGTTACGCCTTCGGCTAATGTCTGATGTGTAGCAGGATTATGGTGGTATGCACAGAATTGTGGCGTTGGCATTCCGCCGGAAATGAGACGGAGTGTCCATTGAATGCCATTATCATCGCGGTAAACTGGTGGAGTACTTAATTCCGGAGTTGTTGTTGAAATCGGCGCCTGGTCTAGATTGCACCAAACATCATCAGTGATGTTAAGGCTGGTCCACAACATGCATAGCTCCCCTGGTATTGGCTGGGAATACGGTGCTGTTTTGTCAGAGTCTGGTGAATTACTTGGTATAGTTGTGTCTGTGGCCATCTTTTGACCAATAGTTAGCCAGTTTTGCTTGCCAAGACCGTGGGGCGCCAAAACAACGTGCGGGGCGACACCTTCTCCTTGCTCCATGAGTACAAATTGTTCGGCTAGGTATTGAAGGTTAACACCGACAGACGCCATTTGTTCTGGTGTTGGTGCCGAAAGGCCGATGTAGCTAACCAAACGCTCGGATAGAGTAAAAGCTTTTTCAAAAGCCCGCTGTGTTTCTGGATTGGGTATCGTATCAAGACTATTAAATCCGGTTTTACGTTTCTCTCTAGCTTCTCTCACATCAGCATTGAGAGTGTTTAGAAGCGCTGCAGAACCAAAGCCCTGACTGGTATTGAGAGACTGGGCCTCTTGTCCTTCCTGAGCTCTCTGCCAAGCATCATTCGCTGCGGCTCGAATTTCTGGTGATAGTAGATTGAGATTAGCCATATGTTATTCTTTTTATGTTTGAATCGTTGTTTCTATAAATGATTGTAACACATTTGGCAGGTCTTTAGGGTCGTTGATAAGTTTGGCATTCGGAGCGTACAGTTGTTCAGCGGCGTCTGAGCCAATGGATACGCCGTATACTACAGTATTTTGGTCACGGCGAAGCTGGCTGATGGCTGCTTGGGTGGCGTCGGGGTTATCACTTGCACCATCAGTTACGACGACAACGATTCGCTGGCGATCTCGGTCGTGGGGTAGAGTAGTGATTTCCTGGAGAGCTAAATAGTCTGCCGTCCATCCGGCATTAGCTGCAGCTATGGCTGTATATGTATCAAGCCGATGTTTATCACTGAGACTGCTACCAAGCGGCTTGTGGCATGTTGCGTTGCTGCCAAATGTATATAATGATGTGCGGATTGATAGATCGGACAAATCAATACTTTGTTGTTCTTCCAGTTGTCGGATATCGCGTTCCATACCAGCGAGTCCCTCTAGCATGATGACGGCACAACTGGCGGCGGCTTGTGCAGGCGCACCGCCCATGGAACCAGAACAGTCAAACACAAAGAAATAGTCGGTCTTGCAGTTTAGTTCCGCCCGCCCACGCACGGTTTCATAGCGCTGAAATGCCTCTGGGGTGATACTGCTTTTGATGTCGACCACAGTTTGTGCCAGGCGGTTGGGGTCGAGGATATCGCCGTCTTGGTGGGAGCGACGACTAAGACCACGACGAGAGGCGACGACTTCGTTCAGTATCGACTGAAAGACTGTGCGCATTTCGGCAATTTGTTTGTGAAAACGCTGTATCTCATCATCATACCGTTGTCTCTCGACCAGAGAGTGACCGGTTTGTTCACGGTAGCGGCGGTTGGCCGCTATCTGACGGGCGCGTTCTCGCTGTTCGGGTGTCATGGTTTCGTGGCGTTTTTCTTGAGCAGCTTTGTCGATAGCGTCATGGATTTTTTCGTGTTCTTCGGGACTGAATGGCTCGGGATGCTTGTTATCGAAATAATCGGCATAGGCATCCGCGAATGGATTGCTGTCTTGTTTAGTATTATCGTTTTGTGATGGGTCAGTATCTTGCTGCTCGGTAGTGTTGTTGGTGGTCTGTTGATCGCCGTTTTGCTGCTGGGTTTGGGTGTTTTCTGCCTCTTGTTTGTCTAATTTCATGAGATTTTCGTATTTTGGCCAAATCTGCGTGAGCCAATAATCAAAACGGTCACTGCCGGAGAGTTTCTTGCCATTAGAACCCCTTGCGCCAGGATTGGTCAGGAACGAGATAAGGTCAAACTGCCCACCCTGAAAGTTGCGCAGCTGGTCTATAGCCTCATCAACCTCTTGGCGAACAGGCGTTTCGCTACTCGGTATCATCTCCTGGCGGATGATTTTATAGAGGAATTGTAGGTGCATCGGGACGCTAGCGTAGTCAACCGGCTTGCCATCATGTTCCGTCGGAAATAGGCGATTGTTATAAAGATTCGCACCGACCTCGCGCATGGCGGGTAGCATGTTCATGATCTGTTTATTGCCATGAATATCAGTTAAGATATTATTGAAAATATGGCGCGCTTGTTGCTCCTGAGGGTCTTTGCCGCTGGTGACAAAAGCATCTTGTCGTGCTGAAAATACAGGATCTCGCTTGATGTCGCGCACATGAGCCATCAGCTCATGCAGGGTAGTAAACACACAGTGGTCAGCTGAATAGCCTTTTTCAATGAAGAATGATGGATCGATGGTGAACGAGCCAGTTTCCGGGTTGGTAGCCCAGCCCTCACCAACTGCTACGCGCACATCCATGCCGGTTAAGTGGCAGAGGCTTGGTATTTGGTTGTGTAAAAACTCCCCGGCCTTGTCAAGTGCAGCTTGGCGTTCGTCTGATGGTGCTTCTTGCTCGGGTATTGGCACGGATGACTCTGGGTCGGTGGTTGACATGTATATTGTTTCAGTCATTTTTCTTTACAAACCTTATGCTCATAGTATATAATACGGGCTATATAATTAAAATACCAACATGCTCTATGAAAACAGTTGAATCAAAACCTGTCACGACTGAAACCGAATTACAGCTTGAGCCTCGCGTTTCAGAAAGTTATTATTCTCCAGACATGGATGATCGAACGGTGGACGGTGTTGTGGAGCTGATGACTGGCTTGCAGGAAAGTATGCAGGCAGTGAGGGCTGATTGGCGGACAGCAGCCATAGGAGATCGGCAGCTCTTGGAGCGACTGGCGGCGCCACATATTGCGCGTATCAATGAGTCGAGGCGCCGGACAGATTTGGAGGAGCCGGATATAGACATCAGTGAAATTAGTGAGAACTTTTTGTTGGGCTTGGCGGAGCCGAATTGGGAAGAGCAGATGCCGCGCGACACAAGCGAAGAAGAATTGCAACGTTGGGAGGATTTTAAGGATGAACACCCTGATGTGGCTGACAATCTGGAAGATTGGTATATGTATCATGCGAAACTACATGAGCTACGCAGCGATACTGGGCTGATGGAACAGTTTGACGAGGAGTATCGTGGTGAGCAGATGGCGGCGACTCGTGCAGCGGCTGAGTTTTTGCGTGCTCAGGGTAGAAAAGGTGAAATAAGTAAGCGGATGGCAGACCTACGTGCCAGGGCGGCGAAGACTGGTCGTTCTTTGACGGCAGGCGAGAGACGGAAGATAGTCGCATTCCAAAAGCAACTGTCTGAGGCGGATAAGAATATTTCAATTCCACCAAACAGCAGCAAGGAGCAGTTTTTGGAAGAAGTAACTCGTTTGCAAGTTCGCGAATGGAAGCGACAATTAGATAGCGGTTTGTTGATGACCGAGCAAATGCAAACGATCATTGACGAGACATTGCCAGCTATGATGCGGGGCGAGCCGACCCTATTCGTCGGTGAGACGGGTGGTGCTAAAACTGCCATGGCGGAGTACATGGTACAAACGTATTTTGGTGTTGATCCAGAGTTTGTCAGTGCATATGGTGACGTCAACAGTTACCAGTTGATGGGCAAGCAAGAGCTGCGCGAGGAAAACGGGGCGAGTGTCAGTGAGTTTGTTCCAGGGCCGATTATTCGGGCCATGGAACAGGGTAAGCCGCTTATTCTTGATGAAATTAATGCCATGCCGCCAGAACTGTTGAAACGCTTGAACAAAATCATGCAGCTGCGTCCAGGTGATAGATTTGCCGTTCAGGAAGATTCTGGGAAGGTTGTTGAGGTTCAGTCGGGCTTTTGTATCATCGCTACAGCGAATGAAAAGTCAAAACGCTACAAGGGCGTGGATGATTTGAGCGTTGAGTTTCAAAACCGCTTTGGCGCCAATATCAATCGTGTGCGTTACCCCGACTACGACAAGGGCTATGACGAATATCCGCGCGAGAATGCTCAGCTGGCTATGGCGGCGGTGGCGACGAAACGAGGCGAGTTGCCACCAGATATTGATGAGGGGGATTTCGAGAATTTCGTGAGAGCGGCTCGGTTGAGCCAACAGATATTTAGCGGCACTAATGGCGAAGGCTACGATCAGTTCATTGATACAGAGAGAATGGTCGATAATCGTCCTGGTCTGGAGGAAACGGTGTTGGCACCGCGTACCATGGTGGATATTTTACATAAAGTCGTTGGCAGTTACGGTGTGGTATCGCTGAAGCGGGCTTGTCAAACCTTTCTGGATGGTATCAAGAACCCGAATGACCGTAAAGTCATGCATCATATTCTTGAGTATCATGATTTGCTGCCGGAGGAAATGCTGAGAAAGACGCCGGAAGAAGCAGGAGATAACGAGGAGACGGATGAAAGCTGATCGGCTTTTAGGGTAAGTATATGAGTATGCCTGAAATTCTTCCACCGGAAATTCTCACCGCTGCCGAGGCCGCATGGGGGCGAGCTCAGGAGGGGCAAGTTCATACTGGTAAAAATATTGGTTCTGCGGCAATATTTGGCGCGCTTGATGGCGCTGTTAGGAAGGCTAGGGAGGAAAGTGAGATTGGCTTTGGCGCGCTGGAAGTTATAGCGAACCCAGAGATTAAAGAACTATTTAAGCGAGATTTTGAGGATTATAAAGCAATTTTTGCTGGAGCGGGTATCGATATGCCGACGCCGGCTGAGTTTGCGCAGGGCGGTATTGATTTTAGGCATTTGGCAGAATTGAAAGAGCAATTACCAGATTATGACTTGGTGGTAACGCCGTTGACATTACCACTACGTATAATGCGCCAATTTATCTCTGTGGCATCTGAATCTTTACCGAATATCATGCCAGCGGCACACGGAAACAGGAGTAGTACATCATCTATAGATAAAATAATCGTTGATAATTGGAATACTGTAATGGAAACTACGATAGCTGGTTGGAAATTTCCAACTGTAGGCAAGGATATATGGACAGCTTTTATGCTACTTAATGATAATATCCCAAAAAGCCAGGGTCTAGCTTATAACCAGATAGCGCAGGATGAGGCGATGGTGCCGTTGGTTGGCTATACTGCCTACCAAATGCATCGCATTCACCGGGGTATACTTCCAGTAAGCCGCTA
Organism: uncultured Candidatus Saccharibacteria bacterium; assembly: GCA_963548005.1. Classification (GTDB taxonomy): domain Bacteria; phylum Patescibacteriota; class Saccharimonadia; order Saccharimonadales; family Saccharimonadaceae; genus Nanosynbacter. The sequence goes on along the minus strand of CAUUSW010000004.1, from coordinate 36,366 downwards.
CGGTCTTTCCTCATGGGCGGCAGGTAAGTTTACTTACCGTAACGAGACCTGTATTCCGTTTGCTGGTTGGGGTAGAGGTCAGCTATTTGTTGGTTACCGTGAGCTATCAGAAGAAGGAGGTGAAGAGATAGGCGTACGTTCTCTACGGGGTTGATCATATGATCAGTATTGTGTAAGCGCGGTTCGATTAACTCCGCATCCAAACACCCTTTAATTTTCCAGCCCTGCACGGTATAATTGTATACAGTTTTTGAAAATGCCTGAAAGTGAGGGAGTTTTGAGTTTATGGCAATGACACAACAAAAGGCGCTGAGTAAGATTTTTGGCGATCCGCAGAAGAAGATTTTGAAGCGGCTGCAGAAGCAAGTTGACGTAATTAATGGTCTGTCTGAAAAATATGAAAAACTGTCAGATAAGGAGCTGCAAGCGCAGACCGAGTTGCTGAAAAAGCGCTTGGCAAAGAAAAATGTAACGCTGGACACTATTTTGCCAGATGCCTTTGCAGTGGCACGTGAGGCGGCCAAGCGCGTCATCGGCGAGCGTCCGTACGATGTCCAGCTAATCGGCGGCATGGTTCTTCATGAGGGTAATGTGGCTGAAATGAAGACTGGTGAGGGTAAGACCCTGGTGGCGACGCTGCCGACATATCTCAACGCATTGGAAGGCAAGGGCGTTCATGTGGTGACCGTCAATGATTATCTGGCGCAGCGTGACGCCGGTTGGATGGGCCAGGTGTATGACTTTTTGGGCTTGACTACTGGTGTGATCATCAACGAAGCGTCATTTGTCTATGATAAAGATTACGATAATGAGCATCACGACGATCCGCGCATGCGCAAGCTTCGTCCGGTCACTCGTAAAGAAGCCTACGCGGCCGACATCACCTATGGCACCAACAACGAGTTTGGCTTTGACTATCTGCGCGACAACATGGTTAATGACGTTGATTTGCTCAGGCAGCGCGAGCTGAATTTCGCCATCGTTGACGAGGTGGACTCAATTCTGATCGATGAAGCACGCACGCCGCTGATCATCTCGGCGCCAGCAGCAGAGAACCCAGATAATTACTACACTTTCGCTAAAGTTGCCAGTAAATTAGTGCCAGAGGACTATGTTTTGGATGAAAAACGCCGCAGCGTGGCATTGACCGACGAGGGCGTGGAAAAAGTCCAAAAATTGCTGGGAATAAAAAATTTGTACACGCCAGACCACGTGCGCAGCGTTTACCACATGGACCAAGCCCTGCGAGCACAAACATTGTTCAAGCGCGACAAAGATTACGTGGTAACTAATGACGGCGAGGTGATCATCGTCGATGAACACACCGGTCGTTTGATGCAAGGACGCCGTTATAACGAAGGTTTGCACCAGGCAATTGAGGCCAAAGAAGGTGTGCCGGTGCTAGAAGAAAGCATGACGCTGGCGACCATTTCGTTCCAGAATTATTTCCGTTTGTACAATAAACTTTCCGGTATGACCGGTACGGCATTCACCGAGGCCGAAGAGTTTCAACAAATTTATTCACTGGACGTTATTCAGATTCCGCCGAACAAACCAGTGATTCGTGACGATAAAGAAGATCTGATCTTCAAGACTGAAAAAGGCAAGTTGAAGGCGGTGGCTGAAGCTATCAAGGATTATCATAAGCAAGGCCGGCCAGTGCTGGTCGGTTCTGGCTCCATCGCTAAGAACGAGCAAATTGCCAAGTATCTGGAGAAAGAAGGAATCAAATTTGAGATTTTGAACGCCAAGAACAACGAGCGCGAGGCAGCCATCATTGAAAAGGCTGGTGAAAAGGGCGCCATCACACTGGCAACGAACATCGCCGGACGCGGTACCGACATTAAGCTCGGCAAGGGCGTCAAGGAATTGGGCGGTCTGGTGGTGATCGGTTCGGAGCGCCACGAATCACGGCGCATCGACAATCAGCTGCGCGGCCGCGGCGGTCGTCAGGGCGACCCGGGCGAGACGCAGTTCTATGTATCAACCGAAGATGATTTGATGCGAATTTTCCAGGGCGAGCGCATTGCGGCGCTGATGGATCGACTGGGCGTCGATGAAGAAACGCCAATCCAAAACCGCGCCGTGTCAAAGACCTTGGAAGCAGCGCAGAAGCGCGTCGAAGGTTACAACTTTGATACGCGCAAAAATGTTGTTCAGTACGACAACGTGATTAATCGTCACCGCCGTGTGGTCTACACGATGCGGCGAAAAATCCTTGAAGGCGACAATATCCAGCCGGAAATTGAGCGGTTGTTGCGCGACAGAGTCAAAGAGTTAGTGACGCTACCAACCAAGAACAACCCGAAGTTTATCGAGGAATTTACGGCAGCCTTTCCAGTCGATGAGGCGGCCGTGCGCAAGGTTGGCCGCGAGAAAAAGGACCGTCTGCGCCTCCAAAAAGCTCTGAAACTAGCACACCAGGCCTACCGGGAAAAAGATGAAGAAATCGGTACTGAAGAGTTACGCGGTGTAGAGCGCGAGGTGTATATGGCGGTGCTCGACACCCTGTGGATGCAGCACCTAGAGAATATGCAACACCTACGCGAAGGGATCCACTGGCGCAGCGTTGGCCAGCGCGATCCATTGGTAGAATACCGGGCGGAGTCACAAAAATTATTCACCAGCCTCCAGGAAAATCTGCGTAACGAAGTTCTGAACACAATTTTTCATATTCATAAATCTGACGCAGTGATTCGCCAGTCGCAGGATGATGAGTATGATACCGAGCTAACGCGCCTAGCCGAAAGTGCAGTTGAGCGTGGTGTTAATGAAGTTGGTGCGGGCGAGGAAAATCGCGACGGTGACTTTTCGGTGAAAAAGGGCAAATCAAACGCCGAGTCGAACCGCGCTAAAAACCAAGCACGCAAGAAGAAAAAAGCGCAGCGCCAAAACCGCAAAAAGAATCGCAAATAAATCTAAAACCGGTGGGCAGAGAGCGACAGACAGATGAAACATACGGTCAAAGAAATAAAATTGAAAAATGGTGCGAAAGGCCTGTTCATTGACGTGCCGGATGCGACGGTGATGAGCTTTCAGGTGCAGTTTCGGGCGGGCAATCGCTACGTTCGCGGCAAGGACATCTACGAGACGGCGCACATCATGGAGCACATGGCGTTTGGGGCGAATGAGAAGTTTCGTTCGGAGCACGCGTATGAACAGGAGTTTACCAAGAATGGCGCGTACCATAATGCGTTCACCTCTGATTATTCAATGGTATACGAGGCGGCCTGTGCGGATTTTGAATGGGATCGGATTTTGGGATTACAGCGGTTGGCAATTACTACGCCGCGCTTTAATGCCGAGGAACTAGAGGCCGAGAAAGGTAACGTTCGGAGCGAGCTGACCGGTTATCTTAATAATCACAACCGCGTGATGTGGCCGCGGGTGCAGCAAGCACTGGGCGAGGATATTTTGACATATAATCAGCGGCTGAAAACGATTGACGCGATTACCCTAAAAGACATCAAGGAGCATCATCGGCGGACGCATACGCTCAACAATATGCGATTTGTGGTGGCCGGTAAGTTGACTGGGCGGATGGCGACGATTCGTGAATCGCTGGAGCAGTGGCAGCTAGAGCCGGGCGAGCGGTTTACCATTCCGCACGATAACCTGTCGAGTGCCGCACCGATTTTTATCCGTCGCAAGGAGGCCTCGAATCTGACATTTGGCTGGTCGATGAACCTGCCGCGTGAGCTGAGTGATGAGGACTCTGACGCTATGGGCTGCTTGAATCATATCTTGACCGGGACGATGAGCTCGCGGATTTTCGGGGCGGCGCGCAAGAAGGGGCTGGCTTACGGCGTGTTCAGCGACACTTCGGTCGGGTTTTATGATTCGGCGTGGGACTTTGGCGGTCAGGTCAACCTCGAGACGGCGGAAGCGCTGTTTGATATTATCGTGCGTGAGCTGCGTCGGGTGCTGAACGGAACGATCACCTCAGAGGATATCGAGAATGCCAAGTCGTATGCGCTGGGTCGCTATCAGATGGGGGCGCAAACGGTAGCGCAGGTCAGCAATTTTTATACCGGGCGTTATTTTGCTGATGATTTCGTCAAGGATTATGAGGGCGTGCCGACAGCGATTTTGGCGGTGACTGCTGATCAAATTGTTCGGGTGGCACGAGAGTTTTTTGCGGCAAATACCTGGGTGCTTGCTGGCGTGAGTAGCGGCGATAAAGAGCTGCTCGGGCGACTGCAGAAGAAGCTTGAGGGGCTGTTTTAGTAGTACTCAATGCTATAATAAACCTATGAAGATCATTATCGCTGGCTACGGCCTTGAGGGTATATCAAGTTTGAGATATTTTCGGCAGGCTTTTCCTGATGCTGAGTTTGTCATTGCTGACCAGAAAGCGGTTGAAGATGCGCCGGATGGCGTGGCAGTGCGGACTGGCGGGTCAGTGTTCGCCGAGCAGCTGCAGGATGCCGATATGGTGGTGCGAGCACCGGGTGTGCCACCGCGGCTACTCAAAACGTCGGGCAAAATATGGTCGGCGACCAATGAGTTTTTCGACAAATGCCCAGCGCCGATTATCGGCGTGACGGGGACGAAAGGTAAGGGTACGACTTGTAGTCTGATCGCTGCAATCTTGCGGGCGGCCGGTCAGACGGTGCATTTGGTGGGGAATATTGGTGTGCCGGCACTGGACGCGCTACCAAACATCACAAAGGACGACTTCGTTGTGTACGAACTATCGAGTTTTCAGCTGTGGGATCTCGAGAAATCGCCGACCATTGCCGTGGTGTTGATGATCGAGCCGGATCATTTGGAGGTGCATACGGATTTTGCCGAGTACCTCGATGCCAAGAAAAATATTCATCGTCACCAACAGGATGGTATATGTTTATATCACCCAACGAATAAATACTCACGGGAGGTAGCCACCGCGCCGCTTGATAGGCCGTTGTATGGGTGTGACTGTGAGACATGTAGCGAATACTGCGGAGATGATGAGTTAAATTTCGCGTACCGCTATGCTGTCCCTGACGAGGATCAGGTGTATGTTCGGGATGGCTACTTCTGTGTGCAAGATCGGCGGATTTGTCGCATCGATCATTTGCGACTGCCGGGCGCGCACAACCTCGAGAACGCCTGTGCGGCGATGAGCGCGGTGACAGAACTGCCGATCACAGTGACCGACGAGCAGTATGCGGCTGGGCTAGAGAGTTTCACGGGGCTGCCGCATCGATTAAAATTCGTTGCTGAGAAAAACGGCGTGAAGTATTATGATGACAGTATCGCTACCACGCCGGGCAGTGCTATCGCGGCGCTGCGGGCGTTTGAAGCGCCGAAAGTGCTGATCGTCGGTGGGTACGACAAGGGGGCGGATTATGATGAAATGGCCACGGAGATTGCCAAACAAACGGTGCGAGCGGTGATCATTATCGGGGCAAATGCGGCGAAGATTGAACAGTCGCTGCGCCAAGCATCGGTCACGGCGACGATAGTAGTGCTCGGCCAGACAACGATGGTGGATGTCGTCGCCCAAGCCAGTCAATTATCTCGCCCGGGTGATGTTGTCATTCTCAGCCCAGCGGCCGCCAGCTTTGGCATGTTTAAAAATTACGTCGACCGCGGCGAGCAATTTGTGGCGGCGGTGGAGAAGTTGTAGGTGTTTCGACAGTATTTTGTCATTACACTACATGCGATCCTCACACTGGCTGCATACACTGCCTGGTTGTGGCTCGATTATAGAATAGTCACAGTTTTGGTGGTGCTACATTTCATAATGCTTGAAATTTTACAGGGGTGTCCACTGTCGCACATGCAATTTGCCGGAGACAAAGAGCAGCGATTTTATGAGTGGTGGTTGGCGAAATTAGGGGTAAAAATGTCCTCGCGATGTCGAGAGAAAATGAGAGTATTTATGCGCTACGGGTTACCGGTACTCATTATTATTTTGGCAGTTATGCTGCAGGTGATACTAAGAATACGGGTATGGATCACGCTATAGTGTCTTGATATACCTCAGGCTTCAACACCCCAATATATGGTAGATTCCGGTATTGTTGGCGGAAGTCTAGGCCGTAGCCGACGACGAATTCGTTAGGGACGGACAGGCCGACGTAATCGGCGGTAACGTTGGCAATACGTCGTTCGGGTTTGTCGAGTAGTGAGCAGACTTTGACCGAGGCCGCACCGCGACCGGCGAATAATTCTAGTAATTTTTCCAACGTTCGGCCGGTATCGACGATATCCTCAACCAACAAAATATGCCGCCCAGTAACGTCGCTGTCGATGTCCTTGAGGACGGTGACCGCGCCGGATGATTCAGTCGCGTCGCCGTAGCTAGAGACGTCAATGAAATCGATTTCCAGATAGCAATCCATGGCGCGTATCAGATCGATCATGAACGGCGCTGCACCGCGCAGTACGCCGATGACCAGCGGATTCTTGTCGCGGTATTCACTGGTCAGCTCCTGGCCCAGCCGCGCCACCGCGTCATTAATTTGTTCAGTAGTTACGAGGATGGTAGCGATATCTTGATTCATAGGGGTAGTATAACATGTTTTGTGTTGATAGAGGGGGTGATTATGGATATGCTTGCGAAAGGCTGGAGCTAAGGATATACTGGCGGAAAAGATAAGATGGAGTTTGTTGTGGAGAAAATAGATGCTGACGGGTGGAGGTTTAGTGATATTCAGGACCTAAAGAGCCATCTGGTAGATGTATTAGATGGTGTAGATCAAGAATTACTAGATAGTATACGGCGTATTGATAGCCCTAGTCAACTTGGGATAGTTATTGCAGCAGTTAAAGACTGCTTGGAAGAAAGACGAGAGCGTATTGAAGAGTACAAGGAATTTATAACAGAGACACAGGAGAAAATTATACCCTATTTATCGTGGGTAATCTATGCAGAAGATAAGATTAATGAAATGGTCAAAGAACGCAGGGCATTCTTAAAGACCAATAAAATAATAGGCAAATATTTGTCCGATCTTCGTAATGCGCAGACTATTGAGAAGTAGCCTTATATTTAGCTGAAAAAATATATGTTAATATCTGCTAAAATATATCCATGCAGCCACTCAAAAAACGCATCCAGACCCTGCGATCAGAAGTAGAACAGGCCAAGGCGGCGCTGGATTTTGCGGCGTTGGAGCAGGAGATGGCGGCGCTGGATGAGCGGCTTAATCAGCCGGAGATTTGGCATAATCCGGACGAGGCGCAGGCGCTGGCCAAAAAGGCGGCTAGCTTGCGCCAGACGGTCGAGCCGTGGCAGACGCTCGGGGTGCAGTTAGCAGATATCGCTGAGTTGATGGAGCTGGGCGATGATGATCTGCTGCCGGAGTTTGAGGCGCAGGTGGCAGCGCTGGAGCAGGAGTTTACTCAGCGCAAGACCGATCTACTGTTCAGCGGCCCTTACGACAACCGCGAGGCGGTGGTGCGGATTTCGGCTGGCGTAGGCGGGCTGGATGCTCAGGATTTTGCGGCCATGCTGGAGCGGATGTATCTGCGCTGGGCGGAGAAGTCGGGAATGAAAGCTGACACGCTGGAGCGTTCGACCAATGATGATGCCGGGATAAAGACGGCGGTGCTGGAAATTTCTGGGCCGTTTGCTTATGGAAAACTGCGCTCAGAAAATGGCGTGCATCGGCTGGTGCGCCTCAGTCCGTTTAATGCTGATAATTTGCGCCAGACTAGCTTCGCGCTGGTGGAGGTGCTGCCAAAGATTGATACGCCGGATGAGATTGTGATTGACCCGAGTGATCTGAGGATTGATGTGTATCGCTCGGGCGGTAAGGGCGGCCAGGGTGTGAATACCACTGACTCGGCGGTGCGGGTGACGCACGTGCCGACGGGAATCACGGTGGCGATTCAAAATGAGCGTTCGCAGATTCAGAACAAAGAGACGGCGCTGAAGATCTTGCGCTCCAAGTTGCTGGCGATGAAGCTGGAGCAACATGCCGAAACTCTGTCTGACCTCAGGGCCGGCGAGTCAGCCAACTGGGGCAGCCAGATCAGAAACTATGTATTGCATCCGTACACACTGGTCAAGGATACGCGCACCAAGCACGAGAATCGTAACGCCCAAGGGGTGCTGGATGGGGATATTGATGAGTTTATGACGGCTTATTTGCGTGAGTCGCGCGGCTGACGGAAGACAGCAATGGTGATCATCACGGCAAAGGCGATAAGGCTGATGACCATGACGGACAGGAAATGTACACCAAATGGCCAAGCAGTTTGTCTGACAAGAACGTCGATCGGATATTTTCGGTTAGTGTCATCGCCGATGATGTAATAGAGCCAGGCGCATGTACCCACCAGAAAGCACACCATGGCGAGGCCGTACCATACCAATGCTGACGTGTGGCGTGCGAGCCATCGATTTTTATCGGTAATTGCCTTGTTCTGCCAGCGGTTGGTGCCAATAAGCGTATAAAGCGGCAAGGCGAGACAGCCGGTAGCCAGGAGTAGCCCAGTCGCAGTGTACATGATATATACGAAAATACCGCTGTGTTGTGCTATGTCTTGTAGTAGCGTGACGTGGGGTGTGAGGAATAGGCATATAAGCGTGGCGCCAAGCGACATGACCATAAGTAGCGCCAATAGTCGCAAGCCAATCTCCAGTATCCTATAGGTGCGCCGTACAGGTTGCGATGACTCATCAGGTGATTGCCCCACGAGCTGTCGTAGTCCACGTCCGAGGTAATATATACCCCAGACGATGCTGATAAATAGGAGTAGACCGCCAGTCAAGAATAGCGGCCAGCGTAGAGCGTTAGCGGTTTTTCGAGGTGCTGCGCAGCAGGACCAGGTGTCTTGCGGTCGCGCCGCGTCAAACGTATCCGGTAGGAATGGCACGCTGAGATTACTGATAATCATTAACCCGACTCCGATGATACTGAGGGCGATAAACATGATACTGAGACGATTGAGTAATGTAGCTGAAGTTTTCATATGTCTAGTGTAGCATGGTTTGCTGCGCCTATTCGCACCATCCCAAAAAATCTGCTATACTAATGTCAATGATTTTGTTAGATAGGGTTACCAAAACATATGGCAAGGACAACAAGCCGGCCTTGAACAGAGTTAGTGTTCATGTCAAGCCGGGCGAGTTTGTGATTTTGGTTGGGACATCAGGCGCGGGGAAGTCGACGCTACTCAAGCTACTCACCCGTGAGGAAAAGCCGACTGGCGGCAAGATTGTCGTCGGTGGGATTGATTATGATACGCTCAAAGACAAGCATATCCCGCTGCTCAGGCGCAAAATCGGTGTGGTGTTTCAGGATTTCAAGCTGCTGCCGAATCGGACGGTGTTTGAGAATGTGGCTTTTGCGCTGGAGATTGCCGGCATGACTAACCGCGAGATCAAATCAACGGTGCCAAAGGTGATCGAGCTGGTGGGACTGAAAGGCAAGGAAAAGAATTTCCCGAACCAGTTGTCTGGTGGTGAGCGCCAACGGGTGGCGATTGCTCGGGCAGTGGTTCGGCAGCCAAAGATCTTGATCGCTGACGAGCCGACGGGCAACCTCGACCCCAAGCACAGCTGGGATATTGTGCGCTTGCTGGAAAAAATTAACAAATACGGCACCACGGTGCTGCTGACGACGCACAATGTCGATATTGTCAACAAGCTCAAACGACGGGTGATTACCATTGATCACGGTAAAATCACCTCTGATCAAGCCAAGGGGAGTTACAAGCAATGACCGATATTTCACGTAAAGCCGCTGCCAAGGCGCGTGTCGATCCTAAAGTCCTCAAGCGCACGCGGCAGCGTCGCCGTCGAGTGCTGACGTTCTGGCGGATGTGTCGGTATGGTATCAATAATTTTAGCCGCAATACCTGGTTGACGATCGCAGCAACTGCGGTGATGGCGGTGACGCTGCTGATCATCGCTCTCACTATGGCCGCCCGCCAAGTGCTGGTTGACTCGGTGGATACGATTTCGCGCAGGGCCGATATGTCGATTTTCCTCAAAGGCTCGACCGAGCAAAAGGTGATCGACGAGCTGACATCGCGCCTGAGCAAGCTGCACAATGTCGAAAAGGTGACGTATATCTCGGCAGAGCAGGCGCGTCAGGAGCAAATCGAGAAGTATAAGAATGATCCAGCAACTCTCGAGGCGATCAAAGAATCAAGCAATGAAATGCCAGCATCGCTTCGAGCCTCACTCAAGGATTTGAACGACCAGCGGGCGCTGGTTGAGTTTACGAAAAACGACGAGCTGTATAAAAAGCATAAAGACCCGACCAAAGAGCCGTCGTTCATCGGCGATCGACGTGAGGCGATCAACGCCATCGGTGACTGGGTGCGGTTTGCCAGTATCGCCGGCTCGATCGCTACGGTGGTGTTTGTGGTTATTTCGTCGCTGGTGGTGTTTAACACTATCAGGATGGCAATTTTTAACCGTAAAGACGAGATCCAGATGATGAAACTGATCGGCGCTGATCGCGGGTTTATTCGCGGGCCATTTATCGTCGAGGCAGTTATGTATGGATTTATCGCGGCGCTGGTGGCCTCAGGAGTCGGCTATTTGTTGTTGTTCTCGGCGCATGACAAGCTGGCGGTGCGGCTGCCGATGGATAACTTGATGAGTATTAGTACCACGTATGCCGGACTGGTGGTGCTGGCGATGATCATGATCGGTGCGGTGATCGGTATCGTCTCGTCATTGATTGCGACGCGCAAATACTTAAAATTATAAGTTATTTTGTCGCTGACCCCTGAATATTTACTGAGCCAAGGCGCTTGACGTCCATATGTCGCTTGTGCTAAAATAAAAGGTAATGAAGATACGGTCCACCACACCAGTTTCGACATCACGAGCCACACGGGCAGCTCTCGTGGCGGTTAGTGCTGTTGTTTTGGGCGCTGGCGTGTTCCAGCTCGGCCCACACGTATTCGCGCGTGACTATGAAGCGGAAATTAACGCTCTCAACCAACAGGCGCAACAGGCGCAGAACGAGGCCAATCGTCTCGGGACGATGGCGGCGACGTTGGAGGAGGAGCTGGGGCGCATTAATGCGCAGATTGATTCAATCCGAACAGAAATTGCCAAAAGTCAGCGAAAGCATGACGCACTGGTTGCGGAGATTGCTAAGAACAAGCTAGCGATTGAAAAGAACCGCAAGGTCATGGGTAAAATCTTGTCGGATATTTACCTCGATGATCAGATTTCGCCGCTCGAGATGCTGGCGAGCTCCAAGTCAATCGGCGACTATGTTGATAAGCAGGAGCAACGTAGTAGCTTGCGATCGTCGCTGAACGATAAGATCAAGGAAATTAAGGCGCTGCAGGCTAAATTAGAAGAAAATAAAAAGTCAGTTGAGAATGTGCTCAAAGACCAGAAGGCTCAGCAGACACAACTAGCGTCCAAGCAAGCAGAGCAGGCCAAGCTGGTTAATGACACCAAGAACGACCAGAATGCCTATGCAGCCTTGGCAACGCAGCGGAATAACCAAGCAGCGAAACTGCGCGAAGAGCAGGCGGCGGCTAACCGGCGAGCGCTTGGCGGGGTGTCAATTCCGGGTGGTATCCCGGGTGGTGGCGGCTATCCAGGCGTCTGGGCGAATGCACCACTGGATGCTTACGTCGATCCATGGGGCTTATATACACGTGAGTGTGTGAGCTATGTGGCGTGGAAGATCCACAGTACCGGTCGGTTTGTGCCACACTTTGGTGGGGCTGGTAACGCTAATCAGTGGCCATCAACAGCGGCGCGATACGGCATTCAGAGCGGTTCGACACCAAAGGCTGGTGCGGCAGCGGTCATGAATGTTGGCTATTATGGACACGTGATGTACGTCGAGTCGGTTAATGGTGACGGCACAATTACGGTCAGTGACTATAACTTGGCGTGGGACGGTCTGTATCGGAAGTATACGCGTTCAGCCTCGGGCCTAACCTACGTGTATTTTTAATAGCACGATGAGTTAATAAAACCCTCGCATCAGCGGGGGTTTTTGTGTACAATAGATATATGACAGAGCAACGGAGGGTAGGAACGCGAGCTCGCTTATTTTTGGGCGGGCTGCTGATCGCGATTGTGAGTTTTGTGGCCGGAACGCGGTCAGATCTGATTATGGCGCAGGTCGGGTCGCTGTTTGGCCTCAGGACGGCGACGGGGTCGCTGGATTTATCAACGGTGCAACGCGTGTACCGTGAGCTAAAGGCTCACTATGATGGTACGTTGGATGAGCAAGCACTTACGCGTGGGGCGGCGCGCGGTATGGTGGCGGCGACGGGCGATCCGCACACGGCGTACATGGATCCGGATGAAGCCAAGGAGTTTGAAAAGAGCTTGTCGGGTAATATTGGTGGCGGTATCGGGGCGGAAATTGCTAAGAAACATAACGTGCCGACGATTATCCGGCCGCTCAAAAATAGCCCAGCCGAAAAGGCGGGTATCAAAGCTGGCGATGTCATCGTCAAGGTTAATGACACGGTGGTGACTGATATGCCGGTTGATCAAGTGGTGCAGCGCATTCGCGGCGATGTTGGCACGACGGTCAAGTTGGTATTGTCGCGTGGTGGCGAACGTAAAGACGTGACAGTGACGCGCGAGAAAGTCGTCGCGCCGGCTGCCGAGTGGAAGATTGATGGTGAGATCGGTATTTTGACAGTGAGCCGTTTCAATGATGACACCGGCAAGCAAGCGCGCCAGGCCGCTGAGGAGTTTCGCTCAGCAGGTGTCAAGAAAGTTATCCTCGACCTCAGGGGAAATCCTGGTGGCACGGTGGCGGCCGCGCAGGCGTTAGCAGGGCTGTGGCTGAATAATCAGGTGGTGATGACCCAACGGCGTGGCGAGCAGGTTATCTCGACGGAGAAATCGACCGGCCAGCCGCTTCTCGGTGATATCAAGACGGTTGTGTTGATTAACGGTGGTAGCGCCAGCGCCAGCGAGATCGTAGCGGGGGCGCTCAAGGATTATGGCAAGGCAACGCTGGTCGGCGAAAAAACCTATGGCAAGGGCAGTGTGCAGCGGCCGATTGATCTGGCGGACGGCTCGGTTCTGAAAGTGACTGAGGCGCGCTGGTATACGCCGCATGGCAAGAATATTGATAAGTCGGGTATCGAGCCGGATGTCAAGGTCGAGATGACGACTGGGGCGGCGGATAATGGGCGTGACCCACAGTTAGAGAAAGCAAAGAGTGTCTAGACTCAAAAAAGGAGGGCAAGGATATGCAACACAGGAAAAAAATACTATTAGTTGAAGATGATACGGCACTGGCGGCAGTCTATCGGTCGCGGCTCGAGCTGGAGGGCTTTGAGATTCGTGAGGTGCACAACGGTGAGGACGCACTGTCGGCAACGGTGGCGTTTCGGCCAGATCTGATCGTGCTAGATGCTATGATGCCGAAAATTAGCGGCTTTGACGTGCTCGATATCCTGCGCAATACACCAGAAACAACCAACGTGCGGGTGATCATGCTGACGGCGCTCAGCCAGCAGAAAGACCGAGAGCGGGCGGAGGCGCTGGGCGTAGATGAATATCTCGTCAAGTCACAGGTGGTGATTGGCGACGTGGTAACGCGAGTAAAGCATCATTTGGGTGTGTCGTAGCTGCCTGGAGTCAAATACTACTAGCGTAGCGGGATAGGCAGCTAAATGAACGGGTGTAATCAAATGGGTGCAATCTGGACGCCGGGATAGCAGGTCATAGAATAGTGCTGACTAGCCGACGCAAACCTGGGTTCGTCGCTCGGTTTTGCCAGTGAACCTGGTTTTCTTGACTCGCTTAAAGGTGACGACACCAGACTTGGCAGCGTGGATGGTGTAGTTGCGGCTCATGTATGCGCCGTCGCCAGCGACCTTGGTAGCGCCTGTTTGGCGGACGAGTACTTCGCCGGCGTTAACTTTTTGGCCACCGAAACGCTTGACGCCGAGGCGTTGGCCAGGGTTGTTGTGGATGTTTTTACTTGAGCCACCAGCTTTGACTTTTGACATTGAAACTCCTTAAATTTTCTAAACCTAATCCGTACCAGTATAAGTGACGGCTGATAAAAAGTCAAGGGGCTTTACTTGATTAGTCAAGTGTTATATAACTAGGGGCTATGAACGAGCAGAATATGACGGAAAGAAAAGCTGGGCTGGGCGGCGAGTAAATAGAAGAACGCTACTACTGGGTATCTTGGGTACTGTTGGCGCAGTGGCATTCGGTGGTGCTGTGCACGAATCTCGAGAAACGTCTCGCGACGGAGAGGCGCTGCAGGCACTGCACACAGTACAGGCGGCAGCAGCGGAAATTGCTAAGCACGGCGTGGATGGCCGGACGACATCAGAAGAGACAATCGAAGCGATACTGCGACGCGAGAGTGGTAAAACGGCAGAGGTTGAGGTGGCGCTTTCTGAGCCGCTGGCGCACTATGCTGCGGGTGAGGGGCCACATGCGTCAGCTGGAGCGAATATGGTGGATGGACTGCTAGGTCAGATTGGGCGAGAGATGTTTGCCAGTAAAGATCAACAGATGACGACGGAAATGGCGAAGCAGGCGCGGCCGGCATTGGCATTTTTGATCATGGCGTTGAATCAGCGGCGGATTGGTCTGGGCGCTAGGGATTTACTAGCAATGTGTCAGCAGTATCATCCGGAGGCGATCACTCCTTCTGCGGCCGAGCAAGCAGCAGAGGCGCGTCAAACGCAGCTTGATCTTTTGGAAAAGGAATTGGTGGGTCGCTTGGGACAGCTTGCAAACTATGATCCGGCGCTACAACTCAATCGTCCGGTGCTTAGGTAGCTTGCAGGATCAGTAATTCGCGGGCGACGACCTGGTCGGGGCGGCGATAGATGAGCGGGATGTGGTTGAGTTGGTAATAGCCAAGTTTTTGGAGGTTTTTTATTAGCGGCAGATGAGTGGCCTGGCCGGATGCGTCGTACCACGCTGGCACGGCGATGCATAACGGCGTGTTTGGAGCTAGCTGCGGACGGATATTAGTGAGGAAGCTGGTGATAATGTGGTTGCAGTTACCGACAACTTCCGCTAGTTTTTGGGGTGCGGGCGGCGCGGAGAAGGGCTGTCCGAGGTAAGTTTCGCAGACAACGGCAGTGAGGTGCGTGCTGTTTGGCCAGTGGTGCGTGGTGGCGTCGGCTTGATGAATGTCAATGACGTTGCCGGGTGCGGTGAACGTTGATTGTAGCCACGACAGGTTCTCAGTGGTGTAATCAACCATTTTTTGGCTGAGGTCGGTGCCGACGACGTCGTAGCCAGCAAGCAGGGCTTCTTGCAGGACGGTGCCGGTGCCGCAGAAGGGGTCAAGTATTGTCACGACAGGTCGGATTCCAGCCATCTCCTCTAAGTCGAATGCATCCGGCAACGCCGTCCGCAGAACCATCGACTTATCGGAGATGCTGGAAGCCGAGCCTGTCGCAGAATTGCTGCACGATCTTTGACCGGTCAGCGACCCAGCACCCAGCGCCAAATTCAGCATAATCTGCGCCAGTTTGGGCGGCAGCATGCCAACGAAGGCGTCGCGCTTGGGACGATGGCGGTCGCGGCGGGTATAGGCGGTGATATTCTGGACGCCGCGGCTTTCGGCGATGATCAGGCGGCGGTCGGTCGTTTTGACGAGCAACAGTTCGACCTTGTGCGGCGAACTGCCAAGCTTGTTATTGTGTGCGGTGGCGGTAGAGAGGGTCGGCTGGTCGTTGGGGATGAGGCGGAGGCTGGTACCCGATTTTTTCAGGGATGATTTGAGGATCAGACCGGTTTTTTGGACATCGCGGGCGCCAACAGCCAGGTTATGGGCGCTGAGACCGAGGGTGATTTTATGCGGCGAGTGCACCCACTTGGCGTGATAATGCTGGGTGATGAAGCGCGAGGCAGCGAGGAGTGAGGCCTTATCAGTGCGGCTGGCCGGTAGCTCGGTGATCACTTCGGCGCATTTGATGGTGCCGCCCAGGGTAGTGATGTCGAAGTCAGATGTTTGAACTTCGGCAAACTGCTGGCTGATGCGATGAACGCAGTCCGCGCCAAAAACCGCCGCAAGTTCGGCGAGCGAGATCTCTGGCTGGCGACCAAGCAGGGCGATATACATGGTTTGATTATAGCAAAAACTGCGTGATATAATTGACGATATGGTGTCGAAAGGGATACAGCAGTTTTTAGAGGCACTCAAGTCACCGCGGACGATCATGAGTATCGTGACGCTGGTGGTGCTGGTACTGATCATTTTTCTGTCGCGTGCGGAACTGATGCGGGCGTGGGAGCTGCTCGGCCGGGCAAATATCTGGCTATTGATGTTGCTGCTGCCGTTTCAAATTATCGTGTATTTCGCGGGCGGCGAGATGATTTTTGCCTATCTTCGCGACAAAAAACTGATCGGGCATATCTCACGGTTTGAGCAGACGCGGATTGCGCTGGAGCTGAATCTGGTTAATCACATTTTTCCGTCAGGCGGCGTCAGCGGTATTTCCTACACGACGTGGCGGATGCACAAGCTCGGCGTCAGCTCGGCGCGCTCGACCTTTGCCCAGGTGATCCGTTACGTGACAGGCTTTCTGTCGCTGATGGTGCTGCTGATCCTGGCGGTGTTAATCTTGTCAATTGATGGGCAGGTCAATCGCTATATCGTGACGTCAAGTTTCTTTTTGGTGCTGGTGGTGTTGGCGCTGACATTTGGGCTGATTTTTATGTTCTCGTCGCGAAAGCGGATGCACAACACGGCGGTGCGGGTGTCGCGGCTGATCAACGCGGTAGTGCGCTGGGCGACGCTGGGCAAGATCAAGCGGCTGCTGGTTTCGACGAAAATCGAAGCGTTTTTTGCTGAGATGCATGATGATTTCGTGGAGCTGTCAGAGCATCGACGCCTACTCATCAAGCCGCTGGTCTGGGGTGCAATATATGCCATTTTCGACGTGTTAATGTTCATCGTGGCGTTTTGGGCGCTGGGCGTGTCGGTTAACCCAGCAGTGCTGATCATCGGCTACGGGGTGGCGGGGCTGGCTAGTCTGGTAGCCTTTACGCCGGGTGGTGCGGGCGTGTACGAAGCAATTATGATCGTTTTCTTGAGCATGACCGGTGTGGCACCGGACGTGGCTATCGCTGGGATTGTACTGACGCGGGTGATTTTACTAACGGGGACAATTGTCTTTGGGTATATGTTCTACCAGCACGCGCTGATCAAATATGGGCGGCCGGATGACGACGATGGCGCCGCGGTTTAGCGTTAGTGACTTCGTGGCGGTCGTCAATCAGGTGCTGGAGACCGCTGTCCCGGTTGTTGAGATTGAGGGCGAGGTTGCTGAGTTCACGGTGCGTCAGCAAAAATTTGTCTTTTTTACCCTCAAGGACAGTGAGAGTGCGGTCAATTGTTTCATGATGGCGTGGCATCTCAGGACACCGATTGAGGAAGGGATGCGCGTGGTGGTGCGAGCCTCAGCTAAGTTAACTGCCAAGGGTAAGTTTAGCCTAACGGTACAGGAGGTCAAGCCACTGGGTGCGGGTCACCTCAAACGCAGCGCTGAGTTACTCAGGGCGAAATTAGCGGCCGAAGGTCTGTTTGATGCGGAACGCAAGCGCCCCTTACCGCCATATCCTGCCCGGGTGGCGGTCATTTCCAGCACTCAGGCGGCGGGCTACGCGGATTTTATGAAAATTGCTGGCCAGCGCTGGGGTGGGGTGCAGTTTATCGTCGCTCATGTGAAGGTTCAGGGCGACGGCGCGGCTGATCAGGCGGTGCGGGCGATTGCCCATTGTAATCAGCTAGCGGAGCCGCCAGAGGTGATTGTGCTGATTCGCGGCGGTGGTAGCGCGGAGGACTTGGCGAGTTTTAATGATGAATGCTTGGTGCGGGCGGTTGCTGGTAGTCGCGTGCCGGTGCTGACTGGTATCGGGCACGAGGTTGACGAGAGTTTGTGTGATCTGGCGGCCGATCGACGGGCGGCCACGCCGAGTAATGCGGCGCAGCTATTATTTCCGGATAAACACGACGTGAGGCGGCAGCTAGAGCTGCGGCTGGGTAGTGTGGCAGAAGTGATTCAGCAGCAGATTACGGAGCAACGCCTTCACGTAACAATGTTGCAACAAGCGGCGCTCGAACAGTGGTCGCGCCGCGTTGACATTGCTAAAAATATGGCATTGTCGCAACAACGAATGATTGCTGAATACGATCCGGAGATGGTACTGCGGCGCGGATATGCGATGATTAGTGGTGGCTGTCGGATCGGCAGTATGGTAACTATTACAACAAAAGATAAGATCATGAAAGCGAGGATTGAGAGTAGTGAAAAACGATAAGACGAATGAGAAAACGATTGAGCAGATGATGGCGGAGCTGAACGAGAGAATTGCGTGGTTTCAGGGCGATGACTTTAATCTGGACGAGGCCAAACAGCGTTTTGTTGAGGCGCGGCAGCTGGCGCAAGACATTACGGCGGCGCTGGACAATATGCAGCACGACATTACAGTGCTTAGCGAGGATTTTAGCGCGTGATATGGCTGCTGTGGCTTGGTGGCGCGATTCTGATGATCTTTGCGCTGCCAGCATTGATCGGTGCGCCGTATGTGCCGTCACGGTCGCGCGAAGTACAGCGGCTGTTTGCTGAGGCGCTGCCGCTCGGTAAAGGCGACGTGGTGCTTGATATCGGATCGGGCGACGGTGTGGTGCTGATGGCGGCAGCCCAGCAGGGTGCGCGGGCGATTGGCTATGAGATTAATCCGTTCTTGGTGCTAATATCGCGCTGGCGGCTGCGGAAATTACCGGGCGCCCAAGTACACTGGGCGAACATCTGGCGGCAGCCGGTGCTCGACAAGGTGACAGTGATGTATGCCTTTGGCGATGGTCGCGACATTGCAAAGATGTTTCAACTGGCCGAGCGTCAAGCGGCAGCCCAGACCGAGCCGTTGACTTTCGTGAGCTACGGATTTTCTGTCCCCGGCACGCAGCCGACAAAAGAATACCACGGCTATTTTCTCTACCGGCTGCCGGGAGGCTTTACATCGCCCGAAGCATAAGCTATACTGATGCATATGAGTAGAAAAACAAAGATGGAACAAGGATATGTCAATAGCTGGATGATCGTGGCAATTAGCGCGATCGTGCTGTTCGTGGCGGCTGGTAGCGCGGCAATTTGGGCGTACCTTGCATATTCACAGGAAAAAACTGCGGTCGAGAGCCGGATGGCGGTGGCTTCGGCCAAGGCGCGTGAAGAGCAATCAAAGGCTGACCGCGAGAAATTTAATGAAGAGGCCAAAAACCCGCGCATTGAATTTGTCGGCCCCGAGCAGTACGGCCGCGTCTCATTCATGTACCCAAAGACTTGGAGTGTTTACGTAGCGGCTGATGGCAGCGATCGCGGTGATTATAAAGCGTATCTCCACCCGGCTATCGTGCCACCGACGAACACGCATAGTAGCAACCAAAACAAGTTTGCGCTGCGCCTCGAGATTCTTAACAGTGACTTCAATAAGACACTAGATCAGTACGCCAGCTTACTGAAAAAAGGCGACTTGACCTCGAGTAGCATCGAATACAACGGTAACACCGCCACGCGCATTGACGGTGCATTTAGTAAGGATCTGCGCGGCTCGGTGGTGCTGATGAAGGTGCGCGACAAGACGCTGCGTTTTTCAACCGATGCTGATACGTTCAAGCCAGATTTTGAGGCCATTCTTAAGACAGTGAAATTTGTCCAGTAATCTCTCTCGGCTGCGGCCAGTATCCGTGAAATGATACGGAGCGACAGCAGTTCTTTTTGGCGCCTCGGTTTGCTATACTAGAGGTATATGGCGCAGCCACAGTGGAGTGATAAGGAGTTTGCCGCAATGCCCAGCATAGCGGTGGCGGCGCATGAGCTGAAGGCACCGCTGGCGCTGATTCGGCAGATGAGTTTATTGATCGAGGATGGCCAGCTCAGTCCAGCCGAGGCACAGCAGATGCAGCGACGGTTGACGCTGACAGCGGAGCGGTCGCTGGCCTTGGTGCAGGACTTGGCACGTACCGTGAATATACAGCCGACGCTGTTTCCACTGGAGCCGGTTAATCCACTGGCGCTGCTAGCCCAATTGGCGCACCAGTCGCGCGACATGCTGCGGTTGTATGACCGACGGGTGACGTGGCCGCGTACGGGCAAAAAGCGGCTGGTGGTGGCTAATCCATTGCTGCTTGGGCGGATCATGATGAATTTTCTCGATAATGCGATGCGCTACAGCGAGGCTGGGGCCGCAATTCGCGTGACTGTTCGCCAGGCAGGGACGATGGTGCGGCTGGGCGTACGGGATTTTGGGCCGATGATGAGCCTGGCGGAGTATCGGCGGTTAGTGGATGAAATGACCGTGCGTAAATCAGTCAGAACTCGGCCGGATAGCAGTGGTCTCGGAGTGTATATCGCTGCAACGTTCGCGCGGGCGATGGGCGGGCAGATCGGGCTGATACGCCACCGAGACGGACTGACGTTTTATGTTGATGTGCCGCTCAGCGAGCAGATGAGCTTATTATGAAAAAACTCCTGATCATCGAGGATGACCCGCAGTGGGCGGCGGTGCTGGAGCGGTATGCGCTGGAGGCGGGGTATACGGCCCGGACAGTGGTGGCGGCTGGACAGGCGATGGCGATGATTGATGAGTGGCAGCCGGATGGCTTGGTGCTTGATATGTTGCTGGCGGGTGAGACGGGGATGGCGCTACTGAATGAGCTGCAAAGCCACGAGGATCTGTCACTGTTGCCAGTGGTGGTGTGCAGTAATGTAGTGCTTGATCTGGATCGGCTGCGGTCGTTTGGTGTGCGGGCGGTGCTCGATAAGGCGCGAATGACGCCCGACGACGTGCGAGCTGCGCTCAGCGTGCTAGGCGAGGAGGCTGAATGAAAGACGGTGAGCGACTCAAGGCGATTGTGCTACGGCGGACGGATTACGCGGAAGCTGATCGAGTGCTGCAGCTACTAACGCCCCAGGGGCGGCGGGCGGTGATCGCCAAGGGGGTGCGCCGCGAGCGGAGTAAGCTGGCCGGTGGCATTGAACTACTAGCACTGTGCGATGTAGTGATTCGTTCGGGCCGCGGCGAGCTGGGACTGCTGACCAGTGCCAGGCTCAGCGCGTTTTATCGGCATATTCTCGAGGATTATGAGCGGATGCAGTTCGCTTATCAGGCGCTCAAGCTGGTGGCGCAGGCGACTGAGACCGTTGATGGGCCGGAGTGGTTCGCGGTGCTTAGTCAGGTGCTGGCGTGGCTTGATCGGCCGGCGGTTGATCGGCTCCTGGTCGAGACGTGGTTTTATATGCAGTACGCCGGGCTGCTGGGTGACGAGCTGAATCTACGCACTGACGTGGCTGGGCGGATGCTGACGAGCGATAAATCATACATGTACGATCCAAGCGAAAAGGCCCTAAGGCCAAGCGAGCAGGGCGACCTAACGGCCGATCATATCAAGCTGCTGCGCCTCATCCAAGCCAAGCCGCTAGAAAATCTCACCCACATCGGCGGCCTCGGCCCGGTCATCGCTAGTTGCTGGCTGGTGGCTAGGCAGCATGTGGCGGTGTAGCTGTGTCTTGTAGAGCATGCTTCACAATTGCTTTCTGCAGGGAAGAGAAGGCAGATTTCACGAAAATATTAGGGTTTTGCCTGGACTCAATATTCGACTGATCGAGCTTGGTGAGTATGTTATGTGTTGAAATATCGGGGTTCTCTTCGGGGTTAATTCCTATCTCTTCCGAGTATTGGCCACGGAAATATTCAATCTCATGTAAATAAGACTCCTTGCAGTACTCCAGCTCGAGATCTGGCTTACTTATTTTGATAATTTCATCGGCACATTCCCAGAGCAGGGCAACCGCGCTTCTTTTAGCGTCGTCATCAAATCGACCCATCGCGGCGAGATCGTGTAACGTGCGCGCTAGGAATATTTTATTGAGGACGGAACTAAAAGAAATATCTGTTCTTTTGGTCTGACTGGCGTAAACACTGTGAGCATCTTCTAGTGCTTGATCTAGGAAGGCCACCTTTACTTGGTCGGACACTTTACTGGTGCAGGCAGAGTCAAAATTACGCTTTGCCGAGAGAAAAGTATTGTGTTCATAGGGGGTGATGAGTCCTGAGAGTTGATCTCTGAGTAGCATCCATTGCCCAAAGTATTCTCTAATTTTACCTTGCTCCTGAGCTGTTAGCGGGCTTGTGGAGCTAAAAGCAGCGAAACCAGTGACGCGGATCCCTTCGGCGACTATGCTTCTAGCTCTATCATCCGCTCCTTCGTATTTATCAGAAATCTCTAGTAATCTACGGACCTCCTCCAATGAGTATTCCTGGGGGTGACGTATTACAGGGGAATCTGGAAAAATTTTATCTGTAGACGATGTGTTGTACTGTTCCTGACTCATAACACCATTGATACTCCCTATGTGCGATTGTTGCACAATAAATAGCGACCGTCAAGCATGCTATAATAAACCTTAGTTAATGAATCGCCATGTTGCCAACATGGAGAAAGGTTGTGTGATGAGTCAAGCAAAAATGGAAGATATTATCAGCCTGTGTAAGCGCCGCGGCTTTATTTATCAGGGGTCGGATGTGTATGGTGGCCTGAGTGGCACGTGGGATTACGGTCCGCTGGGCGTGCAGCTGAAGCGTAATATCATGAACCTATGGTGGCGTAGGTTTGTTGACGAGCGCGACGATATGTACGGCGTTGATGCGGCGATTTTGATGAATCAGAAGGTGTGGCAGGCGAGTGGGCATGTCGATACGTTTTCTGATCCATTAGTGGAGTGTAACCACTGCAAGGCGCGTTTTCGTGAAGATCATCTACTCAAAGATCAGAAGGAGAAACTGGATGGGTACGAGGCTCTCACCGAGAAGATCCAATGGTATCGCGAGCATGCCACGGCGCCAAATTTCTATGATGAGATCAAGGAAAAAGAGCCCGAGTTGTTCAAGAAAATACTGGACATGGAACTTGGCCCAAGTGAGATTGACCTCGAGGAGGCCAGCGATTTTGGGCTGAAAGAGTGGTCACATGTGCTAAGAGTGATTAAATGTCCTAACTGTGGTACGCGAGGTGATTTTAGTGAGCCGCGACAGTTTAACATGATGTTCAAGACATTTGTCGGCGCTAGCGGGCAAAATGAGCTGGCGATTGATGAGTTGAAGGGGGGCGCCGATGGTAAGCGTAGTCCTAGTGGCATGAAGGCGATTACCTACGATCCACAGTCGATTTCTTATCTCCGTCCAGAAACCGCCCAAGGTATCTTCACCAATTTCAAGAACGTCGTCGATAGTTTTTACCCCAATTTGCCGTTTGGCATTGCTCAGCAGGGCAAGGCCTTTCGCAACGAAATTGCGCCGCGCGATTTCGTCTTCCGCAGCCGCGAGTTTGAGCAGATGGAGATTGAGTATTTCGTCGATCCCGAGCATTGGCAGGAGGCGTTTGATGAATTGCTGGCGGCGACGCATGCGTTTTTGGCAGAATTGGGCTTGAAGCCAGAGCACATTCACGAGCTGGATGTGCCAGCGGAGGATCGGGCGCACTACAGCAAAAAGACGATTGACATCGAATACGATTATCCAATTGGTCGCGAAGAGTTGATGGGTATCGCCTACCGGACTGATTTTGACCTAATGAATATCCAGCGGGTCAGTGGCAAGAGTATGGAATACACCGTCAAGGGGACGAACACAAAATTTGTTCCGCACGTCATCGAGCCGTCGTTTGGTGTCGAGCGGGCGCTGATGGCGGTGTTGTCGGGTGCGTACCGCGAGGACGAGCAAAACGGTGAAAAGCGGGTGTATTTGGCGTTGCCAGAGCATTTGGCGCCGGTCAAATTTGCCGTCTCGCCACTACTCAAAAACAAGCCAGAATTGGTAGAGAAAGCCCGCGAAGTCTACGCCCAGCTCGCCAAAGCCAACCCCGGCCGAGTGATGTGGGACGACAACGGCAACATCGGCAAGCGCTACCGCCGCCAAGACGAAATCGGCACGCCGCACTGCGTGGTCATCGACTTCCAGACGCTGGAGGACGGCACTGTCACCGTGCGCGAGCGGGATACGACGGAGCAGCGGCGGGTGAATGTTGAGGAGCTATAGATACTAGATATGAAAAAGCAAATTGGGTTTAAGGAGATAAAAGATTGACAAAAAATAGACCTGAGTTTGATAAAATTACATCGTTTGACGAGTTTAATAAATATTATTGGTATCGTGAAGAAATTTCACAGATATGCAAATCATTAGGATTAGAATATAGAGGTACAAAACAAGAACTCAATCACATTGTTGAGCAGTACTTTAAGGGTAACCTGATTAAAAAATCATCAATAAAAAATGAAACAAAGCAAGTTGAAAATATTACTTTAGATACGCCATTACTTGAATGTGGTTTTTCTTTTAACGCAAAATTCAGAGAATATTTTTCTGCTTTAACGGGTATCTCACCATTTAAATTTACTGCTGATATGGCTACCGCTTGGAGAAAAGTAAAGAGAGAAAATGATTTGAGTTTTACCATTCAAGATATGCTAAAAGTTTATTATGGGAAATCAGATTATGCCAAGTATGATAATTCGGTTTGTCAATGGAATCAATTTTTAAAGGATTTCTGTGCAGATAAAAATAGTTGCAACTATTCGAACAAATTAAAAGTAGCTGCTATTCTTTGGAAAGAAGTTAGAAATTCAAGAAATAAAAAGATTTATTCAAAGAATCTTTTAACTGAATATGAACATGAAATAAAAGAGTATCACAATTAGATAATCCCCAATGTGTTAACACCCAATGAGTAGTTAATCATGGATATTGGAAAGACAAAATATACGGTAGGCGAAATGGTATCAGCCATTTGGCGTTCAGATGTAGTATAATGACTTTCATGTCAAACACTACCAAAGGACATATCATCACGCAGAATTTAGATGGCACGGATCATCTGGATTGTTTGTATCGCATTTCGCTTAAAGCCTTGATTTATAACGATGCTGGGCAGATTTTGGTCGTCAAAGAAATTGATCGGACGTATTGGGATTTGCCGGGTGGTGGTATGGATTTTGGCGAGACGATTGAGTCGTCTCTGAAACGCGAGCTGTATGAAGAAGTTGGCTACAAGGGCGGTTTGCGCTATCAACTTTTTGACGCGTCGGACGAGATGTATATTGAGCGGATTGACGCTCATCAGATCTGTTTTTATTGCCGCGTCTGGCCAGAGAATTTTGATTTTATGCCAGGTGAAGAGGGCGATGAAGTGATGTTCGTTGACCCTGAGGAGTTATTGCTTCAGAAAAGCGAGGTTGACGCGCCAGCTCGAGCGCATGGGGCGCATATGAAATGGCAGGAGCTGCATAGCGAAATCGTGCGGTAAATATTGATTTGGTTTCGCTAATATTGCAATAAAATTATAATTTTGTTATAATATTCGCATGACAATCACTACAATTCAGAAGGTTATCAAGATTGGTTCCAGTCGCGGCGTGACGTTGCCGGCGCGGGATTTGCGGGCGCTGGGGATTCGCGATGGCGACGAGGTGCGATTAACGGTTGAGAAGGTAAAGTCAATCGAGCAGGCAGATAAGCTGCTACTCCGCCAGGATTATGATGATTTCAAAAAGCAGTACGGCGAAACGCTGAAAAACTTGGCAGACCGATGATTCGCTATCTGGAGATTGACGAAATTCTAGAGCTGCATTTTTGGATAATTGAGGATTTTGGCGGTTCGCATGGCGTACGCGATGAACTGGGACTAAAGTCGCTGGCGGCTGCGCCGCGAACAGTTGTTTTTGGTGAGGAGCAATATGTGTCAGTTCACGAAAAGGCGGCGGTTTATTTGCGTAATTGTATAGCAGACCATGTCTTTACCGATGGCAATAAGCGTACAGCGGTGACGATTGCTGGTATCTTTTTGGCGAGAAATGGCTGGAGAATGACTGCGGCAGCTGTTGAACTAGAAGATTTCGCCGTCCGCGCCGCGACCGATCATCTCGATATTGGTGCGATTGCTGATTGGCTGAAGCGTCATTCGCGGGACGTATCGATGGTTTGATAACAAGGAATTTTAGTGGTAAGTAGGGTTTCTACGAGGTTCCTCGCCGCCTGATAGAGATGATATACTAAGGTTCATGACTACTATCCATATCGCTCGCCACGGCCAGAATGAAGACAATGTGCGCGGGATTTTGAACGGCCATCGCGACCTGCCGCTGACCGATTTGGGACGTCAGCAAGCGCGGCAATTGGCGCGTCACATCAAGGATAGGGAGCTGGTTTTTGACGCAGTGTACGCGTCGCCGCTTGATCGAGCTTTCGAGACGGCAGCGATTGTAGCGACAGCACTGGGCCTTGCCGAGCCGATAGTTCACGATGATTTAATCGAGCGTGATTTTGGCATTATGACCGGTAAGCTGGCGGCTGATATTGAGGAAATCTGTGCGCCGGACATCATCAAAGCAGAAAACGTGACCTATTTTTTGCATCCTGACGGCGCTGAGACTTTTCCTGAGTTATTGGCTCGCGGCCAGCGGGTGCTTGATTTCATGGCGCGTCAACATCCAGATCAAACGGTGTTGTTGGCTTGCCATGGCGATATTGGCAAAATGATATATGCTGCGGCAACCAGCACGCCATGGCGGCAGGTCTTAACCGATTTTTACTTTGGCAATACGGATATTATCGGTCCAGTCGAAATAAATGTGCCATTATCTTGAAGATATTTTACACGTGTCAACTATATTGCTATAATAACCACATGCATATTATTCTTGGTGGGACGAGTGGGCTTGGACTGGAGATGGCGCGGCAGCTCAGAGAAAGCGGTAAGCGCGCGTTGGTGCTAGGGAAGACGCATAATGCCCGAGAGCACGGCGAGGGCTTCCCGTTGGATGTGTATTATCCCGAGCAAGTAGCGGCAGCGCCGGCGCGGATTGAGCAGATTTTGGGCGGCGATGCTATTGAGCAATTTATCTGGGCGGCGGGCTATGGCTGGCGCGGTAATTTCGAGGATCAGCCTGACGCGCGTTCGATGGCGGAGGTTAATTTCGCTGGTCCGTTGCCGCTGGTGCAGTGGGCCTGGTATAGGATGGCGCAGCAGCGGATACGCTCTACACTAACGGTAATCGGCTCGACCAGCAGTATCAAAGCTCGCGGGGACGAAGCGGTGTATGTAGCGACCAAGCACGCCCAGGCAGGGCTGGCCCGTAGCTTGGCCCTGCAGGCGGACGAGCAGCATTTACCGATTCGTGTAGCGCTGTTCTTGCCCGGGGCGATGAAAACACCGTTTTGGCGGGGACATCGGCCGGATGATTATGCTTTCTTCAATGACCCGGCCAAGGTGGCTGAACATATACTGACCGCCGTTAACACGCAGCATCAGACGTTCCTAGAATGGCCGCTACCAAAGGGCACGTTGGTCTAAGCTCGCTGAAGTGCTATAATGCGGGCATGACGTACGAAGTGGATAGAGAATATTTTGGAGTAAAAATTGTAGTAATTGGCGGCGGGACTGGTAGCTTCACGCTGCTGTCGGGTTTAAAAAAATATACCCATAGTATCACGGCGCTGGTTAACATGGTTGACGACGGTGGCTCGACAGGCATGCTGCGCGACGAGCTGGGCGTGTTGCCGGCGGGTGATGTGCGGCAATGTCTAGTGGCGCTGAGCAGTTCGCCAAAGGTGCGCGATCTGTTCAATTACCGGTTTGACGAGGGTAGTATGAAGGGACACGCGTTTGGTAATTTGTTCATGGCGGCGCTGGAAAAGATGACGGGGAGTTTTTCGCAAGCGGTCGAGACAGCCAGCGAGGTGCTCGGCGTGAACGGACGGGTGTTTCCGATTACGCTGGACGATACCAAGTTATCGCTGAGGCTGCGTGACGGTACGGTCGTTGAGGGCGAGCATGCTATCGAGGTGACGAATATTCCAGGTGATGAGCGGCCGTGGCTGGAACTCAGCCCGCCAGCAACGATTAATCCGCACGCTCGACAGGCGATTCTGGATGCTGATCTCGTGGTAGTAGCGCCGGGGTTGTTGTACGGTAGTTTGGCGCCAGCACTACTGGTGCGCGGTGTGACGCGGGCTTTAGCCGAGACCAAGGCTAAGAAGGTCTATGTCTGTAATCTGGTGACCAAGCCGACGCAGACCGATGGCTTTACAGTGGCGGACTTTGTCGATGAGATTGAGCGGTTTGCTGGGGTGAGCATGGATTATGTGCTGTATAACAATTATCGTCCGCCACAGGAACTACTTGATAAGTACGCGCACAATGGTGAGTATTTGGTGGAATGGGACGAGGAAGAGCTCAAGAAAAAGCATTACTACGCCTCGGGTAAGCACTTGATCGCTAATGGCATTCGTCAGCATAATAAAAAGGCCGATCCGCTGGCGGCGCTGCGTAGTTTGATCCGTCACGATAGCGATAAAATCGCGCGAGAACTAATGAGGATTTACTTTTCATGAGTTTGAAGTTAGTTCTTGATCTTGATCGCACCTTGTTTCGGACAAGTGAGCTGGACGAGGCGGAGTGGGGGCTGCTTGGACAGCAATTTGGCATTGATAGCGAGGCAGAGCTGGCTCGGCGGACGGACTTTTATGTGCGTGACGAGACGGCGTATTATTATGATTTTGCGGCGCACGTACGGGCGGCAGGACTTGGTGAGGAAGCAGTGTTCGCGTTTCTCCTCCAGTCAGAGCTGGCTGATGGGCGAATGGAGTATGACGGAGTGGCTGAGGTGGTAGCCTGGGCCGGGCAGCGCGGAACGGTACATGTCCTGACGTATGGGCCAGCGAATTACCAGCAGTTCAAGGCGGCGCTGTGTCCGTCGCTTGAAGGGGCGGAGATCATTACCACACTGCAGTCGAAAGGCGATTATTTCCGCGAGCAGTACCTCACTGGTGAGGTATGGATGGTTGATGATAAGCCAATCGGCAGCGATCTGCCTGATGGCGTGCGGTTTATCCAGACAGTTGAGTACAATGATATTACGGCGCCAGAGCATCCAGCGTGGCCAGTAGCGACAGCATTGAGTCAAATTCCTGAGATAGTGGATGGGTATAAACTTTCCAATTGATCAACTGCCCGAGGCGCTTGATACGCCGAGTTTTGTGTATTCGAGGCGGATGCTACGTGAGCGGGTCCAGCAGGCGCTGGCGTGCCAGGTGCCGTTTGGCCTGACCGTACGTTATGCTGCCAAAGCAAATTCGCATCCTGAAATTATACGGCTGTTTGATGAGTTGGGGCTGCAGTTTGATGCCAGCTCAAGTTACGAGGCGGCGCTGCTGCTTGAGCAGGGAGTGAGTGGCCCAACGATCAGCCTCTCCAGCCAGCAGCCGGCGCACAACCTCGATGAACTGCTCCGGGCTGGCGTGCGCTACGTGGCGACGTCGCTTCGTCAATTAGAGCTGTTTGCGGCCAGTCCATACTGCCCAAATACGGTGGGCCTGCGGCTCAATCCTGGCATGGGCTCGGGGCATAATAATCGGACGATGACCGGTGGGGTTAATTCTAGCTTTGGGCTGTGGCATGCCTATACCGAGCAGGCAGTGGAGCTAGCGAGGCGTCACGACATAACGATTGATCGGCTGCATATTCACATTGGCTCGGGTGCTGATCCGCGGTTGTGGGGCGAGGCGATGGACGCAGCGCTGGCGCTGGTTGGGCGACTGCCGGAGGTGACTATTCTGGATATTGGCGGTGGCTTTAAGGTGCATCGGTTTGGTGATGAGCAAGAGGCGGATCTGGCGGCAATTTGCGAGGTGTTTTCTCGGAAATTATCTCAGTTCGCTGAGGAAACCGGGCGGCAATTACACCTAGAAATTGAGCCGGGAACGTGGCTGGTGGCGCATGCTGGCGTGCTAGTAGCAGAGGTGGTGGATATCGTGGATACTGGTGCGGATGGCCATACGTTTTTGCGCCTCGATACCGGCATGAATGACGTCACCCGGCCGGGGATGTATGGCGCGCAGCACGAGATGATGGTACTCGCGGGTCGCGAGGAGCAGCGAGAGTACATCGTGGTGGGGCATTGCTGTGAGACGGGCGATATCCTGACACCAGCGCCCAGCAACCCAGAGAATCTCGCATCGCGGCAGCTGGCTCGGGCGGAGATCGGCGATAAGCTAGTGATCTTTGACGCCGGGGCGTATTGCCAGAGTATGTCGCTGAAACAGTATAATGCGTATCCTGACGCCGGCACGTATTTTATTGACTAAATATACATCATCTGTTATAATAGCCCAGTTTGATAACGAACTGAATTATGAGTGAATTATGTTCTTCGCGCAGTGAGCAGCTAGAGCTGAGCGCGCCACAAAAGAAATTTGAGATAGATCTTGAACGTCAATCTCTCGAGTTTTCTTTTCAGTTAGCACTCGAGGGGTATTTTGAAGGTGAAGGTGTGAATGAACGCAAGGATCTGGTGGAGCATGCTGAGCGAACGATGAAACTGGCGGAGGAGTTTGCTGGTTTGAAACTACCGCCTGAGGCAATTCATGCCGTGCTGCTGCATGACGTGGCTGATCGCTTTCACAACAGAGACAGCCAGAAGTGCACGCCAGAACGTCGACAGGCTGCCGGCTTGGCTCTGGCCGATGTATTTACGAATCCTAAGATTGATATGACGTGTGCACAGGTTTCATATGTAGCATCGCTCCTAGCGGACCTTATTGAGACGGAAAAGGCTTCTGGCCGGCACCGACTACAGGTGGCTAATACTATTCCTGAAAGCATCAGAGAGATTATCACGGATCGTTATGAAGGTTCGGTGCCAGCTGAAGCATGGCGGCAGATCGAGCCATTTGTTGATGTGGAGCAGATGGCTGAGTTTTTGGATAAGACCAATATCGAGGCGGTGATCATCAAGGCCTGTGAGCTACTCGACAATATGCGCTATCCGTCATCGTCGCGTGAGTCTGCCAAACTGCAGGATGTCTTGGAGGCGGAGTCGTTCTATGCACCGCTGTGTGAAGTGATGGGGTTTGATGGGCTGGCGGCAAGCCTGCGTTCACAGGCACATATCATTCGGCTGAAGGGGCAGGGCGAGCATGATCTCATCGAGGAGATCCGCGAGCAGTATGAGACAATTCGCCAGGTTGGTGTCCGCAATTTAGTTAATACAATTTTTGGTACTGAGGAAGTTAAGACCGAAGCAGTGGTCGGTCCGCGTAGCGAAGAATCATGCCCGAATCGGTCGATTCACATTGGAGATTTCTTAGCACAAAACGGTAAGGAAGTAGAGGGAAAATATCGCCTGAAAACTGTGGGGTCATGGGCGGCCAAGGTACATGAAGCTCGTCAGAACGACAAACCGGAGTATACGCCGATGGACGTGCTCGGCCTGACCGTTATATCAGATACAGTAGAGGATCAGGCACGTGATTTCGTGGCGTTTTTGCAGCAGCGAATTGATATGAACCCAGCGTTTCAGCTGAAAAAGGCCGACAGTAAATCTAAGGCAATTTGCGTTCAGGGTACGGTTGATTATGTTAATGCCGTGCGCTGGGAAATGTGGCAACACGGGTTTGATATAGGACGCTGCGAGTTTGCCATTCAAGATGATGAAAGTGTAAAGCAGTGTGGCCAGAAATATCAGGTTTCTAAAGTGACCTTCCTGATGGATCATCCAGAGCTAGACAAGGGCGTACCGGTCGAAGTGCAGTTTGTCACCAAGGCCGAGCGGCAGCGCTCACGAACGGGGGAAGTGGCCCACATTATCTATAAATATATTCGTCAGTTAGAGCGGAAACGCCCAGTCCCTGATAAGGAGAAACATTTCATTGCTCAAACGATGTCTCGGCTGCTCAAGCAGATCCATCAGCGGCGCGACTATGCAAGCCATGATCTCATGGTAAACGAGCGTTCAACTCCGGCGCGTGATGCATTTTTAGAGGATTTATGGTATTTCCTGCAGCACGAACTCGCCTAGGTTCGGCAAACTATGTATAATCAGAATATGACAATTTACTACACTGACGGTTCGGCTAGTCCCAATCCTGGCTCGGGTGGGTTCGCGGTCATTCGTAACCTCCAGCCGTGGATTTTAGGCTCGGAGGATGGCGAGACGACCAATATCCGTATGGAAGGCAAGGCGCTGATTGCGGCGCTTCGGGACGCAGCTGGGGCGCCGTGCGTGATTTATACTGATAGCGAATTTTGGATCAACGTGGTGACCAAGTGGGCGCCGGGTTGGCAGCAGCGCGGCTGGACAAAGAAGGGCGGTGAGATCAAGAATCTGGATATCGTGCGTGAACTGTATGAGCTATACTCAAATTCCCAGGCGGAGCTCCGCTGGGTGCGCGGCCATGAGGGCGACGAGGGGAACGAGCTGGCGGATGAGTGGGCTAATCGTGCGCGGCTAGGCGAGCGGATCTAATCAGCCGTCTGGCGATTCAGTACAAAAATTGCTATAATTACCCTCATGGAAGAAGTGAGGGAAACGACTGATATTTTTTTGTGGGCGAATCAAGCTGATGCAAAAAAGAATGATCTACAGATTGAGCTGTTCTTATTTAATAAAAATTATACGCCGTATGTTATGCCCCTTAAGGGCGACGTTGAGCAGCAGCTGCGACCGCTATTTTTGTTTGACTATATCAATCAAGTTAATTTGGGGGCGGGTACTGGCCTTGGCGTGCGCGATTATGAGCTGAGCGAAGCGGAAGACAACGTGCTGCTGCGGACGGATCTCGGCAAGGTTGGCCGGGCGGAAACCTTGATTCATTTGATTGAGAATGAGCGTGGCGATATCGTAGAGTTTTCGGAAACTGAGCATGAGTTTAAGCGAATGAAGGGCGTACTGGCGCGGTTTACTGATCCGAATGATCCAGAAAAAGTCTTTTACACGGCTAAGTTAATTCAGCAGGGGCAGACGCTCAAAAGTACACTGGCGTGGGAGTTTTCTGACGGTAAGTTTGGCGCATTTAAGGCGGAGGTCGGGTTTAAGGTGCCAGATGATAACCAGGTGCTGATCATCGGTCAGGATATTTTCGCCTTTAATCCAGGCAAGTTCGAGCGGATGTTTGGCTATGAGTACAAGAAGCAAGTGATTGCCGATAAGAAAGTGGCGGAAATTGAAAAGCAATATAAGCTAAGTTTTCCTGAAGGGCTGGACCTGAATGCGCTGGTCAAGGAGCGCAAAAAGACCATCAATAAACTACAGAAACTGGAGATCGGCGAGGTCAAGCAGGAGCAGGTGTTAGACTATGCTGACGAGATGCAGCTGGAGCTGATGAGTGATGATAACGGCGCGATTATCATTATGGACGGCAATGATCTGGATATGTTTGTGAACTTGATCAATGAGGACTACATCGAGAGCAAAATTACTGGTAAACGCTACGAAATTAAATCGAAAAAACTGCTGGGCGAGCCAGAAGGCGAACCGCCACGAGGTTAAGTATGGACCAGGAATTAGCGCTGGCGATTTTGATGAGCGGTCGGTCGGCGCTGCTGACGGGTGCGGCTGGTACCGGCAAGACGCACCTGCTGAATACTTTTATTGCACAGGCGCGTGACCAGGGTAAAAAGGTGTCGGTAACAGCGACGACGGGCTTGGCGGCGACGCACTTGGGCGGCAATACCATTCACAGTTGGAGCGGTATTGGCGTTAGCGATCACCTCGCGAACAACTTTTTTGATCGGCTGTCAAAAACGCGGCGTGAGGTGATCACCAAGACTGATGTGCTGGTGATTGATGAGATTTCCATGCTGCATGATTTTCGGTTGGATATGGTCGATCAGGTGCTGCGCGGTGTCAGGGAAAACGACCAGCCATTTGGCGGCGTGCAGCTGGTGATGAGTGGTGACTTTTTCCAATTGCCGCCAATCAATCGTCCGGGCGAGCAGGGCGGCGGTTTCGTGGTGTATTCGGAAGCGTGGCAGGAATTGCAGCCGGCGGTGCTGTATCTGGAGCGGCAATACCGACAAAATGACGAGCAGCTGCTGGAGATTTTGACGGCGCTAAGAAATGACGATATCAGGCGGCATCATGCCGAGACGTTGCTAGAGCGGACGGAAATTGAACCACCTGACGGTGATATCACTGAACTACACACTATCAATGTTGATGTTAACGCCATTAACAGTCAGAAGCTGGCGGAGCTGGCGGGTGAGGAGCGAACGTATCAGCAGACAACGACGGGTTCAAAGGTGTATGTCGAGAGTCTGCAGCGGTCAGTGCTGGCACCGAGTGAACTGGTGTTGAAACTGGGCGCGTTGGTGATGGCGGTGAAAAATTCGCCGCAGAAATTGTACGCCAATGGTAGCATTGGTACGGTGGTGGATTTTGAGCCGCTGACGGACTATCCAATTGTGGAGTTTCGTGACGGCCGGCAGGTGACCATGGTGCCGGATGTATGGGAGCTGCGTGACGGTGAGCGCAAGCGCGCTAGCATTTCCCAGGTGCCACTGCGCCTCGCCTGGGCTATCACCGTGCATAAAAGCCAAGGCATGACGCTGGACGCGGCAAGAATTGACCTGAGAAAAGCCTTTGTTGAAGGCATGGGCTACGTGGCGCTCAGTCGGGTGCGAGATTTGGATAATTTGTATCTTTACGGTATCAACCGTAAGGCGCTGGAGGTCTCGCCTGACGCGCTAGCGATTGACGAGGTGCTGCAGCGGGCAAGTAGTGAGGCGGTCAAGCGGTATCGTCCGATGCTGGAGGAAATGAAGCGAAAGCAGCCAGCGCCGAAAAAATCCAGCAAATCTACCAGTTGGCAGCAAAAAATTGCCAAAATGCGCGAGACACATCCGAAAGCATACATGCCATGGGAAAAAGCCGACGATGACACCCTCAAACAGGAATTTCTACAGGGTGCAACCATCCAGCAGCTTAGTCAAAAACTTGGTCGTCACGAGGGCTCAATTAAGATGCGGCTGCAGAAGCATTTTGGGGAGGATGTGGTGCAGTGACGCTTGGCTGGCAGTTTGGTCAATAACTTGGTATAATATACTTTGATGACAACGAAGCAATCTGAACGCATCGTGTTTCCGAAGAAGTTTTTATGGGGTGCAGCGACGTCGGCACATCAGGTCGAGGGTGGCCTGGTGAATCAGTGGACGACGTGGGAGCTTGAGCATGCCAAGCGGCTGTCCGTGCAGGCGCCGCATCAATTTGGTGATATTGACAGCTGGCCGCGCATCAAAAAAGAGGCGATCAGGCCTGACAACTACGTATCGGGGCGGGGCGTCGATCATTACCATCGCTATGAGGAAGATTTCGCGATTCTCAAGAGCCTCAACATGAATGCCTTTCGATTCTGTATTGAATGGGCACGAATTGAGCCGCAAGAGGGCGCGTGGGATGCGGCGGCGATCGCCCACTATCGGACGTATCTGCGGACGCTAAAAAAGATGGGTATAACACCGGTGGTGACGCTGTTTCATTTTACACTACCAGAGTGGTTTGCGGCCAAGGGCGGCTTCGAAAAGCGGCGCAACATCAAATATTTCGTGTATTACGTTGAGAAAGTTTTGAGCGAGTTGGGGCGCGACATTGAGTGGATCGTGACGATTAACGAGCCGACTATCTATGCTGGCGAGAGTTATCTCGAGGGGCATTGGCCGCCGAATAAAACTCGCAAGCGTGATATGCTGCGTGTGCTCTATAACCTCGTTACGGCGCACAAGAAAGTTTACAAATTGACGCGTGCTCGCAAAAAGTGGAAGGTGTCGATGGCACATCATCTGATCTATTGCTATCCTGGCGATGACGCGATTCTTAGTCGTGCTAGTGCGCGGGTGGCAAATTATCTCCTGAATACGTGGGTGCTACGTCGAGTGCGGCGGTATAGTGATTTCTTGGCGATCAATTATTACTTTGCCCGGCGGATTTATGGCTATCGAGTGCATGACCCGTATCTGAAGGTCAGCGATCTCGGCTGGGATATGCAGCCGGATAAATTGCAGTATCTACTGGAGGACGTGGCCGAACGCTATCGGTTGCCGATTATGATTACCGAGAATGGACTGGCGGATGGCGCTGATAGTCAGCGGCAGTGGTGGCTGACCGAGACGATCAAGGCCATGCATGAGGCGCTAAAGCGTGATATTAAGCTAATCGGTTATTTACACTGGAGTCTGCTTGACAATTTTGAATGGGACAAGGGTTATTGGCCAAAGTTTGGCCTGGTGGCAGTTGATCGGCAAACCATGGCCCGGACGGTACGGCCAAGCGCGCGCTGGTTCGGGGCGGTGATCAAGAAGCTGCGGAAGTAGTGATTAATTCTGTATAACTCGTTAGGCGCAGTGTAGGGCGGTATGCTAGGGAAAGTAGCGCTCCGCTATCATGCCGCACCACTAGACTTTTCCACAAAACCGTGGAAAAGTTTTTGTTTGGTAGGTAAATGGGTAGAAAGTGGGTAAAAAGGCTTGCATGTGGGTAGTTGTGGGTAGTATAGTGGAGTTAGTGGAACGAAAGTTGATGGAAATCACCAACCAAAACAAACATCCACTACGAAAAACCAACTAATCTACCACGGAGGAAGGACGACGTGCAGACAGATTACTTTGA
>CAUUSW010000003.1:0-103394 GCA_963548005.1 uncultured Candidatus Saccharibacteria bacterium | reverse complement strand
TGGCGCTCAAACGTTTCAGGAATTGAATCATAGCTGTCGTCTTCAATGCACAAAATAACATCGCCTTCAACTTTCGGAAAATACTCCGTACCATTCAACAGATTTAGACTACACAAATTGCCGCCAATCATTACCCCTTCAGCCGATCCGCCCTGCACAACTCGCGGCCCATTATTTTTCAAAGCCTGGCGCGGCGAAGTTTCGTCATAATTCCACGGAAAATCGTAAAATGTTTCCGATTGCTGAACGACAAGTTCTGTTGGCTGATTGGCAAACAAACACCGCCGAAAATACTCTAACGAATAATTAGCTTCTGGCGGCAAACCAAAACAATAGAAATTCGGCATCGCATAAGTCACCAACCCAGTTTTTGCCAAAATCGCGTGATTAAGAACGATAATATCAGAAAAACCACCAAAGATCTTCGGATTGTCTTTAATAATTTGCCAGTCAATTTTACCAAGCAACTGGTTGGAATTAAATCCGCCGATAGCCGCCAGAATACACTTCACGTTTTCGTCCATAAACGCTTCGTGCAAATCCTCAACCTTCTCGTCGTCCGTCGGACAACCTCGCTGATTGCGAGAAAAAGCATTTTTGCTAAACGTAACTTTTAGTCCCAGTGAGTCTAGGACTGATTTCGCCTTATCTAAAACTCTTTCGTCAATATCACTTGCTGAGCGCGCCGGCGCAATCACCCTGACTTCATCGCCTGGCTGTAATTTATCTGGTATCATATATTTCCTTTCCTGAAATTAATTAATCAAAAAACCTCCCGCAGGAGGCATAAAACAGCAACGAAACACCTCCTGCTTACACGTGGAGATGATGGTGCTGTTGTGAAAATAATTTCATCATATAGATTATTATACCAAAGTTAATTTAACGATAAGACAGATCCGTAACATTATCAATAGCCTGCACATCATCTGGTAATGGTACGGGCTGCTTGCAATAGTCGTTTTTTATGAAAAAACTGTTTACCCCAGCGTTAATACCAGCTTCGTAATCATAATAGTAGCTGTCGCCGACCATATATACATTTCTAGCATCAAGATTAAAATCTCGTACGATATCTCGTATCACATACGTTTTGCCGTTCCTATCGCTACCGTCCGAACAGAAAAATCCATCAACAAACCTCTTGATATTAAGATTAACAATTTTGGCTTTTAACTCTTCAAGTGCTTCTGGCCCCGGGACGGGGTGGGCTGAAACAATAAATATCTTATATCCGCAAGCCCGAAGATTTTTCAGGAAATCATACACACCATCGACTAAGCTTAAGTTGTTATGGCTATGTTTCTCAACCTGATCACCTTTATAGATACTATCTGGCCGGGAATTTTTATCCGCGCCAATAGGCCGCCAAAGCGTGCCATCACCATCAAAAATTACTGCCTTTGCGTTATCTCTACTCATACTGCTCAATCTGTAAAATTCGCATAACCTACCCCAGCATCTCGCCTAATCTGTCAAATGTTCGCCCATTGCGAATAGTGATCAGTGGGTAAAACTTTTCTTTCATCAATAACTTATGGTATGAGGTACGCAAAAATTCTTTCTCCGTATATTTACCCCAAAAGACAGCCTTTTTGCCAAAATGAACGATCTCATTGTGAAGCGGCATGTGGCTAATCCTATCTTTCATATTCTCATGATCAACATCGTCGGTATAGAACAATACATCTTTCCGTGCCAAGGGTTGGTGCCACCACTCTGGCAGATTTGATACCTCGTCGAGGTACTCGTCTTTCGTCAAAATGACGTGTTTGATAGTAAACGGAAAATGCCCTAATACGATAGCAATATTCTCTTTGATTATTGCTAGGTCATCATCAGTGTCAAATATAATATTACCGCTATTGATATACGTGACCACATTCTGATACCCCAACCCTTCGAGGCTTGACGTGAGGTTTTTCATGGAGACTTTATTTTTACCGCCAACATTGATTCCCCGGAGCAACAGGATATATCTCATATTCTTTAGTATACTATCGCCTGCGCCTCCGGCCAAATTCGCTGCACCAGCCGTTTACCGCGCGTGGTTAGCCGCACCCAAGCGTCGCCGTAGGCTTGGTCGATCGCCATCAAACCTTTATGCCGCAAATCCGCCAGCACATTCATCGCCGTTCGACGCGGCATGCCCATTTGTGCTGCCAGCATGGCTGCATCATCGCCGCCATCTTCATAGACTTGCTGTAACACCAACGCCTCGTTGGTAGTTAAGTTGATTTCGTTTGCTTGCACCTTGTTTATAGTCATCCTTTTTGTTAGTGATGAGTATATGATAGCCAAGTAATCTGTAATTTTGCTGTAAGGGGTTGGGGTTGGGGGTGGGTGTTGGTTATTGGCGTGGGGGGAAATTGCCGCACGAAAAAGCAGCGCCCGAGGAGGCAGACGCTGCTTTTTGTTGATTCGCTGCTGGTTAATTGGACTGCGGCGCGGTGTTGGTGGTTGACGGCTGTGCTGAGCCGGTTTGACCTGACGGCGTAGTTTGGTTATTTTGCGCGGCACTGTTACCACTCTGCGTCGCTGGTGCTTGTGAATTTTGACCGGTCTGGTTCTGGTTAGCACCCGGTGCGCCGCCGGTTTGTCTACCCGGCTGACCACTCTGGGTTCGACTCAGACTTGGCGGTCCACCAGCCTGATTGTTCATGTCATTATTTTGCGAACCGCCGACCTGCATACCGACAACGAAGCTAAGCGCACAGGCCACGACGCCGCCGACCGCTAGGCTGGTGATTGCCCCGGCACTTAACCCATTCTTGCCAGAATTCGTACCATTCGGATGCGGCGCTGGTGGCTGATCATAGACCGCTTCTGGTGTGGTAAGCTGTGCTTGCTTGGTTTGTGAAATTGCCATAATTTCTCCTTTCGTTAGGTTACTCTCTCGATAATTCGTACAGTGTTACATCACTACCTCCATAATTAACGACTGTGCCGGTTTGCTTGACCCACGTCGTGATTTCATTGTTACCGCCGCCTGGTCCGCCGCCACCACGACCATGTGAGCTGATAGCGTAATATCTAACTTTGCCGGCCTTCACTAATTGCTTAAATTGTTCCAGTGTCAGTGGTGTATCGCTACCGTTAAATCCACCGACCGCCATCACCGGCTGGCCACTGGTCAGCTGAATCGCCGCTGATTCGTTGGCGCTGGCTACTGCTACCAGCCAGGTTGCGCCATGTTGATGCTCTAAGAGATACTGCACCAACTGGCTATTGGCCTGCGATGTTTCGTTATTACTGCCTCGCATCGCTGTCGAACTAGGCCCAGCCGTCGGAATACTACCAGTGTGCATGACGTTGACCGTTGCTAGCGTATAGACCGTCGGGGCGAGTGTACAGGCAGCTATAGCAGCGATGATTGCCAAGTTTTGGAGCAACCGCCGCGGCCCGTAAAGGTTGACGAATAGTCCAATCATTCCCATCAGACCCAACAAGCCCACTATCCACATCAGCCAAATCATCGTGCCAGCATAACCGAGGATAATCACTGCAATCACCGCCGTCACGCCGACCAGCACCGGCAGTAGCCACGCATACGGTTTGTGTCTAGTATACGCGCCCCACAGAAACGGCAGACTGATGCCAACGAGCGCTGCCACCGCTGGCGCCATCACCACCACATAGTACGGATAGATCACACCACTGGTCATGCTGAAAATCACGATGTGAATCAGCAGCCACAGCATCCAGAAAATTACCGCCGCTCGTCCACGATTTGTGCGGGGTGTCTTTCGCAAAATCCATAGCATCAGCCCACCACCCGCCAGCGCCAAGACCAACAACCAGGCAATATTTGGCCCAAAATCATTGTTAAAGATTCTGAAAATTCCCGTCTGCCCACCAAAA
The DNA here is from genome assembly GCA_963548005.1 of uncultured Candidatus Saccharibacteria bacterium. Classification (GTDB taxonomy): domain Bacteria; phylum Patescibacteriota; class Saccharimonadia; order Saccharimonadales; family Saccharimonadaceae; genus Nanosynbacter. The sequence continues at coordinate 99,533 of CAUUSW010000003.1, read as the reverse complement.
CCCGTACCACCCGGCCCGTGCCCGCCACCAGGACCGCCCATCATCATAGTGGTACCATCGGTTGCTGCTTGGGCAGTAGTGCCAGTTGTTTGTAGCGTAGTGTTGGTGCTGCCGTTAGTCGCCACACTGATTGCTGATTGGGCGCTGTCAGTCACAGCATTTGCGCTATTCATGCCGCTGCTTGGTGGTGCACCGCCGCCCGGGCCGCCCCCGCCACGCCCGCCAAGCAATCGCCCAAAGCCGTTATAGCCAAAGATCAAACTCCAAATGTTATTATCATTGGTGCTGCCCACCCACGGCCGACTACCAGCTGGCGTCAGCCAAACTAACACACTCCACCACAGCGTTGACATCGTGGCGATCACGCCCGCGAACATCAGGTGTAGCAACCGCGTTACAATCGGCGGCTTGGCAAACACCAGATAAACTAGTACCATCGCTGGTAACACCATCAATCCTTGGAGCATTTTAGTGTTAAACGCTAGACCCGTGAATATCCCTGCTAGACTCATCCACAACAGTGGTCGCCTCCCCTCCAGCGAGCGTAAAAATATGTAACCACTAGCAGTCAACATCAGTGTCAAAATAGCATCAGGATTATTGAAGTCAAACATCAGTACCCCCCCACTGGTGTCATTGCCAATACTGATCCAGCAATTACCGCACTCATAAACCCAAACTGCCACTTCACTGCCGCGTAGACCAGCCACACCGAACCAACTCCCGCCAGCACGCTTGGCAGCAACATCGAGAAACTCGAAAAGCCAAACAACCGAGCGCTCAGCCCCATCAGCATCGTCGCTAATGGCGGCTTATCAACCGACACATAATTTGCCGCGTCCAGACTGCCAAATAACCACGCCGTCCAATCCTGGCTGGCCGCCTGCACCGCGGCCGCATAGTAGCTGTTTGCCATGCCGTTATGGAGCGCACCAAACAAATACAACACACCCGTCAACACCAACAACACCGGCAGCGTCCACTTCTCAAACCACGACCGCTTGTCTAATTCCTTGTTGACGCGGTACAGCCCTTTCAGATCATCGACAGCCGTTTTCACAATTTTCACTCGGCTATCTGTATCTTCAATCCAGGTGACTGGTTGCTCGTGAATCGGCACACCGGCTCGCTCGGTTTTGATCAGCAATTCGGTGTCAAAAAACCATTCATTGTCTTTGATTTTCGGCAAGAATTTTGCAGCGACATCCCGGCGGATCGCCTTGAAACCACACTGCGCATCGCTAAACTTAGTACCTGACGTCCATTTGATAATATTGTTATAGCAACGTGAGATGAACTCCCGCTTCACGCCACGACTAGTTCTAGAATCTTTCATCAGCCGCGAGCCAATCGCCACGCCAGCTTCGCCCGCCACCAACAACTGAATCATCGGCAGAAAATCATCCAGGCTAGTCGACAGATCAACGTCCATATAGGTCAAGATGTCGGCTGGGCTATTCTGCCAGACCCGTTTGAGCGCCCGCCCGCGACCGCGCTCGGTCAGTCGTACGACACGAACTGATTGATGATTTTGTGCCAAACTTTTCGCTATTTTTAAGGTATTATCATGACTGCCGTTGTCCGCAATGGTGATTTGATAGCGATACGGCAAATGTTTCGCCATATACTCATCAAGTGTCGTGATGCTTTTTTGAAGAATCTTCTCCTCATTTAACACCGGCACGACAATATCAATGAATGGACGGATAATCGCCCAAAACGACGGCTGACTCTCGGTAGTGGCGGGGTACCGCGGCTGAGCCAGCGGTTGGGTTATGGTTGCTGCTTTCATAGTCATGCTAGCAACTATAAATAATCTCTCTGTAAAAATACTTTAAGCCATTTTCGGGGAATATTATATTTTGGCCAACCACAAATTAAGTAGACCTATGAGTTTAGGTAAAATTTTTAACAAACTATCATCAGCCATCACAAAATCAGAGCAAAGAAAAGACGCCTCCATAGGAGTGTATTTTCTTTGCTCACTACGATAAATGAAGTTATAACTTTGGCTAAGCAATTTTAATCACCATAAAGTCCTTTGCGAACACCTATCAATCCCCCTACAGCGTTAATTGGCCATTCAGTTGGCCAGTCAAAATCACTTAGGTAGGGATGTATACATACGAAAATGCGATCATCACTGTTACCAACTTGAACATTACCATCAAGATTAGACCCAAATATATTAAACACCACATAACCTATAGCCAATGATGCAGCCCAAATCATTTTTCCATCATTAATCTGATCCTTTATCTTATTTACTGATAATCTATCGACTTCAGCTCTCGTTACTTGTTTTATTTCAAATGAAGAAATCGGCTGTTCGGTGTGTTTCATACCTCCAAACTCAAGTCGCCAGCCAATATGAACCATCATATTATCTAGTGGTACAATTCTTGAATTATACAGTTGTGAATAAAATTCTTTTGGTATCTGAAAAGCACCTCCTATTGTCTTACTAATTATTAGTACGGTTTTTTGCACCCATAATGCAATAATGGCCTGTTCATCTCTAGAATAACTAGCTGGTCTATGTTCAAAAATAAGCGGACCGAGTAGCTTACTGGCTCTTGTCTCTATATCAGACATCCATCCGTTATTGCATTTTTCGCAAACAATTTTTATCTTGTCTTGAAAAATTGAGCTTTGCCAATTTCTGCTTAAATCATCGCCCCTTACTTCATTATTACCTTTAGTGCCTTTCGCAAACTTCTGAGATAGCCAGTCGGAAAATATATGTTCTCGCGAAATATTTTTACTAGAACCGCAAAAAACACAAACTCTAGACATCAGTTTTACCGCTTGAACATGAAGTGAGCTCAGGATGCTCCTTTAGGATGTCATATCCGGGTTTTGCAAGTTTATAACGTGGCGTGCCCCTTGAGCTATACTCGAGAGTTAACAGTCCCCATAAAACCATTTGGTCAAGGTTCGCTTCAAATTCGGCCGCATCTACTTTATTCAATTCGTCCATAAGACTAGCGTTTTTAATCTCTCCTACCGGACGAATGAAACTGCCACCCATAGTTCGCAAAACGAGTAGCTCCTTGTAGTCAGTCATGGCTCCAAAGAGCCTCAGTGCTAAAATCTGAATTGCATCAAGTGTTACTCGAGTTTCATCCATAGCGTTTTTTTGTATCTTTTTTGAGGAACTGGTGCTATCTAGCTTCGTTTTTGGTTGCTCAATTTTTTCTCGCACCTCACTATCATCTAATAGACGCATTGCTAAGCTGCTCAACGTGAGATACTCATAGGCACGTACTGAATCATTTATATTACCATCTGATGTATGGCTCTTTTCATTACGAAACCGATCAATAGCCATAGTCAAGAATTTGACGGCACTCTGGAAATCATTGTCAACATTTTCTGCTGACGCGCCTTTAATATACAGCCCACCTTTACCAAATGCTTCAGATCCAGTTTCGTATGTAGTTAGTTCGCGGAGCCTATCGCGAACAACCTTAAAACTTTTTTCGACAGCTTCTGGATAATGCCCATCTGTATACAGTTTAGAGCACTTTTGTTTAACATTTTTATGCAAATTCCCTAAAGCTTGAGTGCTTATCGGCTTCTCAGTGTTACTCATCTTTTTACTCTCTAAAAATTCTAGAATACCAATCAAGAGATTACGACACTTATTTAAATTTCTAAAATAAGCTTCAGTCCTTCGCTTAGCATTAATATTAGGATTAAGGTTGATAACAGCTCTATGTTCACCACTGAGCAGATGGAAATCCCGAACCTCACCAGCTTTTTCACCTAATATATCTCTTAACAAAAGCTCAGTTTGTGTGTGCCATGATTTATAATTATCATAGTTTTCAGCCCTTTCAAGGTTATCAATCTTATCAATCTGAGCTTTCAATAGCCGTATTTGTGCACTATTTTTCATATCTATCTCTATCTAGATTATACATCAATCAGAAAAGCAATAAATTAGCCTGAATTACCCTTTAAATAGTATTTTGAGATTCTACTTAATCCCTTTACAGCTCCATACGACTGCTAAGACAACTGTTTGGAATAACCAATACCTTTGGCCATTTTAGTCAACAAAGAAAAAACACCTCCCTGGGGAAGTGTCTTTTCATGGCTCCGGGGGCGGGGTTCGAACCCGCGGCCTATTGGTTAACAGCCAACCGCTCTACCGCTGAGCTACCCCGGAATACCTGTCGTATTATAGCGAGTTTTACGGCGGTTGTAAAGTTACTGGCGAACGATTGCCAGGGCTTTTTTCAAGATTGCTGCCTCCAGGCGCGATTTCTCATCATCCACCGCTTCCCGCTGCTTAATCTCCTTCACCAAGTTTTGCCACCACGCTTCCTGCTTTTCCTGACGCAGCACCAGCGACCGTATCTCACCGTCGCGCTTATCTAACATCCCGGCCGCCACCAAATTATCGACGTGCTTGGCCACCGTTGAGACTGACTTATACCCCAGCGCCCGCATAATTTCCCGCAGTGTCGGACTGTAGCCATTGCCCTTGATAAACCCATCGATGAAATCCAGCAGTATTTTTTGCTTTTTCGTTGGCTGCATGCTTTTAGTATAACCTGTCCGAGTTATTTGCGCTATACTAAAGAGGTGAAGCGAATATCATCGACGATATATGTGTGGCTACTGGCCGTTGTGTTGTTTGGCGGCGCGCTGTCACTACAGCCGAGCATCAGCCTGGCGATGCTGGATTTTCCATCATTCCGCATTGGACTATATCAAGTGGCGGTGATCAGTGTGGTTGGCTGCGGTCTGGGTATAGCGGTGCGCCAGCGACTGTGGCCCCAAGGGCGATGGTGGTGGCTCGGCATTAGCATGCTGGCTATCACTAGTATCGTTGGACTGTTATTATCCTATGTCCGAGCCCGTACCGCATTATATACGGCATCGCTTTTATTGCTGCTAATAACCGCGGCATGCGCCGCCCTGATGTACCGGGCGTTATCGACGAGTGATCAGCGCCGCCTCATAACAATTGGCTTGTGGAGCGGCATTGTATTCGGTGTGTTAGCAGTGCTGCAGCTCATCCTTGCTCACATTGAGCCAACGGCATTTGGTACGCTCTGCTCGGGTTGTCACGCCGGCGTATTTGGTTTTGTCAGGATCAATCTATTTGCCGCTGAGCCGCAATTTTTGGCAAGCAGCTTACTGCCAGCCCTGTTCGTTGGACTGTGCTGGCAAAAGCAACGGCGACTGGCAGGCTGGAGCGTTTTTGGTAGCAGCGTGGCGATCAGTCTGACGTTCTCGCGCGGCGCGTTTATCGCGGTAATTGGCGCAGGCATCGTGTACGGTGTTGTCCGCTGCTGGCAGCGGTGCAGGAGAAATAGGGATAACACTACTGACGCGGCGCGGGCATCTCATCACGATACCTGGCGTCAACTCGGCACCATCACGGCCGGATTCGTGATTGGATGCACTCTACTGCTGGTATCAGCGGTGGTTCGCTATCACAACACGCCGCACATTGCCTATAATACTGCAGTGAGCATGCTTGACCAGTTGTCGCTCGGCCGCATCAAATTACCGCAAAAAAATACCATCCCAACGCCGGGCGGCACACCCTCACCGCAAGCACCACCAACCAACGAGACCACGGCACCGAAATCATCACCGTCACCACCCGTCACCCAGCTAAACCCGCTCGCACCATCAGCCAATTTCCAGCCATCGGGTTTCGTCGCCGCTTCGGCTAATGACCGACTCAACGCCGCTCGGCTGGCACTCCGAGCCTGGGCGTCAAATCCGCGTACCATACTCTTTGGGACTGGCCTTGGCAATCTCGGCAGCTTTATTCAACACCAGCTGCATCAACCGGTATCGACCGATCACACGGTGTATATTTTCTACGTTTTGCTGCTGAGTAACATCGGTGTTGTCGGTATACTGCCACTATTGGTACTGCTCGCCGTTACGCTATGGCGCAGCGGCCAATGGCTACTAAAACCGTGGGGGCAATTTGCCTTACTGTTAACGACGGCTATCGCTATCCACTTTTGGTTTTTTGGCAGCTTGATCAACTCGGTACATTGCCTTGCATGGATTGGTATTTTCTTGTATAATCACCCCAAAGGTCATGAGGAAGAATTCTGATTTTTATTTCAAATTGGTGTTGATCGGGCTGGACGTACTGGCGCTAGTTGGTGCGTTCACGGCGGCATACATCATGCGCGTATCGCTCGATACCCGGCCCTTCCATGTACAAATTGGGGCGCTGGAGTTTATCACGTCGATTGTGCTGATGCTGCCGCTGTGGGTTGTCTTGTTCTCATTTTTTGGGCTATACGACCGTGAGCACTACGTTCATCCGCTGCGCGAATTTTGGCGACTTGGTATGGCGGCGGTTTGCGGCATCATGATGATGATTTCCTTTAGCTTCTTTAGCAACACACCGCTCTTTCCGGCCAAGATGGTGGTGATTTATGCGCTGATCATCAGCTTTGTCATCTTGCTCATCCTGCGTAGCGCTGCCAATATCGTGCGGCTGCATCTGCTGCGCAAAAATATCGGCATCAAGCGCGTGGCGCTAGTCGGCAATGCCGAATCGACGCGGACGCTGGCCGAGTTTATCAGCGCCCATCCGTCAACCGGCTTTCATCTCAGTGCTATTATTTCTAAAGACGGACTCATCCCGCCACGGCTCAAGGGTTTGCGGCGCTCGACACTGGCATCGGCGCTGACTCGTGATAAGATTGACGCCATTATTCAGACCGACACTGCTCGCAGCGAAGCGCACTATAACTTGGCCGAGCAGCACTATCTCGATTTTTATCAAGCGCCAGCCCTCGACGGTCTGATGACCGCACGCCATACGGTCGAGATTATCAATTCCGTGCCGCTAGCGTACATTCACCCAACGCCGCTGGCCACCGGCTACGGACGCGTGGTCAAACGGTTGATGGATCTCATCGGTGCGACCATCGGTATCATCATTACCTCACCGATTATGCTGCTGGTGGCAATCGCCGTTAAGCTCGGCGACCCGCGCGGCCCCGTACTGATGCATGGGCAGCAGCGGCGACGCTTGACCCAGTTTAATCGCCCGTTCAAGGTGTATAAATTTCGTTCACACTACGCCAAGTTTGACGGCAAAACTGACGAGGAGGTGTTCGCGATGATTGGTAAACCGGAGCTGATCGACGAATATCGGCAAAACGGTGATCGGCTCAACCACGACTTTCGCGTCACACCGGTCGGTCGTTTCATTCGCCGGTTTAGTCTCGACGAGCTGCCGCAGTTATTTAACGTTATCAAGGGCGATATTAGCCTCGTTGGGCCGCGGGCGCTGGTGCCGCACGAGCTGAGCAATTACGAGAAAAAGCACACACTACTGACGGTCAAATCTGGCCTGACTGGCCTAGCGGTTGTGTCGGGGCGGCGCAGCATCGGCTTCGAAGAGCGGCGGCGGCTGGATCTTTATTATGTACAAAACTGGAGTTTATGGCTGGATATCACCATCCTCCTCAAGACCTGCCTGGTCATCTTTAAGAAGGAGTCGTGATGCGCACCCAGCCGACCATCGCGATCGTTCACGACTGGTTGTATGGCGGTGGCGCCGAGCAGGTTGTCCTGGCACTACACCAGCTCTATCCTGACGCCCCAATTTATACTTCGTACTGCTCCCGAAAGTGGCGAGAGAAGCTTGATAACAAGGTAGTGACCGGGTATTTGCAGCATTGGCCATTCGCTCAGCTCAGGCGACTGTTGCCGGTACTCAGGCAGCAGTGGTTTACGCGGCTGGATTTAGGGCAATTTGATATTATCATTTCCAGCTCTGGTAACGGCGAGGCCAAGTTTATCCGAACTACCCGCCCCGATCAACGACATATCTGTTATTGTCATACGCCAACGCATTTTTATTGGCGGCACTACCAGGAATACCTGCGTCGACCGAGCTTTCGGCCACGGTGGCTGGCGCGACTGGGCCTGCGGCTGCTGGTCCGACCTCTCAGGCGGCGTGATTATCAGGCGGCGCAGCGGGTTGATGTCTTTTTAGCCAATTCCACCGCCATTCAGGCTGATGTCAAGCAGTTTTATGACCGAGACAGCATCGTCGTCTTTCCGCCGGTGCAAACAACTAGCTTTATGGCGCTCGCAAAAACCCGACCGCGCTCCGTGACGCTACCCGACCGACCGCGCTGCGTGGTATGGGGGCGACTAGTGCCGATAAAGCGGCTGGACTTGGTAATTCAGGCCTGCCAACAGCTTGGTTGGCCGCTGGACATCATGGGTAATGGGCCTGACCGTGAGCGGTTGGAGAAGCTGGCGGGTGACTCGACGCGCTTTCTTGGCTACGTTAGTGACGAGGCCCGAGCCGCCGCCATTCAACAAGCTGACCTATTCCTATTTACCGCCCACGAAGATTTTGGTGTCGCACCAGTTGAAGCCTTGGCCGCCGGACTGCCGGTGGTAGCGTACCAGGCCGGTGGCGCGCTGGATTATATCAACCCCGGTAAGAACGGCTGGTTTTTTGCTGAACAAACAGTTGAGAGCTTGGTAGCAACGCTACAGACACTGCCTGGTCAACAGATCTCGCCGCGGGCCATCGCCGCTTCCGCTAAACCATTTGCCGAACATGCCTTTACGACTGCCATAAAGAAAATTATAACCAACGAAAGGAGGGGTGCTCATGCGCATCGCCATTGATGCTCGTACATTGCGGACGAGCACCGGCCGTTACGTCGAACGGCTGATTCACTATTTACAAAAAATTGATAACAGGAATGACTATATTATCTTGCTCAAGCCAAAAGACATGGATAGCTGGCAGGCCAATAACCCGCGCTTTCAGAAAGTCGCCTGTCCATTTGCTGAATTTTCGTTTGCTGAGCAACGTGGCTTTAAGAAGCAGCTGGAGGAGCTACGCCCAGATCTCGTGCACTTTGCAATGGTTCAGCAGCCCGTGTGGTACCGGGCCAGCCCGGTCGTCACCACCATGCAAGACCTGACCACCGTGCGGTTCAACAACCCCGACAAAAACCCGGTGGTCTTTTGGGTGAAGCAGCAAATTTATAAATGGGTCAACAAAAAAGTTGCCCGAAAGTCAGCTCATATCATTACCATTTCTGACTTTGTGAAGCGTGACTTGGTGGATTTTACCGGGGTCAGTCCAGACAAGATTACCGTGACGCTTGAGTCCGCCGACGAGCTACCAAAGGGCAATGATCCGGTCAAGGAGCTGGTTGGAAAAAAGTTCATCATGTATATCGGCCGGCCGACGCCGCATAAAAATCTGCGGCGGCTGATTGACGCATTTGAGTTATTGCAACAAAAACACCCCGAGCTGACACTGGCGCTGGCTGGCAAAAAGGACGGCAACTACGCTCGCCACGAGGCATACGTTACTGAACGCGGCATTACCAATGTCGTCTTCACTGGTTTTGTATCGGATGAGCAAATGCGCTGGATGTACGAGCATGCAGCCGTGTATTGCTTCCCGTCACTAAGCGAAGGTTTTGGCCTACCAGGCCTCGAAGCCATGCTACACGGCGCGCCGGTCGCCTCAAGCACCGCCACGTGTCTGCCAGAAACGCATGGCGAGGCGGCTCACTATTTTGACCCATACAGCGTCGAGGACATGGCGCGGGCAATTGACGAGCTCCTGACGGACGAGAAGCGACGTCGTGAGCTTATCAAGAAGGGTAAGCAGCACGTTAAAACCTTCTCGTGGCAGCGGATGGCCGAGCAGACGCTGGCGGTGTATGAGCGATACGGCCGTAAAGACACCAACTCATAGAGGATGATTCTAGCTTATCCACACTAGACACTTACGTCCATGGCCATAGTTCTTAGGTCGCGGCTCCTGTTGGGTTATTTTTGCAACTGCTTTGCGATGTCGCCACACTTGGCGGCCACATCCCGCCGCGCCACCAGCACACCGTCTGGCGTGTTGACCACTACTACATTATCAAGGCCGATCACCGCCACTGGCTTGTCCGGCTGCTCATTGCGAATATAGGTATTAGCGACGTCGATAGTGTGAATATTGTCACCGTATGCGTAATTACCCGCCTCGTCCTTGGTGACTGCATCATGTAGATCCTTGAAATTACCGATATCCATCCAGTCAAAGCTAGCCGACACCATAGCCAGCTGATGAGCTTTTTCGATCAGGGCGATGTCGATGACTTGATTATCTAGCGCCAGGTATGCGTGATTGTAGGCCTCGCTACCAAAGTCAGCAATCGACGCCAGCGTCTGGTAATTTGACCACAGATCTGGGGCGCTCCGCTGCATTTCATTCATAAACACGTCAACTGAGCCAACAAAGTAGCCACAATTCCACAAATAATTTCCCGACTCAACATACTGCTTCGCCGTCTCATAATCAGGCTTTTCCTTGAACGACTCGACATTATAGACGCCCGCTTGAGCATCAATCACCCCATCGCGCTGAATATAACCAAAGCCAGTCGACGGGAAGGTCGGCTCAATGCCGATAAGCGTAATACAACCACGCTCACGAGAAATGCGCGCTGCTGTATCAAACGAGTGGGCAAACCCCTGGGTGTCACGCACATTATGATCAGAATGAATAAAGGCAATCGGCTCAGTCCGGTTATGGTGGCGATTGATATAATCCAGGGCCAACACGATACAGTGTGCCGTCCCCCGCCGTCCTGGCTCGATCAGAAAGGCCTCGTCCGGCAATTCCGGTAGCTGTGCACGCAGCGCCCCGGCGTGGCTAGCCTCGGTCACCACGTAGATAGTATCACCGAGCTTTCTCGCCCGGTCATAGGCTTGTTGGACCATGGTGCGCTCACTAGTTAACGCCAAAAGTTGTTTTGGTTGAGTGGAGGTTGAGAGTGGCCAGAGACGCGTGCCTGAACCACCGGCAATAATTACAGCTATCATACTATATAGTATACCGAGTTAGGTGCACAAACGCCACCTATTCTTTAGAGAATCCCGCACCCATATCACAATGAGCCACTAGCGAGACCCGTCAGCGTCAACACCAACCTTGTAGCCAAATAACATTGCTATAGCTTCCGCCTTACCAAAGAACTCCTGTATCCGCTCGATCGTTGGATCTTTTGGCATTAATGTGAGTTCTTTTAGTATCATATCGCGCAGAGCAGCCTTCTTATCATCAAGCTCGCTCAGCAATTTGATGCGCTGTATCTCGGCTTTATAGTGCTGAGGAGCCTCAGACTCCTCTCCTAGTAATATGTGGGCCTGCATTCTAGCTTGTTCGTAGCGCTTTCCGTCAAAATCAAGATTGTCTGTTTCCTGTTTAACCATTGACTTTGGATACATCAGGTCGACCTCAATTTCACCGACACGCTCTCCATTAGCCATCGCCGCCAGAACAGTATAGTACATATACGGCCATTTTTTCATATTTGGTGTATCTGAAGGATAATCTAATAGGTGCTGCATCCCTTGACGATTATAGCCTCGTGGACCAGCGAGTGAATCTGCCGGCATCCCTAGTATATGCTTGAATAACCAGCCAATCAATTCTTCGGTACGCCGCTGGAATGGTGGCATTGATTCTTTCGAAGCCTCCGTCCGTCCGATAACGACAACTGAATTCTTATCCAGCATCCTGCTAATCTCTTCTGCAAACTCTGGCATCGACGGCTTTTCTGGCTCGGAGGTGATGATTTTATTTCCACCTTGATCTATGACATACCGTGCACCTTCCTGTCGCTAACTGGCAATTCCTAACGCATAGGCAGTCAGTACAGTGGCCCCGCGCGCACGCAAGGCACCTGCAACTTTACTATCTGGCGATCCATCGACCACAACAAATGGTAATTCCAACTCTTTCCACTTTTTCGCCGTATCAAGCGCAATCTCAAAGCGAACATCGTTAAGATCAGTGTAATACGTTCCCGTCACCCCGACAACCGGTGCTCCTTCTATAGGAGGTCTCTCAACTTGATTCATGATTTTATTTTAACACATAAGTTTAATTTGTCAATAACAAATCGGGTCTTTTACACTTCAAAAACGCTCTGTACGAACGATACCGCGTCTGCTACACGCTTCACGTTCTCACCCTGTTCGCCCGGACGCATTTCGATTGACACCACGCCCTCATAGCCAATATATTTCAAGGCATCAGCTGCAGCACGATAATCAACATCGTCTCGATCATAAACTCGATCAAGCATCGGAGCGCTGACATGAAAATGCTTCAGGATATCGCCATTATTTCGTATCGATTCACCAATATCATCGCCAGCCAGCGCCATACACGCTGTATCAAGATGCAGGCCGATTCCCTCTGAGTTAACCATACGGACAAGCCGCGCGCCTTCGTCTGTTGTTGTCACGTAGTCACAATTATATTGAGGTGCATTCGGTTCGATACAGAGCATGGTGTTATACTGCTTGGCGACATCACCGAGCTCGGCAAAGAAGCGGCTTGCGATACTGTCCGCCTCTTCTACTGACATCGCACCGCGCTGTCGATTCTTTGGCGAACCAAATACCAGCCGACCAGCACCCATATCCCCAGCCAACCGCAAAAAGTCAGCCAGATACTGCCGCGTTTCGTCACGAAGCTCGCTTGATTCAAACATCTTTAGGTCAGGGCGCGCAAACAGCATCGACTGAAAGGCCACGATCTCAATACCATATCCCCTCCACCACTCGACATATTCGTTAATTTGCTCGGGAGTTGCCTTGGTCGGATCGTCCCAACGCTTCGTTGGCGCGATCTCGACGTAGCGCACGCCAAGCTCCCGTAGCCTTGCGGCGACGTCCGCCTCTTCTTCATTTGTCCATGCGATATTCGATATAGCTAGTTTCATATGGTAATTATACCACTATTTATCCTATGGGCTATGCCGCGAGACCACACCGCTCCTTGATGTATTTAATCTCCTTCTCGATCACATCCGGATTCAGAGGACCCTTCATCTCAAGCGACAACCAGCCCTGATAGCTAACACTCCTGAGAGCGTCCACATATTTTCCTTGAGGAATATCCAGCGCAGATGAAAGTCGCGCCAAGTCTGGAGCGCTGGCATCAATACCCCGCACACGGTCTCTGTGGTCACGAACCAGTGAAACCAAGTCCTCTGGTGTATCCCCAGCGCCGAACATCGCCGCCGTATCAGGATGAATTCCAAATCCTGGATGGTCGATGCGATCAGCCAGTTCCCTGGCCTGTTTTAGGTTTTCCACGAACTTGTTGCCATAGCCTGATAGCGGCTCGAATGCTATCTGGGTATTGTTATCGTGGGCCACAATAGCAACTCTGCCAAACAGTTCAGCCGCTCTCTCCATAGCCTGCTCACCGTTAAGCTCTCCCGGGTTGCGTAATCCTGGCGAGCCAAATGCCATCGAATCTGCACCGAGATTACCAGCGAGTATAGCCTGAGCTTCTAGGTGTTTCGCTAGACGTTCGCGTTCATTATCGCTACCAAAAAGCGCCATATCCTTAGTGGCATACGTCAAAGACTGCAGCCCAACAACCGCTAGACCGAAGCCCCCAAGCTTTTTGCGATATTCTCCAGCTTTCCGCTTCAAAGTTTCGAGTCGATCTGTAAGCTCCTGCCCAGATAGATTGGTAAGTTCTGATACGCTTGGCCAAATTGTCGTCGGTGCAACCACAAGACCTTCAACACCACACTGCGACACACGCTTCAGCGCTGCTTGTTGATCTTTACCAAAGGCAATATTCGAGATGGCAAGCTTCATTGACTCCTTCGACTTCATGCCCGCATTATACCATGATTATTTATTTTTTGCAACAAACTCCTTGATGCCGGCCAGCTCTTGCTCCTTTGTGTATAGATAGTCACCTTCACCGCCATACACCTCAGCATATTTACTATGCATATCCCAATAGGCCGGTGTTACTCCTCCTGGTGTATTGGTAAACTCTATACCAAAGGCAACCTTGGCGACTTCCCGCGTGCTGACTGGCGGCGTCGCAAAATTAACCAGCGGCAGATTATTCTCTAAAGCAATGGTGATATCACGCCAAATATTGGCGAGATTGTAGTACTGATACATACCATCAGCATGAATTTTCTCAACCATGTTATTGTTCATCAGATCATAAATAACATTCTTCTTCAGCCCATCGCCAAATAGCCCCGGCAGGCGAACAATTGTTGTGTCAAAGTTCTCACGACAGAATTGCTCAAGATAATACCTATTAACTCCGTATGGCAAAAGCCCTTCGGTTTCAATAGGTGTATCTTCATCAGCGCCATTTGGATTCTTATAAACACCAACCGTCGAAATTAGTACGAGCTTCTTGATCTTTACCTTTTTAATGTGTGAAATAAAATCTTCAATCTCCGCACGATCAACCTCTGGTTCTTGGTTGATCCGCCACATCTCAGCACGGTTTGCAGCGCTCACCACCAGGTCGTACTCTTGACCTTCAATGTCAGCTATATTTTTACTGTTATAATAATCGTCAAACTCGTGTTGACTCTTTATATTCCCACCGACAAAGCCAGTGTACCCAATTAAGGCAGTTTTCATAGTATATTCCTCCTATGTCTCATTATGTCAAATTCCAGATAAAACACAACGATAGCCAGTATGGACATGGAGCGATATCAATTATAGAATGGTTTAGGTACTATGAAGAAACCTAAAATTTTAGGTCAGATAACTCTTAAACAAGCGCTGCTTTTTACCGCGGTATTTGTAAGTATTGCCCACTTGTTGGTTTTCGTAGGCTACGCTGTGTTCGCAGCTCTCGGGAATGGCCTGGCGATGGATTCCTATGCGGCCAATGGGACGTTCCAACTATATAACCCTCTCCGGCGGCTGCTTGATGGTGAAGTTTTAGCACGAGACTTTCCATTCTTTCACGGAGTGGGAGTTCCCCTGCTTCATTTCCCCTTGTTTTACATCATGGGGCACAATTTGTTTGCCGTAGAGGTCGCAAAGTTACTAGTATCACCACTCATATTCCTCATCTCGTCTTTCTTGCTATTTTGGGCTTACTTCAAAAATGTAAAGAAAGCGGTCTTTACAACAAGTATATTTACCGTCATTTCACTGCTGTGCATCGATGCGATTTGGGCGGGTAATTCCCTTCTAGGCCTCAGGACGGCGTTTCCATTCATCGCAGCAGCCTTTATGCTATGGCACCCGGACTGGCATATCAATGTTGGTAAAAATAAAACAAAGATTAACCTTTATTACCCTACCCTATACATCCTCATGGGGATTTCCGTCGCGTGCGGAACCGAACAGGGTCTAGCATTCATTCTTGCTTATGTGCTCATCAGGGTAATTCAGTATATTCGTTCCAAGGAAACGATAAAAAAGCGAGTGCTGGCATTTATTGGCGAGTTATGTGGTGTAGCACTGGCTACGTATGTCGTGCTTTCAATTATGACGCTTGGCCATGCGTATGAGGCACTTTACTATGCACTCGTTGAGGTTTCAGGCGACCAAGGATGGTACTTTGGCGCTCCGCCGAACAGTTTTTTGCAATTAAGCAATCTTGATCAGTTATTCACCAACAGGATGCTATTCTACATGCTGCCCATCATTATCGGCGGTATTGTTGCCTATATAATTGGTGTAAAGAAAGCTCTACTGTCCAAAAAAGAAACGTTCGTTTTCTCTATCTTGCTACTATATGGCCTGGTGGTGTTTGCTGTTTCTGCCACTGGTTACTGGGCACCCAGTGCGCAGCTCATACCACTGGAGAGAGCAGCAGGAGTTATTCTTGTGGCGATAGTAACTCGTGTAATATATAACCTGATCCAAGCAAAAAAATCGACTCCTAACGCTAAAAGTAAGGGCCTCTCGGTCTTAGCATTCGGGTTATTGCTTGGTAGCATTATCGCCCTAGGATATAACACCGCGGTATTTCTACAAAAAATTGACTGGATGCCGCTAGGACACATTATTACTGAGTCAAGAAAGGCCAGGCATTCTACTGATGATGCTGAATATGTCAGCACCGCCTGGAGGAAGCGCCTCGAGGCCTTTGCTCCACATATTGAAAAGGGGGCACGTGTCTGGTCTACCTACACCAGTGTTTATGATTCGATTCGCCAACAGAAGAATGGATCTTCAGGGGGTGAAGACTATATTATACACGCCCTAGGCCCCACCAGAAGAAATCACTACACTCAAGATTTTATAACCCAAAAGCCTGATTACGTCATAACCCTAAATCCCTCATATTTTAAGTATGAGGAGTGGCTGTGGACTCGTCACTGGGCATTTTATAAGGAGCTTCAGGATAACTACACTATCATTGCAACAAATGATTCTCATGTTTTGTGGAAACGCCAGGCGGGTACTGCGGCACAGAAAAAGACGAGCCATCCGAAACACCACATACAAAAAGACGCAAACGGAGATTATGTCATTACTGCTGGTGCCGCAAACAATATACGCGTGTTCGAAGTATCGGTTCGCTACAGTGCTAGAAGCGTTCTACCTATGACCGCCAAATTACCAAGATACCTCTTAGAGTTATCTGGATCATCACTACAAAAACACCCTGTGTCGCTACCACAATACGACACGAGCTGGAGCTTCCCTGTGGCACTGGCACCAAATGATTCATCCATACGAATTTCGCCAAAAGTTTATAGTTTGATACCGGGGGCTTCTCTGGAAATACAAGACGTATCTTACCGCGAGGTCACCGCCCAAAATAATCTATATATCTATCAAAGTAACTTTTGCCTACATAACGCTAATAAATGCGAAGAGATTAATAAACGTTAGCTACGAGCGGCGGCCTTCTTTCTTTGGTCGACTTAATATTATCGTGAATAGTCCGGACAATATCGTTGCAAAGACCGACCAGTAAATATACCGATAATCAACCGCCACAGCCATAGGAAAGTATGCCACGATATATATGAGACCCGACAAAGCCACTGCACGTGTAAAGCGTCGCTGTACCTGTTCTCGTATTCTGCCGCTCTTATAGTAAATGAAGACAAGGACAGCAAGATATAGCCATGGCTGAAAAATCAGCGGAATATTCGCCTGAGCACCGCCTTTAACATATGCTGCTAGGCCACTAACGGCATATTCATTCTTTACCGCGGCACCGACCTGGTTTTGCTCAATTCCAGGCTGAAAAATATACATACGCTCTGGTTGCGGAAAGATAAATATCGAAAAAGTCGCCAACCGATATGATACATATTTTATTGGATGTCTTATGATCGTCGATAGCCAATCATTAAATACAGCTTGATGTTCGTTTTTAAGTACCTCTCGCTGGGCAGCCGTTGTACATATGATATAAGAATTCATAATATCTTTTGTTTTATCGCGACAGGTATCGTGAATCTTTTTGTACATAGACCACCTGCCGTGGTGTTCTCCATCAAGATTAGCAACGTGAACTATATCGTCAAGCTGCACAGCGGTAATTGGATGAGTTTTTTCACTAGGCTGATTAATGACAATGGTAGCACCAATTGTTACCACTAAACCAATTATTACACTAGCAAGACCGCTCCACACAGGAGGTCGCTTGGTTAACAAGCTCGGCAATACAAACAGAATGGGCAGCACCGCAAACAATGCATTATGCCGTAAGATGCTAGCATAGAGAATCAATAGCAGCGCCAGTCCGACGATACCACACATAGCAATGCGTCCTAGTGATTTTTTACTAGTTATGATGAACCATATGAGCAGCACCGCCAATGTTAAACTGAATGCCATCTGAACATCTTTCCATATCACGCCAGCAATATTCACTATATTAGGCAGTAGTATAATTATGTAGACGGAAAGAGCCCATGCGCGGTTACGAGTGTGCCGATACACGAGGCTCGACAGCATAAACATAGCCGCGACAAGCAGTACCAGCTGAAAAATCAGCATCGATGAAATGTGGCCAGTTACCCCAATCAGAAGCCCCCATAGTCGCGTCATCACTGGCGGATGCCAGTCAGTGAGGTGAGCTACGCCCGTGGCTTGCTCAAGGTGGCTAATGGAGTCGGGCGACATATATCCAGGATAGAAAACAATAACAAGTAGCGCTAGCATACACACTGCTACTAACGCAGACTGGATGTGAAATTTTGAGAGGCTATTTTTTATGCTTGCGATATTTTCCGGCCACCGCATAGAATAACACCTTCAGAACGTGCATGTTTCCCTTAATGGGACTGATTTTTGTCGGCGTCTTGCCCTTTTTCGGATATGTTCGCACCACTGGCGTTTCGGCGGTTTTATATTGTTTGCGGCGACTACTCTCGATAGCGAGGTAATAATGAAGTTCATAGGTTTGAAATATATCACGGAATACAGCAATGTCTGGGTCTTTGAGCAGCTTTGCGCTATAAGCACGAAAGCCATTTGTGGTATCGGTATGCCTCTTACCAGCCGCCAGACTTATCAGCGGCGCGTGAATAAGGTGAAGACCTATCTCTCTCGAAAGCGGCGTATTTACCGCCTTACCGCCTGGTATAAATCGTGAGCCCTGAACGTGGTCATATCCTTGGTCAAGCAGCTTAATAAAATCAGGAATCCTCTCTATACTATCCTTGCCGTTGCCATCAACAACTACAACGCCTTCATAACCCTCAGAAAGAGCCCAAGCAAACGCCATCCTCATCTGTGCGCTCAATTTGCCCTTGCCTTTTTTCGTCAATAAAGCGCGCACATCTTGAGGTTTCAAAAAGTCAGTTTCAAGCGAACCATCAGTACTGCCGCCATCGGCTACCACAATGTCAATTTGCTTTGCTAGCGGCTTCATTTTTTGCAGCTGCTTCTGAATTCGCTCTCCTTCATTGATTACGAAAACACACACGCAATACCTGTGCTTTTTTTTGTTTATCTCATTAACTTCAAAGTCTGGAAAATCCCACTCCGGATGGTCTTGACGAATATGATCTTGTTTATTGACTATAGGGGTTTTTGTCATGATGTAATATTCTTCCTTTCTGCATTTGCTAGTGACGTTGTACTACTTAGCTCATCAAGCACATAATACCGAGCATCCCGCCGTGATTCCACTAATATCTTGCCAATATATTCGGACAGAATCACCATAAATAAAAATAGGATGAAAAACATTCCCGACAATTCAAGTGACGTCGATACCCAGCCCTCCGCAACATTCTTTTTCGTAAAGGCTATGACCACGACATAAATAGCATACGCCATATTCACGACACTGGCGAAGAACCCAACCCATGACATAAAGCGGAGCGGGTGTGTCGAGTGGCTAGTAATGATATCGAGCGCCTCTAGTGTCCCTCGCCCGAAGCCATGTTTTTTTACAGGATCAACCAGAGGTGAATAGGTATACTCGGTATATGAATAGCCGATAGTCCTGATCATGTGCCGAATGTGGCTATCATGTCGAGTTGATAGAGTTATCGCTCGTATGGCACGGCGATTGAGAGATATAAGATATGTTGCTTGTAGTGGAATATCTATATTGATGTATTTGCGATTATACCAATAAAACAACCTGCGACCGATACCAGATTTTGACAGAAGGCGCTTTGTAGTTATGTCGGCAACACCTTGCACGATATCGTGTTTTTTATTCGCCTCAACAATGTTCATTACATCCTCTATGCCGTCAATAGTGGGATTAGTTACTACCGCATAGTCGCCAATTGCGCCTTCGAGACCAGCAATAATGGCGATGTCATGTGTGTATTGTCGAGAGAGGCGGATAAGCCGCATACATGGCAGTTCATCGAGAAGTCCACTGACAGCAATCACACTATTTTGACTCAAATCATTATCGACAATTATAATCTCATAATTTGTGTAGCTACCCATTAATCTCTGTGAGAGCCTGCGACAATAGTCGGGAAAATCATCAAAATCGCGCGTTACGACAACAACCGACACAAAGATATCTTGTTTACTCGATTTTTTATTTGTCTTAGTTGAACTATTTCTTGCCATATAGCTTGTCTAACTCCTCGTACACATCGTAAATATTATCTAGCTTACCGCCCATTATACAAACATACCCGTTATAGCCCAAGTGGGCCTTAAACAAAATAGGACGGCTATCATCATCTTCACTCTTAACGAGCACTGTTTTTACCTCAACGATCGACTCCTCATATTTCATATCCTTGAGGGCTGGGATAAAACGCACCACATCGTTATACATTTGTTTGTAATTACTCTGGAAAGAACTTTTGTCGAGATAGGCGTGCGTGTCAATTTTTTCAGCCGGCGTATCCTCGTTGTCAACCCACGACTCGTGCGGCGTATACCTGACATGAGAGAGTGTATATAATCCCCTGGAAGGAAACGGCATAATAGAGAAAAACGGGCCGTCCATCACCGTAATACTAAAGTCCTTTAGGTGCTCTGGCAAGCTCACCAAACACATCTCTGTAACTTCATGTTTCAGTCCAACAAGCGGTATATTTGATGCACGATGGAGCGTGTTAATATTGGCATACGTGCAATTTAATACGAAGTCGCCCCTGAATTTGCCACCATCAGTGACAACGCACAACCCATCTGGCGTTTCATCAATCCTCGTAACGCGACAGCCCGTATGAAGCGTTATCCCCGGACGATCGTTAATTTGCCGCAACAAGTCGTCTCTCAGGGCGTGGGCATTAAAGGCATATTCTTTAACCTTAAAGACTTCTTCAATGAGATTTTTATTAAACATTTTTTGAATGTTTGGCGGAGCTACCGCTATATCTGCCTCAATCTTATCCGCAAAATTCTTGAATTGATGTGCATTAACCTTGGATAGATGCTTGGCAACAGCATAATATTTATTAAAATCTGAATGAATTGCCGCCCCAAACTGTTTTGTAAAGCGTGGAAAATTAACCGCTGAACGATATCCCGTTAGAATACTTCTCGGGTAGTGATAGCCATTGTGTACCCTGGCCTGGTTAACATATGACGCCCGAGTCATCGTCTGCTTTTCTTTCTCTAAAATATCAATATTCTTGACGCCCAGGGTGTCGTACAGGTACAGCGCTACACTCAATCCATAAAAACCGCCGCCAATTATCACCGTTTTATTACGCACGTTTTCTCCGTTTTTTAACTATGTTACCAATATACAAACCAACTACCATATAGACAAACAGAAGTAGCGGCATATAAAATACGATACCGTTAATGTGAGCATGCGGCAAGGCGTGTCCAGGCATAAGAATTAACCAACTCAGTGCCCCAGCTAATGAAATGTGTAACGACCATAGGAATGAACGATAATACTTGAAAGACGGGTGTCGCCTCTTAAGATAGAATAACACTAAATACCCCACAAGTACCCAAACGAGTATCGACTGAACGATCTCACCAAACACCCCCTTGATCGACAGCGGCAAGCTCAGTGCCGGCAATAGTACATAGTTACCTGCGTTTATTGCTAGATACTGATATGTTGAGCCTCTATCTTTTGCCAGCTCCTCCATATTAATGAATCGATTGGCAAATTTATACGATTCAGGTAGAAGCGTCTTTAAGTTACCAACAGCATGTGTTCGCATCTTTCGAATTCCCGAAAGCCCTCTCTCCGATGCCCGCTCATTAATCATCTTGAGGGCGGTGTCTGAGGAGTGATAGTAATCAGAGAGTGCCATAAAGTTGGTTACGTACGCACCAACAAAGGCCACGACAACCACGACACATGTCATGACGGCGTGCTTCCATAGCTTGATAACTTTTTGTTTATTATTGACGAGTTCAAAGAATATGATTGGTACAAGTACAGATATAGCAATTGTTGATATATACTCATAGCCGTTAAGGAGTTTTATGAAAAGTAATATAGCTTCACCAAGATAGAATAGCCATAGCTTCTTTGATGATTTGCAGTACGGATAGCTCAAAAAGGCGAATGCAAACGGAGCAAACATGAGCGGCTCTATCCAATACATATTTTGTGCGTAGCCAACAACCCACGGACTAAATGCAACCAGTGTCGCAAATACCGCTGCAGCAACAAAACCAAATAATCTCCTAACCCTAAGAGCTACCAGAGCCATAAGAGCTGCCATGGCTGCAGACAGAACCACATTAACTTTCTTAAAATATACCGGCAATTTCGCACTATCGTTTGGTGCTAGTGCGGTAATTATTCTCGCCTGTAGACCGTATTGCGAAGCATATGGTTTGAGCAGACTGGCATCACAACCCCCGGTCGTCATGACCGAATTATAGTCTTCATTTTTAGCAACGATTAACGGCCCGCTATAGCCAAATTTTTCCTTGCAACGAGCTGTCTTTTCTACTATGGCCGATGAGTCGCGCTGAAAGCCATCAAACCATTCGCGCCACAAACCGACTCCAAAAATATTGCCAAAGAAAGATAAAAACAAAACTCCCCAGACAACTCCAAAAAACAGTATGCTCTTTTTTCGCTCCATAATACTTACCATATAGTATCATAACTTAACGATAGACTAAAGTGACCGCCTAAATTATAATAGCGTCATGAAACCACTTTTATCCATCATCGTTACCGCCCATCACGAGGGCCTTATTGCTCATAAAACTATGCGCTCCATTGAACGTGCTGTTAGCCTGCTTCGTGATAGCGATATTTCTTACGAAATAATTATATCAATTGACCGTGGCGATGAAGAAACAATTCGCTACTTCAGTAATTATACCGCTCTGCCAATAGCTATACACCAATGGGATCATGGCGACCTTGCTAAGTCTCGTAACAGTGCGATAGACAGGGCACACGGTCGTTTCATCGCATTTATTGATGCCGATGATTTAATGAGCGCTAACTGGTTGCGCGATAGTGTGCAATTTTTAACAGCCCATTCCTATGGTAAGTACGTTGCTCATAGCGCATATACTATTGAGTTTGAGGGGGCGAGCGCCATTGTCGAAAAAGTCGGCCATACTAACAAAGACCGCGACACCCTGCTGAGTGTACTTTCGGGACGATGGAACTCGGTCATTATTGCGCCAAGTACTTTACTTCGCCAATTTCCGTATGCACCAAATAGCCCCGGATATGGCTACGAGGATTGGTTTATGAGCTGTCAGTTCATCCAGCACGGTGTCAAAAATGTCCTCATTCCGGAAACTGCTATCTTTGTTCGCCGTAAGGCCACTGGCTCGGAATGGGCACGCCAAAAAACTAGCCGCTCAGTGCTCCGCGCCCACGCCCTCTTTAGTCCATCGCACTTTCGTACCATCAAGCTTGACTCGGTTGCCACGCCTGCCTCAGAGCAGCGGCGCCAAACGAAAAATACCATCAAAGAACTGCTGATTCGTTCTCGCATTCCACTAGGATTGGTTAAGCGGCCGCTGGCAATTATCCGACGCGGACGCAATGTGCTCAAAAAAAAGAAATCGACACCGGCGACTGAGGTGCTACCAGCATGGCTTGATGCTGAATGGCGAGCATTACATCATATTGAGAAACTAATTTTTCCACCACATCCATTACCGACAGTATACCACACAATTACCGATGATCATTATCGTGTTGGCTTGGCGTACTGGCAAATATGTCGTGATTTACGAAACGATACCTATGATTATGCGTTGTTCGTACCGTGGCTCAAGCGTGGCGGTGCTGATCTATTTGCTCTTAACTACGCCAACACCGCTGCGTCACTCGGCAAGAAAGTTTTGGTTATTGCCACAAATGAAGTTGACGCTAATTACTCAGAGTGGCGACCACGACTTAACATCGACGTAGATTTCGTGCCGTTTGGGACAATTACTCGATTTTTCCCAATGGAACAAAAATATAGGTTACTAGAGCAACTGATCGAAAATATCCACGTGCCGGTGCTCCATATCCTCAATTCAGAGCTAGCCTATGATTTTGTGCGAGATCACGCAGTATATATCAAGGCCACTGGTAAAAAAGTTATTGCTACGTCCTATAGCCAAAGCACTGATGAAACTGGACGAGTGTTTGGTTTTTCGCACAGTCACCTACCGCAGGTCTATCACCTGCTGGCCGAGATAACCACCGACAATGAAGCCGTCAAGTCAATGTGGGTTAACGAATATGCTTATGACACGGATGCAATTACCGTTCACCATCAACCACTTGATAGCAGTATGTATACACCAATAGCAAAGTTGGCTGGTCAAAGGCGTATTCTTTGGGCGTCCCGCCTATCACCAGAGAAATTACCTCAATTAGTCGCAGCCATTGCTGATTTGTTGCCAGGTGATGTCCATATTGATATGTACGGTGACGCATCGAGCGAGTTTCCCACCCATAAACTACCGTCACATCCACGGGTTCATTACCGCGGCGGCTTTAACGGTATACCGTCACTACCTGTTGATAACTATGACGTCTTTCTCTATACATCGCTCTTTGACGGCATGCCAAATACGCCAATCGAGATAGCCCTGTGCGGATTGCCGCTCGTGGCAGCGCGAGTTGGTGGAGTAGCAGACTTTGTTGGTACATATGGACAGATTGTTAATGATATCACCAATCCAAAAGCCTACGCTGAAGCGTTAACTGTTGTCCTGGACAATCCCAAGACAGCGTTTGCTAACGCCCAATCTCTACGAAAGCAGGCGCTACGTGATTTTTCACAAAAAAGGTTTTTGACAGAAGTTAGGCGTATGCTTAAGCGATAATTGTCCGCCCTACTCGCGCACCCTCATCTCTCCCTTCACCACCTCATTACCAGTCTCAAGCGGTGGAGCGGCATATTCGTGCCACGTACGGCCGTCAAAGGTGGAGAAGTAGGCGCGGTAGACACCAACTGGGAAGGGACGAGTGGTTTTGAATTCTTGTTCTTGACCAGGTTGAATGGTGGTTGGTTGGAGGCAGCCGAGATCATAGTTTGCTCCGTGTTGGTTGCGCATAATGAGGCAGGTGCGGTTAGTGGTAGTGATGGGTTGGCTGGCAAAGTTCTTGATCTTAAAGGTGGTAGTGACTGGCTCACCGGCACGTGGAGAGGGGTTGGAGAAAGTGATACCCTGGGTGAGTGTGGGGTTGGGGAGGATGGTGAACGATAAGCTGGTCGCCTCCTTGCCGGTCAACCCCGGTAGCGCCACCCCTTCGTGCCAGCGACTACCATCGTATAGCGCAAAGAAGGCTCTATACGTGCCTGGTTTGTCAAAAGGACGACTTAGCGAAAACTGCACACTACCATTTGGAGCAATTCCCTTTGTCGATTGACAGCCGAGGTCATGGTTCTCGCCACGTGGACCCCGAATAATGTAGCACAGGCGCTGATCAGTCTGCGACACCGCCGAACTAAGATTACGCAGAGTGAATGAGCCGGTCAGCTTGTCACCAGCACGCGCTGGCGCTGGCGTTATTGATAATCCCTGTGACATGACGACATCTTGCAGCACCCTCATCTCTCCCTTCACCACCTCATTACCAGTCTCAAGCGGTGGAGCGGCATATTCGTGCCACGTACGGCCGTCAAAGGTGGAGAAGTAGGCGCGGTAGACACCAACTGGGAAGGGACGAGTGGTTTTGAATTCTTGTTCTTGACCAGGTTGAATGGTGGTTGGTTGGAGGCAGCCGAGATCATAGTTTGCTCCGTGTTGGTTGCGCATAATGAGGCAGGTGCGGTTAGTGGTAGTGATGGGTTGGCTGGCAAAGTTCTTGATCTTAAAGGTGGTAGTGACTGGCTCACCGGCACGTGGAGAGGGGTTGGAGAAAGTGATACCCTGGGTGAGTGTGGGGTTGGGGAGGATGGTGAACTGCGCCCGGTTACCAGCACTAGCCGGCGTTGGCACCGGATACTGCGCCTCGGTCCAGGTTGTCCCCTTGTCGAGAGTACCGCTAATTCGCGCCTTGTATATACCACTTTCCCGCGGAATAAACTCCCGGTCATAGGCATAGGTTGCACCCGGCGCAAGGCTGTTGACTGTATCAAAACTAGCGTCAGCATTTCGTCCGCTCGGACTAGTAATTGCCACGCCAAAATAACCGAGGTCGATTGGCTTCGGACTATTATTCTTAACCGTGAAGCGAATCCGTGTTGATTGCCCAACGTGAGTTCGTTGGTTCTGAATAGTTACTGGGGAAGTTACTGTTGGCGCCGTCTGCACAAACGTCGACACTTCGCGGCTATGGCCCGGAGCTGATTCTGGATAATTATTACTCCAACCGTTGCCCTCACGGTAATTTGTGATCCAGAATTTATAATTCTCCTCTTTCGTTAACTTAGTTGTCACTCGGTAGGTATATGTCTGCCATGGCTCAAGAATAACCCGTTGGCTACCAAAGTCATAGTTGTTCCACTTGCTATCACGGGCAGCTATTGCCATAGTGCCTAGATCACGGCGCTGATTTGTGGCGTTACGGATAGTGAACGATGCAGTTATGGTCATGTCCGTAAACAACTTTGACCCGGTCCCCTCCGTTCTCACTGACAGCGGCGATTCAATTCGCACAGATTTCAGTGGCGAACCAAACCATTCGTTAAAGAAGCGCCAAAAATTACGATTACCATACGCGCCACAATGTGCCGTTCCTGGATAGGCGTCAAGGGCACCTTGATTTGGCTGATATGGGGTATAGTTGTACAAGTTGGCTGTTGCTTGATTCTCGATATATACCCATGAGCCGCCGCAGGCTGCGTTTGTGTTATACTGGATATAATTTGACCGACCAGCCTTGTAGCGATATTCACCCGGCCGATTAGTATATAGCCGGAATTGGCGCGCCGCCATCCGCAATTGATTGTACATGCCAGCATACTCATTTGAACAATTCGCTGTATTACCTGGTCCGCTGTCCGGACAAGCAAAGCCCATAGCATACTTGTACTGACTCTTGAGCGGCCAGACATCAGTAAACAACGACCCCTGTTCTTTCTTTAGCGTTACAAGCATTACTTGCGGATTAATACCAAATTCTTTTGATACGTTCCAGATAATATTAGCCACCGACAGACCGCCAGCAAACCAGCCGCCGCCCCTTTCAAACGAGGTCTCTTTCGTACTTGGATTTTCGTGATAATCACGCAGACAGGCATACGGTGGGCCGTGCCAACCGCGCTTAGCCGCATATTGCGCTCGCGTACCTCCGCCATACTCGGACGGCCCAGTTCCCCACGTATCGCAGGCTGGCGTATGACTGTTGATAAAGTTTTGGATGTCTTGAACACTTGAAAATGTATTGGTGTCATAAAAAACATTGTCATCAATAATTCGTCCAGGACTCCATGGTGACAACGCTCCTGTTTTTGGCCAGAAGACAACCCCTAGACCAACAACACCAACGACGATCAGTGTATACCCGACACGCTTTAGCCAGGACGGTTTCATATTCTGTAACTGAATCATCGTAACCCCTCCTTGCGGAACGACGGCCCATTTGTAGATTCTCCAACATATGCACTCGATGAGTAAGTAACTTTAATTGACATGTCAGTGCCCGATGGTAATTCTGACAGTGGAATCTCGGCCATCCGACAATTCGTCGAGCTCGGACCAGCGTATGCGCCAGTTTGGCGCGAAACTTGACCACCAGACCAGTATACTGTAAAGGTACAGCTACCGCCGTTTTCGACAATAGCATTAACGCCGCCGTCAATTTGTAGACGTTGCCCGTCGCCACTGAGGCCGTAACCACTCACAATCGGTGTTACTGCTCGTTTTGAGCCGCGTTGCTCACCAGGACCAGCTGGCTTATCGGAGCTGCGGCCATCACGTTCTTCTGGTTTCGTTTTACTGTCATCAACCTTCTTATCGTCACCCTTATTATCGTTTTCTTTCGTCTGGGATGAAGCAGCACCTTCCTTGGTTTGCTCTGCTCGTTGTGGTCGCGTTATCGCATAAACAACCGCCGCAATAGCAATCACAACAATCGCACTTGCTAAACTAATTATTACAATCTTGGTCCTCTTTGGCGATGTTTGTTTAACTCGCATAGTGTTGTTTCCCCTGTTTTATCCTATCAGCTTAAGCATAACAGTTAATCGCTGGGTTTTCAATATTTTTGCCAATAAAGATGCTATAATATCCCGTATGAATGCACAGAAATCCCAAGTTAAATCACCATTGGTGTCAATTATTACCGCCACCTATAATGACGAAACATACATTGAGTCCTCAATTCGCTCCGTGCTGTCACAAGATTTTACTGATTTCGAGTACCTTATTATTAATGATGGCTCAACCGATAATACAAAAAAAATCGTTCAGCGCCTTCAAAAAGAAGATAGCCGCATTCGCCTCATTAATCAAAAAAATAGTGGCCTCGTGGCTTCACTCAACCGCGGCATTACTGAAGCGCGTGGCACCTACATTGCCCGTATTGATGGCGACGATGAGTGGCTACCGCACAAGCTCAAGACTCAAGTCACTATGCTAGAGAAAAACAAAAACCTGGTTCTGGTTGGCGGTGGCGCAGAAATCATGAACCAAGATAGCGTACCAACTGGTTTTATTTTTAACGTTGCTCGTAACGAAGATATTAGACTCGGTCTTTGCATTTTTAATCAATTCTGTCATTCATCGGTCATTTATCGCCGCCAGGCAGCACTTGATGCTGGTCTTTACCCTGACACCTGTCCAGCCGAGGATTATGACCTGTTTAGTAAATTTGCCGAACATGGTGAACTTGCTAACGTACCTTACCCCATTTTTCGCTATCGCATTAGTGACGGCAGTATCTCGGCTAAACGGCGCGATGAGCAAAATCGTCTCGCTAAAAAGTTTTCGCTTCGCAACTGGGATATCGTTCAGCCGACGGTCACTAGTCGTGCCGACATCAAACGTGCTTTCGCCTATTATATCAAAAATCCAATTAACCATGATTTTGGAATTAGCCACAAGCACGCCTACACTTTTGTACTAATGCGCATTGGTTATCGTATGCTTCAAAAGGGACAGGTTGGCAAGGGACTCCATCAGCTTTGGAACGTAGCATCAACCGGGCGTACTGCCGCCAAGATCGTTGTTAAGTGGGGACTTGATATCATCAGGATTAAGCTTAAACCATCACGTCGAAAAACAAAAACAGCAGCTTAGTAGTACGAAGACAGAAGATCACCAAACTATTGGACGGGCTATCCTTTTCTATCTGTGATCGTGGCGCCACTGCCGCGGAATCAATGTTAATCCCCCAAACGACTGCCCAACCACTGAAAAGTCTTTCGTGATAGTAAATTCCTCGGCACGATAAGCAACGTCATACTTTACTGACCCATCGTGATTGAGAAGATTAACATCAACATAATACGACCCCGGACCCAAGTTTGCTTCGATATCGAGTGTCAGTTTTTTATCCTTCGGTAGCCTAGCAAAACCCTCACGATTAGTAATAAAATTCGATACTAAATCACTGTCTTTGCGATATAAATCAACCATGATTGCTCGCGTCTTATCGTGGCGCCAAGCGATATCAAACGAGATGGTCTCGCCAACCTTAAAGCTGCGCTGCTTTTTACCTGTCGCGCCGCGAATCGCAATATCAACATTTTCACCAGTGTATTGCCGATTTCTATCAATACTTGCGTCAATCACTGCTTGATTGAGCCGACTATACTCGTCAGCCACCCGCACCGGGTCTCCCTCTTTGATAATTGTGCCGTCTTGGATTAGTACAGCACGATTACAAAACTTCTTGACCGTTTCCATATCGTGTGTCACCAGGACAACTGTTTGTCCACTGGTCTTATACTGCTCAAATATGTCGATACACTTGCGCTGGAAT
Organism: uncultured Candidatus Saccharibacteria bacterium; assembly: GCA_963548005.1. Classification (GTDB taxonomy): domain Bacteria; phylum Patescibacteriota; class Saccharimonadia; order Saccharimonadales; family Saccharimonadaceae; genus Nanosynbacter. The sequence goes on along the minus strand of CAUUSW010000003.1, from coordinate 69,994 downwards.
GCCTCATCACCGACAGCCAACACTTCATCGAAAATCATAATATCATTACGCGCCTTGATTGCTACCGAAAACGCCAATCGTACCTGCATACCCGACGAATAATTTTTTAGCTTCTGATCCATGAACGGTTCAAGTTCAGCAAAGGCAACGATCTCATCATACATTGCTTCCATCTCTTTACGAGTGAACCCAAGTAGCGCTCCATTCAAAAAAACGTTGTCTCGGCCAGACAGCTCCGGGTTGAAGCCAACACCCAGTTCAATAAATGGTGTCAGCTTACCATGTAGCTGAATACTACCGCTCGTCGGTTGATATACACCGGCGAGAATTTTAAGCATGGTACTTTTTCCCGAGCCATTCCGACCAACAACGCCGAAAAAATCGCCCTGATTAACAGTAAAACTAACCCCGTCTAGTACTTTCTGGACGGTCTTTTTGTTTCGCTTGATAATGTTAACGAAGGCATGTTTAATGCTTGAGTTTTTAGTCTGCGGCAGTACAAACTCTTTGTGTATATCCTTGACTACAATAGCCGGTCTTGTCATCTAAATATCCTCCGCAAATGAACGTTGCTTACGCTGGAAATACCACCACCCCAGCCCAAACAGCCCGATGGTTATCATAATCGGAATAAACCACAACAACGGATTATGAAATGTTTGCCAAATTGTCTGAGAGGCGGGGTTACTAGGCATCAGTGTATGCCTGGCGTCTTGAATAATTTGCGTAACAGGGTTCAAAAACGCGACTTTCTGGATGACTGCAGGCATATAAATAATGGCGAAAATAATACCACTGGCGTAAAACCCAGCCTGCAACAAAATTTCCCAAATGTACGCGATATCACGAAATGTCACATAAAGCGCTGAGAGCAGGAGAGATAGGCCAATTGATAGCAAAAATAGCTGAGCAATTATCGGAATTAGTAGCAACCACAACAAAGTTGGCATCAAGCCACTTAGTAGTGCAAAAATTATCACCACAATCATCCCCAAGCCAAGGTTAATCAGCGCCGATACGGAGCTGGCAACCACCAGGAGGTGCCTTGGGATTGCTACTTTACGAATTAGTTGCCCATTTTCTACCACCGAACGAGTACCCACCATGGTCGCCTCAGAGAAAAAGTTCCATAGCACGACGCCAATTAATAACCAGACGCCAAAATATTCAATCCCTTTACTACCCTGTGGGAATGCATAGGTAAACAATACATACAAGATGCCGAATATGAACAGCGGCTTCAGAAGCGACCATACGTATCCGAGGGCAGAATTTTGGTAGCGAACCTTAAAGTCTGTGCTAACCATTGCGCGCAAAATTGCCCGATTTTTTTCATTACCAAAGAGATGTTTCACTCCCTGATTATACCAAATTACACCAAAAAGATATATACTTGTAAAATGAATCGGTTGCGAGTTGTTATCGTACGAAATGCCGCACCTCATGATTTTGGTGGTGGCGAGCGATTTCCAGTGTTCTTAGCTCAGGAGCTACGAGAGCTGGGCCATTTGCCGGTTATTTTTAGTCACCACACGACACTCTGTGACTACGCTAAGCACGAACGGTTGACTTATCACCGCTCTTGGTGGTGGTCTCAACAAAACTGGAGCGGCCGGCGAGTTGTATTAACACCACTATATATACTCTGGCAGCTGCTACTCACTTTGTATTATATTATCCAATTTCATCGCTACAAAGCTGACGTTGTTCACCTGCAGAGTAAGGATGATTTTATTGCTGGGTCAATTGCTGGTAAGCTTATCGGTGCCCATGTTATCTGGACTGATCACGCTGACCTCAAACATGTCTGGAAGCAGCTCGGCGTATGGTATAAAAACCCGACTGGTAAGCTGGTTGCTTGGGCGGCACGCTTTGCCGACGCAATTACCCTCGTTAGCCAGAGTGAATGCCGTCTCGTTTCTGATAATTTGCCGTCAACCTCACCAATTCATCGTAAATTAACCGTTATCTATAATGGTGTCAACGACCAGAAACCAACACACACTCCCGTCAAAAGCCACCCGTTCACGTTCTGTATCGCCGGTCGCCTGGTTGTTGATAAGGGAGTTAGCGAAGCGATCGCTGCATTCAAACGACTTCACGCTACACATCACGACACGCGCCTCATTCTGATCGGTGACGGACCAGATCGCTCACGGTTTGAAAAACAGGCCACGGGATTACCGGTCACCTTTCGTGGCCACCAAACAGACCCCCTCCCTGAAGTTGCCACCACTGACGTATATCTTCATCCAACGTACCACGAGGGGTTTAGTGTTTCACTTGTTGAAGCCAGCATGCTCCAATTACCAATTATCGCCACTGACGTTGGTGGCAATCCGGAGATTATTCATCATAATAAGACCGGCCTCCTCGTCCCCGCTAAAGATTCGACAGCACTGCATCACGCCATGGAGCAGCTATATTCTGACCCCAAGCTTCGCGCACATCTAGCCACCGCTGCCCGCCGTCAATATCTCGCCTCGTTTATTTTTCATACCATCGTTGAAACACAATTTATTCCTTTATACGAAAACGGTTTATAATATACCTATGAAGATTCGTATTGAAACCGCTGCCCTCACCGCCCCTAATATATCCGGGGTTGGTCATTACACCCGTATGTTAACCAATAGTTTAGCCCTTTATTCACCGCCAGGAACTGAAGTTTCGGCGTTTTATTTTAATTTTTTGAGCAAGCATCGTGACCCTATTCTAAACAACTCAATCAAGCATGAAAAACACACGCTCATACCTCAGCGACTATTCGCCAAGCTCCAAAGCTACGGCTTGCCGTTACCATATGATCTCCTGTCTTCACCTGTCGATGTCGCGATTTTTCCAAATTTCGACCGCTGGACAACCAGTAAAGCAACTATCACTGCCGTCGTTATTCACGACCTTGGCTATCTTTATTTTCCTGAGACGATTGAACGGCGCAATTTAGCCCATTTACGCCGCCGTGTCGCCCATGCAACCCGAGTAGCCGACCTCATCATTACCGTCTCGGAGTCAGTCAAATCAGAAATTATCGCCGAATACGGCGTACTAGCTTCGAAAATTATCGTCACACCAATACCAGCTGACCCAATTTATTCTCAACCGGGTACAATTAACGTCGTCGCCAAATACAACTTACCAACCAAGCGGTATATCTTTTCAATCGGCAATCTCGAGCCACGCAAAGATTTACCGACAATGATTGCCGCCTTTCGCGCTCTACCAAACAAAATCCGCAAACAGTATTCATTAGTGCTAGCTGGTGGTAAGGGCTGGAAGACCGAAACTACTGAACATGCTATCGCTGAGGCTCAAGCTGCAGGTGAACATATTATCCGCCCGGGATACATTCCCCAGGAATATGTACCTGCATTTTATCAGCAAGCAGACCTTTTTTGCATGAGCTCCATTTACGAAGGATTCGGCATGCCGATTGTTGAGGCACTGACTAGCGGTACGCCGGTCGTTGCCTCCGATATTCCTGTGCTCCGCGAGGCTGGTGGAAATGCGGTTCTTTACGCTCAGCCTAAGAATCCCGACGACTTCATGAAAAAAATGCTCTCTATCATCGCTGACCCGCAAAAAGCACGCCTTGATATGAAAACTGCGGTTCAAGCTCATCTCAATACTATTTCCTGGCAGAATAATACCGAGCGCCTCATCGCTGCTTTCAAGGAGGCCATTGCCGCCAAAAAACATCGCACCAACTAGGGTTTATGGGTTATACTTATCATTATGGCTCGCTTCAAACACTACATCACCAACCACGCCACCAAGCTCCGCTACCTCCTCATCGGCACCATCAACACCGCCATTGATTTTGGTGTGTTGTTTATGCTGACTTGGTTTATCAGCACGCCGAAAGAATTAGCCAATATTATCTCGACAACCATCGCCTTTAGTTTCAGCTTCGTCGCCAATCGATCATTCACCTTTCGCTCACGCACCGGCAATATTCGCCGTCAGCTACTCCTCTTTACCCTCGTCACTCTGTTTGGTCTCTGGGTAATCCAGACTATCATTATTGCGCTACTCGCGCCAATTTTCATTAGCTTTAATTTCAGTCAGCCGGTAGCACTATTCGCCAGTAAGCTCATCGCCACCGTCGCCAGCCTCATCTGGAACTATCTGCTCTATACTAACGTTGTCTTCAAAGATTAAGAACTCTTCTGTGAAATCACCAAATGTCGCGCACGGCCTTCGCCCTCGGAGTGGGTCTCAATATCACTATAGTCACTCGCCACGTGGTGCACCACCCAGCGATCAGCCGAATTTAGTTCAATAATTTTCGTCTCGCCCGTCCGTCGCACCTCTTCGATCCAGCCGCGCGCCTTGTCAGCAATCTTTTCGGCATGCTGCTTCTTATAATCAGCGATATCAACATTCACTCGCACCAGCGCCGCCTGACGGTTGCGCAAAATCGCTGACACCACCGTCTGTAGACTCCGTAACGTCTCAGCATTCCGCCCAATCAGCAAGCTATTACGTTCACTCGACGGCACAACGGCCTTGATAACATCGTCTTCAACACTAACATCGACATCCAGATTGAGATCAAAGAACGCCAAAAAGTCCTCTAGGTATTTCTTGACAAATTCAATGGTCGCGATTTGATCCATATAGCCTCCTTAATCCTTCGCCTTTATCCGCGTAATGTTCGCCTCAGTCGCTGTGGCCGCTCGTTGCGAAGCGGCTTTTGACTTTTTTGCTGATGCGGCAGACTTGCTCGTAGATTTTGGCGAACGCTTTTCGCCGGCAATTTGCTGCATCTCTGTCCCGTCTTGCTTGAGAATAATGGCGTTTTGGATATAAGCAGCGATATTTGAGGTTGCCATGTAGAGCGCCAGCGCCCCCGGCAGACTGATCATAATAAGGAACATAAACACCGGCATAACCTTCATCATTTTGCGCGTGACAATGGCGTTAACTTCGGTTTGGTCGGCGTTCTTGCCTTCACCGGCCTCCATCAGCACATCACGTAGTCGCTTCTTGCTGTCCGAACTTGGCGACATTTGCTTTGATAATAAATACTGCAAAACGGCAGCTACCAGAGCGAGGATGAGTAACCCGATTGATACGCCGTTTGATGATAACGCTTGCTTCGTCAAGTCCATCAGCCCCAAGAAATTCTGGTTAAAGTGATCTGGATTGGCGATCAAGTGCTTGACCGGTCCCCACTGCTCCATTGCGTCGTATGTATACTTGGCGAGCTCTGAGCGCTGCAATACGAATATCTGCACCACGCGGTAAATCGCGATCAGCACCGGCAGCTGGATAAGAAGTACTAGGATAGAGCTCATTGGCTTGATGTTATGTTTTTTATACACATCCATCATTGCCATCGCCCGCATCTGTGGATTGCTCTTATATTTTTTGTTAATCTTTGCGAGCTCGGGCTGTATCTTACGCATCGCCTTAGCCTGATGAAGCTGCTTTTTAACCAGCGGCCACAAAAGAAAGCGTACAATTATTGTAAACAGTACAACGCTAACCCCAAAGTCACCGCCCGGAATCAGCGCGTAAATCGCCATCAGCAAGTTAAAAATTGGCTGCACAATAACCACATCAAACATGTTCATATCCTCATTATACCAGAGGTGGCGCTATTTATACAGCCCGGCTTGCGAAAAGAGTTGTTTTACTGCCGTTCTTAAATCGTCATGCGGCATCAGTAGCACCTCCGGCGAAAACACCATAATAACAACATCAAACCCGCCCCGAATATGCGGCAATTCTAGTCGGATAATTTCGTAAATTCGGCGGCGAACACGATTGCGCTTAACGGCAGACTTAAGCACCTTTTTGCTAATCACTACCGAAAAGCGACCATGACGGCGGCGTGGATTAGCAATATATTTCATGGTGAGCTGCGACGAGCGAATTGCCTGCCCGCGCGCATAGACGTAGCGCAGGCTACCATGACCATGAAATCGGTTGACGTGACGTAACATAGGTCCAGTATAGCAAAATCCCGCCCTGTTAGGCGAGGCGGGAGTTTACAGTTAGATAGCGATTTTGGCGCGACCCTTGAGGCGACGGCGCTTCAGAACAGCGCGACCAGCCTTGGTCGAAACACGAGCTCGAAAACCGTGCGTCTTGGCGCGATGTCGCTTGTGTGGTTGAAATGTTCGCTTTGGCATATCGTCATTTAGTGTAGCCTTTTTTGACATTTTTTGCAAGCCATGGATAAACTTTCCACCGTTTCCGCTGCTTTTTCCACATATTTAACAGAGGTAGCTCATCGCTGTGGAAAAATCACCTCGAGAGGCCCTAGATTTTATGATAGCGCCTGTGCTTGTGGAAAAGTTTGATTTTTTGCTATAGTAAAGTCATCAAGCTAGTTCCGAGGGGGAAGGTATTGTGAATAGTCAAGCTATTTGGCAGGGAGTGTTGGGTGAAATTGAAGTTTCAATTCCGCCATCGTCATTTTCGACCTGGTTTAAGTCGACCGAGCTTGACATTATATCTGATAACGAGGTGGCCGTCCTGTCACCCAACCCTTTCGTGTTAACACAACTAGAAAAACGATATTATCAGCGCATCGCTGACGGTTTGAAACGAAATGGCCTTATGGTATCGACAATTCATTTTCGACCCAAAAAAACAGCTGCTCGAAAGCAACGCCTCAATCGCGATGAACCAAGTTCAGCAGCCGCCGACCAACCGATCATCAAGCAGTCTAAAAAATCAGTAACCAACCTCAACCCGCGCTACACCTTTGACAACTTTATCGTTGGCTCAAGTAATGACCTGGCGCACGCTGCTTGTCAAGCGATTGCCGCTAATCCTGGCACCAAATACAATCCGCTCTATTTGTATGGCGGTTCGGGGCTTGGTAAAACCCATTTGATGCAGGCCGTTGGTAACGAGATTATTAAGCGCCAACCCTCCGCCCGCGTATTATATACCACCACCGAGACCTTTGTTAGTGAATTTCTCGACTCGATTCGCTTCAAGAAAAAAGGATTTTCCGACAAATATCGTAACGTCGATGTTTTGATTGTTGACGATATGCAGTTTATCGCCAATAAAGAAAAAACTCAGGACGAGTTCTTTCACACCTTTAACGACCTACACCAACACGACAAGCAGATCATCATCAGCTCTGACAAGCCGCCAAAAAGTATCCCTACCCTGACCGACCGCCTACGCAGTCGCTTTGAGTGGGGCATGACGATTGACGTGCAGATGCCTGATTATGAAACTCGCTGCGCCATCGTTACCGCCAAGGCCGGCCTGAGCAGTATTGAATTATCCGCCGACGTTGTCGAATACCTCGCCACCAATTTCAAGACTAATATTCGCGAACTTGAGGGGGCGCTCAATCAGCTACTTGCCTACGCCGAGATGCAGAACATCACGCCCGATGCCGAAACCGCCGAGGGACTGCTTGGTAATATCAAGCGCTCTCGCCCGCAGCATATCACCGCCAAGCAAATCATCGACAAAACCGCTCGCCACTTTGGCGTTGAGGTCAAGGATGTGTGTTCGCCAAGGCGCGATAAATATATCATGCAGCCACGTCAAATTGCTATGTACCTGCTGCGGAGCGAGCTCAAGATGAGCTTTCCAAAAATAGCCCAGGAGCTTGGCCGCAAAGACCACACCACCGCCATTCATTCGGTTGACAAAATTAGCAAGGAGATGCTCATCAGCGTCAATATTCGTGAACAAATTAACGACATCCGAGACAAGCTCTATGTGTAAAACCTGGGTAAAACGTGCGTATAACCAGCGACAAACTTGTGAACGACTATCCACTAATCTAGTTGTTATCAAATGGGCCAAGCAGCATCACGTGGACAATCAGCGTCTTGTCCACGACACCATACTCAGCCAATCCACCGTCTTTTCCACTGAAACAATGCTACTATTACCCCTGTTTGAACACAATATTTACCCAGTTTCCACAGCGCCTATTATTACTAATTACTGAATAAAATTAAGAAAGGATTTATAATAAGAATATGAAACTCACCGTCACCCAAGAAAACCTCGCCAAAGCCCTCGCTAGCGTTGGGCGCATCGCCGCTAGTCGTAACGAACTAGCAATACTGAACAATATTTTACTACGAACCGATGGCTCTCGGCTAGTCGTAGCGGCGACGAATCTGGAGATCGCCTCTACCCAGTATGTTGGCGCCAGGGTCGAGAAGCCCGGCTCGATAACTATCCCAGCTCGACTGGTGAGCGAATTCGTCGCCAGCCTGCCGAGTGGTACGGTCGAATTGGAGGTCAAGGACGAGCACCTACACCTGACCGCAGACAAGTTTTCGTCAGTTATCAATGGCGTCGTGGCGGATGAGTTTCCAGAGCTACCGACGGTGGACGAGCAGACGGCAGTGCGACTGGATATGAGTGCCGATGAGCTAAAAAAGGCAGTTTCGCAAACCATTATTGCGACGTCTAGTGATGCCACACGGGCGGTGTTGACTGGTGTGTATTGGCATACCTACAACAGTGAGTTGTATCTAGCGGCCACGGACGGTTATCGGCTAGCGGAGAAGCGGCTGATGAAGTTTGATGGCGAAATTACGGCCATCGTGCCGGCATCGACACTACAAGAGCTATTGCGAAGCCTCGACACCGAGACGAGTGATGTGAGTTTGTTTTTTGATGAAACGCAGGTTGGGTTTCGGACGGATCACTTAGAAATTGTGAGTCGGCTGATCGATGGCAAGTTTCCCGACTATCGTCAACTGATTCCTAAACTCGCCGAGACCGAGGTGGTAATTAGAAAAGCCGATTTCCTGCGCATCACCAAGGTTGCTAGTCTATTTGCGCGCGAGTCGGGTGGCGGCATCACCCTCACGGCTAGTCACGAGCAAGCGCTACTATCAATCCATTCAATCGCCTCGGAACTCGGCGAGAATACCTCTGAGGCCAGCGCCGAGGTGTCAAGCGACGGCGAAATTACGCTCAATTCTCGTTATCTGATCGAGTCACTTGGCGTCACTGATGGTGAGACAGTTACCTTCTCGTTTAACGGCAAACTGTCGCCATGCGTCATCCGCGAGCAGACCCCTACGCCAGATTGTATGCATATTGTTATGCCGTTGAAGCGCTAGGTTAGTTAAGTGATCGACCGTCTTGAGTAATGGTAATTCGTCGATTATTATCGTAATCAATAGTGATGTTGTAGGCTAATTTATCCTCGACGGTAATAGTAAACGATAGTGTATTTTTTCCTGTTGATGTATCGCGTGTAATATTTTTTATCGTTGTTTGCGTGGCGATACGCGATAGCCTATGGTCATAAGAATAATCACTCATGATTAGCTTTTCAATGTAGTCAGTGTCATTGCCGGTTAGTTGGTCGAATAATGAATTGCCGTACTGATCCTTTTGGCCGCTCCAGCTGACAACCAGATGCGGACTTCGTAGTCCACGCATTCGCGAAAAGTCATCATTACAGCCAAAATAACCGTATATTAGCTGATCGGTTGGTAGACATGAAACGGTTGTGCCATATTGATACTGAGCATCATCGTCAAGATTGGTCTTTTGTGACCACGTATATTCAACGAGATACGACTGCTGTAGGCTTTTAATATCAACAATGAAGTTAACAGTGTGGATATCTTTTGCTTGATCATGAGTTTGCTTAAACGACCCGTCACGGATAAGGATGTCTTTGATGGAGTTGTTTGGTAAATCACCCGTGTAGTTGTTGCGGATGGTAGTATACAATGCGTGACGAATTGTTTCGAGGGTTTTAGTGTCGGTCGGTTTACCATTTGTATATGTACTGAGATTTTCGATATGCATTTCTCCACCAAGAGGGTTGCGTAGCAGTAGTGTATAGGCAATCGTAGCGATAATAACAATGCCGATAAACCCCGAGATAATAAAAATTAGTTTTTTATTATAGTGCAACATTACCTCCACCTCCACCTCCACCTGTGCTTGCTCCAACATAACTAGCTACTGCTGACATATCAACCTCTGGATAGGCGAACTCATCCGGAAGATGTCCGAGCCAAGTTTTTGGATCATTAACCTTACCCGTAAGGATAAATCCAGATCCGCCACCTCGTTGCGTGCCATCACCGCGGCCCCTACCTTTGCCGCCACAGCTTGCATGGCCGACAATAACATTGTCGCCCTGAATGCCGAGGACGACTCCGGTATGACCATAGCGTCCACCAGACCAGCTAAACACCGCGCCGACCTTTGGTGTTTTACCAGTCGGTAGTTTTCGAGCATTTCTTAAGTGCTTAACAACGTGTTCGCCATTACCTGTTGTGCCGAGGTTTTTTGTTGAAGTAAATTTTTCAAGGAAGAATACAGAGAACGACACACAGTTTGATCCCCCACCATTACAAGTATTCCACAAGTAGTCACCCATAGCTTTGCGGCTTTCATTATTTTTATTTTCGCCGTAATTCATCATGAATTTCTTCGCTTGCTCTTCGTTGAGACCGCCTTCGGAGATGGTGCCGCCTCCACCTCCGCTACCGTCACTACAGTTAGTGGCAGCACCAGAAGCGGCAGCGGCTGCGCTAGACGGATCTGGTTCCCAACTCATAGCTTTCATGGTATAAGCTACGCGAATTATAGTCTGTGGAATGCCAGCACCAAAAAATTTCTTTACCATAATAGTAGCAGCAGCTGCGGCGTTGCCTGACGCTACCATCTCAGCTAACACGTTTTTACGTGAAGTTGGTGCAAGGTTCTGGAGTTGCCACCAGACGATAGCTAGTTGCACCTCGAGACTGGTAACATCACCCTGGACGCCAGCCTGCTGTTGCCAGTAAAGGACGGCTACACCCGGGTCCCATTGGGCGATTCCCCAGGCATCGCCCATACCAGCCGGTTTACTCGGGTTCCACGGGTGATACTTACCGCCGGCCTTAAGCGGATTTGGCTCGGAGCCTTTATTTTGACGAAGAATTGGGTTACCTTTTGACTCCTGATATAAATTACCAACGATTGCTGCTGCAACAAACTTTGGCGCACCTTTGGAGATAAAGTAATTAAATGCTTTCTTTAGATTATCTTCGCCGACTAGCTCGCCTGCCGTCCCACTCGCTGACTGTGCGGCACTTGGTGAACAGTTTGTATCCTCAGAATTATTGCTAAAAAGAATGTTGTTGTCTTCAAATGTTGCCCGCAGCTGATCGGTATTTAACTCGGCAAATACTGGTGAACCCCCAAAAAGAAGCGAAATGATTGATGTAATAACAGCGACTCTTTGAAAGGCTAATTTTCGTTCCATAATTTTCTCGCTCGCTCTCTCGCGTTATCTGGTAATGTGTTACCACTGGTTGTCCGCCACGCCTCTCTGCCGGTTGAGTATGCGATAAGCTGTAAATTGCTGTGATCATCTTTCTTTAATATGACATATAATGTGCGCGATGGATTGGTAGTCGTAACATTGGCGGCAATTGCTTTCAGAAAAATCCACTCATTTTCGAAGTCAATTTTTTCGATAAATATTTGTCGCGGTGTCGCCGCAACTTGTAGGTTGGTAAAAGCAGCGGAGGCTGATTCGCGCAACGTTTTTTCTGGGATTGTGAGATTTTTAGTTGACATTGGATTTAGCGGGGTGTTGTTGCGGACAACAACCAGGACAATGGCGGCTATTAGCACGATCACTGCCACGCACAACCCGGCCATAATTATCAACGACCGCTTATCGTCACGTGGCTGCTGGGAGTAATAATTCATGCTATCTATCATAACGCTACTGGCTCCCCACTTGCGGTTCGAATGGTGACGGCGTTATCCGCGATAGTAAACTGTACAGCATACGCGGCGGTGTTCTTAACAGTCACGGTGAATGATATTACCTTTTCGTTAAAAACCACATTAGTAATTGTCCCAGACACAAGGGTATCAGAGGTCGCATGTTTACTTACGTAGTGGCGAAGAATCGCTGCAACGAGCGAATTTTGGGTGTCATCATTGATGAATGCGGCCAGTGTTTTATTGGCACTATTCTTCGTATCCCACCCACTGAGGACTAACTGTTGTGTGGTTGGCTGGCCACTGCCGCCGGTTGGTCCCTCGTACTGCCCACCTCCCGACCGGGTAGAGCTATCATTAGACGACTGCGGCGGAGTCGATGGGTTGGTGGGTGGTAGCAGCAGAATGACGACAACGATCGAGGCGGAGAGTATGATGAATGATAACGTAGCAATAATTACTGTTTTGTGTGCTAAAAGAAACTCTCTCACGACGACCGCCCTCCAACCTTTTTCGGTCCAGTGATCACCCACATGCCTGTTGTGCCATCATCCTCTTCATTTTTACCTTTATCTGCCTTTTCACCAAAGTGAAATTCGCTCGCCGCAAAACCAGCTTTATTTTCGGTGTTGGAGCGCTTATTCGGGTCACCAACGAGGAACTTACCATCAGCAGTCTTTCCGCGAATAAACATAATGTGACCACCCTGGATAAACGGCGTTTTTCCGCCAACTGATATGAGAACCAGGCCACCCCCGGACAGGCCTCTTGAGGCATTCTCGGCGCTTGGCTGTACTGCCTTAATCGTGACGCCAAATTTATCCTTAAATAGCTGGGCCTTACTTTCCCATATCCAATTCGAACCACAGCGTCCGCCACCCCTCTGGCCATCGTTTTGATAGAAAAACTCAGCCATTTTTTCTGGATCAACGGTTGTATTGCCGACAGTTGAGACAATAGCAGCCATAGAGGTTGGCGCGCAGCCACATTCACCAATAGTACCAATGCCGTATTTTTTATTCTTCCACGGCTCTTCTGACTGATAGTACATCTTGATCTGGTCGAGATTTTCGCCAGTTTGGGAGTTTGAGGCGTTATTAGACTGATTGCTGCCAACAAGTTCTTCGTCGTCTTCACCGTTGATGGAGTTTTGGATCTGATAATCCATTAAAAAGACGGAGATGGCGGCGAGGGCTCTGCTGTCGGCGGTGTCGATTGAGCCAAAGTCGGTGTCGGCGCTTGTTTTGCCATTTTCGCTTTCGACAACAGGACGATAACCGCCACTGGAGAGTTTGCCAGTACTTTGCCTGGTACTAGATTCATCGAGAACGCAGCCGGTCATATTGGTCGAGTATTCTGCTGAGCTGACATCGCTACAAGATTCAATAAACGATTTTAGCGGCGTATTGTCTTTTATATATCCTTTACTGACCAATGCCTCAATGTCGTCTTCTTTTTCTATATCAACACTTTCATCAATCCACCCAGCCTTTGCCAGGATCTCTCGTGCCTCCTCAACACCCATATCGTCCTGCTGTTTAGTGAAGCCCGTACACCCAGCGCCGGCAAAGTTCACTGCCGGGGTAACGTCGCGGCCATTAACCTCGGACTTTAAGCCAAAGTCTTCGGCATAACCACAGTAATTTGCCGAGTAGTTATCGCTCGCGTTGGCGACGGTTCCAAATGAAAGCGCCATTGCTGGGAGGCGGATAATATTAGAGAAGATTGAAGCAAAAGAATTATTGTAACTGCCAGATTGGAGCATCATCTGACGCAAGTTAAAGGTGAGGCTGCCGAGGAACGTGTGGCGACTGGAGGTGTCGAATGGGCTGAGCGAGGCGAGGTCGTATTCACGTTGTTGTCGCTCGTTAGCGAGACGAACTTGATTAAAACTAGAGAGGCCTTTTTTAGACAATACCGGCAGATGTTTTGCTGAATTTGCTGCTGCAAAAAATGCACCAGCCGATGTTCCGAGCATGTCACCAAACTCCCTACCCTTGGCATTGGCAATATCATTATCACCGACGATGGCTTTAAAAATTGCCTGAACTGCTGCACTTGTGGCTGCTTTGGTTATTTCGCCTACAATGACAGAGGTGATCTGAGAGATTGCGAAATTACCCACTGCCTTGACAATACCACCGATAAGTGTCGGCGCTGCTAAGGCTGTCGCTGCTGCATCGACGGCCATAGCAGAATACATAGCCTGATCGCTCATGATGACGTTGCACGCGCCCTTGGTGGCATCTTTGTATTGATACATTGCCTGGATGGCTGGGTGGCGACGAACCTTAAGCCCGGGGGCAAACTTTTCAGATAGCGGAACTTTATTTTTATTGACACCCATAGCGGAGAGCAGAAGTGGTGAATCAAGAGCCGACTCGGCTTTGCCATTGCTGCCTTTGTGGCGAGAGGTCAACATTGTACCAACGAATTCCATACCGGCAGCAGTCATTGCGAAACGCGGATCAAGGCCTGAAGCTTTTTGTTGTGATCCCGGCGAGAGAACCATATTGGCTATTGGTGGAATAAGTGCTGCCATTTGCGCTCCGGCAACACCTCCAACAACAAAATCAGGTATGTGTCCGGCGATACAGGCGCCTGTTGCGAGGGTATAGGCCGAACCAGCACGCCGCGCACGCTTTAGTTTTTTATCGGCATGTGCTTTGGCTTTGTTGCCCGACTCTTCAATGTCTGATTGGTTTATTTTATCATCAGCACGATATTCTTCGGATGGGGTCTTCTTTTTTTCACCGTCAGAGCCTGTTGAGCCTTGATTTTGTCGGTTATTCTTTTTGTTTTCTTCGGCCCATGTGGCCGCTCCTCCGTTTCGTTTTATACGCTTAAACTTACTAAAGAACTTTTTGGCGAGATATTTACTTGACCAGACACGAAACCGCATATTAAATGCACCCGATCGACCAAGAACCTTGGCGGCAAGGCCGCGGTTTTCTTTAGCGCTTAAAAAACCAGGCAAGTCTTGAGCCTTGATGTGTTTGCCGTCAACAATAAATTTTTCGGGGTTACCATCGGGGTAGCCAAATCTTTTCAGGTTAAGCGGTTTGCCTTTAGTATCGGCCGCCACGACACCGTGCTTTGCGAGACGGCGTAAACCTTTATTTGAAATCGTGCCGGCCTTGCACTTCATCTTTTTACTATTGCAAACGCCGGGCTTTGTGATCATATTCGCCAAGTTTTTTGCGAGACGTCGTTCAGAGACAACTGAACTAGAATCGTTGCCAAGAGTTAGGTTTTCCATGAGATTGATGAGCATTGATGCCGGACCAAACACCGAAGCCAGCAAACCACCACCAACACCAAATAATATCATTAAACCAGCGATACCGCCGCGTTTTTTAGCAAGAGCGATGAGCTTAGCGGCTTGACTTTTGGGCATAGTTCGATTAGATTTTTCTGGTTGATAAAAACCACTTTGTGGTCCTTGATTTGCAGTACCATTCTCTTTGTCTGTTATTTTTTGCGCGGCATCTTCAACACCGGTATCTCGATCCGACCGGTAGCTGAACTGGTCACCGTCAAGGCCATCATCCCTTAAGCCAGCCTCTATCTGGTCAAGTGCTGCCTGCTCACCAGCATTCAGTCGCTCCGATGAATGCTCAAACGGATTTGCTCGCCCATCAGCATCGGAGTCGGTCGTGGTGTCAAATCGTGGCGGTCTTGTTTTTGTTGCCATATGCCTCCAATTATACTACACTGCCCCGTACCCGCCGAGCGGCGTTTCTGATGGTAGTTGGTGTCGAGAGATCGGCGAGGTGTTGATGAGTTCGTATTCGGTATCACTGGCCTGAATCTGGATGTGAACGTGGTTTTGTCCGGCAAAGAATAGCCCCTGCCCCACCGGGAAATTGGCGAGGCGTTTTTGCTCCTCCTCGGTTAGTTTGAAGACACTGGAAAGGACATCAACGGCGCTGGTTGACTGCTTGAGCAGCAGCTGCATCGACGAGTTAGCGACAATGGCTCGGCCCATCTTGCTACCCATAAAGTCCTCGACGTCCTGGGTGATGGTCGTGAGACCGAGCTGGTATTTGCGGGCACGCTTGGCGAGAGAAAATAGGAAGTTGGCTGAGTCGTCGTAGCGCATCAGCTGCCACGCCTCATCGACGATGAGCATGCGCCGTTTCTGGTCGGTACGCGTAATATTCCAGATGTGATTGAGCACAATATACATGGCGATCGGCCGCAGTTCGTCCTCGAGGTCACGGATATTAAAGACCACCATGGTGTTATTGATATCAATATTTGATTGCTGGCTAAAGATACCGGCGAAAGTACCGGAGGTAAATTTGCGCAGCCGCTGAGCGAGGCTTGGCCCGGTGCCGCCCATATGAAGCAGCGTATCGTAGAGGTCGGCGATAGTTGGCGGTGTCGAGTGATGTGTCAACGGGTCAGCGGTGATGCCGACGCGGGCGTAGGTGTCGATCAGCGCCTGGTCAATATCAGCCTCTTCAGCGGCTGTCAGTCCAGCGATAATCTGCCCGCCCGCCGTCGTCTGTGAGCCACCCAGCATCTGCCGCAACAGTCCATGCAGCGTCACCAAATTCGCCCTCAGTGCATCGTCCGCCTCATCAGTATCAATCACTCGCGGCAGATCAAACGGATTGATACGAGTATCACTATTGAGGCTCAGTCGAATGTAGCTACCGCCGACGGCGTCGGATAATTTCTGGTATTCGTTTTCTGGGTCGATAATCACGATGTCTGAACCAAGCATCATGCTGCGCAGCGCCTCTAGCTTCACGGTAAACGACTTACCAGCACCAGATTTAGCGAACACTACCATGTTGGCATTCTCGAGGGAAAAGCGGTCAAAAATCACCAGACCATTATTGTGCATATTGATACCATATAACACACCTTTGCCGTCGGTCAGGTCGGCCGAAGTAAACGGAAAGCTGGTAGAAATGGCGCCGGTATTCATGTTACGGCGAACCTGGAGCTGGTCGGTTAGCTGCGGAATGGTGCTATTGAGGCCCTGCTCTTGTTGGGCCGAGGCAACCTTAGAGAATACCAGCTGCTGGCCAAAAATTGTCTCGATCTTGTGCTGGATAAAGTTGAGTTCATCAATACTGTCGGCATAAATCGTGATGTAAAGGCCAAAGCGGAAGAACTTTTCCGAGCCGATCTGTAGCTGGTTGCGCAGTTCCTCGGCATCCTGTAATGCCGCTTCCATCGCTGGGTCGCGCACCTTGCCCTTCTCAGAATTAATGCTGAGGCTAGCCTCGAGCTGAGTCACTTTCTTGCGTAAGTTGTTGAGCACCACCTGGGTGTCAACTGGATAAATGAACATGCTAATATCTAGCACCTCGTCGATGTTGATCACCGAGCTGAGCCAACCGGTGTATAACTCGCGCGGATAGCCGTAGACGTACATGGTGCGCCCATACTTTGAACCGAGGCGGAAGTGGTCGGATTTGAGCTCGAGACTGCTCGGGGCGATGAAGTCACGCAGGGTTCTCACACCGGTGAGAAAAGCCTGCTCAACCTCGGCCTGCTCGCGGGCCCGCTGTTGGGCGGCGATATCAATGGCGTCCAGCTTCTTTTTTCTAGCCATGTCGTACTCCTCCATATCCATGTGGCGATTCGCCTCGTCCCTTGCGGACATAGGTCGTCGCTAGTTCATCGGCGCCAACGCTCAATGGTTGTTGCGGTGCCACGTCAGGGTTGTATGAACTGTAGAATAATTCGCCCAGCTGTTTGGTATTAAGCTGCGCGCTCTTTACGCCCATCTGAAACAGCCCGCTCATTACTGAATCAACTCGGTTCTTGATTTCATCCTTGGCCTTTTCGTAGGCGGTCTGCTCGATCTTGGTGACGGTGTTGTCTTTCTTGCCGCCGAAGAAGCTGTCGAACAGACCCTTGGCCTGCTGCTTGATAACTTGCATGTCGCCGCTCTGATAATACGGCACAACGATATAAAAATCCTTGTCCATAATATTGGCTTCTTGGGCGAGGACATCGATGAAGTTGATATAGTCATCCATCAGCACGTTCAGGAGCATATTGTCTTGGTTGCGGCGGATGTCAATCAGGCGGTCGATATACGGCCCGATGTCAACGCGACGCGAGCGAATGAGCACTTGAACCGGAAAATATAACGAATTAAGGAAGTTTTGGTAGCTAAACTCAATTCCTTCACGCTCGCGGCCACTCATCAGATCGAAGTTGATTGACTGACATTGAACAATCGCCCGAAAGCTGCCGTCATTCATGATAATCATATTCTCGCGCATCTCAGAAAATAGCAGCGTGTTCTGGGTGCTGGTCGGGCCTTTTTGTTGAGGTTTTGCCTGACTGGCCGGCTGCTTGGCGGGCTGTTGCAGGGCTGGTTGTGGCTGGTTGGACTCGGGTGCGGGCGGCAAGTTGGGGGTCGGTTGTGCCGCGGGTTGCGTGCTTGGCGTCGGCTGGGTTGGCGTTTGGGGTAACTGCTGCGGCAGTGGGCTGAATTGATCAGGATACTGGGCGTACGGTGAGGTTGGTTCTGCGGAGACTGGGTCAGGCCCAGAGGCAATGACCCCCGGCATGGTCGGCGGATTTGACGGCGCACCAAACTGTGGTGCAGCGGCTGCATCTGGTGGATAGTGATATGGTTGCTGTTGCTGATCTGGTTGCATAGACATCCCACCTAGTGAAGCGAAATCACGACTTCCTTATCATGTTCTTTTTGGATGCGACCGGCCTCTCGTTGGAGCGAGGCGACCGATAGATCGCTGTGATTACGCGCTAGATCCATTATAGCAGGCGAGACGGGTGCTGTGCTAGGGGGCGCCTGGTCGGTGTGGGCCGTCGCGGTCGTCTGCTCGCTGATGGGTGTGATGATGGACTGCTGCATAGTTGGATAGGGGTCGAAGGTCGAGGGTTGCGGCGAGAGGGCTTGGTCGTCTTGACTGTCTTGGGCGGTCTGGGTAGTTGGGGTGGCTTGGGCCCGCTGCATTTGCTGGACAATTTCATCATGGCGCCTTTCGTCGGCTCGCTCAATAAGTGTTTCAAAGGCGCGGGCTGTTTTGCTGCTTGGGTCGAGCGGGTCTTGGGCGGTTTGAGCCTCGTTGTACCAATCCGCCTGCATCGAACTATTCATCACCGAGCTGTTTGGATTATCGACACCGCGCACCGACCAACCGTGCGTGTCCACCAGCGTCGCCAGATATGACAGCCGGCGATTGACCTCGGCCTGGTCATACCCCTTGCCGTATTGCTTTTCCTCAACTCGCGGGGCGATCACCTCGACCATTCGCTCAATGCCATCGGCTCGCCACAGTCGCTGCTTGGGCTTGAGGATGAACGAAATAACCGCTGCGAGGTAAACCTCCATCGGCTGATCCTTGCGCAGCGGCAAGGCTAACGCCCCGAAAAACAGCGCAACCGGCACCGGGATAATCGCCAGCGGCGGCAGCACCGAGAATAGCCCCCACGCCAGCGCAATCATACCGATCGCAACGATCAAGAAAATAAACTGCTTGAAACTAAACGGCCCGAGCAGCTTGTCTTCAGCTTCCACATCTTGGGGAACTTTGTAGACGGCCATTAGGTATTATTATAGCAGATTAGCTTAGGTTTCTGTTGGCGGCAGATACGAAAGGGCCGCCTCCATTCGCTTAATTGCACCGATACTTTCGCCAATACGACCACTGTACTGCGGAGTTGTCCGTACTTCATTTATTCGATCGCGCAGAATCTGAAGATGCTGTTGTGAAATTTGTCCTCGGAAGTTCGAATTTTCAATCATATCGGCCAGGGTGTTAAGATAGACGGCGTCTTGTGTGACCAGGCCTTCGGTCGACAATTTATTCTCGCTAAGCGCCTTGATGGTCGTTTGGGTGATAAATTCTTGGCCAGACCACGGCATATCGTTAATTTTAATCCTATTGGCAATTGAAGATCCGATCCAAAACGGCCGCGCCGGGTTATTCTTGAGAGCATCGCCAGCTTCCTGGGCAAGGGCATCGTCAAGGTGGGCAAAGTCAAGCTGGCTGGTCAACGACTTGATAGCCTTAATGTTCTTACCGCCGAGAACACGACGAAGTGACGCAGCCTTGACATCCCTGGTAACGGTGATGCCCTTGACCTCGCTACCGATAGCACCAAGAGCCATATCTACCATGTCAAACTCATCGGCATTGTATCGATCAAGCAAGCGATTTGCGCTCTCGACGCCTTCGTTGTAGGCATTGCTGAGTGTTTGTTCTGCCATGGCAATCGCTCGATCGGCACCGCGACTGTCACCGAAGTATATTTGTTCGACTTGTCCAGCCAGATTGCGCATCGTCTCGTTTTCTTTCAGTTCATTTGCCCATCGATCGTCAGCAACACGCTGCGATGAAGCGTTCTGCAGGCCCTGGAGAGCCACTTGCTGCGCCGCTCCTCGGGCACGCTCCAAGCTTTCTTGAAATGACGAAGACAACTCATTGGTCTGGGTAGGCTTGAGTGCCCGCATCGACTTATAATAAGTGTCAGCCGCTCCCTTAGAAGCCTCAGCCTGCTCAGACCATGATTGTGCTTGTGCGTATCGGTCAAAGGCGGCGGAATTAGACATCAGATGATTGCCCCAAGCGGCCTCTAGCCGACCCTCGATAGCCTTTTTGTCTTCGTTAACCATCCGTCGGTATTGATCAATCTTAGCATAGGAATCAGTCCCCTTTCGTATAACATCAGATTGATCTTGCAACTCTTTGAGCCTATCCTTACGATTTTGTGATGACTGCGCCAGCCTGCGTCGCCATGCCGTTGGGGTAAATTTGCTGTCTGGACGTTTGTTGAGTTTTTTGCGTTTCGTAATCTCGCTTTGCTCTTTTGCCCAGTTCTTAGATCGGTCGAATAATCCCTTACTGCGGTCATTGACGAGACCGGTGAATTTGCCGAGGAGTCCGCCGCCCAACTTGATCATCAACGGTGTTAGGGCGAGTGGCGCGATCTGGACTGCCATACCGAGAATGTACATTACCGCCCCGTTTGGTCCCGCGGCGTTTTGCATAATGACTGAGCCTGCGAGCTGCGCTCCACCGAAGGCCGCCGCAAACCCCGGGAAGAATATCAGCATCGTCAAGAAGACGTCCTTCCACTTGTCAAACCACTTTTCTGTGCCTGGCAACAAGTAAGTCACAAAAGCCAGCGGTGAAATGATAATCAAAATAACAATTAACGCCTGACGGGCGGCCATAATGATAACAACGAGAAGAATAACGAGTCCAATGCCACACAAAAGCGGCACAATAAAAGGAAGCAGCTCGGCCCGCATGACGATTCCCGCAGCCAGTGCCGCACCGCCGGCAGCACCTCCCAAAATCTGGAAGGTGACCTCTTGCCAGGTCATGGGTTCAGATGCTGGTGCAGATCCGCCCAGGGTGGCGACTGTGTTACGAATATTCATGAACATGTCTTGGAGTGCACTTCCGGCGATGTTTGACAGGTCGAGGAGTATGGCGCAGACGTGGAACGACAAATTGACTAGTACCGCCGCGACAATTAAGCGAGGCAACATCTTTTTGATGCCATAATTGGAGATGCCCATAGAAGTAACTTGTGAGTAAATAATGACTATGAACATGATGATAAAAATGCTGTTGGCGATGTTGCGAACGATATTCCAGGCTAGAAAGATGCCACTGGTCTGATTACCCGTCTGAAGCGGCGGCACCACGAGAAAGCTTTTAAGCACCCCAAACATCCAGTCGATGGAGCTAGCCAACCACGCCGAAACAGGACAAAGGATCCAGCCGATGCCGCCAGCAACCTCACACGAAGACGCAGAGTTTTGGCTCGGAGGGTCAATTGATAGTGTGGTCGATTCTTTCTTTGTGTAAGTGTTTGGCGCAGTATACGTAAATGTCGTTAGGGACACCGAGGTCATTGATCCGAGGTCGCCTGTTGACGGAAAGTGAATGACGCGAACGTCTTGATTATTGGCTACAGTTTTCTTTGACATGTAGACCACTTGGTCAGACCCTAAGTTAAGGGCCTTTAGTTTGTCGACGTCGGAAACTCGCTCAAATGTCTCGTTGTCGTAAGATATTTTGCTACTATCCCACTTTGCGTCCGCCGCCAACGCCTGGCCCGAGGTTACGACCGTACTCAAAAAAACACTGACTAGGAGGCCCACCGCCAGCAATATAAACCATTGCAACCATCGCATCGACGATCGCCCTTGTGAACGTAACCACTCCATTACCGACAATGGTAGCATTTTTACAGAGAAAAGTCAATAGTTTTTAGCTGGCGGTAGGTGGATTGCTGTTTCGATTATTGCGATTATTTTGATTATTTGGCGGTGCTGAAGGCGGGGATTGTGGTGGAGCTGGCCCTCTGCCTGTTCCGGCGACGAATGTTCGTCCCGTTGGGGTGTCTGACGGAATTGCTTCGGTAATATTGTTTGATGGTGCAGTATCGTGAGGTATTCTGATCTCATTAGTTCCTGTGCCGCCGTTTCGTATATTCTCAAACTCGGCACGAGTGCTACCTGATATTGAAGTATTAATGCGCTTATTATCCAGCACTGAGGCTGCCCGTTCGGCAGAAATACCAACCATCCTCCGGCCTCCCTTGGTAAACTCGGTTTCACCAGCAATCTTAACTGCACCAGATGCCTGTCGTGCTAATTTTTCATCGCTTAATCCGTTAAGCCCCTGGGCGGTCAACTCAGCCATTTGTTGCTGGCTAAAGCTAACTGAATTTGCACCATGTTGCTCCATTTGATCAATGGCGTTCGTACCCATCTCGAACAGCCCCGCGTGGTACTCCTGCATACTGGTAAGCGTTTCTGCCATGCGGCGATTGCTAATAGTTCCACCACCCTGAAGGTAATCATACATCTGCTGGGCGCCGTGCTTGCCGGTTGATGCCATTTTTTTGAAAGCAAGATGTTTCAGTGCTTCGTTGTTACCTGCGCCCCTCAATGCAGCAGCTGCATCACCGTTGTATTGATAATCAAGCAGACGCTTTGCTGTCTCGCGCTCTTCGTCATCAACGGCATCTTGACCTTCGGCAGCCAGTCTCCTACCCAAATCTCCTCCGACCCATCGATTGTTTGTTAACTCACTTTTGTTAGCTTTATCGTTAAGATCAGACATCCGATTTCTCCATATGTGATCTATAAGCCCGTCACCCTTCCAGGCCCCGGCTCGTATAAGCTTTTTGCGGCGTGCTATTTGCTTCTTGCGAAAATCTTGCATCTGACCAAGTCGTGAATTGGCATACCTATCTTTTGCCCAGTTTTTGGCGCTGCCACCGAGGCGACCGCCGGCGTTGTTGATGTGCTGGCCGATTGCCCCGGCGACGTCGATGGCTTTTTTGAGGACACTCCACACGGCGATGAGCGGCAGGACTTTGATTAGCTCACCAACAATTTGCATGACCGTATTATCAGCATCTGTAGCTCCCGCTTTAACAATTGATCCTGCCAATATACCACCGCCGAATAGCAACCCAACGATTGGAAAGACCATGAGTAGCCCCACAAAGGTTGAGCGCCATTTGCTAAAGAATTTTTCGGTGTTTGGTAGCAGAAAGGCAACAAAAGCTAGCGGTGAGATAACGATAAGGATGACGATGAGAGCCTTGCGGGCGATTAATAGGGCGGCAATAGTCACCATTACGACCAGTCCGGAAACAAGCGCTCCGATCAGAACCGCAAGAGCGAGAACTGCGGCCGTAGCCCCAGCGAGGACGGTTAATGCTATGCCTCCCCAGGTTTCGCCTCCCTGTCCTGACTTTAGGACACTATTAGCAGCACTAATACCATCACCGATACCACCCAGGCCTGCTCGCAGGCCGTAGCCAAGGATATTAGATAGGTCAACGGCAATTTGACAGATGTAAATTGATAAGTTCACCAAGATTGCGGCGATGATGAGCCGTGGCAGCATCTTTTTGATGCCGTAGTTCGAGATGCCAAAGCCGGTGAGCTGAGAGATGATGATTGCCAGAAACATAATGATGAACGCACCATTGGCAATGTTACGCATGATCCCCCAAGCTGCCTGTACCTCACCTCCAGAGGCAAGGCCCGGCTCAATCTTTAGGAAGTTGTCGGCGATCATGGCGAAAGCCGCGTCTGCTATACGCGCCATAAAATTAATCACCGGGCAGACGAGCCAGCCGAGCTCCTTAACGGCGCAGTCGGGTCTGTCGCTACTACTATTCTCGCTCTGACCGGATGGGGGGTCGGCGGAGATACCGGAGAGTGCACTGCTAACTTCTTCTTCTTTATATCCTGACGCATCAGCAATACATTTGACATATTCCTCAGAGCTCACCGCGCCACTTGACGGCATTTTATCTTTACAAGCATTCATCCAGCCATCAACCTGGCTTTCACAAATTTGTTGTGCAGGTCCGCCACCACGTGACTGGACACACCTCTTTATGAGGGCGCTACGAATAGCCTTACGGGTATTTTCAGTAGATTCGGTTTTTGCCAACTGTGCCGCCGCTCCAGCGTTATCTGAAGCCCACTTGGCTATTTCACCGCAAGACATTCCGGAGTCTTTTGGTGGCTTATAGGGTTGCTTAAGGGCGCCGTAGAACAGTGGCATAAGACCCTTAAGCCTTGTTTCTTTTGGGATATAGAAGAGTCCTTCGGCCGCCGTACCATCAGTTAAAGCAACATTTACCCGTGTATTGAACTCGTGTTTTAAGAGGTCTTTTATATTGCTTGGGGCGCCTTCGCCGCTCGTAAATCCTCGCCACTCGGCCTTACAGCCAGTTTCTTGGTTTGATAAAAGTACTGCCATGGCCATGGAATAATTGACGAGTGCTGAGTCAAATTTGAGACTTTTGCCAGCTTTCTTTTCGAGGACCCCAACGGCATATGTACCCCTGTCCTTTGGTATATTCCATCGATTGCCACTGTATTCTGGTTTGTCTATATTGCCGAGACAATCTAGATTAGCGTTATCTCTCCATTCTCCCTTGAGAGCGCAAAACATCTCAGTAAAAGAGCTATAACCAAAGATCTCTCGTGCTGCCGAAGTCATCTCTTTACAATCAAACTTTCCGTCTTTGGGATCGACCACACCGCTGACGATAGGGGTATTGCTGCCAATATTCCAGTCGCCACTCGCAACGTTCTGTGGAGTTAAGTTATCACCAAACCCTTTAGTTCCTCGGCCTTCGATACAGCCACCTATGCCAAGGGCAATGGCGCGTTGCTTGACTTGGGTAAGGTATGGCGAATAGCTAAGTTGTGTTCGAGCTGCGTTAGCAGTCGGCGACAGCGCAAAGAACGTCATGAGCATCGGAACGACTAATAGTGCGGCAAGTCCGATTAGAACGGGGCGAATACGTTTATGCGAGGTTTTCTTTTGCGCAAGCATTATGTATAGTATAGTATCATGCTTATGCTGTGATTTCAAAAGAGGGCCGAGGCCCTCTTTATATGTTTACTTATGGCGATACAACTATTAGCTAGTCGAGAGCAGCCTTAAGATCGCCGACCTCATTGTCAACGATTTGCCATAGCCCCCCCTTCTTCACAACTCTCCAAGCTATACCTACTTTTGTATTGGATGGTTGTGCTATGGTAAAAATTTGGAGACCATGTGTCAGCAATGTTTCACCGGTCTCTGGGTCTACATAAGGTTCGGCGGTGCCAAACCTCGGCTCTAATATCGGAAACATTTCGGCGGCCGGCTTCCCCGTTTCGCGACTCTTAATTCTAGCTTCTAGGGCTGACACTATAGCCTTTCTACCATCGTACTCTGGTCCCGATATCTTTTTCTTAAATAACATATCGTTCAGGACGGATTCTCTCAATTCAGGATCGCCATAGACCGATGCAGATGCCACCATTCTCATATAGTTAGCATTCAATGGAAATGAATCCAAAGCCGCGACTAAGGGAGAAAGCACCTTGGCGGCAACCGCTTCAGGAGAGTCTGTCTCTGATGCGGGCTCTAGGCAATGTTTACTAGGTTTGACCCCCTTGGATGGATTATACAAATCATTGTTTGGACTCTTAATACGTCCTGACTCTTTTGCATACGTATGATCAATCTCATAGGGTGCCAAGCGCTTTTTGTATGGAAGACTAGCAAATACCCTTGGATCCATGTCTTCATACTCTTTTCTACGTTGCTCATATTTTTCCCTAGCCTGCCTTCTTGCTAGCACCTCCGGATCAATCGTTTCAGACGGTGATGGTGAGGCGGATGGCGACTCTGATGGGTCTAGTGAGGCGCTTGATGATGGGCTTTTCTCTGGTACCGCTATACGATCTCTTTCACCACAACCAGCAAGCAGCACACCTGCTCCGCCAACTAGTCCGAGTAGTACCCCGCGACGAGTTAATTTATCTGAACTACTTGGGTCATAGCTTTCACATGAACGTGCCATAACGCTTGGAGTCCTTTCTCTGGCCGGTGGCCAGTCATAGAGTAGTTTTAATCCACCTCAGAGTAGATAATGAAACTCTGAATAACATCATTGTAACACATTATGAATATTTAGCAATACCCCCGCGGCAACAAAATAAACAAAACAACCCTTATGCTTTAGAAAAAACGGGTTGTTGAATAACAAAAATCTAATTCTGGCGCGCCCGACCGGATTCGAACCGGCGATCTCCTCCGTGACAGGGAGGCGTGATAGGCCAACTTCACTACGGGCGCATAACCTCCCGTATGATAGCAAACTTTTATGGCTTTTTCAAGAAATCGTTTGCATTTTTCCTGCCACTATTTTACAATTTAGGGTAAGAGATCCGTTATGACAAAAAGAAATATTTTCATCACCGCTATCTTTCTCGCAACCGTTATGTGTGGCGTCGTGCTGTCTGGCACACCTGTGTTCGCTGATACTGAATGCGGCGGCGCAAAAACCTCAATCATTAACTGTGGCGGTGCGACTGGCGATGCTGCTATTCTCGGTATCATCAAAATGGTTATCCAGATCATGACTGCTGGTATCGGCATCTTGGCGGTCGGTACGGTGATATACGGCGGTATTCTCTACTCTGCGTCTGGCGGTAGCCCAGACAATATCAAAAAGGCCAAAGAGCTCTGGGTCAACACCGCCATCGGCCTCATCATATTCGCGTTTTTTGTGGCTATCACTAACTTCCTGATCCCTGGGGGGGTGTTCTGATGAAGCATATTGTGATCGCGCTGGGGCTGATGATCGCAGGGTCGCTGATGTTGTCGGTGGTTCAGGCAACGCCGGCCAGCGCGGCCTGTGGCGGCAACATCTTGACACTCAAGCCGTGGTACGACGGGCTGACCAAGTCGGATTGTAATCTCAAGGCGATCGTCGACAATAACGATAAGCGCGCCCAAAACGACCCGGGTAATTACGCCACGCTCAACGGCTTTATCTGGCGGGCGATATTGAATGTTGTCGAGGATCTGTTGCAGCTGGCGGGCTTTGTGACGGTCGGCTTTGTGATATACGGCGGCTTTCTATATCTGACCAGTAGCGGTGATGCGAATCAGATGGCTAATGGTATGAAGACGGTGATTAATGCGGCGATCGGCCTAGTGATTGCTATTGCCTCGGTGGCGCTGGTGAATGTCGTGGCTGACGGATTGGGGTTGCCACGGTCATGATGCGATTTGTAGCCGGTGTATTGGGGTCGCCAGATTCGCTGGGCATTCCGACGAACAGTGCTTCGGCGGATGCACTAGGTAACATTCTCAATACGGTGTATTTCTTTGCCGGGGCGATCGCGATTTTGATGTTGGTGCTGGCTGGTATCAATTACGCTAATTCGGGCGGCGACACTAACAAACTTACCAAGGCGAAAAACACCATTCTCGGTACCGTTATCGGCATCATTATCATCCTCTCCGCATTTCTCATTACTAACTTTGTCATTAGTGGCATGAAAGGATCGGCAATATGAAAAAACCCATAGTCATTATCGGTATGATAGCGGCGCTCGTTGCGCCACTGGTGGTGGCATCAAGCGTATCCGCCCAGAGCGTCGACATTTACGGCGCCTGCTCGGGCTCTAGTGGTGAAGTCTGTAAAAACCGTGGCGCGACGGTGCAGCCACTGTTTAGGAACCTCATCAATGCTATCTTGCTCATTCTCGGCGCCATTTCTGTCATCATGATCATCATTGGCGGCTTTCAGTATGTGACCTCGGCCGGCGACTCTAATAAGGTTAAAACTGCCAAGTCGACCATCATGTACGCGGTGATTGGTGTCGCCGTAGCGCTTCTATCGTATGCCATTGTTGATTTTGTGTTTGGCAAAATATAAGAAAAAAGGAGAAATGTATGAAACGATATAGAAAAACCCTCGTAGCCGCCATCTTGTCATTAGCGGTTGCTGCCGTGGCTGTCGTCATGCCGATCGCCCTGCCATCCGCGTCGGCCCAATTTAAGAGCGGTTTGGATGCAGCTCGAACACAGGAGATGAGCACGAAGCCTATCGGTACAACCATTGGCGAGGTGGTTAATATCTTTCTCTACTTCGTCGGTGCGGTGGCGGTTATCGTTGTGATCTGGGGCGGTTTTCAGTACATTACCTCGTCAGGCGATAGCCAGAAAGCGACCACTGCTAAAAACACCATCATGTACGCGGTGATCGGTATCGTCGTGGTGGTCATGTCGTACGCTATCGTTAACTGGGTCTTTGGCTTGTTTAAGTAGCTAAATGATGATAGAATAACAGCTGAAATGACATTAACCCTAAACAAGGAAGCAATAAATGAACAAACTTAAAGTTATCATCGCTGGTGTGCTCGCTGTGACGGTGCTGGCATTTGCGACAGTGCCGGTGGCGAACGCACAATATAACCTTAGAAATGGCGCAGATGCCGCCAAGGGCGACGGTGCCGCTAACGGTGTTGATAGGCCAAATGATCTTGTTAAGAATGTTGTCAATGGCATCCTCTACTTTGTTGGTATTCTGTCGGTGATTATGTTGATCTGGGGCGGCATCCTTTACACGACTTCATCTGGTGACTCGAACAAGGTGACTACTGCTAAAAATACTATCATGTACGCGGTGATTGGTCTGGTGGTGGCGATCTTTGCTTATGCTATCGTTAACTTCGTACTGGTTACTTCCACTGGCGTTGGCTCGTAGGGATCACGTTAGGTCTTTATAAACCCCCGGCGCTTCCGGGGGTTTAGTTTTTATTGCGGTTTTAACAATTAAACACTGGTTCGTCTTTTGAATTAGAGAACCTGGATTTTCTTGGCACGTTCTTGTTTAATTTTCTCAAAAGTGATGGTGAGCACGCCGTCTTTGAGTTCGGCCTTGACGCCTTCTTCGTTGACCGCGACGGGCAGCGCCAGGGTACGGCTAAATTCGCCCCAGTAGCATTCTTGGATATGCCAGTTCTTGACATCGGTCTCGTCGCCGCTTGATAGGGTGCCGCTGATCGTGAGGATGCCGTCGGAGATGCTGACATCTAGGTCGTTACGATCAACACCAGCCGTCCGGGCTTTGATAATAAGTTCGGTTTCTGATTCAAACACATCGACTGCCAGCTGCCCCATCAAATCATCTGCTTCGTCCTCCCAATCATCATCAGGGGTGGGCGCTGCGGTAGCCGGTGCTGCTGCGGGTGCGGCTGGTTGCGGCGCGTCATTAGCCAGATCATCATTCAAGAAAGCTGCAGTTAGCTCATCCTCAATTAACAAATCGTCATTTTTGCGTGCCATGTTTCCTCCGCCTTTATAGGCTGATTGACAATATCATCTATTAGTATAACGGTTATGTGCGCTATAATCAAGAGTGAAAGGCGAAAAAGCGAAAAATGCCTATTGATACGCTATTATCATATATCGCGCCGCATTATTGTTATGGTTGTGGTGCGACTGGCTCGCTTTTGTGTCGGTCGTGTCTTGAGGCGGTAAAGCAGCATCATTGTCGAGCCTGCGTGATTTGTGGGCAGCCGTGCGCCGGTGGCAACGTGTGTCGGCGACATGCCCTGCCCTACGAGGCGCTCGACTGTGTGCTGTGGCGGCGAGGTGCGGTGGCACGGCTGATTGATGATTATAAGTTTCATCGCGTGCGCGCCGTCAGTGGGGTGTTGGCTAGGCTCCTAGGCGAACTGCTCCCAGAATACGACGCGTCGACGGTGGTTGTGCCGGTGCCGACGGCTCCTGCCAATATTCGTAAGCGCGGTTATGATCATATGTTGCTGATCGCTCGGCAGTTTGCTCGGCGGCGGGGATTGAGAGTCGAGCGACCCTTGGTCAGGCAGACGAATGTGACGCAGCATTATGCTCGCTCGGCGGCTGAGCGTCGAAAGCAGGCGCAGCAGTTTTTCCGGGCGCGTGGCGCTCGGGCCGATGTTCCCTATCTGATCTTGGATGATATTTTCACCACTGGCTCAACGATTACAGCGGCAGCCCAGACACTACGAGCGGCTGGCGCGTGGGACATTCGCGTGGGGATTGTCGCTCGCCATGGGAATGATAAAAAGGCTGCTGCAAAGACGCCGCCAAACCCTAGTCGTGATGATACGAACTGCCGCGAGCGATCTCTTGGGCGCGGTACAGCTGCTCGGCGAGAATGAGCCGCACCAGCTGGTGCGGAAATACCAGGCGTGATAGCGACCAAACGATGTCGGCTCGCCGGTGAAGCGTCTCGGTGACGCCATAGGCCCCGCCAATGATGATAACGATGTGCTGATCGGTGTGATCGAGAATGAGCTCCGATAGTTCTGGCGAGCTCAGGTTGCGACCGCGCTCGTCGAGGAGGATGATGAAGTCGTGCGGCCTGAGGCGAGACATCAGGTGTTCTGACTCGTCCTGGCGCGCTCTGTCGCCGATTTGGCCGGAATGTGGGATGATGATCATTTCTGCGGCGAATGGCGCTCTAAGGCGTTCTAAAAAGCGCTTAATGCCTGGCTCTACCCAGGGCTCGTGCCGCTTGCCAATGGTGAGGATGGTAATTTTCATGTGCGGGCTTTCGGTGGGGCGTTATTATCATGCAAGATGGCTTCGGCGGTTGCCTTGGCGATTTGGTGGTGAATATAAGCGGTCGGATGACCTACATCATCACCTCCGGTTACCACACCAAGACCAAACGTGGCGCAAGCATCGACGTTCTTTGGCGGCTCGACCAGGGTGATGCGCGGTTCGTGCATGCTGGCCACAATGTCGCGGATAGCTTGATTGACCGTCTCGATAAAGCTGGCGACAAAATGATCGGTATCGTTATTGATAATCGTTGGACAGATGTCGCGTGGCTGAATGGGCGTGGTATAGAGATTGATGTATAGCTGGGCGTTGGGGGCATGTTCAAGGATGGTGCGGTAGGCTTGCTTGAGCGACTGACGATATTCGTCTGAGTACAGTCGGCGAAAGACGTCGATATACATCTCGCTGCGCGTACCACACCGTTCGTGCAGGCAGGCGTCGAACACTACGTTAAGGTCAATCATGTTTGCGCCAAGCGTCAGCGTAACGATATCGGTTTCAGGGCTAAGGGCGTTGATTTGCGGTGGCTGGTCGTCAAACTGCTGGCCGGAGATATGCTCTGGCCCGGCGCCACGACAGGCCACAAGGGTAATGTTATCTGAAGGAATGCCAAACGCTTCGAGTTGCCGTGCGTAAGCTTCGGGTGAGCGCCGGCACTCTGTTGTTGTGTCGTCGTAATTCCCTAGCCCTGCCCCGCTGGCGACTGAATCACCCATGCCAACGACGTAAGTGTGCTTTGCTTGCTCGGGCGAGATGCTCGGGTGGCTGGACGCTGATAGCGCTAATGAAGTGAGGGCCGCTATAGTAGCGACCCCCCGTTTGGCTAATGTTTCTAATCTTTCTCTCATGATGTCGTGTCTGGCGGAAGGGGAGGGATTCGAACCCTCGGTACGTTTTACCGCACGCCGGTTTTCAAGACCGGTACCTTCAACCACTCGGTCACCCTTCCAATTAATCGTAGCGACTGGATTCTGGCGGAGAGAGAGGGATTCGAACCCTCGATGGGTTGCCCCATACCGCTTTTCGAGAGCGGCCAGTTCAACCACTCCTGCACCTCTCCAAATAAAAATGGTACACCCGGCACGATTCGAACGTACGACCTTTGGCTCCGCAAGCCAACGCTCTATCCAGCTGAGCTACGGGTGCATACAGCCTTTCGGAAATCCGATTGGCTATAACAAAAATATAAAGAACTTTCAATGCCAGTGGCAATGAACTTTTGTATTCTAGCACACCTGTTAGCTCGGGGCAAGCTATAGCCTGATGATCCGAATGAGCTTCTCCAGCGCATCCGGCGCGATTTCTTGCATCGGTAGCCGCGCCCCCAGCATGTCGACGATGGTCTCGCCCTCGGCCTCAGAAAAATAGATGGTCAGTGCCGGTGAGAACCGCTTGACCGGCAGTAAAATTGCCGAGTGCTGATCGCCGTCTTGCCCCAGCCCAAAGGCTCGAAACTCACTGAAATCATACAAACGATCAGCGACGTAAACGCCCTTGGGGCTGATGGCGTAATTGACCATCACTGATGGCTTGGATCGAAGTAGTACGAGCGCCACCGCCATAATCGGCAGCAAAATCGCGAATGTCCAGCTATTAAAAACAAAGATCGCCAGCGCCATCAGGGCAAGCACTACGAAACCAACAGCAATATACCAGCCAGTCGTGCGGTGGGCCTGCACGCCCTCGGGAGCTTGCCAGGCGATGGGCTGCGATAAGTCAGTCATCGGCTGGGTCGTGTCTTGCTGGGTGTTTTCGGTGTCGGTTACGTGTGGCTGCTCTTCCATATGTCTAGTATACCATGAGCGGTATGATCTGCTATACGTCGGTAGAATTACCGCCAAGACCAATTACGGTATTGAGGACAAATTGAATGATGGCGTAAGCAAATAGGGCGACGAGCAGGCCAATGACGGCATAGAGAATGGTGTTCTTTGCCGAGGTGACGGCGTCTTTGTTGCCACTGGAAACAACATAGCGAAACCCGCCAAAGATTAACATAACTACGGCAAGAATACCAATGAAATAGAGCATGATGTTGATAATCTTTCTCACCAGCGAACTATCACCGTTGGTTAGGTTGGTTGGTACGCCGTCACCGCGCGCATCATTGATGCCGCGAGTCACACCACCCTCGCCGAGTGCGAATACCGGAGTGCTCAAAACTACCGTGCCGACACCGATGGTCAGCATGATGCTAACGATACCTGCGAAAAACCTCTTCATGCGCGTTATTATCCTCTCTCTTAGGTTTATTGTCAAGTTTTGCGGCCCGCCTGCTAGCCGCGGGGCTAGCCAGACCATTGCTTCTATGATACACTATTTTTGGCTCATGGAGGAGTACCCAAGTGGCTGAAGGGGACGGTTTGCTAAATCGTTAGTACGGGGAGACCTGTAGCGGGAGTTCGAATCTCCCCTCCTCCGCCAGAGTTATGCCGCTCCCGTCTCGGTTTATCCGGGACTTATTTTATTGTTTTGTTTAGTACGCGGAGTGGGTATCGAATAGAATTTTGGGCCGACGGCACCATCTAAATCAGGAAATATTATTGACAAATTAAAAACCTTATGCTATTATCCTAACATTGCTATGGCCAGATCCATAGAGATAAACATAAAAAGAATATGAAATATTTATCACACATTATTACTACTACCACGATGGCACTGGGCCTGTCGACCAGCCTCGGCGTGTTTCTACACGATACGAATATTGATAAAGCGATTGTTTCTGCTTGGCAACTCATGAGTGATGCGCGCCAGGTTGATGACGACCATCACAGCAAGCCGCATTCCTCACCGCACACTCACTCTGACCATCATGATTTTTCAGGGGTGCTAAAGGACGGACAAACTCATCCGCGGACGACGCCGCGCAGCGCTGATCGCAAACACCTACACACCAAGCTTGTCAGTCGTGGTGGCGATGGTGACATTGATGGGCATCGACTGATAGTCGATCCGATTAGCGTGAGCTGATGACTTCGAGCTCACTGATAAAGCGCTGGATGAGCTTTTTCTGCTCGGCTAGCTGCTGACGAGTTTCCTCGACGAGATGGGCTGGCGCCTTTTCAACATAAGTTGGATTATCCAGCCGTGCTTGGAGGTTTGACAGGGTTCGCCGCGCTTCACTTAGCCGCACTTCCAGATCGGTCTGGTGCTGATAGAGTGTCTCCTCGTCAATATCCAACCACGCTTCCCTGTTTGCCGCCGCCAACCTAAGGCCTCGCGGTTGATCGGTGTGTGCAATTGACTCCAGGCGCATGAGGTGTTTGATGGTGTCTTGATTATCAGCGATGAGGCTGTCATTACCGTATAACAAGCGGTATTTCTTATTGCCCGGCAGTTCGGCGATTACCCAGCGGCCTTCCGCGACCAGCGTCTTCAGCTGTTCAAACTGCTCGGCGGCGATAGGATCAAACTTTTCTGGGGTTGGCCAGTGGTCGCGCATTAAAATGCCATCGGTGTAATTAAGCGTCTGCCAAATCGTTTCAGTGACAAATGGCGCGAACGGATGAGCGATTTTCAGGCTAGTCGCCAGCGCCCATGACAGCAATGGGCGGTTGATAGCGGTTTTTGACGATTCGATATACCAATCCGCTAGGTCGTCCCAAATAGCGTGATAGACCGTATCCGCGGCTTCAGAAAAGCGATATTGCTCCAGGCGGACAGCGACGTTATTGGCGGCGTCGTTCAGCTGGCGGATAATCCAGTGGTCGGCCGGCGTTTGCGGTTCCAAATCAACGATTTGGTGTTCATCGCCGATTTGTGCCTCGACGAAACGAGCGATATTCCACAGCTTATTACAGAAATTACGAGCAGCGATGACGGCGCCCTTGTTGAAGGCTTGATGCTGAGCTGGCGCGCGGCCAGCGATGATGCCCATGCGGGTGGCGTCTGAGCCAAATTCTGAGACTAATTCCATTGGATTGATAACATTGCCCTTGGATTTGGACATTTTTTGATTGTGCTCGTCATTGACCATACCATGCAGGTAAACGTCCTTGAACGGTAGTTTGCCAGTACGGTACAGACTGAGCATAATCATACGCGCTACCCACGCTCGCATGATGTCCATGCCGGTTTCCATCAGGCTGGTTGGGAAATATTTGGCTAGTTCCCCGCCGTTTAGGTAATCGGTAACGATGTACGGCCACTGTCCAGACGAGAACCAGGTATCAAAAGTATCCTCTTCCCTGATATATGTTGTGCCATTTACAACTATCTTTCGTTCGTCAGTGCGGATGTTGAATATCCAATCGCGCGGGTCGCTTTCATTGACGAATGCGGGAATCGGGATGCCCCACGGGATTTGCCGGGAGATATTCCAATCTTTCAGTTGTTTAAGATAAGCGATGAGCTCTTTGCGTTTGGCGGCTGGATAAAAGGTAATCTCTTGCCTCTCTAAGGCTTCAATGGCTGGCTGAGCCAACGGCTGCATTTTAATAAACCACTGCTCCTTAACCATCGGCTCAATGACGCTGCCGCATTTATAACAATGTCCGACGGCATGTTCAATGTCTGTTTCGCCGCGGCGCAGCTCCAACGACTCTAAAGCTGCCAACACGCGAGTGCGGGCTTCTGCCGGCGTCAGGCCTAGGAATTGCGGCGGTACGTTGACCATCTTGCCTTCTTGGTTGATGATTTGCTTGAGTGGCAGATTGTGGCGCTGGGCCATTTCAAAGTCGTTCGGGTCGTGCGCTGGCGTAATTTTCACCGCGCCAGTACCGTAGTTCATATCGACGTACTCGTCGGCGATAATCGGGATTTCCTCGTCAGTGATTGGCAATAAAATTCGCGTACCGATGAGGTGTTTGTAGCGCTCATCGTCCGGGTGAACAGCCACTGCCACGTCGCCCAGCATAGTCTCCGGCCGTGTGGTGGCGATGACAATTTCGCCGATTTTATCCAGCGTCGGGTAAGCGATTTGCCACAACTTCCCTGTTTCATTTTTATGTTCAACCTCGATGTCGGCGAAGCTGGTTTGGT
Source organism: uncultured Candidatus Saccharibacteria bacterium (assembly GCA_963548005.1). Classification (GTDB taxonomy): domain Bacteria; phylum Patescibacteriota; class Saccharimonadia; order Saccharimonadales; family Saccharimonadaceae; genus Nanosynbacter. The sequence continues at coordinate 34,436 of CAUUSW010000003.1, read as the reverse complement.
GTTTGGTGCAATAATTAACGATCCGCTCGTCGCGGTAAACTAGCCCGTCATCCCACATCTTCTTGAATGCCTCATACACCGTAGCGATGACTTTATCGTCCAGCGTAAAGGTCAAATGCTGCCAAGAAGCGCTGACGCCCAGAGCGCGCAGCTGCAACTCCATATTGCCGCGTTTTTCTTCAACAAATTGCCAAACCTGGTCGTATAGTTGTTCACGTGAAAAGTCAAAGCGGCTTTTTCCCTGTTTTGCTAGTTCTTTTTCGTAGACTACCCACGTCTCAAAGCCAGCATGATCTGCCCCAGGAATAAATACCGCATCATCGCCCTTCATGCGGTGATAGCGGATCATAATGTCCTTCAAATTCATGTCCAGGGCATGGCCAATATGCAAGTTGCCATTGGCGTTGGGCGGCGGCATGACGATGGAGTATGGTTTACCGGCGCCAGTCGGCTCTAATGCGCCGCTGGTTTCCCACATGGCGTAAATGTTTGGTTCGTAATCGTTTGGGGTGTATTGTTTGGCTAGTTGCATGAATAATTCCTACTTTTCACGTGAAAAGCGAGCATCGCCACCGTCAAGATTTTTCACGTGAAAACTCAGACAATAGGCGTAAGATATCTCTCCACGCGGTTATATTACCAAGCCAATTATACCACAGAAAAAGGGGCGGCAAAACCGCGGATGATGCCTGGCTAGGGGTGTTAACGCAGCGTTTGGTAGGCGCGGTACAGCCAGTAGCGGCTGCGCTGCAATGGCAAATCCCAAGCACCAGCAAAAGTAACGTCGTGCCCGCCAAATGAGCGTTTGAACTTGGTGAAGCCAGTCCACGGATGGTTTTTGTCGGCGCCGTCGGGGGCAATGCCGTAGAGGTCAGCGGTGGTTAATCCGCGCTGCTGAGCGTCAATAATTGCCTCGGCCAGCAGGGCAGTGCCAGCGTTAAGTTTGCGATGAGCTGGATCCGATGAGGCGCCAGCGTGGGCGTAATATAGCGTGTCGCTGCTGTGATAAAACAGGGCAGCGGCGATGGGCTGATCATCAAGCGTGGCGTAGTACAGCGTGGCCGCGCCAAGCGGGAAGAGGATAGCGGCTTGCTGGCGGAAATAACTATCAGGGTGCGGCGTAATGCCACGGTGCCGAGCGACTTGGTGGACGAATTTCAGTAAGATATCAATGTCGTGCGGGTTGGTCGAGCGGTGGACGACAATGCCTTTTTTATGATAATTGCGGTACACATTACGAACCGGCTGCGCCATATGGGCGATCAGCTGGTCTTGCGGCTGAGTCAAGTCGATGACGTGCGAATGCTCGGGCTGGAGCTTTTGGTAGGTGACCTTTTTCCAACCGTGAGTTTGCAGATGGGCGGTAAAGTCGAGGTTGGTTGGCTCAACGCGCAGGAAAGTAACGCGGTGTGTTTTACCAAGCTGAGCTAGGGAATCAAGAGCTGCCGCTAGCGAATGCTCGTCATCGGCAGTCGGGCCGTACGGGCAGTACAGGCGGGAGTTGCCGGTGCTGCGCTCCAGGATAGCCAGATATTCCCAGCCCGGGCCGCTATCGCGAAAGGTGGTGCGGCCGAGTGATTCTTGAAAGGCTTGCCAGGCAGTTGATTGTAAAAAATGTTGATTCATGTTGTAATCCTCACAACGTTAGATTGCTGTCATTGATAAACTTGGCTGCACTTCCAGGTCGTACGGGTCGGTGGGCTGGTCAATGTGGGCGCGGAAATAACCGAGTGCGGCGATCATGGCGGCGTTGTCGGTACAGAGCTGGATGGGTGCATATTCGATGTCGATAGGCAAGGCTCGGCGCAATTGGCGGCGTAATTCTTGGTTGGCGGCGACGCCGCCGGCGATGACGACGGAGGCAGGCTGGAAATTGTCATAAGCTTTTTTAGTCTTATCGACCAAGGTTTTAACGGCGGTGTACTGGAAACTGGCTGCCATATTATGTCTCAGTTCATCGTTTACTAGCGCAGGAAGCTCGTGCGACGGAAAGGTGAAGTCTTTGCCTACTTCGCGCTGAACGGCCCTCAGAACGGCTGTCTTGAGGCCGGAGAAGGAAAAATCGTACTCGCCGGCGAGCTTGGCGATGGGTAAGTGAAAGGCGCGGGGATCACCGAGTTCGGCTGCCTTGGCGATGGCCGGGCCGCCAGGGTAGGGCAGGCCAATGATTTTGGCAACCTTGTCGAACGCCTCGCCGACGGCATCGTCTTGGGTCTGGCCGATGAGTTGGTAGTCGCCGTGGTTCTGGAACAGGACGAGCTGCGAATGCCCGCCAGAGACGATTAACGCCAGGAGAGGGAAGATAGGTTGATGATGTGGCAGGATAAGGTTAAGGCAAGCTGGCGACCTCTCATCAGTGCCGATGGTTTTGCGGACGGCGCTGCCGGATGCATTCGGCACAGAGGAGACGGTTGCCAGTTGCCGGCTAGAGGTAGGGACGTCTGTCTCGGAGTACTCTTTACGGGTGGCTTCGCCAGCCCGTGGCGTTCGGCTGACGGGGCTTGACGCGCCCGTCACAGCCTCCTCAAAGACGACTGCTGAGGTTGGCTCGACAGTTTTTGACTTGTCAATAATGTGATGAGATCCTTGTTTCGTAATAAAATTAGCATACACATGCGCCTCGACGTGGTGTATCTTGTAAAGCGGTTTGTCGTGAATGATGGCGAGGGTGCGGGCGGCGAGGGTGCCGATGAGCAGCGAGCCGATCAGGCCGGGCGCGTAGGTGACGGCGATGGCGTCGATGTCGTCCCAGGTGCAATCAGCGTCAGACAGGGCTTTTTTAATGACCGGGTTGATAACTTCCAGGTGGCTGCGGGCAGCGATTTCCGGGATGACGCCGCCGTATTCGGCGTGGATGTCGATCTGGGAATTGACCACATTAGAAAGCAAGCGTTCGCCGTCTTCAACGATCGCCGCCGCTGTTTCATCGCAGCTGGACTCAATTCCCAAAATCCTCATTTGCTTTTATTATAGCAAATATAAGTGGTAAAATAGGGATATGAAAGCCACGTTGGTGAAGTTTGTGAGGAAGGTGTTGCCGGGCGGGATGCTCCAGCGGCTAGAGAATGGGTATCGGCGATTGCGCGTCAAGCTGGTTAGCGCGCGGTACGGTAATCCGTCAAAACACCTCAGGGTGATCGCGGTGACGGGGACGAATGGCAAGACGACGACATCGTGCTATATCAATGAGATTTTGAAAGAGGCTCATTTCACGACCGCGATGTTCACCACAGCGGTGATCGAGGTGGCGGGCAAGCGAAAACTTAACGACCTCAACGCTACGGTGGCGAGTACGGCGCGGATGCAGCGGTTTTTCCGCGACGCCAAGCGGGCGAATGCTGACTATGTGGTGCTGGAGGTGACAAGTCATGCGCTGGATCAGCACAAGCTGGACGGTGTGCCGATCGAGGCGGCGGTGATGACGAATTTGACGCAGGATCACCTCGATTATCACAAGACGATGGAAGAGTACGCAGCGGCCAAGAGCAAGCTGTTTCAGCTGCGTCCGCGGTTTATCGTGCTCAATCGCGACGATGAGTGGTATGACTATTTCAATCAGTTTGTCGCCAGCGAGCAAAAGATGACGTATGGCCGAAGCGTGGAGGCTGAGGCAAAAATTACCCATGTCAAGTTGTACCGCAAGGGCACCGAGGCCGATGTGGTGCTGGACCATCAGACGCATTTGGAGCTAGCGACGAATCTGCCGGGCGAGTTCAACGTGATGAATATGACGGCTGCGACGACACTGGCGTATTTATTGGGCGTCAAGCTGGAGGATATCCAGGAGGGGGTGGCTAATGTCGAGGCCGTGCCGGGGCGGTTTGAGCGAGCGGTCGAGGGCCTGGGCTATGACGTGATCGTTGATTATGCTCATACGCCGGATGCCCTGGAAAAACTGTTGGCGGCGGCCCGCGGCATCACCAAGCAGCGGGTGATCTTGGTGTTCGGGGCGTGTGGCGATCGTGATCAGGGCAAGCGGCCGATTATGGGCGAGATCGCGGCACGCGGGGCAGATCGGATTTTCCTGACTGACGAGGAGAGCTATAACGAAGATCCGGAGCAAATTCGACGGATGTTGATGGAGGGAATCAAGCGCGGTCGCGGCGACGCGAAAACGACGGAGATTGCCGATCGGCGCCAGGCGATTGAGCGGGCGCTTGGTTGTGCCAAGAAGGGCGATATGGTGCTGATCACCGGTATGGGCCACGAACAATATCGGATCGTCAATGGTCAGCGGCTGCCGTGGAATGATGGCCAGGTGGTACGCGAGATCGTTGGTCGAGAACGGGCGGCGTGAGGTATGCGGCTACTACTGGTAACCAGAGGGATTCCCGGCTCTGGTAAGTCGACGTTTCTCGCGGAGCAGGGGCTTGATAGGTATACGTTGTCGCCGGACACGATACGATTGATGCTGGCGTCGCCGCAGCTAATGATTGACGGACAGGTGACTATGCCGTCGCGTCAAGACGCAATGGTGTGGCGGTTGCTACACGAGATGCTGGAGCAGCGGATGACACGGGGTGAGACGACGGTGGTTGATGCAACACACACGACGCCGAATTATTTCAAGACGTATGGCGAGCTGTGTCGGAAATATCGCTACCGGCTGGTGGTGATTGATTTTGCTGATGTGCCGCTGGCGGTATGTCAGCAGCGTAATAGGGAGCGGTCGAGCTATAAGGTGGTGCCGAGTAGCGTGCTTGAGCGTATGTATCGGCGGCTGCAGCAGAGTTCACTGCCGAAATGGGTGACGGTGGTGCGGACAGCCGGGGAGGTGAATCAGCTGCTTACCAATCAGCCAGAGAACGTTAATAGGTATCGGGCGATTCATCATATCGGCGATGTGCAGGGGTGTTTTACGCCGCTGAAGGAATATTTCGAGCGGTATCCGCTTCGGGATGATGAGCTGTATATTTTTGTCGGCGACCTGTTGGATCGCGGCACGGAGAATGATGCGGTGATGCGATTTATTTGTGACAAGTTGCTTGACCGGCCAAACGTGCGGTTCGTCGAGGGTAATCACGAGCTGTATCTCTGGCAGTGGGCAACCGATCAGCCGGTTGCGGCGCGGGTATTTAGCGAACAAACGCAGCCACAGCTGGAGGCAGCAGGTATCGATAAGCGTAACGTGGCGCGGCTGCTGCGGCGGATGGATCAATATATTTTGTATCAGTTTCGAGGCCAAACCGTCTTGGTGACGCATGGTGGACTTAGTACGCTGCCGGAGCAGTTGCCGCTGGTGGCGACCAGCCAGCTGATCCATGGCGTGGGGGCGTATGACGAAGTTGGGGCGGTGGATGATGCATTTATGGCGCAGACTGATGACGCGACGTTTCAGGTTCATGGACATCGCAACAAGCAGAATTATCCTACACGGTACAACGAACGTTGCTACAATTTAGAGGGAAAGGTTGAGTTTGGCGGCGAGCTGCGAACAGTGCGGTTGGACGAGAATGGCATGACACCGATCGCTATTCGAAACCAACAGGCAGTGGCGCGGCTACATCCGGAAAATGAAGCGTTCCTGAGCCAGCTGCGGCAGAATCGCTACATTCGTGAATCAATTCTGCCGGGTGATATTAGCTCGTTTAATTTCAAGCCCGAGGCATTTTATCGCCAAGCATGGACGACGCAGACGATGCGGGCGCGTGGACTGTTTCTCAATACGCTGACAAACGAAATCGTGATTCGAGCTTATGATAAGTTTTTTAACATCGGCGAGCGGCGCGATACTGAACTAGCGGCGCTGGAGCAGACGATGACCTTTCCGGTGCGGGCGTGGGTGAAGGAGAATGGCTTTTTAGGGTTGGTCGGGTATGATTCGGCAGCGGGCGGGCTGGTGATGGCGTCAAAGTCAACGACTGAGGGTGACTATGCGGCGGCCTTTCGGCGAGAATTTTTAGAGCAATTTCGAGACAAACTACCGCATATTGCTGATTATCTGCGCCGTCATAATGCGTGCCTATTGTTTGAGGTCGTGTTGCCGCGATTTGATCCACATATTATTGCCTATGAATCGAACAAGTTGGTGCTGCTCGATATCGTCAAGCGGCAGGTTGCATACGAGGCGGTCGACCGGCAGGAGCGGGAGCGATTTGCACGCGAGATCGGGGCGAACAGCAAGCGTCTGGCGGCGGAGTTTTCGTCGTGGGCAGAGTTTATGACGTGGTTTGGCCAGCTTCACGGCATGGCGTATCGGTGGCGGGGCGAGTGGATTGAGGGTTTTGTAATTGAAGATGCTGGTGGCCATCAGGTTAAGGTCAAGCTTGATTATTATACCTTTTGGCGGCAGATGCGAACAGCGCTGGAGGCACTGCGGGCTGGTCGGCGGCCATCAACGAGGCCCGATTGTCCCGATCCGGCGCTGGCAGCACGGGTAATTGAATATATGCGGCAGCTGCCCACCGAGGACTTAGCGCGGATGGACATTATCGCGCTGCGGCGACGGTTTGAGTAGGCGAGTGGTTGGTTTCTTGTTCTACGCAGGGCGGTCTGGTACAATTTTGACATAAACATAACGGAGGGGGCGCTTATGTGGAAACGTATTATTAGTGTTATTGGGGCTACGTTAGCGGCGTGCATCGCGGTGCCGGTGATAGCTGGAGCGGCTTCTGAGTATGATGACATTATTGATAAAGTCTCAACAAAAACACTAATTCATCATATTGATAATTATCATGGCAAGACCTGCGGAAGTCCTGATGACGATTACGCGAAGAAGTGGCTGTTTGCCTTCAAGCAAAAGAGGTATTATTCAGGTGACCCCAAAGACCACCAGGCGGCGGTAGAAAGTTTAGAGCGCGCTATATCGTCGCCAAAGGGTGCGTACGCGGTTGTTTATGAGCAGAATAAAAAACATAACGGCACAGCGTACCTTATAAAAGTCTTTTGGACAGAGGACGGTAAGGATGATTATACGTATCGTTTTTATAAAAATCATCAGACAAGCGGGATTGCCCTAGCGAGAAAGGAGGGCAGTCGGACAAAACTTTATGTGGCTACCGTTGCTAGTCCTAAATTGGTTTTAGGGGGTAGTAATTGTGCCCCTGAATACTTATGGGGACATAAACAGTCACAGGCTTTTGTATCTGATATGAATATATCTGTAGGATCAAATAAAAAACTCTTTACATCTACTTTTTCTGTTGACTATCTGAGTGGCTATGTAGGCCCCAAGTTTCCGGACAATCGCTCAGCGATAGGATGGTGGCCAGACTCGTCTCAATATGATGATTTTACTGATAAGATAACGACAAAGGATTTGGTGAGTTACGTAAATCGTAATAAGAAATTTTGTGCACCGGCCGACCATTCAAATAGTTGGTTTATGGCATTGAGACAAGCAAACATTTCTATGGCGAAAGGCCATTTCTATCATAAGGACTATATGACGAGCCTTGAGCGGGCGATGGCAACTGGTGCGTACGCTGTTGCCTATAGCGCTGAGCCTAGCGGCCCTCGGTATATAATTGTATATTGGTCGGAAAATAGAAAAGATTTCCATATTAAGTTTTATGGTGACGCCCCGTATCGAACAGCTACCATTACGCATAAATGGGGAAGTAACGCTAAACTATACGGTATGTTTGCCGGTAATGTTAAACCTTTCTGGGACCAGGGTGGTTGTGAGGTTGAGTTTTTACAGGGGAATTATAGTAACAACGCTGTACCCATTGCCCAGTTCAACGAGTCGTATATGCCATGGTACGCTGGCAATAGTATGAAAATCTTCACCTCAACCTTTGACGTCGAATATCCAGACGGTTACAAGGGTAAGCCGATTCCTGGCGATCGACGCAATGTTACGTATCTCGCTCTCGGCGATTCCTTCTCCAGCGGCGAGGGTGATACTGATAAAAATCCAGCGACTGACCGGAAGTATTATCGCCAGTGGACGGATGTGAAAGAAGATAAGGCGAAGGGTGCGCCAAGGGAAAAGTGCCACGTTAGCACACGTTCGTATCCGTACAAGCTGGCGAACTGGATGGGGCTGGGTAGCGGCCCGTCGGCGGCGTGGGCGTCGGTTGCGTGTAGTGGGGCAACGGTGTACGACATGAATTGGGACAATTCAGGCGGCTATGAAGGACAGGACAGCCCGCTCGGGCGGTTGCATGGTTATGATAATAAAGGAACGTTGCAGAAGATGGCACTCAACGAGATGATCCCAGGGCGCGTCAAGCAAATCGAGTTCGTGAAGAAGTACCAACCAAAGGTGATCACGCTGACGGCGGGCGGGAATGATGCTGGGTTTGGGGCAAAACTAACGCTTTGTGCCAATCATGAGTCATGGGGTGATTCATGTATGTGGGCTAAGCCAGAGTATCGGAGTTGGCTTAAGGCTGATCTAAAATATCAATACTATAGCCTCAAATCTCTCTACGAGGATCTCAAAAAGGCAACCAATGATCAAGCAAAGATATATGTTTTGGGTTATCCACAATTTATCAATGGCGATCCAACTGCTCAGTGTAAGAATACCTTTACGCTAGATGCTCGCGAGAGGGAGATGATTACGAATTCTGTGACGTATTACAATAGAGTAATCAAGCAGGCCGCAAAGGCCGCGGGGGTTAAATATATAGATGTTGAGAATGCTTTTGGTAATCACTGGTTGTGCGGAGATAGAGATAGCCATGTAACGGCAATTACAAATATTTTTGGCGCAAATGGTAACGAACGACAAGAAAGTTTCCACCCAAACGCCAAAGGTCATTCAGATATCGCTCGTAAATTTGCCACCGAACTTGGAGGAGTGAGTCCGCTTCGCTATGCTATTTGCGAGAACGGAAGGAATAGCTGTCCTGATTCAGCTGCAACGATAAATACAATAGAAGATACAGAATACTTTAAAAAAGGTCAAACCCAGGATGACCTAAGGGTTATAAACTATAAACTTTCTAACGGGACAGCAACAAAAGTTCAAGAAAAATATATAGAGATCAAAACATCCAGACGCCCGTATAAGCCATGGAAAAAGGTATACGTAAAGATTTACTCTGAGCCAAGAGATTTGGGCGAGATTGAGGCTGATGAGAATGGTGAAATTAAAGGATCTGTGGCGCTGCCTGAGGATCTGCCCGCTGGATACCACACGCTGGTGGTGTCTGGCGAGGCGCCAGATGGTAAGAAACAAGAACTGTACCAAACCATTCTCATCAAAGGTCCAAACCCGGACGATATTGACGAAAACGGTACGCCGGACAAACTTCAACCCTGCGGGGCTTTCACTCAAGCTGTTAATAAAGACGAAGACCTTGACGGCATCGACGATGCCTGCGATCCTGAAATCACCGACCCCATCCTCTACGCTGCTCGCAATGGTAAAACGTCGCTTGGCGAGGATGAGGATCGGATTTATCTCTTTCGCAATACGCGAGCAGCTAACTTGACTGGTATCACGAACGATTACGTTGACAAGTCAAAAAACCAGAATAACGCTGATGCGCTGGTTGGACATACTTTAAGCGAAGAGACGCGCGGACTTGCATTCAATAAATTGGTCGTTATGAAAGAAGATGACGGTGATATTAAAAAAGGAACACCAATCGTTCTCGCCAAAGACATAAACGAGAAGTGCTACGCCCTAAAACCAGAAGACTACCTATCACCAGCACTCAAACCAGGATCAAACGGCTACAAGCTACGAGGATTAATAAAATTAAATAGACTACCGAAGGGGGTTGGTTGTGAAAAAGAATAAAAAGATAACGCAGAATATATTATTGATGGCCGTTATGGCTACCATGCCGCTACTCGTGGTGCGAGGTGATACATATCAAATAGGGCTGATTATAGAATGTATTGCAGCCGTGATTAGTCTGTTATTATTGTTTACTTCTGCGAATAGAAGAAAGAATTTTCCACTTTCACATCTGGCGGCTATTTTGTGGCTATTCATCCCTGTGTCATTTTTGCTCCTACTGCAGACGTCCTTATTTGGGGGCGGTTTTGAGGGGCTTTCTAATTGGGCGAAAACCGGACTCATAGTTGGTATCGTCGCTATAATATTGACAAGTATTCAGCTGTTCAGAGTGAATCGTTGATGGATTTTGACGGGGTGAGTTGTGAAGAATAAAGAAATAGTTGATGATAATATATCTGGTAAGTTAATAAAGAAAAAATCTGTCAGTAAAAAAAGACGGGTGGCTGGTCTGTATATTCAAACGTTCACCGGACTTCTAGTCGTATTCTGGTTATATAGCTGGATGGTAGCGAATCTAATAAGTGACCAAACCTCTATGCTCTATAAAATTATAGCAGGAGTAGTAATTTTGTGCTCGCTCGTAAATGTCTTTCTACTTGAAAAATGGTGGCAACGACTTATCTGGGTGTTTATTGTTCTTATTTTTGTCGCAATCTTAACTTATTGGATTGGTTGGGATTTATATAGTGATATACGTTTTTAGCGGTGAGAAAAAGAGGAGAATATGTGGCTATGGTCTACAAGTCTCAGGATATCGACGAAAACGGTACACCAGATAAAAATCAACCATGTGGAGCCTTTTTGAAGGCTTCGGGAAAAGACGAAGACCTTGACGGCATCGACGATGCCTGCGACCCTGAAATCACCGACCCCATCCTCTATACTGCTCGCAATGGTAAACCAGAGCTTAACGAAGATAAAGAAGATGATAAAGATAATAATATTTCAAAAGGCATGCCTATAGTTTTGGTAAAAGACATAAACGAGAAGTGCTACGCTTTGGGACCTGAAGACTACTTGTCGCCTGTATTGAGGCCAGGATCAAACGGTTACAAACCACGAGGATTAATAAAATTAAATAGACTACCGAAGGGGGTGAGTTGTGAGAAATAAATTTAGGTGCAATGATTTGGTAGCTACTTGGTCGCGGTGATAGGTTGATTAACTAGTGTAGCCGATTTATCATGAAGGGGTAGGTTATGAAAGATGATGTAGCGACGACGGACAAGCCATACTTAAGCGATACAGTAGTAGTTTTGCTGGTAGTCGCACCGATAGCTTTGTGCGTGCTGCTCTTTATTGTGGCGAGGTGGGATACGTGGTGGATTCGTGAATATCATGTCATCGAGATAGCGGCAATGGCGCTGCCGATGCTGTTATCGGCGGCGGGAGTGTGGATGGTGGTGTGGCTGCGGGGTGTATATAAACTCTGTGCGCTGAGCAGCCTCGCGGTAGCGGCGTTGTTCTGGCTGGCGTTCCTCTATAAGCTATCGCAGTGATTTTTTACGACTCTGGCGGTACTTGGTGCGGCGATTGATAGTCATAAGAGATGTTCCGCAGATGAAAAGCGGTGGCATACAGAACAGGTATACGAATTCCCCGAGTCCATCAGCCAGAAAGCAGTTACCTGTAGAAAATCCGCTGCCGCAGTGCCCGGGAATACCCCACCCGCCGATTGTCACATCGAGAAGCAGTATCAGTATTGCGAGGTAAAACAGAATACCCGTTATGACGAGCGGCCAGCGATTGCGTAGATTCTGGTGGCGGGCGGCGGTGATTGACCGGTCCGTTATCCCTATCATCAGCAAAGTGATAAGCATGGCCACAATGAACCACATTGAGTCGTGCAAATAGTAATCATAATAATAGTCAGGCGGACCAAATTGGTCGGAGTTGAGCTTGTGTAGGTGGTCATTATGGGCAGTTGCAAGCACAAAAACGAGAATTGTCAGACCGTAAATAAGCCAACGTATAATGCGGGTGGCAATTGGTTTTTTTGATGTAGCATTTTCGGTCATCAATGGTCACTTTCAAAAAACTGCCGTTTCTTTTCAAGCCACGCGTCTGATTGGCGGACGAGTTTTTGGCGGTCGGCGGGGTTTTTGAGGAGTGGCTTGATGGCCTCCTCGAGGTAGATGCCGCCCTGGGAGCCCTTGAAGAGTAAAATTGTGTCTTTATTGGCCAGGCGAGCGAGGAGCTTGGCAGCGTCGGTGGCCTTGGTAAACGAAGTGACGGTACAGCCGTTTTGCTGAGCAACTGGAGCGAGAAATTGCTCGGCCAAGCGACCAACGGTGATGACGTGATCGAGCTGCTTTGGGTCGCATAGCGCGCCAATGGCAGCGTGTTCGTCAGCCGTGGTTTCGCCCAGCTCGTTCATGTCGCCGAGGACAGCGATTTTAGTTTTGGCGGGCAGCTGGTAAAGCGTCGTCAAGGCAGATTTTACGGCAAGGGGACTGGAATTATACGAGTCGTCGATGATGGTTGCGTCGTTGATGCCGGGCAAGATATTCATGCGGCCGCTGACTGGCGTGAAATTCTCGAGCATGGTCATCACGCATTCAATGTCAAGTCCAAGCTCTAACGCCACCGCCGCCGCGCCAGCAGCAACGCGGAGCTGATGCACGCCGACAACGGGGATGATGAATGGACGCGAGGTTTGGTCGGCGTGGATGAGCCGGCACTGAAAGCCCTTGCCACTGGTAAATTTACCGATAGCCATCTGGTAGTCGGCGCCCGGCTCGGTGCCGTAGGAAATGATTTGGCCGCAATCGGCGAAGTCCACGAACTCGGGGCGAATGTCATCGCGGTTGTAGATCACTTTTTCGCTACATTCAGCGAGGGCAAATTCCTCGCGGGCGACGGTTTCTAGTGAGCCGAAAAACTCCATATGCTCAGGCGCGATGGCGGTGACGATGGTGATGTCGGGGCGAATATAGCGACCAAACGCAGTCATTTCGCCGGGATGGTCAATGCCAAATTCCTGGACGACAACGTCGATGTCATGCTGGCGGCGGGCAGCGCGGCGGGCTCGGCCCAAGACCGATAACCAATTCCATACCGAGCGGGGGTTCTGCGGTGAGTCAACACCGAGGATTTCTAGTGGCGCGCTAAACTCGGCATTGAAGTTGCCGCGGTTGGTGCGGACTTTATAGCTGGAGTTTAGGACGCTGACGAGAGTTGATTTAGTGGTGGTTTTGCCGACACTACCGACGACGGCAACGAGCTTGATGTGCGGATTATGCAGGAAGAACGTAGTGACAGAGCGGGCAAGAATGCGCGAGATCAGGGTTTTGAAGAGTCTCATGGATATAGTATAGCATTGACCGTGGGGTTAGTTATATCTTCTAGCACTCGCCCTTGACGAGTGCTAATTTAGTGCGGTACAATGGGTGTATTGTTAACGAAATGGAGGATGATATGAGTACACCTATCAAGCCTCTCGGCGACCGCGTGGTAGCGGTGCGCGAGGAGGCGAAGACACAGACGGCCAGCGGATTATATTTGCCGGATAGCTCGAAGGAGAAGCCGGTGGTGGCTGAGGTCAAAGCAGTTGGCGGCGATGTCAAGCATGTGAAAGTGGGCGACAAGATTGTTTATAAGGAATATTCGACCACGGATTTGAAAATTGACGGTACGGAATATTTGATCGTCCGCGAGGAAGATATTTTAGCAACGGTTGTTTGAGAAAAGAGGAGTTTTTATTATGGCAAAAAAAGTTTTTTACGATGACGATGCGCGTGCTCGCGTGTTGGGCGGTGCTGAAGCGCTATATAACGCAGTCAAGGTAACCTACGGGCCAAAGGGTCGCAATGTGGTGATCGCCAAGGGGTTTGGCGGGCCAACGGTGACGCACGACGGCGTGACAGTGGCGGAAGGTATTGAGCTGCCAGAAAACGACGATGAGACGCTGGGCTACAAAGTTGGTGCTGATTTGATTAAACAAGCGGCCAAGAACTTGAACAAGCAGGCTGGTGACGGCACCACGACGGTGACGGTGCTAACCTATTCGATTTTGAAGGAAGCTAACCGGCTGATTGCGGCGGGACACAACCCGATGGAACTGCGAAAAGGCATCGAGCAGGCTGGCGCAGAAATTGTCAAAGAGCTGAATAAATTAGCGGAGCCAATTGAGGGTAAATCTGAGCGCGTGGCAGAAGTGGCAACCATCTCGGCGGGCGATGCGGAAATTGGTAAATTGATCGCTAGCGTCATCGAGAAAGTTGGCAAAGACGGCGTAGTGACGGTTGAGGCTGGCCAAGGTTTGGAGTTGGAGGCTGAGGTTGTTGAAGGCTTTAGCTTGGACAAGGGATGGGTCAGTCCGTTCTTCGTTACCGACACTGGTCGGCAAGAGGCAGTTTACGAAAAGCCAGCGATTTTGATTACCGATAAGAAGATTTCTAGCGTGCAAGAGTTCTTGCCGATGCTGGAGAAATTGGCGCAAAGCGGCAAGAAGGATGTGGTGCTGATCGCTGATGAAGTTGAGGGTGAAGCGCTGAGTATTTTGGTGCTTAACAAACTCAAGGGTGTGTTTAACACCGTGGCGGTCAAGGCACCAAGCTTTGGTGACCGCCGCAAGGAGATTTTGCGCGACATCGCGGTGCTGACTGGCGCAACGGTGATTTCTGAGGACCACGGTTTGACATTTGAGAATGCTGGCCTGGAGGTGTTGGGTTCAGCGCGTAAGGTGATTGTCGGTAAAGACGAAACCACCATCGTTGAGGGCGCGGGCAAGCCATCAGCCGTGAAGGAGCAGATCGCTCAGATCAAGGCGCTGTCCGACAACGCCTCTAGCGAATATGAAAAAGAACAATTCGACAAGCGAGCAGCTGCTCTGAGCGGCAAGGTAGCCGTCATCAAAGTCGGCGGCGCGACTGAGACCGAGATTGACGAAAAGAAGTTCCGTGTGGACGACGCCGTGGCAGCCACCAAGGCAGCCTTGGCTGAGGGAATTGTCGCTGGTGGTGGCGTAACCTTGGTGAATTTGGCTGGCGGCCTGAAAGTGAGCGGTGCAGACAGCATCGCGGCCGGCCGGCAGATTCTAAAGGATGCCTTAAAGCAGCCGTTCCTACAGATCATGCGTAACGCTGGCTTGAACGCCGACGCGCTTTTGGCGCAAGTCGAGGCGGGTAAAGCAGGCTTTGGCGTTAACGTGATGAAGCCTGAGAACGAATTGGTGGATGTCAAAAAAGCTGGCGTCATCGACCCAGCGCGCGTCACCAAGGAAGCGGTGCAGAACGCGGTATCCATCGCCTCAACTGCAGCAACCATGGGCGCACTGGTCGTCGACGTGCCAGAGCCAGAAGCTCCAGCTGCGCCTGGCGGCATGCCGGGTATGGGGATGATGTAGTATTCCTATCTCATTAAGAATGGAACTCCTCGCTGGAAACGGCGGGGAGTTTTAGGGCGCTAATTATTTATTCCTTGGGTGAAGGATGGCCTGAGTTATTGGTGAGTCGATATCCGTGGGAACTTGCTTGACAAAATTGATGATTTCGTCTCCGAGATTCTTACTACTGGCGAGCCATTGACCACCGGCGTAGGCGTGTCGCACCGTACTAATACCCGGCAGCTGATAGACCATAGCTTTATTTGGTACTTTTGACATGTGATATTGTATGAGGATATTATCTTGCTGGTCTGGAACAGTATTCATAACCAAATTTAAAGAATGGCCATAGTCTCGCACAACAATATGTAGAATATTCCCTGCTAATACAATATCCACTGCGATTGGAGCCTTGTGTCTCCAGCCCTATCTTGCGTAGTTATCTCCGAGTCGCCATGCTTCTAAAAATTTTTGGTATATATCTTCTGCTATTTCATTTCTCCTGCCGAGACCGCGAATATAATGCCTCTCGTTATTACCATCTGACCACGATTCTAGAGTACCTCTTAACTCGTCGTTATTCATGACATATGAATGGGGTTAGATGCAACAGTTCGTTAAAAGAGTGACTATCGTGAATAAGCTCCCGTATGCTTTGGATATTGGCATCACTCATGTCCATAGAACTATATATGGTATCGGCAACTCGACGTACATAGTCAGCACTCATGGCGGCGACATCGTTAGCATAGGTTGATCGGAGGAGTTGCCAGTCTAGCCCTGCTTTTATCACGTCACCTTTAAGCCTTGAAGCAAGCTCACTCACCTTGGCCCTCAAACTAGTAACTATGTCGTTACTCTCTGTTATGGGTAGGTGGTCAATACAAGAAAAGATTTCCTCAAAATTTCTTGTAAGTTTATCGGCTCCTCTCAGAAGGATGGTTCCATATTTATCTGCGCCATTCTCCATCAGCTCCATTGATGGACTATTGGCTAAATCAGCCAGCTGCTCCTTGATGGTAATATCAAGATCCAATATTTTGGTAAAAATAAGAGTATTACTGCCAAGCTGCTCTGGGCTATCTGTCGGGTCTACGTCGATTGATATGCCAGCATTACTGAGCGTCTGTGCGCCTAGTCTGCGACTCTCTCGTCCGCTAGATGATTCTGGGTTCGTTCTTTGGTGATTAAACCCCTTTGAGATGCTGCCTATTTTTGATACTGACATGTTTGTAAACTTCTTCCAGAGTAGTTCTCTGGTTAGTAAGTATGATATTACGATAGCATAAGTAATATAAAAAGTCAATTACCGGTATCTGAATCACCCTGTAATATATCGTTTTATGGCTATCCAGCAGCTCCAAATAGTGCCTGTACAGCTTTTTTGCCAAGCTGGTAATTCTGCACAAATGCCCACAGCTGGTTGCCGTAGTCGAAGTGCCACCATTCATGGGGATTGACCGTAAACCCATAGGCGGTCAGCAGATTATACAGAAAGCGACGATTTCGCTGAGCGGTTATATCCTCGTCCGCCAGTGGCATTGCTTGCTCAAAATAATCAGGATTATTGCGCGGCCCGGTGTCGCCATCCATATGCCCCATGTCGATAAAGCTGCTTGCCACAAAGTCTGGTGTCCAGGGGCTCGGCTTGACGCGCAGGCGGATGTCAATCGCTCCGCCCGTTGCGTGTGGCGACGGGTTGTCGGCAGTCGAAGGTTTGGCTATGATCTCGTCGCGCCGTTTGTAGATATCCTCTTCTTGGAGATTGGGTTTGCTGCGTCGAATACTGTCTGGTATGAGTTGGTGATATAGTGATGACTGCATATCGGTGGAACGTAGCCCCTCCTCAACATATGCTTCCACGGTACCGCCAAAAAATTTGGTAACTTCAGGGCTTGCAAGAAAGGCGTTAATGTCTGCCAGTTTTCTCGCAACCGATTCTCGGACATAGATTGATTTGTTGACGCCAGCAACGCTTGCGCCGGTCGTAGCATTGCGCCGAGAATAATAAGATTGGCCGGCAATACCATGGCTGACTAGGTCAACCAACGGTTCTTGACGCAGTTCATGAAGCAGGCTGCCGTTCGCTGTGAGCGGAATGTCACGATAGCCGATACGCATTTTGGCGTCGCGTAGTTCGGTCATGTCTGGGATGGCGGTTTCGGCGTATTGCTGTGTACGGCGCTGGTTCTCGATACGGGTCTCGGCCTTGACTAAAAGATTGACATAATAAGTGTATACTTTGACAATTTCATCGATGACTTGCTCGGGCTGCCGGATAGCACCACCCGCGAGGCGATCGGTTTTTTGTGGGCCAAATGCAACAACATCCGTGTTGTTTTCGAGCAGAAAGGTATCCAGTCCCGCTAGTTCTTGATACGGTATCCAAGTATCGTGAGAGACGATCGCCACCTTGCCGCCCTCGTCGAGCAGAGGAAAGGCGGCCCTAAAGGTTTCTTGAGTATTGGCACGACGCGGCTTACTGCCATCGGGCATGGTACGGTTGCTGTCAATTGGAGCCGACAAGACGCTGAGACTGATAATTTGCATGCCGTGTAGCGTTGATATTCTCGTCCACCCCTGACGTACTTTGGTCAAATCATTACTTTCGTATGGAGTTGGGAGTGTGCTTTCTTCCCAAGAAATGTCCCCCAAAAGTGATGCTGCAGCGCCAAGGCATAATTCAAATTCAGTTGCGTCGCTTTTAAAACCCTGTGCTTCGGCTCGCTTGCGCTCCGCTTCAGTGGTTGGACGGTCACAGGTGGTGAGGATAATTTCTGGGGTATTGATTTTACCTTCTTGTATTGCCGTGAGGGCACCGAGTAGGCGGATACCATTAGTGGCACCAGCTCCACCAGGTACAATGATTGCAGATACACCACCGATAGGTTGCATGTCGCGGGGCAGTGCAACATCAAGCTGTCTACCACTATGTTCTAGCTTTTTGTCAAGTTCTTTGTGAAGAAAGCCCAGCTTGAGAGCTGCATTGCGGATGGCTGTATGATCAGCGGAAGTTTTGGCAATATCTGAAAAATCTTTGATACCGCCGCCGCGTAATCCTAGTGTGTCGTGAACAAAGGGGGCGTCGTAACTTGGCATGTCATACAGGCCTGATAATTGGTCTGGGGATTGCTGGTTGAGGAGGCCATGGAGTGTTTCTTCATAGAGCTGGAGTTTTGCCGCAGCGACATTCCGCACAGTTTCTGGACTGACGCTTGATGTTTCAGAAATAGGACAATACCTGTCGCTACGCTCCGATGCAACTAAAGACATGTCTGAATTTTACAATAAAACTAATAAATTAGCAAATTATACACGAATGATGAGTCTCAGCTTTGCGACAAGAAATCAATTTCCTTGATAATATCAAGTAGTGCCTGGGCTTTGCGGGTTTCGTCGGGGATGGCGACGGCAGCTTCGTGTGCTGGGGCGATTAGCGAGGTGTCGTCAGTCGAGCGCAGTAGCAGGAGGTAGGTGTCGAACTTTTCCTCGGGCGAGACGTTGAGTTTGCCGACCAGTGGCCGAAGCTCGCTGAGAGCATTTTGCTTGATATCATCAAGCGACATATCGGTCGGCGTGGCATATGACCGACTAGTGCTGTCGGTGGTTGGCCGCGGTGCTGGTGCGGCTGGCCCGGATGCGGTGCTGGTTTGTGGCTTGGTCGGGCGGCTGGTCGTGTCAGCGTCCTGAGCGCCGGTTTCTTCAAATCGTAAATTGTCATCACTGCCACCAGAGACGCCCGCCAGCACGCTAGCTAGATCTTGATCGCTGTTGACTTGTCCGCTGTCTTGAATTGTCATACCCCACCTCTTTTCACATTACGATTATGCTTGCTTTCTATGCTATACTGTAACACAGGAAAAGGAGGAATTTCAAGATGCTTGACGACAAAAATCTTTTAGCGCAGCGCGACCCGGGTAATACACGAACGAGTGCAGTGGTAGTGACGACACAGACGGACTTTGCGGCCGAAGTAGAGTCACCGGCGAGTCCCGGTGAGGTGGCTAATGTGGTGCTGGCGGGTATGGGCGGCTCGGCGCTGGCAGCGGATATGGTCAAGGTGCTGACGGCGGATCGGGTCACGGTGCCACTTGAAGTGACAAAGGGTTATCAGTTGCCGAATTTTGTGAATGAAAAAACACTAGTTATTGCTATCAGCCACTCGGGAAACACCGAGGAGACGATGAGTTGCTATCAGCAGGCTCGTCAGCGCGGCTGTCAGTTGGCGGTGATGGCGACGGGCGGAAAATTGTTTGCGGCGGCCGAGGCAGATAATCTGCCGCGGGTGCGCGTTCCGTCGGGCGGTCAGCCGCGGATGTCAACGATTTATCATTTGCGCGGGTTGCTAAAGCTGCTCAGTCAGTTTGAGGTGATTGACGATAGTCTGTACCAAGCAGTGGCAGCTAGTGGTACGTGGCTGAAGGATCAGCTGAGCCAGTGGGCTGAGGAGGTGCCAACGGCGGATAATTATGCCAAGCAACTGGCGCTCAAGCTCGTTGGTTCGACCCAAGTGTTTTATGCGGGCGAGTTGACATGGCCGCTGGCGTATAAGTGGAAGATTAGCTTTAACGAGTCAGCGAAAAACGTGGCGTTTTGGAATCAATATCCGGAGTTCAGCCACAATGAGTTCATCGGCTGGTCATCACATCCGGTCGATAAGCCGTATAAGGTCGTGGATTTTCGGAGCAGTCTTGAGCGCCCACGAATTCGGGAGCGGATGGAGCTGACCGATCGGTTGCTATCGGGTATGCGCCCGAAGGCCGAAGTAGTCGAGCTACAGGGCGAGACGCTGCTTGAGCAGCTACTATGGGGTCTGGCACTGGGTGAGATTGTCAGTATTTATGCGGGTATTCTCAACGGTGTCAATCCAGAGCCGGTGGCGCTGGTGGAGCAGCTAAAGAAAGAATTGTCGTAGGCTCATTTGGACCAGAAAATGAAAAGCGGCGCCCAAGGGAGATGGGGCGTCGCTTTTACTTTAGAGCCCATTGAGGGTCATGACGGACTCGTGTGAAATTTAGTGGCGCAAGCTTTCAATCGGGTCCTTGCCAGCAGCGCGGCTGGCTGGATAGATGCCAAAGAGCATACCGATGATGAGTGCTCCACCGATGGTCAGGGCGGCTGCCTGCCACTCGAGAACTGGAGTGAACGGCAGATACATACCGAGGAGGAATGACGCGCCGAGGCCGATAACGTAGCCGAGAATGCCGCCAAATAGACCGATGATGGCTGATTCGATGAGGAATTGGGCGACAATGGTGCGGTTGGTGGCACCAACGGCCTTGCGGATACCGACTTCGCGCTGGCGTTCGGCGACCGAAACCAGCATGATGTTGGTGATGCCGATGCCGCCGACCAGTAGCGAGATGCCGGCGATGACCGCCATGGCGGTTGAGAGGGCGTTCACCAGGTGGGAATTTGGGGCGGTGATGGCTTGGCCGACCAAGGTGTGGTAGTCGGTATCGCCCTGATGCTGCTGGGCAAGGACTTTTTTGGCTGCATCAATTTTGGCTTGCAACGCCGTACCGTTGTCGGCAGTGATGAGGATTTGCTGGATTTGGGCGGTGTTTTGTGTGAACTTTTTGCTGACGGCCAGCGGCAGGATGATAGAGCGATTAAAATCAACACCAAGGTAACTAGGTGCAGTCTCTGGCTCGTCGAGGACGCCGACCACCGTGAGCGTCTCGCCGCGGAGCTTGAGGACGCTGCCGAGGGATTTTTCGGTGCCGAATAGGTCAATTGACAGCTGTTTGCCGATCACGACGCCGTTGGCCTCGTCGATGAATTGTCCTTCGCGCAACTTGAGGCCGGCGAGTTTGGCCAGTTCGCCCGAGCTGCCGACAACGGTGGTGCGCTCTAGTTTAGTCTTGCCGTCCGGTGTTGATATATTCGTGCGAAACGTTGCCAGTGGTGCGGCGCTGTTGTTGGTCGCCTTGGCAATTTCTCGGGCGTCCTGTTCGGTCAGTGTGTTCACCATTTGGGCGGCGTGTCCGGAGCTGAGTGACAGCAATGAATCTGGCCGCGCCTCGCTACCAGACCGAATTAGCGCAGTAGTGTCAGAGATCTTGGCGGACTGATCGCCAAACAGGCGACTCGTACCAGTCAGCAGCGATAGGATAATGGTGATGCTGGCGATGCCGACCATGATGCCAAAAATCGACAAGTAGGTGCGGACTTTATTTGACTTGAGCGACTCGACCGCGTTCTCGAAGTGATTATTGAGGAGCATTTTCATGACTTTTTCGTAGCTTTCCGTTCTTTTTTGGCTGGTTTCTTCGTTGATTTGGCGGCATCGGTTTTTGCGTCGTCGGCTTTATCGGACTTAGGGGCGGGTTTCTTTTCGGTTGGCGTACTGGAACGTTTTGTAGTATCAGAATCTGCTGATTTTTTACTCTGTTCAGTATCAGCTTTCTGGGTCTTTGCGGTCGCTTTGGTTGAAGGAGCGCCAAGTGGCCGCTTTGGTGGGAGATCGTCTGGGGACTTTATCGGGTCGGCTGGCTTATTGGTGGCAGCAGGCGGGGTCGCCTCTTCGGGTGTCTGTTTCTCAGCTGGGGCTTTTACTGGCTCAGTTTTCTCGTCTGGCTTAGCTTTTTCATCTTTGGCGGCTGTCGTGTGTGGTGGAGCTGAGCTCACAGGGGTTGCCGGCTGGTCATCGCCGCCCAGTTTTTGCTTAAAGATCTTCTTGATATGGTGCGTGTCGGTATCAATGCGCCCATCGAGCATAGAAATCACCCGGCTGGCATATGACAATAATTCTGGATTGTGCGTCACCATGATAATCGTGTTGCCTCGGCGATGAATGTCGGACAGTTCCTCCATGATGATGTGGCTAGACTTGGAGTCGAGGTTGCCGGTCGGCTCGTCGGCCAGGATGATTGACGGACTGTTGACCAGTGCTCGGGCGATTGCCACGCGCTGAACCTGACCGCCGGATAGCTGATGTGGCAGATAATATTCGCGCTCGCCCAGATGGAAATTACGCAAAATTCGGCTGGCCTCTTGGAGGCGCTTGGTCTTGCTGATGCCTTTGTAGGTAAGCGGCAGAGCAACATTATCAATCACCGTCAGGCGTGGAATGAGATTGAAATGTTGAAAAATAAAGCCGATATCGCGAGAACGAATCGTGGCGTGGTGTGTCGCTGTCAAATCCTCGACCGATTTATTGTCAAGGTAATATTCGCCCTCTGACGGGTGGTCGAGCAGCCCGAGGATGTTGAGTAGGGTCGTCTTGCCGCAACCGGATGGGCCAACGATGGCGATAAACTCGCCCTTTTTGACCTCGAGATTGACATTGTCCAGCGCCACCTGCTCGGCGTCACCAAAGCCAAATCGTTTCGTTACATTAGTAAGTTTAATTCGCGTTGAAGGATCGTTCATCATTGCTTTTTATTATAGACAAAAAGCCGCTCCGGTTGCAACCGCTAGCGGACTTTCTGTTATAATATGCATCACGGAAGGATGCAGGAGTGGTTGAACTGGCACGCCTGGAAAGTGTGTAGGCTCTTCACGGGGTCTCCGGGGTTCAAATCCCCGTCCTTCCGCCAGAGTTGGGATACGTGAGATCTTGATGGTGCTGGGAGTGTATGGGTTAATTGTGTTATCATTAACATGTAGCGATCAAGCAAATTATTGGGATTATAAACGCGTAAAGGAGGTGCTGCAATGAACGAAGTATACCGGGTAGGCGACGATACCGTATTCATTCCGGGCGATGAAGCGAGGAAGCTGGCCGAGGCGTACGGCATAACTGATCCAGAGCACCAAGAAAGAGCCATTCAAGGGGTGGTGCACGCTCTTCGCAAGTACATTTCGGGTCAAGGTATCGTTGAGAGTCGATCTGGGCAGGTTTCTCTCACTGATCTCGAAGATTTTATTGCTTCAGGAGGACGACGGGAAATGTTATGTAGTCAATGCAAGAGGCCGCTGGGCGAGATAGCCCTAAGGAGTGAGACGACACGCGAGGCGAGAGCTCCTAGGCGGAAAAATACCCCCGTTGGCTTGAAGCCATCCCGGCTTATAAATAAAGCGGCGCATACCGGACAGGGGGCTGAAAAGCAGGGTAGGGCTGTCAAGTCTGAGTATGTTCCAGTTGGCTTGACTCTCCCTGAAGATCTCGAGGAAGAGTTCACCATTATTCGGCTCCCAACCCCGCAAAGAAGTCTCCTCACAGACCCGCGGGAATTTCTCGGCCAGGACCAAACAAACTCTTCTCTCACGGAGCTCCCAGAATATTAAGTGTAATTATTATATTATATGATCACAATAAGATAGATTGTAGAATTTTCAATAATAAACTTATGTTTGAAGATTTCTACCACCGCCATCGCCGCCTCGTCAAGTGCGCCATCGCCGCCGCAGTTGTTGTGCTGATTTATGTTGGGGCAGGTTTTCTCGTTACGCTGCTCCCTAATTACAAAATTTATGAGCCACGCGAAGTATTCCTCAGTCGCTTTGATATGTCAACGGTCAAGGCCGCTCGCGTTATTCACTCAGAGCACCCATTTCTATATATAACCCGCGAGCATCCGTACGGCTCGCTATTTGGTGTCATTACCGATGACTCCATCCGTCAGCGCCTGCTGACTATCCAGCCCTTCGCCAACTGCGCTCAGCCATATCGCTGTACGGATTGGAAATCGTACAAAGAAATCGGCGTGGAGCTACCATTTGTCGGCATGCGTAACGAAGTGGCCGGTTCAGCACGACCGACGTTTGATGCTGCGACCAGCAGCGATGCTAAATGCATCCTCCGCTATGCTCCCGGCCACCAACCACTAAGCGCCACTTCTAGCAGCGAGGCCTTCTGCTTCCTGCCACGAAGCGGAGAGTTTGTGTATGATTTTATGGATACTGCTCATACAAGACGTCGATATTAGCTGGTGACCATCCATAACCACGGACGATACCCTCGTTGATATTGCCTTGAGGGCGACCATGAACGACCACCTTTGTGGTTAGTGGGTGGAGAGTAATCAGTTAGCGAGCTGTTTTCATTGTAAAATTCACAAATCCTCTTGTCACGCCACATCTAGTGCTTTATTATAGTATACATACACTAAATGTGTAGAGGGTACTAAACAAAAAGCAAATAGACGAGAGGTGTCAGTCGCCACCGCAGAGAGGTCGGCGGTAGTTTTGCTGATCATCAAGGAGGGAAATAGGTGCAACAAATCAACGTCATCAAACGCGACGGGATGAAAGAGCCGTTTGATGCCAATAAAATTAACGCAGCGATTTTGAAGGCCTGTGATGGTCTACCAGATCAGGTTTCTAAAGTGGTACAGGTGGCAACCGAGCTGCAGCTGACGCTATTTGACGGGATTACCACCGAGCAGCTCGACCAGGCCGTCATCCAGACGACACTACAGAACGTCAAGGATGATCCGGATTATGATAAAATCGCAGCCCGCTTGTTGCTAAAGACTATCTATAAGAGCATTTTGGGCGATTACGAGACGGCAGACGAATTAAAGAAATTGCATGCGCGGGAGTTTCCGAAGTTTGTTAAAGCGGCGGTCAAAGATGGCTTACTTGATAAGCGGATGAGCGACGGGCGATTTGATTTGAAAAAATTGGGCGAAGCATTACAGCCAGAACGCGACAATCTCAGTAAATATCTCGGTGTGATGACAAATAAAAACCGCTATGCCTTGCGCAAACAAAGCGGCGATCCGCTGGAAACACCGCAATTTACGCATATGCGCATCGCTATGGGACTCAGCTACAATGAGCCAGATCCAACTGCGGCGGCGATTGAATTTTATGAGCACATGAGCAAATTAGAATATCTGCCGGGCGGCTCGACACGGGTCAATGCCGGCGGCTCCTTCCCGCAGCTCTCTAACTGCTTTTTACTAAATGTCGACGATGACATGGAGTCAATTGCCAAGAGTGTGCGCGATACGATGTTTATCGCCAAGGGCACTGGAGGCATCGGCATCGGTTTTACCAAGTTGCGGGCAGCTGGCAGTCCGGTCAAGACAACCAACACTGAATCAACCGGTCCAATTCCATTTATGAAGATGATCGATACGGCACTGTTTGCGGTTAGTCGTAAGGGCAAAAAGGCGGGTGCGGCAGCCATTTATATGGAGAATTGGCATCTTAATTTTGGGCAATTTATTGATCTGCGTTCTAACTCTGGCGATCCGTATATGCGCACGCGCTTTGCCAACACCGCGGTATTTATCTCTGATGAATTTATGAAGCGGGTGCAGAAAGATCAAGATTGGTATCTGTTCGACCCAGCGGAAACGCCAGATTTGCCAGAGTTGTATGGTGAAGAATTTTCCGTGCGCTACAAAGAGTACATCAAGTTGGCTGAAGCTGGTAAAATGCGCGTCTTTGAGAAGACATCAGCTCGCCAGCAATTTAAGCAGATTTTGACTAGTCTGCAGGCCACTAGCCACCCATGGCTCACCTGGAAGGACACTATCAATGTGCGGGCGCTGAATAATAACACCGGTACAATTCATTTGTCCAACCTCTGTACGGAAATTACCCTGCCTCAAGACAAGGATAATATCGCCACCTGTAACTTGGTTAGTATCAATCTGTCAGCGTTTTTGCGTGAGGATAAGACATGGGACTGGGAGCGGCTACAAGAGGCGGCACGGGCAGCAACGCGCCAGCTCGATAATCTGGTGGACATTACCCAGACGCCAATTCCAGAGGCGATGCACTCAAATCAGCAGACGCGGGCAATTGGTATCGGCGTTATGGGCTTTACCGATGTGCTGGAAAAGCTCGGCTACTGCTATGAGTCAAACGAAGCGTATGAGTTAATTGATCAATTGACGGAATTTATCAGCTACCACGCCATCGACCAGTCGGCGGATTTGGCGGCTAAGCTCGGCAGTTATCCGACATATAACGGTAGCGGTTGGAGCAAGGGGCTGCTGCCGATTGATACACTGGATGCATTGTCTGATGATCGCAAGCTAAAGGTAAAGATTGATCGCAAAACGCGCCTGGACTGGGATGGTTTGCGCAAAAAAGTAAAGAAAGGTATGCGTAATGCGACGCTGATGGCTATCGCCCCGACCGCTAACATCGGTCATGTGGCGGGTACGACGCCGGGGATTGATCCGCAGTTTGCCCAGATTTTTAGCCGCTCAACACTGAACGGTAAGTTCTTAGAGGTAAACAATAATTTGGTGCGTGACCTTAAGAAATTGAACTTGTGGGACGAAATTAAGGAAGAGGTTTTTGCAGCACAAGGCGACATTCAGCACATCGACGCCATTCCGCAAAAACTGCGCGACGTCTACAAGACCAGCTTCCAGCTCAGCCCGTATGCGTTCATTGAGGTGGCAGCCCGGGCGCAGAAGTGGGTGGATCAGGCGATTAGCCGCAATATGTACCTTGAGACTCGTGATATTGATGAATATGTGGAGATTTATTCTGAAGCGTGGCGACGCGGTTTGAAAACCACCTATTACTTACATGTTAAGCCACGCCATCAGTCAGAGCAGACCACAGTGTCGGTGGAAAAACTAGCAGAACAGAAGATTCGAACTGGTGCTAAAACGCGTGGTTTTGGATTTGCCAAAGTTAATAAATAAAATAAAGGAGGAACGATATGGAAACATTGCCAGGAATTGAAGGAGCTGATCCATCGGCAGAAACACCGGATACAAGCTGGGGCAATCTACAATACTATGTACAAGAGGCACTGCCCGGCACTGTACAGGATGAATTGCCGATTGAGGAGGTAGCATAATGGGAATCTTAGGTTCAGGCCTACGCGACGGTTTATCACTGCATCCAATTCGCTACCCATGGGCATACGATTTATACAATCAGGCAGTGGCTAACACCTGGTTTCCTAACGAGGTGCAGTTGGTGCAGGATTTGGCGGATTTTGAAAAATTATCGGACGAGGAAAAGCACGCGCTAAAAACGGTGATTAGCTACCTCAATCCAAACGAGTTATTGATCAACAAATCGCTGGCGTTTGGTATTTATCCATATGTTAACGCCGCTGAAGCACAGCTATATCTGTCAAAGCAAATGTGGGAAGAAGCCAACCACTTTATGACCTTTGAATACATTATTGAGACGTTTCCGTTTGATCGTGAGGAGATTTACGCGGCGGGCTTTGGCAAAAAATCATTGGCCGACAAGGCAGATTTCCAGAATAAGCACCTCGACGTCATGCTTGATCCAAACTTGGATATTTACTCTTTGGAGGGTAAGAAAGATTTTGTCCGCTCACTGGTGGCCTATAACATCGTGCTGGAGGGCATTTGGTTCTATTCGGGCTTTATGGTCGGCATGAGTTTTCGTCAGCGTAACTTGCTGCGCAATGTCGGTACGTTGCTGGATTGGATCACCAAGGATGAGAATCTGCACTTAACCTTTGGTATTAACTTGCTGCTGACTATTTTGGACGAAAACCCAGGACTGCAAACCCAGGAATTTGCCGAGGAAATTCGTGGGCTTATCCTGCAGGCGGTTGAGTTGGAGAAAGAGTACAACAAGGATATGCTACCAAAGGGCATCTTGGGCCTAAACGCTGATTATGTTAATCAATACGTCATGCATATGACTGACCGCCGCTTGGTTGAGCTTGGTTTTGAGCCAGAGTACAACGTCGCCAACCCGGCCAAGTGGATGGCTACGGCAAATGACACTTTGGAGCTCGTCAATTTCTTTGAGAGTACCAATACTAGCTACGAAGTAAACACCACGAAATAACCACTATGGACAAAATTACAACAGATATTTTAGACACCGTGGAAGTTGGCGCCTTGGCAACCGTCAATCGTGACAGAACACCATTGATTACGCCACTTCACTTCGTCCGTTATAAAAATAACAACATTATTTGGATTTCTGACCGACAATCTCGTCACGCTGTTAATGCCTATCGCAGCGGTGTTGTCGAATTTGTGGTTTGGAACGATCAAAAGAGTGCTGTCTTTTTGACAACAAAGGTACGAGAACTACCAGAGGAAGAAGAGGCGGCGGCTTTGGAGACCTACGCCAATAAGTTGGGCGACTTTATGCCGCGCGTGGAACATAGACAAATTTACATCATGCCAATCGGTAATCTTGATGAAAAAACTACAACAGGAAGTTGGCGGCACTATGTTGCATAGGCGCTACATATAGCGTATTATAAGCGTAAGCGATACTAAATATATAGAAAGACAGGAACATGAACGCAAGTCAAATTATTTCTGACGACATGACTTTGGAAGAAAAATTGAATGCCATTGACGCGGCGATGAAGGCAGCGCAGGCGGTGGCGGACGAGCAGGCTAAGGCGAGCGGGGGCGTCGCTGCGCCCATTGATCCGGCAAATCTGACGATTTGCGATGGCTGCGAATAGAAATAAAAGGGCGTCAATTCGGCGCCTCTTTTAATTAGAATAATGGAGAAGCAATGACGAGGAAATTTATTTTCGTAACTGGCGGCGTGCTGTCAGGCGTTGGCAAGGGCATCACGGCCGCCAGTATCGGTGCGGTGTTGCAGGCCAAGGGCATCGCCGTGTCGGTACAAAAGTGCGATCCGTACCTGAATGTTGATGCCGGACTATTGAACCCGAAAGAGCACGGCGAGTGCTTTGTGACCAGAGACGGCGCTGAGACCGATTTGGACCTGGGACATTATGAGCGGTTTTTGGATTTGGAATTGACGCGGAAAAACACTACGCTGTCGGGCCGATTGCTGCACGATTTGATCGCCGATGAACGGGCTGGTAAGTTTGGCGGCCAGACGGTACAGATGGTGCCGCATTTGACTAACTCTATCAAGGCGGCTATCCGCGAGGCGGCCGAAGGCGACGTCCACATCGTGGAGATTGGCGGTACGGTCGGTGACTACGAGGGCCTGAGTTTTATCGAGGCGATCCGCGGTTTTGCGCTGGATGTGGGACGGGAAAATTGTCTATTCGTGCACGTGGTGTATGTGCCGTTTTTGGAGGCGTCGCACGAGTATAAGACCAAGCCAGCTCAGAATGCACTGGCGGATCTTCGCGGTTTTGGGATTATGCCGGACGTGGTGGCGGTGCGGACTGAGGGCCATGACAAGCCGCCGCGCAGTATCGGCGAAAAAATTGCTATTTCATCTGGCGTGCGCCGCGAGGGAATTATTATGATGCCAAATGTTGACATCGTGTATGAAGTGCCATTGACGGTGCACCGTGATTTGGGCAAGCTATTGGGCGAATTTACCGACAATTCAGTGGAGCCAAATTTACAGCGGTGGAAGCGTCTAGCTCGGCGTGATACTACTGAATATGCCAAGCGGGTAACCGTCGGCTTGGTGGCTAAATACATTGATAATTCTGATACCTACTTGTCGGTGACTGAGGCGCTAAAGTCTGCCGCTTGGGCGAACAAAAGCGAGATTTCTATCAGGTGGATTAATGCCGAGACAGCTGCTGAGGCTGATTTTGCCGGCGTTGACGCTATCGTGGTGCCGGGTGGTTTTGGTACGCGCGGCGTGGAGGGCAAGATCAAGGCGGCTGAGTATTGTATAAAAAACAACAAACCATATTTAGGAATTTGTCTTGGCCTGCAGGTGGCGGTGATTGCGGCAGTGCGTTTGGGCGGCGTAGCAAATGCTAACAGTGAGGAGTTCGGTGCTGAGCCTGGCGCAAATGTGGTGTACATCATGGACGGCCAGCAGGGCAAGCAGTCAACCGGCGGGACGATGCGCCTCGGCGATTATCCAGCGGTGCTGAAATCTGGGTTGCTCGTTGCTAAAATGTACGGCATGACAGAGGTAATTGAGCGACACCGCCACCGCTACGAAGTGAACCAGGAGTTTATTCAGGCGATTGAGCGGGGTGGTTTGGTAGTTTCCGGTACGTCGCCGGATGGTCAGCTGGTGGAATTTATTGAAGCGCCGCATCATCAGTATTTCGTAGCTACGCAAGCTCACCCTGAATTTAAGTCGCGCCCGTTCCGCCCGCATCCGCTGTTTGATGGATTGATCCGGGCCGCCTTGACAAAGTAAAAAACTTATGCTAACATACGGCCAGATAGTACCTAAAACAAAAAGGAATAAAAATGGCTGAAGAAACAATTGAAACACATGATCCGCTTGACGGGACGACGTTGAGTCATGACGATGCCTCGGCGCTTGGGTATGTTTTGCGTCACGTCAAGGGTTCGAGCCCGAGTTCGGTGACGCTGCTGCAGCTCGAAGAAATGAGTCAAGAGTAAAACTGCTTGTCGTCTGCTATACTGGAAGGTATGGAACAGATTATTTCTCAGGTGGTGAAGCAACGTTTTGATCAAGATGTATCGGTGCAATTGACGCGTCCTGATCCAAAGTTTGGTGACTTTGCGACGAATGTGGCGCTACAATTAGCCAAGCCGTTGGGTAAAAACCCGCGTGAGATTGCCGAGGCAATCGCCAAAGAGCTACGCGGCCACCAGGAACTTAGCGAGGTTAGCGTGGCTGGGCCGGGCTTTATCAATGTGAAATTGAGCGATCAAACGGTGCTGGAGTCGTTGAAAGTGCGGCCAGCGACTAATCGTTCAGGCCAAACGGTCGTTATTGAGACTAATTGTCCGAATCCGTTTAAGGCTATGCACATTGGCCACGCGCTGAATGCGATTACCGCCGACACTATGGCGAATTTGTTGGCGGTTGATGGCGCGGCGGTGCACCGGGTGAGTTATCATGGCGATGTCGGCACGCACGTCGGCAAGAGTATGTGGGCGATTTTGCGCGAGATTGATGGCGATGTCAGCAAACTAGACGCTATTCCGGCTGATAAGCGCAACGAATTTATGAGCCGTATGTATGTTGAAGGCGCACGGGCAGCTAAGGAATCGCCAGAGGCACGGGCGGAAATTGATGAGCTGGCCAAGCAGTCTTTCGTGCTGGATGATCCGCTGTATAAGCAGGTGTACGAGATTTGTAAGGCGTGGAGCTTTGATGAGATTGATGCCAATGTGGCGCGGCTGGGAAATGTACCAATTGAACGGCGTTATGTCGAGAGTGAAACCGAAGTGCCAGGCAAGGCCTTGATCAAAGCAAAAACCCCAGAAGTCTTTACCAAATCAGATGGTGCGTATATCTTCAAAGGTAGCCAATACGGTGC
Organism: uncultured Candidatus Saccharibacteria bacterium; assembly: GCA_963548005.1. Taxonomy (GTDB): domain Bacteria; phylum Patescibacteriota; class Saccharimonadia; order Saccharimonadales; family Saccharimonadaceae; genus Nanosynbacter. The sequence continues at coordinate 3,347 of CAUUSW010000003.1, read as the reverse complement.
GTTTGACAATGTGTTTATCGGTTCGCATGGCAACGGGTTGTACGGTGCGCACGACATGGGGCTAATTCAGCTGAAGCACCAAGCTTATCCAAATCTGGACCTGTCGATTACGGTCAATGGCGAAGAGCAGGCGGCGTATTTCCGCGGGGTGATCGCGGCTAGTGAATTGGCGATTCCAGAACTGAAGGGTAAATTGTTTAATTATGCGACTGGCCTGGTCAAATTAACAACCGGCAAGATGAGTTCGCGTACTGGTGAAGTGATTACTATCGATTGGTTGTTTAACGAGTTCAAGAAAGCCATTACTCAAGCTGGCGGTGAGCCGACTGACGAGGTGGTGGCGGGTGCGCTGCGTTATCAATTCTTGAAGGTGAAAATTGGTAGCGACGTGGTATTTGATATCAACGATGCAGTCAGTTTGACTGGCAACACTGGCAGCTATTTGCAATACGCGCATGCTCGGGCACGGGGTATTTTGGCGAAATCCGAGCAAGCGGTGGCATTTCCGAAGGAGCTGTTTGACGAAGATCGGCTGCTTGTTAGGAAATTGAGCGGATATGCGGAGGCGGTTAACCGCGCTACTGAGAGTCTGGAGCCGCACCATGTCTGTACCTACCTATTCGAGCTAGCACAAGAATTCAACCGCTACTATGAGAAAAATCAAGTTGTTGGCAGCGACAAAGAAGCACACCGCGTCGGCTTGGTAGCGGTGTATGCTGACATCTTGAAGGCGGGGCTTACCGTTCTTGGTATCATCGCCCCTGATAAGTTGTAAAATTTGAGCAAATATTGTATGATACATCAGAGATGGAAGAGTATCTTTCTGCTAATTTGATGACGCCTAAACGGCAATTAGTTAAGGCCGAGTCAGGACTACGACGTGAGCTTTTATTAGACTCGCAGCAGCTGAAGTTGATTCGTGCGGTGTATGAACAGTCTCCGCAGACGTTTGATGATGCAACGAAAGCAGCAGTGGACATAGCACGGGTGGTACGACAAACGGTGGATTTTGCTCCGACTTTGGCTGATTCACCGCTGCTCGATGCAGTTGAAGTTGCCAACCGCGAGGCTACAAATTGTTTTGGCCATGTCATTATTGCGTCAGAGTGTCTGGAGCAGCTCGGCATTGAGCATTGTATCAGCTACGCGAATCAGCATGCCATGGTGACACTATTTGATCGGGGCAGTGAGCGAGCTTTTTTGCTCGATGTGGCGACGGAGGAGCTATGTTGTGATATGACCGGCTTGGCAGCGGTGCGCCCAACCCGCTTGACCAGCTAGCGATGGGTGAGTTGCGGGCGGTGAATTCATTTTTTTCAGAGGAACTCTTGAAACGACTACCACCGTCGATTGATAGGCAAAAATTTATGAGCTCAAGGCCGTGGCTGTCATTTGATGCTATTGATGCGGTACAATCTCATGAACATAAGCCCCGAAATCGGATATTACAATTCTTAACATTACCCTCAGTACCGGGGCGTCTGTTGTTGATTCAGCAGTACAATGCTGCCCGACGAGCGGGGTCGGGCAAGATCGAAGCAGCGAGCAAAGGGCTATCAGAATTATCAGGGGTATATCTTGATGTTGATTCGCGAAATGGCCTGAAGGAAGTCGATGAGTTGTGTCGTCGGCTAATATTGGCAGGAAAATATGACGAAGCAATTGATTTAGCGACTATGGTGGACGAGAGCTTGGTTCCAGACGATAAATCGAAAAATAAGTTATTTTTGCCAGATATCATACGAAAAATTGCCAAACAGACAGGAAACAAGGAGCTTGCCTGGCGGGCTATTAAACTATACGGGGAGAATCCACCAAATAGCCTGCGCAACGGTAAGCTTGCTGCAGCCAGAAAACTTTTAAATAATTTGTAAAGTTTTATGCTACAATCAAGATGTTACTTAACGTAAAGGAGTTTTTATGGCAGAGAAGAAAGTAGCCAAGAAGGCGGCTACCAAACAGACGACTACTAAGAAATCGATTGTGAAAAAACCAAGCGTGGCAGCGCTGAAAGAAAAGGCAGCGGCGGTCAAGGGCCATGGCGGCGGTTTCATGACGTTTATCCGCGAGCAGGGCGTGGTTGGCTTGGCTGTCGGTCTGGCGATCGGTACTGCGGCTGGTGATACGGTCAAGAAATTGGTGACGGCGTTCATTGACCCGCTGGTGCAGCTGATTGTCGGCTCACAGGAAGGTCTGCAGGCAGCATCATTCTCCGTTGAAATTGCTGGTCGCAAGGGTGAGTTTCTGTACGGTGCATTCGTTAGCTCGCTGATCACTTTGTTAGCGGTGGCGTTTGTGGTGTATGCGATTATTCACTTTTTGAAGCTGGATAAATTAGACAAGAAAAAAGACTAATTGGGCCTTAAAAACAGATCCACCGGATAAATTACGGCGGATTTTTATGTAAAACGATTTATGCTGGAACAAGATGCGTACCGTACTCAGCAGGCTAGGAAATCAGCGTACCGACTGTCTCGCCGCGAGCGGCCCGGGCGATGTTGCCGTCGGTGAGCAGGTCGCAGATGACAACTGGGATGTGCTCGTCCATAGCCAGGCCGATAGCGGCCTTGTCCATGACGGCGATATCGGGGTTAGTGAGGACGTCCTGATATGATAGCTGATCAAGTTTAACAGCGTCTGGAAATCTCACCGGATCCTTATCATATACGCCGTCGACTTTCGTTGTTTTGATCACAATGTCGCACTGCATCTCTAGGGCGAGGTTGAGAGCGGCGGTATCAGTAGTCAGGAAGGGCCGGCCAGTGCCGCAGGCAACGATGACGATACGGCCCTTTTTGATATGACTAAGAGCACGGCGGAAGGTGTATTGGTCGATGAATTGATTGACCTCAACAGTAGAGAGCGCGCGGGTCGGTAGGTCGGCGTCATTAAAAACGTCGGCTAGAGCGATGGCGTTCATTAGAGTAGAGAGCATGCCGATATTATGGGCCGAGACGGGCTGGATGCCGTGACCAATGATTTGGTTGCCGCGGACGTAATTGCCGCCGCCAACCATAATGACGACTTCGGCGCCGGTTTCTAGCGCTGGTTTAATTTGTTCGGCGATCCAACGAGCCCGCTTGGGATCGAAGCCGCTGGCGAACTCGCCCTGGAGCTGCTCGCCGGAGAGTTTGAGAAGGATACGTTTGGTCATGGTATCAGTGTATCATATCTTGGTTTCTTAGCACCGACCTACTCTATTATTAGATGAATGGTTAGTAATAATGACGGCGGTTAGGGCGGTTTATTGTGTCAGAGGGTAGTGGTGGGGAGCACCATCAGATCCATTGATCTATTGACTTTCCCCCCTAAATCTGCTACCATTCAAAACATAAGCTAGTCGGTAG
>CAUUSW010000002.1:0-142964 GCA_963548005.1 uncultured Candidatus Saccharibacteria bacterium | reverse complement strand
CCAGCAAATCCGCCAAACCCAAACCAGCCTGGCGCGACATGGTCATCACGCCGCACGCCAAAACCAAATTACGCATGCAGCTATCAAAAAGCGGCGGCGTGCTAGCACACCTGACCGGCTTAACCGACGGCGTTTCGTCGTTGTTTCGACATAGATAGCAGTTGGCGGCTTTACGGTGCAATGTAACCTACACCCAACCCAGAAACTGTGACGGACATGATACCCCTATACTGGTACTGGCGGTGACATTCGCGAAGCCGCCAGCCTCTCTGACAAGTCGATGGTTCTGCGGACGGCGTTGCCGGATGCATTCGACTTGGAGGAGATGGCTGACGGTCGTCCCGCAACAAACACGCATACCAGATTCTTGGTAAGACGTGATGCCGCTTTGCTTTGCAAGATAGTAGTATTACGCCTGCTCGTTCCAGCGCTCAATCGCCGCCGCTACAACCTGCTTAGCAGCATCAACGCCAGCAAATTCTTTAACAATGGTCGATCCTGGCTTTTTCAGATCCTTATAGTGATTGAAATGGAATTCAATTTGCTTAATCAACTGCGCCGGCAAGTCCTCTAGCGACTGAATGGCGTTGCCATTGTGGCGATCGTCGCTCGGCACTGCGATAATCTTATCATCGACCTCATCGTCATCAACAAACTTCATCACGCCGAGGATTCGCGCCTCGACCACCAGCCCAGTCGTCAGCGGCGTATCCGTCACCAACAGCACATCCAGCTCATCGCCATCCTCATCCAGCGTTTGTGGGATGAAGCCATAGTTAGTCGGCTTGGCAAAGATCGCTGGGTCAACCCGGTCCAGCCGCATGACGCCAACTTTCCGATCCCATTCAATTTTATGATTTGACCCGGCCGGAATCTCCACAACAACGGTGATTTCGCCGTCCTGATAGCTTCCCGGGGTTAATACTTGGTTAAAATCTGCCATATACTACTCCTCTCTGGCTTTTTCTTGTAAATATTCACGAATCTGCAATGCCGCCACTGCGCCCTCGCCGACCGCCGAAGCGATTTGCATGGTTGCGCCCGAACGTACATCACCCGAGGCAAAGACACCTGGGATGTTAGTGCGCAAATGTTCGTCAGTGACAATGTGTCCGCCAAGGTCCAGCTCAACACCTGAGTCTACCAAAAACTGTGTGTTTGGAATCAAGCCGATGAAAACGAATAAGCCGTCTGCGGTAAATTCTCTCTGCTCGCCGTTTTGGGTCGATTTGACACCGTAGAATTTGTCGTCTTTGACGATAATTTCATCAGTGGTCGCACCGATATGGACGGTAATTTTGCCCTCATCGACATACTTTTGCAGCTCTTTTTGCAGGACATCGCTGGCGCGCAATTTACTGCGCACTAATAGGTCAATGTGACTGGCGTAGCGGGTCAAAAAGATCGCTTCCTGGACTGCCGAGTTGCCGCCGCCAACGACGATCAAACGCTTGTCGCGATAAAACGCGCCGTCGCATGTCGCACAGTAATGCACGCCGCGGCCGTACAATTCATCTTCACCCAGGACGCCCAGCTTGCGGTGATTTGAGCCGGTCGCCAGCAGCACCGCTTTGGTGCGCACCGGCTGACCATCAATCGTCAATTCCAGTTCGCCATCAACCTGCTTCAATGCCGTGACATCGCCGTACTCAATATCTGCACCGAACCGCTCAGCCTGCTGCTGCAATTCGGATGCCAATTTCATACCAGTCACACCCTCGGCAAACCCTGGATAATTATCGATTTGATCAGTGATGGCCGCCATACCGCCAACCACGCCGCGTTCGTATAGTGTTGTCGGCACGTCTTCGCGCGATAGGTAAATTGCGGCCGTCAGCGCACTTGGGCCAGCGCCGACAATGATAACCTCCTTAGACATTCAACCCCCTTGATCTATAATATCGCTTGATAACTTCTGGCATCTCCGGCCGTGGAATCTCCGCCGGTTTCTCGATAGCCATTACCACAAATTTAAGTGGCGCATTGGCAGGAATTTTATCGCCCTGGCCTTTATCGCCATAAGCTTTGTCAGCTGGAATCGTCAGTTCGCGCACACCGCCAACCTTCATACCAATCAGCCCCTCTTTCCAGCCCTGAATCACCGACGTATGTGCTGGGCCGTTTACCGCAAACGGCGCTTTCAATTTACCGCTGTTGATTGACTGATCAAAAATCTCACCCTTGGCATTCCAACCGATGTAGTAAACCGCAAATTTGGTGTCATCTTTGACCTCCGCGCCGTCACCCACGACCAAATCTTCTTTGCCTAGCTCCTTCACGCCAGCAGCCTCAAAGGCGCTGACTCGCGTACTAAACCCCGAAAACTTGCCGTGATATTTACTGTTCAATTCCGCCGTCTGAGCGTCAACTTTCTTTTGCCACTCCGTGGTTGCTTTTTTATAATCTTCTTGCGCCTGCTTCAGCTCGGCCTGATCTTTGGCGTCATTGCCTGGCTGCACCATCATGGCGATGAACCCGCCAATTGTCCCAATCGCTAATGTCCCCGTGATGATCCATATACCGAGTCGCTGTCCCCTCTTCGTCGCCATAATCCTCCTTTATCTTACCTTGAAATTATATCAATGTTTCCCCTCAACCGCAATGTCGTAGCGTGCCAGCTCATCGTCAATCCCCACACCGGCTGTCCGCTGTAGCTTGAGCAAATCAGCATAAATGCCGCCCGATTTCGCCAGCTGTTTCGGCGTACCGATCTCGTCGACCCGGCCATCTTTTAGCGTCACAATTCGATCTACTGTGGCAATAGTACTTAGCCGGTGAGCGATAATCAGCGTCGTCCGCCCCTTCATCAACCGCTCCAGCGCCTGCTGCACTAGATGCTCGCTCTTGCTGTCGAGATTGCTCGTTGCCTCGTCGAGAATGAGAATTGGCGCATCCTTGAGTACCGCCCGCGCGATGGCAATGCGCTGCTTTTGACCGCCAGACAGCTTGAGGCCGCGCTCGCCAATTTGCGTGTCGTACCCTTTGTCAAGCTCACTGATGAAGTCGTGCGCGTTGGCGGCCTTGGCGGCGGCAATCACTTGCTCATCCGTCGGCTCGTCGGCGCCATAGGCGATATTTTCACGAATTGTGCCGGAAAAGAGCGCTGGCTCCTGAAACACCGTGGCAATGTGGCGACGCAAACTCTTTTGCTGCACCGCATCAATTGCCACATCGTCAATGGTAATCTCGCCGTTATCTGGCTGGTACAGACGCATCAGCAAGTTCGTCAAGGTGGTCTTGCCGCCGCCCGACTCACTGACGAGAGCGACATGCTCACCGGGACGAAGCGTAAACGAGATGTCGGTCAACACTGGTTTTTGCATGGCAGAGGCGTAGCGAAATGAAACATTGCGAAACTCGACTGCCCCGCGGCTCACCACTAATTCCGGCGCGTGAGGCACATCTTCAATCGCTGGGAGCAGCATCATCACGCCAACAAAATCCCGACTCCCGGCCAGAGCTTTCTGGAAATTGTCAACGATGAAACTCATGTTAAATAGCGGCATCCGCAAATTATTAATCAGCGTGATCAATAGCACCATATCGCCGATCGAAAAACGCCGCTCGGTCGTCTGCACAAAAATGTAGGCAAAAATCATAAAGAAAATGACCGACAACACCACGCCGCGCACGATGTCCATACTGTGCCAATAGCGCGATTGCCTGCGCGTGATGGCAATCGTTTTGCGGTAACGCTTGGCGAAATGACGATATTCGAGCGACTCACGAACGTAGCTTTTGACAACTTTGATCTGGGCAATGACTTCGGCAAACCGGCCGCTGGCCATATCCGTCTCGTGATTTTTACGGTTCTGAAAGGCCTGCCACTTCTTGCTGGTCAGCGCCGTCAGCCACATAAATAGCGGATACATAATGACCACCATTGCCGCCAGCTCCAGACTGTACATCAGAACGATGCCGATGGTGATACCCGTCGTGAGCAGCATCTGGAAAAAGTTATTGGCAAACATGTTCAGGAAGTTCGTCGTTTCGGTAATCGCGCGGTTGAGGCGGTTGATAATTGTCCCTGTCAGCTCGCCATCAAAATAACTTTGCGGCAAGCCAAGCAAGTGATGATAGTACCGCGTCGACAACTGCTGCTTGAGCCGCGTTGCCATCACGTCGCCCCAGTAACCGCCAAGGTTTCGCACAATCGTATTCGTCACGTCAAGCGCCAGCAGCACTAGTGCCAGGAAAATTGCCTGCTCAATTCCTACATTACCACCCTCGACCACTTCAACCATCAAGTTGGTCGCCCGCGAAATCACGAACGGCACCGCGATGCCGGTCAGCGCCACAACAACTGAGCTAATACTAACCCCGATGTAGTATCTGCCCATGCCGCGTGCATATCGGAGCATGTGAATTAGCGGCTTCATCAGACTACTTCAGCGCCCCACGCATCTTTGGCCGCCCGCTCAATCTGCTGCATCACCGGCGCGATATCCCTATCCACCAACGTCCGTGCATGTGAAGTAAACGTCAGCCGCCATGTCATCGTTTTCTGCGCCACATCATCCTCAGACCGATAAATAGTGAGCGGCTCAATCCGTACATTCATATCGGTGGTCTGTATAGCCTCATCCAGCGTCTGCAGTAGTTGCTGATACCTGACGGTGGACGGTAGTTTCATCGAAATATCGCGACTGGTTGATGGATAGCGGCTGAGTGGCTGATAATGACTGTCACGCTTGGCGTAAGCAGCCTCCAAGCCAGCCATGTCCAAGCTCGCCGCCGCCACGTACGTTGGTAATTTGAAGTTCTTGATGACTGATTGTTTCAATTCGCCAACCAGACCGATGAACGTTCCGTCAGTTGTCTCGACCAGCGCGCTGCGCGATTGGTCAAACGGTGCCGCGACTGGGAAGTTGAGCTCCTGTTCAATTGGCTTGAATACCAGCTCGGTGCCAAGGTCACGAGCCAGCTGCTCAACCAAGCGACGAATCATGTAAAATGGTGCACCCGCTCCCGACTTTTTGGCGGCGTAGACGATGTCCGTAAACTGACTGGCCTCTGGCAAACCATCTTCGCCTAGGCCATGCATTTTGCTGTGGCCCTTACCCATCTCAAACAAGGCAAATTCATCATGTCCAGCCTTGATGTTGGCGTGAACCTTGTCGAGCAAACTCGGCAGTACCGTCAAGCGGTAATACTGCAAATCGGGACTGAGCGCGTTTGATAATTTATATGCCTGAGCAACATCCTGTTCGGTGTTTCTCAGGATGCGTTCGTGAACAAAACTGTAGGTCAAGACTTCATTGGCGCCAGCGCGTGATAGACTTTGGCGAACGGCGTTTTTCAATTCTCGGCGCAGGTTTTTCGGCGCTGATTTGATGCTGCGCATTGGCAATTGACGCGGCAATTTATCAAAGCCATAGAGCCGGCCAACCTCCTCAACGATATCCTCAGGTAGCTCAATATCGGTGCGCCAAAATGGGCTGTAGACCTCACAGCCATGTTCATCGACTTCAACCATACATTCAGTGTAGCGCAGAATATCAGCAATTTCGTTGTTAGAAAAGTCAGTGCCCAGCCGTTCGTTAACAAACTCATTCGAAACACCTTGCGAGTCAACACGGTGAATAGCATCCGGCATAATACATTCATTAGATGAGCTAGCGTCAAACACTTCACTCGCCTGCGCTCCACCCACCATGCTCATCAGCTGCTTCAATACGGCAGCATTTTGGAGTGGCGACTGGCCCTTATTGAACCGCGTCAATGCATCGGTAAAAATACCGTGGCGCATAGCCGTGCGGCGCAGCGCATACATGTCAAAATTAGCACATTCTAGAACAATATTCTTGGTATCATTTGATACCTCGGTGTCAGCACCGCCCATAATTCCCGCCAAGCCAATTACACCCTCGCCATCAGCTATGACGATGTCATCACTCGTCAACTCATATTCTTTGCCATTGAGCAAACTGACTTTCTCGCCATCACGAGCCAGCCGCGCCTCAAGTTTATGTCCGCGTAATTTATCATAGTCATACGCATGCGTTGGCTGCGCCGTCATCAGCATTATGTAATTCGTGGCATCGACAATGTTATTAATCGGCTTGCCGCCCATCGCCACCAACTGGCATTGCAGCCACAGCGGACTTGGCTGCACAGTAACGTCACGAAAGGCTACTGCCATGAACCGCGGCACTAATTCTGGCGCATCATTGATGACCGTTAGACCCAGCCCCTCAGCGTTCGTGAACTGCTGAACTGATTCATACCAATCAGGACTAGTGAACTGCTGGTGAAAAATCCCGGCAATCTCGCGCGCCACGCCGAGCTGCCCAAAGCAGTCCGGCCGGTGAGTGAACATCTTGTTTTCAATATCCAGCACAAAGTCGTCCAAACCAAACATTTCCGCGAAACTTGCCCCCGCGCTTAGTTCAACCCCCGCCGGCACATCGTGTTCATGAATCTCAACAATTCCTTCGTGATCCGTACCAATTGCCAGCTCGTCCGCCGCCGCCAACATACCTTGGCTGAGCACGCCGCGCAGCGGCCGCGCATCCAGCACGAACGGCTCATCGTCATCAAAGCTCGCCGGTACCGTGCTCTTCGGCGGCAACCAAATAGCCCACATATCCGCATGCACATTTGGCGCGCCGCAGACCACTTGCACCAGACCGCTCTCATCGCACGGCACATCCGCTACCACACCGCCATCATCAATCTTAGTCACACTCAGCCGATCAGCATTAGGGTGCTTAGCACATTCGACCACCCGGACGATTCGCGCACCGCCATACTTAGCATTAAGATCAATCACTTCCTCGACACCGCCAAGTTGCTGATTGACCCGCGCCACCAACTCATCTACGGGAGGCAATTCAAAATTAATCAATTGTTTGATAATGTTTAGGCTGACTTTCATATATATCAGTATAGCATTCTAATCAATGGTATAGTCAAACACCTTGACAGGAATGTCTTTCTCCCCGGCTTGATCAATCGTAAATGTCGTGCCAGGACTATCGTTGACCCGAAATGCCACCAGTTCGTCCGCCAGAGCGACAATTTGGCAATTACGCGCATGAAATGAATCAGCGTTAACTTCATTAAAATCAGTAGCATCGCACAGCACTCCAAGTCGATATTTGGCGATGTCTCGCAGAAGATCGACCGTCGCGACCGCATCATCCTGGCGACATTTGCCGCCAGCCGCTCGGCTATACAATGCTTGGCAATATAGCTCCAGATCCACTGGCAAAAATATCTGAAACCGTGCCGCTTCCAAACCACATTCATACGCCAGCCGCGCCGCTTCGTGATCAGCACCAGTAGCGCCACCCGACACAATTCCATTACCATCGGCAATCTTTTGACCAACAAAATGCTCAATGTCACGGCGAATTGTGTCATTTACTTCACGCGTACCGACAACTCCGAGCCACTTCATAGTTCGCCCCGTTGGTTAAAGTTAAAATATTACCCTTGAGCAGCAATGATCTGCGCCTGAATCCGGTTTAGTTCGGCCTCATCCATCTTTGGCCCCTCGGTCGTCGTCAGCCAACCACGATAGCTCTCGTGAAACTCTGCGTTCTCTGCCCAGACATCAGTCCGCCCTGCCAAGTCACCGTGCAGCGGATACAGCTTAGCATGCACATGCGCCACGCCCGTCCCCTCGAATACCAGCGCTACCCGCGGTGTATCAAACGCGCGCTCCAGCAGCCGCGCCACCTGGCGCACTGCTCGCATAAACTCGAGGTACAGCGTCTCGTCAATCGCAAAAATATAATCACCCGGATTATGCTTTGGAATGACCACTGTCACCCCCGGGGTATTTGGAAACGGCGTGAGAAACGCCAGAAATTGCTCGTCCTCCCAAACCTTCCATGATTTTACGGTGCCTGATACAATGTCGTCGAAAATTGTATGGTTCATAGTTACTCCTTTTAAGATAATTATAGCAAATAATTTTAAGCTAAAGCAAAATTACTTAACACTGCGCAAGCACTAATAGTTGTATTATCTCCTAAAACTACTAGCATGCCGCGATCTTCCCCTGAAAGCGCTACAGAACTTTTGGTTCATGGAGCTAATTACGATCACGTCATTTTAATTTTACATATACGGCGCCATGATTTTACTGGAATTTTTGTAAAATCACTTGACTTAGCAATCTGGTATTGATATATATCAGCTTTTTACGTAATTCCGCGTATCAAGCAAGTGCTAGTAGAAAGGGGTAGTCATGGGTGGCTACCAGGACGGTGATCGTTGGGTTGACCCGGATGGAACTTCTCACACGGTCAATTCGACCAACGATCCCAATGTTCCGGGTGGATACTACTACAACCAGCACGGCCCTGACGGCCACGCAACGGCCGTCTACAACTCTGACGGAACGTTCGCCAATGTGGCGGCGAATCGCGACTGGGTCGAAGTGCCGCGCCAAGACCAGGACTAGTCTGAGCTAGTTGGTCCCTCGCAGACCTCAGCATGTCTGCGTGTGCCCTTGGCACAAAACAAAAACTGCTCTATTCTTGTATTATGAGACCTACTGATGAAATCGCCACTGCCATTCGTGCCAATGATTTGCCAGCCTATCAACGCGAGCGTTATCCCATCATTCAAGAGGGCGAGTTTGTTCGTTTTGTAGACGAGGATTTTTCTGGCGTTGATTTTGGCCAGTTTGTCATGGGATTTTTCGTGTTTGAGAATTGCAACCTGGATTACGCAAAGCATATTTACGGGCAACCAATTTGTTTTAAGAATTCATCAGTTCAGAGCGTAGATTTTCGCAGCGTCAAAGCTATTATTGAGGCAGAGGGCTGTGATTTTCGCGGCATGAAATATGATAAGGAAACACAATTTGTTTATGGCAGTGGCAAATTGGCAGCGCGATCGCGTTTCGTGAATTGCCAGTTGGATGATGAGGCGCGCGAGTTTTTGGCAAAACAAGGTGTAGAGATCTTAAAAAAAATAAATAAGCAGTAGAAGTAAACATAATACTAGATAAGAGCCCGAAAGGCCACCAAATGACCAAAAAGCTACTAGAAATCGAACGCAAACGCCAGCTAACTAGCAATATTGAAGAGCTAATCAAACGACTGCAAGATCTCGGTTTTGAACTGCAGAGTAATCTCCACGAAATTGATACGTATTATTCTCGTCCTGATGTCGATTTTATGCAGACGGTCGAATGTTTGCGGATTCGCCAGCGCGATGGTTTTGCCGAGGTGACATATAAGCCTGCGACGACCGCTGCGACACATACGAAAAACGATGTGATCGTTAAGCCTGAGACAAACCTGCCAATTCAACCCGGAGACGCAGCGACCGCCAAGCAGCTACTGACAAATCTCGGTATGGTGCGGCTGGTCGAGGTTAACAAATACCGTCGCTCGTTTCAGTCCCCTGATTTTCCGCAGGCAACGGTGGCCATAGACGAAATCAAAGACGCTGGGACGTTCGTGGAAGTTGAAGTTTTGTCGGATGATGAGACTGGTGCGCTAGCGATGATTAGTAACATTGAAACCAAGCTCGGCCTTGAGCCGGCAGAAGTTGTCACGCGGCCTTATCGGGATATTTGTATGGGATAATCAAGCTACGTTTTTATCAAATCTACGCCTCGCCCTACCGCCTAACCGCAGCAGCACATTATATAAAAACATGATAACTCCCCAAACAATCACGCTCAGATAATTACCCCAATTAAAGTCATTCCAAGGATTGCGAGCCGGGCTGTCCGTCGGGTCGTACGCAACAAATCCCACTACGGCCATCACGAGAATGATCAAGAGTCCGGAAGTGACAATTTCACGCACATAACTGGATTTTTGAAATATTGATAGCCTCAGGTTATATCGAGCGTCTGATGGCAACAACACCAATAATAATATAACGATATATGATGGAATGGTTATTATACCCTCAAATACATCCCACGGATTCACCTTCATGATATCAGGCTTCACCACCTTCACGATCTCTTGCATACCGAAGGACACCCCAAAGAATAATACCAGTATGATCAGCACCAGCCCAATAGAACTCCATCGCCTAGTCCACATTGTTCGCCCCCGTTATGACGCCAGTAGCCGCTTTATATACCTCGTGGATTTTACTAAAAACCTGGTTGTCATATTCTTCTCGGTCTTCGATACTGCTGTCTGGTAGTTCAATTGTATTCTTGAACTGAGGCTGCATGATATTTACCGACGTCACCTCCATACCCTCTTCAATCTCAACCTCGTAAACCTGTTTTTCGACACCCGGAAATTCCTTCACATAGTGATCAATGTACGCGCCAGGAGACAGAAACTTGCCTCGACTCGGCCGAAGATCAATGACCACCGTGCCAAGCGTATCGGTATGATTATCGATCGAGGGTGCAGAGAATAAACTTTTCGCTAGTTGGCTAATTTTATTATTGTGTTCTATAGCTTCACGAGTAACAAATATCTTCGCAGATTTTATACGATGCGCCCGCCTGATTAGCTCGATGGCATCTGGATGACAGACCACCGTCCCAATAAACGCCACCTTATCAGAAAGCGAAAGCCTTGTTGCGCGATTGTTTATATACGCTAGGATCTTTACGTTTGTGGCGACGTTTCGGTTGTATTCTAATGCCATAATTCTCTTGTCGGCATAGTACAGGAAATGCACCACCTGCACCGGCAGCTGTCCATCAGGCAGCGGATAGCGTTTGACGAGATCATCATCGTCCCTACCTATGGTAATCACATTTGATCCATACACGGCGATGATACCAGCATAGCATTTGGATAATTCACTATTTTTATGTAACTTATCAAACTGCAAAAGCCGCATGAATGATTCATCGTCATTTGGATTATACTGCCAATTCCTATCGTCTTCCTCAAGATTCATTAAATCAAGCAAAATATCCTCAAACGGATAGCTACCGTATCCCTCATCATCACGATTAGTGATTTTGTATAGAAATACGTTGCGTTTAATCATCACATCTCTCCAATGGACTAATGACTAATTAAACTGCTCCAAGAAATCCAATCGTCCGCTCTCAAAATGCCGCACGTCCTCGATGCCATATTTCATCATTACCAGCCGGTCAATGCCGCAACCAAAGGCAAAACCAGTGTACTCATTCGGGTCGATATCGGCAGCCTTCAGCACGTTCGGGTGAATCATGCCGCAGCCCAGCAGCTCAATCCAGCCTTCGCCCGAACAAACTTTACAATCCGGATTTTTGCCTTCACAGAACGGACAGCTTAGCGCAAATTCAAAACTCGGTTCGGTGAACGGAAAGTAAAATGGATTGACGCGCACGTCAAGCTTCTTGCCATAATATTCCTGCAAAAACTCCTGCAACGTCGCGATGAGGTTGCCGACATTGACTCCCTTGGCGACATACACGCCCTCAACTTGGTAGAACGTGTGCTCGTGCCGCGCGTCCAGGTCTTCGTTACGAAACACCCGGTCGGGCACGATGGCAGCGATCGCCTCGCCGTTTGCCAAATTACCACGATATTTTTTCAACACGCGGTTTTGCATGGTCGAGGTGTGCGCTGGCGCGATCAAGCGGTCGCCATTAGCGTCAGTCTCTTCGGTCATGAAGGTATCATAATCGTCCCGCGCTGGGTGGCCTTTCGGAAAGTTCAGGCTCTCGAACATATGGAATTGATCGTCAATTTCACGCGACTCTTCCGTCACAAAGCCCATGCGATTGAAAATGTCAGAAATGCGATCAATTTCGCGCATCAATGGATGAATCGTGCCGCGTTCGCTGGGCAATAGATCAGGCTGCGGTGCATTGATGTCCATCGGTGCCGTCACGTCAATTGGCGGCAGGTCAACTTTTGACAGCTCATCTTCGCGAGCTGTAACTGCCCGTTCCAATTCCTGCTTCAGTTCATTAACTTTCTTACCAAACGCCCTACGCTCCTCGGCTGGCAGTGTCGCAATAGTGCCATATAGTTCCCGCAGCTCCGCGCTCCGCAACACACTGCGCGGTTCAGCCGCCTCGGCTACGCGTGATAATAATAGTGATCGAACTTCCTCTAACGTTTCCACGTCATCGCCCCTGCATCAAAAACATACCGACAACCACGGCCGCCATGATCACAATTATAATCCAGGCCGGTGCCAGCGTCGTCGTCTGCTTCGTATCTTCCAAATATTTTACATCCTCTACACCGTCTAGATTGGCTTTTTCCTGAAGGCCCGACGCCTTGGCCTTCTCGCGCAGCTCTGCCGCAATGCGTTCTTGTAGTTCACTGCGCCGATCTTGTTGATTTACAAATAATCCCATATGTCGATTATACCAGATATGTTATAATGATAGTAATAGTACAGTAAGGAGGGACTATGGCCACGAAGAAGACTACTAAAAAGGCCGCGACTGCAAAATCCAGTTCAAAGAAAACGACTGCTGCAGCTGCTACATCGAAAACAACCGTAACGCGCGTCACCAGCAAGGCCGAGACGAAAAAACCAGAGGTCAAATCGACTGCTGCTAAACCCGTCAGAACTAGCTCGCCGCGCAAAAAATTAGACGCCAAGTTACCGCGCAATCTCGTCAATATCGTCCTGGCTGAAGTTGCTGGTACGTTCATCTTGACGCTAGTCGCCTTGTTCTCGGCATATATGATGACGCCGTTTTACATTGGTCTAGCACTGGTAGTATTAGTGCTCGGTATTGGTGCAATCTCCGGCGCGCACATTAACCCAGCTGTCACGTTCGGTCTCTGGACGATGCGCAAGCTTCAAGCTATACTCGTGCCGTTCTACTGGGCAGCACAATTCCTTGGCGCAATGGCTGCCGTTGTCTTGATGGGAGCAATTTCATCAGGCAGCTTCGTCATTAATTTTGACCAATTTACCACTTTCTCGTGGGCGATCTTTGCCGTCGAGCTCGTCGGTATGGCGGTCTTTATGTTCGGGGTGAGCGCCGCCCTGTCACGCACTGATCTCAAGAATACCAGTAGAGCCGTAGTCATCGGTATGTCATTGACACTTGGCCTCGTCGTTAGCGGTGCATTGCTACCACTCGCCCAAAATGCTGCTGTCCAAAAGTACCAACAGGAGCAAGCAAATGCGACTCGGCAAACTCAGCAGCTAAAGGATCAGCGTACTTACCCGCGTGAGGTATATATCAGCGGTGCAACCCTGAACCCAGCAGTTGCCTTAGCCGTGACTGAAAAGACTAACTCACAGCTACAAAATGCCTCAGCACCAGCACAAAAAACAGAGAAAATGTATACCCGCCTCAGCCTCGAGGTTATTGCCGCAACCCTCGTTGGCGCAGCGCTCGGCGGTAACTTGTTCCTGCTGATTGGCTATCGCAATAAGGTTGAAGAATAATTCTCTTCCTCGGTAGTTACCGTATCCCCGCCCGCCTGGCGGGGATTTTTGGTGAGACAATTATTCTTCCTGCGCCGGTCGGTCAATCAGCTCTGGCTGCGCTTGATGCTCGCCGCCAGCGATTCGCACCACATCTTTATCAATCTTGCCCAGCTCTTTATACGAATTATTATAATGTCCGACGGTGGTACTGAGACTTTTGCCCATCTTGGTCATCAGCTCATCAAACTTTTTGATATGCACGCCCAGCTGACCGACACGCACCTGAATGTCCTTGGCCTGCTCTTCAATCTGTAGGCTCCTCAGGCCCTGCAGCACCGTCTGTAGGTACGCCAAAAAGCTAGTCGGGCTGACGATAATCACACGCTTGTCGCGAAAGGCGTATTCAATCAAGTCGCGACTCGAACCGCCCGCACCAACATTGTTAATCAGCAGGTCATAATATAGCGACTCACTGGGGATAAACATAAACGCAAAGTCCATAGTATTCTCCCTAGGGCGAATATATTTGCTGGTTTCGTCAATGCGACCTTTGAGGTCTACCTTCACCTTATTCAGCCACAGCTCGCGCTCAGCCTTGGTCTCAGCGTTGATCATCCGGTTGTAATTTTCTAGGCTAAACTTACTGTCCACCGGCAAAATCTGCCCCTTGTCCAGAAAGATAACCGCATCAACAATCTCGCCATCCTTGAAACGGTATTGCATCTGGAACTGCTTGGCTGGCAGCACGTTATCTAGTACGCTTTCCAGATAAAATTCGCCAAACACGCCGCGCTGTTTAGGATTTTGCAAGACGTTCTGCAGAGTTTTTAGGTCAGTCGCCACGTCAACCACCCGCTTATTTGTCTCATCCAACTTCGCCAGCCGCTGCGTCACGTCCGCCACCAACTTAGCGCTTTCTGACAGCTGCTTTTGGACTGAGGTTTGCACCTGAGCGTTGCTGCGCTCTAATTTATCGCTGACTGATTCATTGAGCTTGGCAATGGTTCGCCCCAGCTCCACCACGTCAGTTTTGATGAGCTCGACCGACGACTGATTTTTCAGATCGCTTAACTTTGACTGCAACACAAACAATGTCGCACCCAACCCCATAACGATAATAACCAAGAGAATAATGATAATGATCTCCATACTCTTAGTGTACAGGGATTACAGAGACAAGACAACTCGTGCTAGCAGGACAAATATAGCCAAAAAGATAATTGCCGCCACGTTGCCGTGGATCCGGTTCAGCCACATTGCGGTTGCGTATACGAAGCCAAACGCCACGGTTGTTACCATCAGCGACAACCACCACACCTCAGCAGTCGAGACACCAACACCCCACAGTGCACCAACCGCCGCGAGTACCACGAGCAGCGGCCGCCGAACTCGATTGAGGGCGATAATTGGTACGAGCATAACGCTGACCAATACCAGCGCAACGTAGGCACCGATTTGCGCACTGTTCGTACACATTGATGGGTCGGCTGCTGGGCCACAAATAATCTGCTTTAGGATAAAGCGATCGAGCGCCAGGGCAATCAGCCATGTCACGACACTGCCAACCATACCACTAATGACAACTCGCCAGAACACCGCCGGCGTCACGGGAAACATATAGTCTGATTCTTCCTCGTGAAAAACTTTCTCAAACCACTTCACAATAGGTACAACTATAGCAGTAATTTGATAAAACCGCAACCCTATTTTGCAGTGCGTGACACCCGTCGCAACGGCATGTACCAGAATATGCCCACCCAAGCGATGATGAGCCCCCCAGCCACATCAAGCGGCGTATGCACCAGCGCCACCACCCGCCCTATACCAACCAGTAGCGTCATCACCAAACAGGCCACGGCCCACCCTCGACACTTCGCGCCGAACCACACCGCCAACGTGATGGCCATAGTGAACAGGGCGTGATCGGACGGGAAACCCGGATTATCCAAAAACGAGGCGCCGGCGCTCACGCCTGCTAGCTCAAACGGACGGAGGCCTGATGGCTGATATAATAACCCGATAATTTTTGCCGCAACAAACGCCGTCAGCCCCGCCATCAGCACTCGCATATACACCTGATAGCGCTGGCCTCGCGGTACGTGTCGGATGAGCGTATATATCCCGATCAGCACCACTGGGATCACCAGCCCGTCGGCAATAATTTTCACCATCCATGAGATATCCATAAGCCCCATTATACCCTGCTGGGCGTCGGCGTCAAACCCCGAGCTCGACCTGCCGACTTGCGCCGCTTTACCGTTCGTAGTATAATCAGACACGCATTGGGGATTCGCCAAGTGGTAAGGCACCGGGTTCTGGTCCCGGCATTCGGGGGTTCGAATCCCTCATCCCCAGCCAAGAAAAAGGATTGACGTTTTGTCAATCTTTTTTCTTACACTTTGGTTTGGTATGAGCCTGATGGTCAGTTGATGTTTCTTGAGATTTTACCGCGGTTGTCGCGCCCTGGCCGAAACCACTTGCCCATATCGCCAAAATCCACACGCCAGCCAGGAACAGGAGCGACCAGCTGCCACCCGGTAGATCAAATGTCGCCCCAAATATCATTGATACTCCGTGACAAAATGCCATACCCTCCAGTAATGTCAATAGCAGTAGCGCCACGACGCCCATCATGGCACTGACCTTTCTCAATCTAGCCGATATATCCATGGCCAGCAGGAATGGCAACGCCCCAATCTCTGCGACAACGAGAACAATGGCGCACACTGCCGCCATCACGCTCGGCAATCCAGCGAGCATTGATGGAAACTTATCAAACGAAAATAGCTGGCTCAAGACGATGACGAGAATATATCCGGCAATGATTAACCGTACAATGTGTACGACTGATATTGGTCGTTGGGTTGATGTTTTCTTCATAGATACAGTATACCGACCCGCCTTAAAAAGCTCAAGCTTGTTGTATTATTTACCAAAGCGCTTGCTTTTTTTATTAAAAAAACGTACAGTAACAACAAGCGAACGATACAAAAACAAACACTACTGACGTTTCTTTCGCTCTACGACATCCACCACAACAAAATACCGTTACGGAGATGTAGCGGTATTTTCCGTTGTTGGATAAATCACAACGCTATATATAGCGTATACGTGCTATAGTGAAAATATGAAAGAACATTGTGAGTCGAGAGGGTTTATTGAGTTTGGTCCAAAAAATACCGCGCCAGTACCATTACCTACCATTAATGAAATTGAGCAGATTCGTAAAATATATGATCCAGGGGCAATCACTGAGCTAGCGACTTCAATTGTTCACGAGGAAGACGGTAATACTTGGTTCGATATGTACAATCCTCTCCTAGCCGCCTGCCTCACACCAAAGGAGGCGGAGCAATACCTCAAGGAACACGCTGCGTTTCATAAAGGATCTCAGTCAATCGATAATCTCACACCGGATGATGATGGTAACTACGTCATCCTAATCTCTGGGCATCGTCGTAAACGCGCTATCGAGCAGCTACTGAGCCAACATGGCATTGCGCCGGAATGCACCCTAGTAAATGTCAATCTTCGCCGTGGCATTACCTTCGAGGAGGCACTCGTTGCCCAAGTGCGCGAGAATACGCACGAGAAAGTGTCGCCTACTGAAACCGCCAAATATATCGAGCAACTACACGCCTATCTCGAGAATAAAGAAGGGGCACAGCCGACCTACAGGCGACTATCTATGATGACCGGGATTAGTGAAGGCATTATTAGTACTGCGCTACGATTTCAGCGCCTACCGGAAAGCATCCGACTACTTGCCACCACTCATGGCGATATCCTCCCCTACTCAACCCTTGTAAGACTCGAGCCACTAATGCGCAAACGAGGCGAGCTGTATAAGAAGTTACTCTCGCTCGGGCAAACCATGGACGGGGAAGACTGTAAGACCTATGTCGAGAATCACCTTCATATCGTGGCGAATACCATTGTTGAAGGCCTCCTTGGCGCCAAGAAGCGCAATCACTATATTCGACAGCAGATTAGCGACCTAGAACTACGAATTATCAATGCCCAGCCCAGCTTTGACCTTATAGCAGAAACCAGCTCTGGAGCTCAGCGAAAGGCATCAGAGACCCGCCTCGGTAAGACAGCCGTATCGGCCATGCGGCATGCCTGTCGAGACGATCCAAGAAATATGCCGCCCGAACAGCTAGCTGAACTCGAGGAGTTCGTCGCAAAAGCCAAGGCATTAGCGACTCCTGCTGTCAATGGCTACGAACAAGAGTCGCTGCTATCCGCCTAATCAACGGCTACTTTTTGCGACTGCTGTTTGCGCCACTCAGCGATTTTGCCGTGATGCCCACTCAGTAAGACTTCCGGTACTCGCAAGCCATTAAATACCTCTGGCCGAGTATACTGCGGATACTCGAGCGTCTCGCCGTCCGAGAAGCTCTCAATCTCCGCTGACATTGCACCGCCCAGTACACCTGGCAGCAGCCGTACGATTGAATCAATAATGGTCATCGCCGGCAGCTCGCCACCAGTCAACACAAAATCACCGATACTCCACTGCTCATCCACGAGTTCCATAATACGCTCATCAACGCCCTCATAGCGCCCACAGATTATAATGAGTCCCCGGCTATCATCCGCCGCCACACGCGCCATCACCTGTCGCCAGCGTCGACCGCGCGGGCTCATCAAGACAACCTTTGCGCTCTCATCTCGCGACCTCGCAAACTCCACCGCCCGCCACAACGGCTCAATCATTAGTAGCATCCCATCGCCACCGCCATATGGCGTATCATCGACTTGCTGCCGCGGCCCCAGGCCAAATTCACGCAAGTTCACCGTCTCGAGCGAAACGATGCCGTCTTTTTGCGCCTTCCACATCATTGAATTTCCAAAGACTTCAGAAAACATCTCGGGGAACAGGGTAATAACTTGAAATTTTCGCATATTCTTAATTATACCGCGCCCACATAAAAACCACCAAAAAACCGCCCTTTAGCTAGGCGGTTTTTTAGCACAAATAAGGCTCTCAATGGTTACCCATTGCTCGCATAGAGCTGTTCTCGCATATCGTCTGTGCTTGAACTAGTTATGATTATATATCAAGATCATCTAGTTCTGCAAGCTCTTTTCGAGCATTTTCTGCATAAGAAGAGTTATTTTCCACAGTTTCATCTGTTGAGTTGTCCACAGAATCATCGTCTGAAGCGGCAGCCGTAGTTTGTTTAGCACTCGTAAAGCCGTCGTTATTGACAATTTTCAGGTTATAGCGCGCATCATTTTTCGTCCCCAGTGCCCTGAGCAGCGTCCGCAGACTTTGCGCTGTACCGCCACGCTTGCCAATGACCCGACCGAGATCCTCGGGGTTAACCGTCAGCGTGAGCAACACTCCCTTTTCATCAATCAAACGCTCGACGACGACATCCTCTGGATGTCCAACCAGCGCCTTTACTACGTATTCTACAAATTGCTGATCTATCGTTGACATACTGCCCCTCCTTGGAATTAACTGTACTCCTAGTATAGCATAGGCAATTTGCCGAGGGCAACTATGGCAATTGGCACTTTTTGGCACAGTGGGCGGTAATGTTCGCCTTGTGCTCAGCCTCGGTCTTCGCAAAATAAGTTACGTTGTCGTCGCCGCTCAAGAAGTAAAGGTAATCCTCCTGAGCCGGATCGGCCACAGCATTCAGTGCCGCGAGACCAGGCGAGGCAATTGGTCCAGGCGGCAGCCCCTTGTGAATGCGCGTATTGTACGGTGAATTAAGCGTGTGCGAGCGAGCGACGCCAGCCTTGTCGGCGGCATAATGATACGTCACGTCTGACCCGAGCGGCATATCCTTTTTGAGACGGTTATAAAACACACTGGCAATCCGCCGCATGTCCTCACAGGTCGTTTTACCCGGACAACCGATTGACTCACGCTGAATAATTGAGGCCAGCGTCAGCCCCTGATACAGCGACAGCCCTCGAGCTGCAAATTTCTTTTCGAGATTATTCTCAGCCACCACCCGGTCTAGCTCACTGATGGCCCGCTGCAAGGCTTGCTGGGCGGTCGCGTCTGACGGCAAAAAATACGTATCACCATAAATATAGCCCTCGAGATCAGCAGTCGCTGGCTTACTTTTTAGTACCGTACCGGTATAAGTAGCAGCAAAGGCGGCTGTAATTTGCTCATCGCTGTAGCCAGCCCGCTTGAGGGCGCTGGCAACATCGGTCTTTTGAGCGGCAGGCGTCGAGGTCTTATCGTGCAGTGTTGCCCCTGGATAAAACAATACCGAGCGCCGATCCGGTTTGCCGCCGAGTAGATGCTTAAGCACCGACGCCACATCTTGATCTTGCGTAAAACTATACACGCCTTTATTGAAGGTGCCGGTAACATTATTTAACTTGAGGTAAATCGTCATGGCAAAGGCACTACGAATAATTTTTTTATCTTCAAGTTTTTTGGCAATAACTTGCGCTGTGTCGCCACTGGCGATCTCGACACTGATTTTTTGCCGTGCCCCGGCATCGACCGGACGAAGCATTTGCTTGTACCAAATGACGCTGCCAAGCAACACCACGCCCGCCACCGCGACAACTGCTGATACGACGATGAGCCACAACCGCCGTTTTTTAATCTTCAATTTCTTCATCCGTGCACCTCCAAATAATCTTGCAAAATAATACTCGCCGCCTCAGCGTCAATCTCACCCTTATCTTTGATCTTACCAGCCAGGCGCTGTTCGGCCTGAACGCTGGTTAGCGACTCATCCTGATAAGCGATCTCGGCATCAATGTCCAGCTGACCCAGCCGCCTGACAAAATCGACCACGAACTCTGTTTGTTGTGTTGGCTCGCCGGACTGATTGCGCGGATAGCCGACCACTACCAGCGAGATATCGTGCCGCAGCATAATCTCTGCCAGTTCCTCCATGACCCGCTCGTCACTAGCCACCCAGCCAAACGGCACCGCGATCCGCACCTGCGAATCGGCCATCGCCAGACCGATCCGTTTCTCGCCCACATCTAGCGCTAGAAAGTTTTTAGCTTTCATTGAGCTTGAATTCGATGCTTATTCGTTTGGTATCATTTGGTACGGTGCGCACCCAGAACGGAGAGAATTTCACATCAACATTTTCGATACCTTTGATGGCTTCAAGCGCTGACTGGATGTCGCCATAACTTTTACCGCGCGACTGCTCCTTGACCTTTTCTTCATCAATGGTTGGACCGACGACGGCATTGGCGGTGATATGAGCGATGAAGTTGCTGCCCTGGCCGCTGAACTGCGCAAACTGCGCGCTATCAACACCATCTTTATAGATCTTTTGCGACTGCTTGCCCTCTAGTTCCTTGTTGGCGGTCGCCTTGAGGTAGGTGCTTAACTCTGATTTTTCGATACCGACCATTGAGGCAGTCACCACCGTTTTGAGCGTCACCGCGCCGGTCGCTTCACTATCAACGGCGACACTTGGAGTTGGCGCACTACGCTGTTCTTGGTAGCTTTCTTTGATAGCAACAGTTGATCCGCCGAATGACTGCTCGACCTTGGTGCGGAGAGAGTCGGCCTTTTTTTCGTTCAATAAATCGCCGGCACGCTTAACATCGTCGCTACTAACCACCGTCACCTCGCGACTACTACCGCCCGAAGTCTCGCCAACGAGTGTCGCGTTAACTCCTGATGGCATTCCCGATACCGAACCACTTTCACCGTTATATTCCGCCCCGATATTGGCAGCCGTCACCATGACCGTTGAGCCTGAGGCATTGGAGCGACTAAACGTCACCGCGCTATCGGTCGTAAAGGTCATCCCGCCGCTCGTACGGATCGATGTCCCGGCCGGAATGGTCTTATCCAGCAGGCTAATAGAATCAGTCGCGACACGTAGCTTACCCTTGGCTCGCTCACCAACTTTCTTCTTGCCAGTTGCCGAGAACTCAACGGACAGCTCCACTTTTTGCTCCTGCCGACGAGCCTTGATCATATCAGCAGCTGGGTCAGTCGTCCCGTCAGTCCTGAGTGTCACTTTCTTATTTACCGTCACCGTTGTTGTCTTGGCCGTGATAATCACTCGCGCGTGCGGTGCAAACCAAATCGCCCATACCAAAAACCCAATGAGTAGCAGCGCGGCGCCGCCGATCAGCAGAAACTTTTTACGAAATAGATTAAAGTTCGGGACTTTTGGTGCTATTTTATTCTTATCAGCTTTGTCCGCTGGCTTTGAGGTCTCACTATCTTGCTGAGTGGACGAGTCAGCGATGGCCGAATCAATTGCTTTATCCGTTTCATCAACAGGTTGCGCGCTCTTTTCTAGCTCGCCAACCGGTAGCTCGCGCCCATCAATGACGTCGTTTTCGTCGTCCACCTTCAGCACCGGCACCTCGGCCATTTCTGGCTTGCTCTGGAGCGTCTTGGCCACGGGAATTTTGGCCGCCGCCGCTAGGCCAGACAGAATCGTATCACCGGTGATCAACACCACCCGCTTATCAACCGACGTAGCCGTCCGAGCGATCAGCCGCATATTGACCGCGCTACGCAGCACACCAACCCGCTTGGGCGGCACCAACGCGATAATCCGTTCCTTCGACGCCTTTATCTTGCCAACAATGGCAGTGATATCATCTTCGACGTCAATGTAAATAACATCTTTATTCATCTATATTTTAAGTAATCGGTTAACTTTATCCATCAAGCCATGAGCGTCTTGATTACTTACCATTGTATCATATCCAACCCGCAGCAGGCCCATTACCGTGATAAATGTGTGATCCGTGATATCGCCAGTTGTATCAGTGATACCGATGACATCAGAGGGCTTGATGTGCTGAATGGTTGGCTTTTTCGTAAATGGTAGTTCCTTATACCACGGCCGACTAGCCAGTGCATCAACCAGTTGTTGCAAGCTCGCGCCACCACCACACAGCAAAATTCGGTTCGGCAAATGATCAACGCTGTCAAAATCGCCAAGCGCCAGCTCAACACCCGACAGCCATACCTCAAGGGTTTTATCAATCGCCCCGTCAAGTTTGCGCTTGAGTGTTGGTTTGATGTAACCGTTATCAGTGTTTACCTTCAGTTTTTCCGCCTCTTTGTAGCCCAGGTCCAGATCCGTCGCAATCATCCGCGTAAAGCTCCGTCCACCGATGCCGAACATCTTGGTGCCCTCAACGCCGCCGTCATTGACAACCGCAATGTCAGTCGTGCCGCCACCGCAGTCGATCAAGATCGCCGTGAAGTTAGAATTCGCATCTGTACCGAGCACACTCCGGCTGACTGCAAACGGCTCGGCCGCCACGGCGATTAGCTCCAGCGCTAACTCATCAGCCACCTTTTCCAGCGCCCCGATATGCACCATCGGCGCAAATGCCGTATAAATCTGCACCGCCACGTCCCGCCCCTGAAAACCGATCGGGTTCGACACCTTGTAGCCGTCAATATGAATGCTGACCAGTGCTGAATTAACCAGCTTCACCTCGACGTCCTCGTTGCCAGTTTCCAGCGCAATCTGCGCCTGCGCCTTGCCCTGCGCCCGTTCCTGTACCTTCTCGATGATGAATTCCATCTCAGCGACGTCCAGCGGCTTATCAGGCTGTGGTCGGCGATAACGAATGGTGTTGGTTACTCCCTTGACCAGCTCACCGGCGATACCGATGATCACCCGCTTGGCCTGAACACCGGCCTTGTCCTCAGCCTCAGTCAGCGCCGCCTCACAATTGGTCACCACACCAGCGATATCAGCAATCGCGCCTTGATGCATGTCGCCCAGATTCTGCTGTGCCCGACCAACTCCGATAATCTCGATATCATCATCCTTGATCTCGGCGATCAGCGCCTTGATATACTCCGTACCAATGTCGAGACCGACCAGGTACTGGTGTTCATCTTTGTCTGTCTTCTTGAAAAGCCTATCTAACACCATAGTCTTTATGATTATATACCATTTGGATGTGGATTGGCTAGTTTTTTACGAGGATAATTAACCAGCCTCAGGCAAGTATCGCCTTAATCCGCCGAATCCCAGCAGCACTCGCCTCTTCTTTGGTGATCGTAAAGCGCTTGCCGCCCTCGGCCAAGATGCCGGTGTGTTCGACGTGTGGGCCACCGCAGACTTCAAAGCTAATGACGTTATCGCCTTCGCCGATGGAATAGACTTTCACCGTGTCGCCGTAGCGCTCGCCAAAGGCGCCGATTGCGCCCATGTTTAGCGCCTCGTCAGTCGGATAGACGGCAAAACTGACTGGTAAATCTGCGTCGATCCAAGCATTGACTTGATCTTCCACCGCCTGTTTTTCCTCTGGTGTCAATTTATCGTGATTAAAATCGAAACGCAGGCGCTGGGCAGTGATATTGCTGCCATGCTGCTGCAAATCCGGCGCCTTCAGAACTTTGCGTAGCGCCGCGCCCAACAAGTGCGTCGCCGTATGATATTTCAGATGAATCGGATCGTGACCCTCTAGGCCGCCGCTAAATTGCCCTTTGCGCGCAGTCTTGGAACGTTGGCGCTGCTCGTCCATCCTAGCATCAAATTCGGCGCGCCAGTTATCAGAAAGCTTGATGCCTTGTTTGTACGCCTCCTCAGTGCTCAGCTCCACCGGAAAACCAAAGGTATCATATAGCGTAAATAACTCTTCGCCAGTCAGACCGTCGTCGATATAATGCTGCATCTGCCTGAGACCTTTACGTAGCGTCTGACGGAAAGCTTTTTCCTCCTTAACTAGCACCGCGATAATCTGCTCGCGGCTCTCTTTAACCTCTGGGAAATCCGCTTCATATAAATCAGCGATCACCGGCACGACTTCCTCCAGGAAATTCTGCTCAATCCCCAAGTCAAAACTATAGCGAATCGCCCGGCGTAGTAAGCGGCGCATCACGTAGCCCTGTTCCTTATTGCTCGGCACACAACCGTCAACCGCCATAAAGGTAGCGGCCCTCAGGTGGTCGGCGATCACTCGCATACTTTCGGTATGTGAAGCGTAGTTTTTACCGCTCAAATCCTGCAATTTCTCGACGATTGGCCATAGTAAGCTAATTTTGAAGACATCAGGGTTGTTATTAGCGGCCGCCGCAATTCGCTCCAGGCCTGAGCCATGATCAATATTTGGCTTTTCTAGTGGCTTAAACACACCGTCCGCCACCTTTTTATAGGCCATAAAGACATTATTACCAATCTCCATAAAGCGACCACAATCGCAGTTTGGATGACAATGCTCACCAAACTTCGGATCGTGCTCAATGAAGTCAAATTCATAAAACATCTCGCTATCCGGCCCGCACGGATCACCAATTGGCGTGGTTTCCGGCCCGCCGTTACGGCTCCACCAGTTCTTGCTGCCATCATAAAAGAAAATTCGCTCTCCGGGGTGAATGCCACGCGCATAACCGGCTTCTTCCGAACCAATATCGGCCTGACCGCTGCTCAGGCCTGCTTTTTCGTATAGCTCCGCCCAGATTTCCGCTGCCTCAGTATCCTTAGGAATATCGTAGCGTTCATCACCAATGTAGCAGGTGATATAAATCCGGTTCATATCCAGCCCAACCTCTTCGGACAGGAATTGCCACATCCAATTGATCTGCTCTTTTTTGAAATAATCGCCCAAACTCCAGTTACCGAGCATTTCAAAAAACGTCGTGTGGCGGTTATCACCGATATCATCAATGTCTTGGGCCCGCAAGCACGTCTGCGAATCAGCGATTCGCTTACCCTCAGGATGCGGCTCACCCAGCAGATATGGAATCATTGGCTGCATGCCCGCACCAGTGAAGAGCGTGGTCGGGTCGTCGGTTAGAATCAGCGGCGCGCGCTTGATGACTGCGTGAGCCTGTTTGCTGTAAAAGTCGAGATATTTGAGGCGAATTTCTTGAGCGTTCATAGGAGCAATTATAGCACAAGTCGCCTCAGATACTCTGGATCTTTATGAACGTTTTTTCCGCATCAGCAGCACTGCACCGCTGATAATGGCAGCAACACCAGCCCCGATCGCTACCAGCAAACTCGTACCGGTATCGGCTAGTTGACTGCCTGCTTGGCCTTGCGAAGCGCCCGGCTGCCCTGGTTGGCTCGGCTGACCCGGCTGGTTAGGAGCACCTGGATTACCCGGCGCTGTTGGCACAGCGTTCCACTTAGCGTATAGCGTGAAGTTGGAATTTGGCATCGTATGGACGTCAAAGTCCCACCGCATCAGATAAGTTGGATCAGCGTACCAGCCAGCAAAGGTATAGCCAGCCCGCGTCGGATCAGCCGGCCGCACCGCCTTGGCAGTGTAGGCGACCGTTTGAGATGGTACCGGTGAGCCTGAGCCGGTATCAAACGTCAGCGTGTAGGTCGGGCACTGCTTGGCATCGCCATTGATCGTCCAGCCGTGACCACCGTCGGCCACTGCCTTTTGCAGTGCTGCATGCGCCGCCTCCGCCGTACAATATTTCAGGCCAGCCGCACCCAGCGTCACTGGTGACTTGAGTACTGCATTATTCCAGGCAGTCAGTGTTGCGTCGTAATTTTGCACCGATAGCGCCGTATTATCAAGCATATTCGCCCCGCCAGCATACGGATTACCCGTAACGTCCTGCAGCGAGGTCAGTTGCCAGCCAGCCAGCGACTGGTTGAATGCCCGCGCATTAGCCAACATCCGCACCATAGCATGTGCTTTCGTCATATTCCACAGCCCGATCGGCTGATTGAACGAATTTGCCCACTCGAACATACTATCAGCGTATTCAAGTTTTGCAGTATTCCAGCTGGCAATTGACGAACTACCACCGTTATTGAACGCCCCCGCATACGCAAACATATGGCCGGCGCTCGTCACATTTCCCATATCCCACGAACCGATGTTTTGATTAAACTGTCCGGCGCCATGGAACATATTAGCAGTTGTCGTCACATTTGATGTATTCCATCGCCAATTGGCACCCTCACCCTTGAGCGAGTGAGCCGTGTCGAACATACCTTGCAGGCTCGTTACGTTCGTGAGATTTGGCACGTCAGTTGCCTTGACGTCCATATTCTCAGCGCCCCGAAACGCCGAGTCCATGCTGCGCCACGCACCCGTTCCCCACTGGTCAACTGACATGATTTTCAAACGATCACCGGCATTATTCACATAAATCTGCGGGAATGTACCGCCGATACGAATTGTGTGACGACCCTCGTCGCTGTATGTACAGGTATGGCTACCGGTCACACCCACAGCGTCAGGAATACCGTCATTGTTACAGTCAACCGTATAATTATATCCCCCGCCTGTCACCGGTATAGTAAATTGATCGGTGTTTGATACGCCCGGTTTCGTGGTGTCAATCGTCATGACAAAATCAGTATTGTTAATTGGATCAGCTTTCGCTGGCTGCGTCATCGCAAGTAGCGTCAGGCCACCAACACCAAGCATCATAACCCCTGCCGTTAGCATCGGCAGCAAGCGCCCGCGTCGTTGTAAATATTTCATAAACCCCCTTATAATTTTCGTGTTACTTCGTTATACTGTTACCTCAAATAATACGCGACTAAGCCCTCCATTGTCAAGAAAATCCCGCCCTCATCACGGGCGGGAAATGTCTCAGTTCATCACGTCGTATTATTCGGCACTTGGCTCGCCAGCGTCCGGCTGAGTCGGCTCTTCTTTTGGCTGGTTTTTGCGCAACTTCTCTGGATTGCGGATGGCTTTGTGCTTATCAGCGGCTGGTTCTTTAACCCACTTTGGCAAGGTGACGCCAGCTTCTTTCAATAACTTAACAACACGCGGTGTTGGCTGGGCACCATTGTCCAAATATTTCCGTGCTAATTCAACTTGAATATTTGCCACCTTAGTGTGTGGATTGTAGCTGCCGACATACGCGACCACGCGACCGCTTGATGGATGGCGCTGCGCCTCTTGTACTGCCAGGCGGTACACCGGATAACCCTTGCGACCCAACCGTTGCAAACGAATTGCTAACATGTGTAATTTCTTCCTTTTCTTACAACTCTTTGATTAATGTCTTACTCCTAGAGAGTGTACACTATTTATGCGCGGTCGTCAATTCTGCCTTGAGACTGCTATTGACTTTTTTATGTCTATCTGTTATAATGTACAAGCATGTCGCATGAATATATCCAACCAAGAGAAATCGATGATACAGATTTTATTATTTTGGGTCTACTTGGCGAAGGCGGCTCAAAAACAGTATTTGACACAATCATTAATGGAAAAAGAAGGGCGCTAGCGGTGCCGAACAGTATCGACGGTCACGATACACAGGCAGAGAAATGGAACAGCGTATTACAAGAACCTGAAAACGCGAAACTACTGTCTGAATTAGGACTTCTCACTGTTCCTGAATACGAAATAATAACCACTACTATAAACGGTCAAGAGCTACCAGCACTAAGTATGACACCGTTTTCTGATCTTCCTTTTAGGGTCTTTGACGGCAAGGATGGAACACAGACACATACACACGGTCCGCTTTCTCATATTGAACATTTTTCAGATATTTCTTCCTATATCACTGGTTTTGGCACCGATATCGCCACGCTCACACAATCGGGAATCATCCTGTCGCGAGACAGCATATCATTTGCTGCCTTACCGGACGGATCGATGCGCTTATTTTTCTACGATTTACAGAATACGACAATTAACGATGGTTCGGTTAATAAAGATAATCTTAGAGAGGGTTATTCAAAACTAGTCGTCTTTATGTTAGATAACATATTTGACTACCAGCAGTTGATGCGTTTTGAAGAACAGGGCTACGATTTTCATGAGCGCATGAATCTATCACAGAGACTTCAAGCAATCGCTAAATTAAACTTTAGTATTGCTCGACGCGAAGTGTATGATTTAATTGCTGATGACCCGATAAAAGCCGTGTCTGACAGAGCAGAAAAAGAAAAGCGTCAGCTTGAAGATCCTGACGTTGCGCAATGTCTGAGAGAAATGATTAATCGCTAAAGATCGTTTTTCCCAAAGTATCGTCGAACACGAAGAAAATTTTGAACGCCTAAAACAATTGTTTGGTCAAATTCCTAACCGCGGTATGTTTATCGAGGCTATGATGAATGAAGGCCCACAAGTATACTTCTCAGTAGCAGCTATCTTAGCGAATAATCCCGCCACCCAAGCATTCCTCACCGTCATATATCACAGCCGACTGGCCTGGTGCAACGGCGCGCTGCGGCTCGGACAGCCGCACTGTCACCCTCTCACCAGCATTATCGTTCACACGCGTAATCTCCGCATTAATAAGCGGTGCCCGATGCCGCACCCGAACTTGACAGGCGTCACCTTTTGGCGACTGATTGATCCAGTTAACGTCAGCCAGTGTCAATTCTTTCCGCCACAAATTACCATCATCAATTGAGCGCGACACGTAAACTTCATTCTTGGCCATATCTTTACCGACAACATAATACGGCAAGCCGCCACCAATATTCAGGCCATGCCGCTGCCCCAGGGTATAAAATATCGCCCCATCATGCCGGCCAACAACCACGCCTGTTTGCTGATCGATAATATCACCCGGGCTCGTCTCGACATATTCTGACAAAAACTCACGAATCCCCACTTGCCCAACAAAGCAAATCCCCATCGATTCCTTTTTACTAGCCGTCCACAGCCCGCGCTCTTTGGCCATCTGGCGCACCTCAGCCTTAGTAAAATCACCCAGTGGAAACATAGTTTTTACTAACGCCTCAGACGTCACACGGTAGAGAAAATACGTCTGATCTTTGTTGTCATCGTGAGCCCGGAATAGTCGACCCTCGCTCAAACAAAAATCTGCTATGCGGGTGGCGCGAGGCGGGGTGGCGCCCGAAAATGTTTTCAGCTCACCTGAAAAATTTTCAGGTGCGGACCGAGCGACAGGACCCGCGGGAGAAAAAGTGCGTGCATAATGCCCCGTCGCAATATACTCAGCACCCGCTGCCAAAGCCGCCTCCAAAAATAACTTAAACTTCACCTCTTGATTACACATCACATCAGGATTTGGTGTCCGACCCAATTGGTATTCGCGGATCATATAATCAACGACATTTTGCTTGTATTCTTTCTGAAAATCAAACACTTGAAAATCAATTCCCAGCCCCACTGCCACGCGCTTGGCATCAGCCACATCTTCCGCCCACGGACAGTGCATACCCGGCAGATCTTCCGACCAGTTTTTCATATACACGCCGGTCACCTCGTGGCCTTGCTCGACTAATAGCGCTGCCGCTACCGACGAATCAACGCCACCCGACATACCGACGAACACCCGAGCCATCAGCGCGACACTCCCAATGCAAATAAACCGATCCGCAGCAATTCGCCGACCGCCAGCCACCAACCCCACGGCGTCAGCCACCACCATGCACTCCAATGTTTGTCGTGCGTTGTCGGGCGTGCCCGCAGTTCAGCATTCGGCAGTTGCGCTGAAAACTCAGCCAGCGCCCGCCGCATGTGATAGCCGCTGGTGACCAGAATGACGCGCTTGATGCCGCGCTGCGCTATGATATTTGCCACTTCTTGGGCATTCTGCTTGGTGGTTTCTGAACGTTCATCCATCACCAAAGCCGCAGCTGGCACACCCGCCGCTTCGGCTTGTTTTCTCATGGCGGCGGCGTTAGACGGGCCGGATTTATCAGCTGCAGCACCAGATAAGATAATAGTCGGCGCCCAGCCGGCTTGATATAATTTGACTGCCTCAGCCGTACGCGCTTCGGTGTCGCCGCCGCTAATAACGATGATCGCGCCTGCTTTTTGGCACTGCCCTGAGCCAGGGCGCGGACAATCTTTCAAGTCATCCGGCGATAAATAATAACTCAGGCCGACGATGACCGCAATCGCAATGATTACCAAACCGATCAATCGATGAATCATCGCGTTCGCTCCTGCTCCGTACGCACTGCAGTAATAATCTCGTCCGCCGCCCGCATAACTTGCGTCTCATCGTTCAGCCGCCCCAACGTCAGCCGCAAGCTACCATCAATCACCGCATCACTCAGCCCGATCGCCGCCAAAACATGTGATCGCGTACCCGAATTAGCCGCACAGGCACTACCCGTCGCCACCAGCACGCCACGCGCTTCCAGCAAAAACACTAACCGCTCAGCGTCAACACCAGGAAATGAAATATTGAGGAAATTAACCAGCGATTTTTTCTGATCAGAAGAAATAATCATGTCGGGGAAAGCCGCTAATAGTTTTTTTGCCAACACATCACGCAGACCTCGCAGCCGTTTTACTTCACCGCTGCGACGCTTGGCAGCTAACTCCAGCGCCGTCGCAAAGCCGACCACGCCAGCCACATTTTCCGTGCCGCTACGCAGACCCGCCTCCTGCCCGCCACCAACGATATTCGGCTGCAGCTTGACGCCCGGCCGTATCCATAGTAAACCGACCTGCTTTGGCCCGTAAACTTTTGCCGCCGATAGCGTCAACAAATCAACGCCCAGCCGCTTAATTTTCACATCGATCAGCGCCGCGGTCTGCGAGGCGTCGGTGTGGAATATAAGAGGCGTTGATTCGCCATTTTCCTGGCGCCGCACGCGCTCGAGTCTCACAACTTCCGCAATTTCTTCAACGGGCTGGATATATCCGAGTTCATGATTCGCCAGCGCGATACTCATAAAACTAACATCTGGCGTCAGCAGTTTTTTAACGGCCTGCGGATCAACGCGTCCATTTTTCATCGGCAGGATGAGCCGAACGTCCGAGCGCGCTTTTGCAGAATTGATAACCGAGCTATGCTCGATAGCCGAGACTAAACTCACGCCACCCGCCGCGGTAAACGCCAAATTGATTGACTCGGTAGCACCAGCTGTCATCACTAATTCATCCGCACCTACACCCAGCACCCGCGCGATACGCGACTTTGCCTCGCGGTAGTCGCGCTTGACAGTGACCGCCGGTGCATATGGACTGGACGGATTAAAGAACTTCTCGGAAAAATACGGCTGCATCGCTTCAACCACCAACGGATCTATCGGCGTGGCAGCAGCGTGATCAAGATATATCATAGAGGATTCCACACATACTATTATACCAAGCGGCCCAGATGGCGGCTACACCAACTGCCCAGTTTTCGGATCACGATTATATAGCTGGCGCGCTACCCGTTCATGATATTCATTAACTGCCAGCACAAAGTTTTGTAATTCCTGCCCTTCGAGGTAGTTATACTGATAATTAGGCTGAATTTTCAAGATGCCCTTCGGCTGCACCTCGTAGCGCGTCGTCAGTTCGTGGCGCTTGCCGTCCTTACTCATCACTTCTTCGTGCCAAATCCACGTCGTTTTATCGAGATTAAAAAACGTCCGCCGGACAACGTGGTCAGGCTTGTCACCAAAAATCGTTGCACCAATTTCACTCTCCAGTTGAATCAGTTCGCGCTCAGTCAATTTTTTCAGCGGCCGATCTTTACGAGTGAGTCGCAGTAGTGAGCGCGTCGACTTCGGGACCTTTGGCGCCGAGACAGCGTGAGCGTGAGCAGGCTTTGCCGATTGAGACGAGCGTGAAAGACGCGTGTTATCCGCCAAGACGAGACCAAGGGCTTTTTTGAGAATCGTTGGCATAAATCACCTCCTTTTAGGCTGCTCGTCTATAATTATTTCTATAATCCTTTGGCATGCTGTCGGACGCGCCGAGTGTTCTTGCTGCAGCTGTATTATAACCCACTCGATACGCTCCAATACGCTCACCAATTGCTTTGACCAAGCCCTCTAGTCTTCGTCGCTCCTCTAGCGATATCTTTGCCGGCTCGGCCGTATCAGCCACCACCTCGGCACTACCGCGCACCGCCGCTTCGGATAGACGCGGCGCCACTCGCTGTGATCGCTCTGGGTGTGCTTGCCTCGCCAAATCCAGCGCTTCGGCCCGCGCCTTTTGAATTGACATCATTTCTGTGATTGGTCTTGGCTGCTGATTCATTATCTCTCCACTTTTACAAGCCAAAAAGTTTTACCGTGTTATCGGTCGCTGCCTTTTCGAGGTCACGAAGCACTAGCTTGCGCTCCGCCGCCCAATACTGTGCCACCAACTCCACATATTCTGGCTTATTCATCTTACCACGAAATGGCTTTGGTGTCAAGAATGGTGCATCAGTTTCTAATAATAATCGTTCCAGTGGGATGGAGGCGAATAATTCTCGCTGCGTTTGGTCTTTGGTAAACGTGCTAATGCCGTTCAAACCAACATATAATCCGCGAGCAAATCCCTTCTCTAAGTTGGCGCAGGTGTCAGTAAAACTGTGTAGTACGCCGCGCAGCCCATGAAAATTATCAAAAATTGGCCAAAAATCATCCCACACCGACGGCTGGTCGGGCACGCCATCACGAATATGAAAGCTCGCTGGCAAATCATAATCTATTGCCAGCTGCAGCTGCGCCTCCAGCGCCTGAATTTGCACCTCGCGCGGGCTGTGATTGTAATAATAATCAAGGCCAATCTCACCAATCGCCACAATCGGTGAATTCTCCGTCCTATTTTTTACCAGCCGCTCTATCTCGCCCCAGCCGTCCTTGCTGTCGTGCGGATGAACGCCAACTGCTGCCCACACACAGTCGTGATTTGCAGCAAATTCCACTGCCTGTTGGCTACTGCGCTGGTCAGTGCCAACGCAAATCATGCCGATGCCCGCTGCGATTGACTGTTGATATAGCTCCTCGCGATTATCCGCGAAAAACTCAGTATCGTGCACATGACAATGCGAGTCAATCAAGCGTAAGTCTGCCGCCATACTATTCTCCGCCGTCAGACTCATTATTATTTACCCTGGTTTTCTACTTTTGACGCACGTGGGTCGGCTGTGTGGAGGTGGAGACGCGGGAACAGTGGGGTCAGCTGTGATGGCACAACGCCGCTGGCAAACATGTCGTGAATTTTCTTGGCAGTTTGCGGCATAAATGGACGAAGCATGTTGGATACTTGGAGTAATGTACCACTGGCATGCGCCAAAATCTCTGCAAGGTGTGCTTCAGCATCGGGGTCTTTATCACGTTTTTTAGCCACCTGCCATGGTTGCACGCGCTCGATGTATTGATTCAATGAACGGATAATCTGCCAAATTTCATCAATTGCTAGGTTAAAATTCAAAGACTCCATGTCGGCACGGTACGGCCCCATATCGTGCTCAGACTGTGGTGCGTCACCGATAACACCGGCCTGATAACTCTGCACCATCTTTGCCACTCGCTGCACCAAATTACCGAGATCATTACCTAGCTCGCCGTTATACGCCGCCTCAAATTTCTCCCAGGTAAAGTCACCGTCATCCTGAGTTGGCACGTGGCGTAGGAAATAATAGCGAAACGCCTCAACGCCATAGTGCGGGATAATATCAGCCGGACCAACACCGTTACCGAGGCTCTTGCTCATTTTGGTGCCACCAACGTTGATAAAGCCATGAACTAATAGCACCTTTGGCAGCGGCAAATCCAGCGCCATCAACATCGCCGGCCAAATCCCGGCATGAAAACGAAGGATATCCTTGCCAATTACCTGCACATCCGCCGGCCAAAATGCCTGCCATTCATCAGCTCGATCAGGATAGCCAATGACCGTGATGTAATTGCTCAGCGCATCCAGCCAAACGTACATCACCTGCGTGTCATCACCTGGTACTGGCACACCCCAGCTCAAATTTTTGCGCGGACGCGAAATTGACACATCTTTCAGGCCATCTTTCATCAATTCCAAGAACTCTTTTTTGCGAAATTCAGGCACAATTTTCATCTTGTTTGCTTCAATGGCCTGGCGAATGTTCTCCGAAAAAGCACTGGTCTTAAAATAATAATTTTCTTCGCTCAGCCGTTGGTATGGCGCTTGATGGTCAGGACAAATACCGTTATTTTCAGCCGCTTCTTTGTCAGTGACGAACGCCTCGCAACCCTGGCAATACCAGCCCTCATAAGTACCTTTGTAGATATAGCCAGCCGCAGCAAGCTTCTGCCAAATATACTGCACCGCGCTAACGTGATGCGGGTCAGTCGTGCGGATAAAGTCAGTCGCTGAAATATTCAACTCGGCAATCATGTTCTGGAAATTGCCGTGCATTTGATCAACATAGGCTTGAGGCGTCTGGTTTTGGCTAGCAGCCTTGGCAGCAATTTTATTGCCATGCTCATCCACGCCCGTCTGAAAACGTACTTCACGACCATTTTGCCGCTGATAGCGCGTCCACACATCCGCCAACATATAGTCCATGGCGTGCCCAATGTGCGGCAAACCGTTGACATAAGGAATAGCAGTAGTGATATAGGCGTGTTGTTTAGTCATGCTACTCATTGTATCATCATCTGGAACAATTTTCACCGATATGCGTTCGCCGAGGGCTCACCCGCGCATCATTGTTACCACTGCAGTCCGGCCCGTTGTATCACCCTGAGCATGCGAAAAATAATGCGGATCGGTCATAGTATTAATTGGTGAGATATGAATATTGCTCGGCGGTACGCCTGCTCTTTGGCAAATAGAAGCGTTGTACCCCTGCATATCTAAATAGTAGCCGTCGTGGTGTTTTTTATAAAATGGCTGCCACACCGGATCAGTTGCCTGATCAAAGTATTTCATTACATAGGTTGATTGTTGTGCACTCGGACTCATCCACACGATAATGTCTTCGGGTTTTGATCCTTCGTGGATAAATTTTTCAACCATCCGCTGCATCAAATTTGCCACCGTCGAATGCCGCCCCAAATGAAGTAATGCCAATAGTCCCTTGATCGCATCATACATCACTACAGCGATACAGTCAGCTTCAGTCAGCATTAGCGCCACGCCCGGTGTACGCGTGACCAGTGCATCCGCTACTACATCCGGAGTATGCCGCGCTGTAGCTGCCGCATCTACTTCAACGATACAATCATAGCGCCGACCCGTTAGGTAAAGCACGCCCATGAACACCACATCTTCATATGGCACGGCTAGTTGCTGGCAAAACTTTCGCCGATTAGCAACTACTTGTGGGGCGTGCCTGCTAGCTGAACGATCGAGCATGGTCCCATCTGATCGTGACGATATTGCCACAAGCAGACTATCGTCAAAACATGTCGGCTGATCTGCCGCAATCATTGCGCCCGCCATTCTCTGAGCAGCCGCCGCCAGTCGTCAATCGCCAAATCTTCGGCACGGACATCGGGTGAAATGTCAGCCTTTTTTAGTAACTGTTCGGCGGCACTTTTGCTGATACCCAGTCCACCGCTCAGACTAGAGCGTAGTTTCTTACGCTTGGCTGAAAAACCAGCTTTGACGACACGGAAAAAATCTTTTTGGTCTTCATGATTGACTAGCGGCTCGGTGCGAGTCTTCAATACCACCACTTGCGAATCAACTTTTGGCGGCGGCGTAAAAAACTGCCGCGGCACTTCAATGTCTAACTCTGCCTCGGCGAATAGCTGCGTGCTAACCGCTAAAATACTCATTTCGCCAGGCTCCGCCGCGATACGCTCGGCAATTTCTTTTTGCACCAGTAGCACCACTAAATGTGGTTTATTTTCTGCCGTCATCAGTTTCTCGACAATTTTACTGGTGATATAGTATGGCACGTTGGCGACTACTTTATAGCCCTTCGGCAGCTGATTCAAATCAAACTGCAAAATATCTTCATTAATCACTTCCAGGTTTTTGCCGGGAAATTGCCCTGGCAACTTGCGCGCCAAATCCCTGTCAAATTCTACCGCCACCACGCGCCCGGCTCGCGCTAATAACCGACTGGTCAACGTGCCAAGTCCCGGCCCAATCTCCAAAACCACATCATCGTTGCTCAGCTCCGCCGCCTCAGCTATCTCCGCCAAGATTTCTGGGTCGCGCAGCCAATGCTGGCCTAATTCTTTTTTCGGCCCGCGAGCTGACGCCATCTAGCGACCATCTCCGTTCGTCCAATCGGTCGCCAGGTCAAATCCATGTGGATGCCGCGTCGCAAACCCACCAGTATCATACACCTTACCAGGACCCATGCTGGTTTCCACCACCGAGCAACGCGGATAATTACCATAATTCGCCGCCACCAAAATATAGCCGTCCTTGTCCACCTTGGCGCCATCTGCCCTTACCGTGTAGCCACCGCCGCCGCACGCATTGATGACAACATTCATTGGCAGGTCATAGTAAGTTTCGCGGTGCGCCACGCCGCGTGAATCAGTAAAGATATGCGCACCCTTCAACTTCGTTAATGGATTTTTCGGCTTGGTGCCGATCACTTCGATTTGCTTTTTAGGCTGTTTGCTGATACTGCTACTTATTTCCTTACGGCTGATCTCAACACCGCGCTCGGCCTGGGCCTGGTAAGTCACGGTACGAATACCCTTTTCGCCCAGCTGCTTAATTTCCTTGAAACCAATCGGCTGATTCGCATCCTTGATCTGCTCCACTGGGAAGTCAATGTCAACCTCCTCGGTCACGGTTCGCAGTGGCGCACGGGTAATGTTCATCAGTACGTTTGTCCCATCCAGCAGCATATTATCGCTCGTCATAAATTCAACCCTATCCTCGACATATAGCGTGATCCCCGCCGCTTTGGCGATTCGCTGCGGCGTCTGCTCCGCTGTGGTAATATGTGAGCGCCGCGAACCATCAATGACCGTTACCGGCCGAGCCCGAAAAATTGTCACCGTAAATGTTGTTCCTGTCAGCTCCATATCAATGTCTGGCTTAACAACGTCACGCCGCTCATCAACCGTTACCCGCGCCAGCTGTAACGCCTGGCGTACGGTGCGTGCTCGGGTCATGATTGTCTGCTCGCGGCCGCGGTCGCGAATCGTCACCAGCCGCTCCGCTGACGACTGGGCATGATTATCTTGTGCTTGGACAGGCTGAGATAGCAGTAAGCCAACCGCACCAGCCACGAAAGTCATGAAGCAGCCCAATAGAACAACCGGCCGCCAGCCTTTCTCTATGTGCCATTTCCACCAGTTCATCATTCTGCTCTAATACCTAATTAACGGACGTATTATACCATATTTATCTAATAATTACTAGTACCACCCTCTGGCCTTGCTATGCGCCACCGCCTTTTCCCACGAGCCATATCGTCTCATCACGTAACCATGCATCCAATTCAGCGAATCGACTGGGTTAAGCGGATTTCCTGGCACCTTGCTACATGGTAACGCCTGCGCGAGGCCACAAGCACCACTCCGACTGCGAGCATTTGGATTCCAGCCGCTTTCTTTCTGTACCAGCCACTCAGCATAACCCCATTGATCACGCGGGACGTTTGACGAAGATAACCATTGATCTTTATTACCACCACCAGTATACGGCATGGCGGCATTCTTTGTGCCGATAATTTCAACTTGTTTTTTAGGCTGTTTTGTTACCTGACTAGCAAGCTCCCGACGGCTCACCTCCTTGCCATTTTGCACCTCAATCTCATAAGTCACCGTCCGCCGGCCCTTTTCGCCCGCCTCTTTCACCTCCTTGTGACCCGTCTCGCGATTGGCGTCCCGCACTGTCTCAACCGGAAAAGCGACATCTTCATCAGTTGTAATCGTCTGCTTACCGTTGCGCCAAACATCCAGCCGCATACCACTGGTAATTGGCGCCTCGAGCGGCATTGATACGGTATCGTTACTGGCCAGCTGGACACGCTTTTCCTTGAGTAGCGCGCCGACGGTTTTCGCGTGAGTGCGCACTTCAGCCAGTGACCCGTAGAGATTGAGCTGGAGTGGCGTGGCCCGCTTGAT
This sequence comes from uncultured Candidatus Saccharibacteria bacterium, assembly GCA_963548005.1. GTDB lineage: Bacteria > Patescibacteriota > Saccharimonadia > Saccharimonadales > Saccharimonadaceae > Nanosynbacter. Next base: position 105,102 of record CAUUSW010000002.1, on the reverse strand, counting down.
GGTCAAGACCGCATTCGTGCCGCTGGCAACCACGTTTTCGGCGGCATGAATATCGACGATATCCTCGCTATAGAGTTTAATCCCCGCCGCTTTGGCGATCGCCGCCGGGGTTTGCTCCGCCGTGGTTAGCCGAATACGCGCCCTACCATCGACTACCGTTACCGGTCGAGCCCGAAAAATATTAACATTATACGAGCTAGCGACCAACTGCTCGTTAAGTGCTGGCTCCACTACATCTCGCCGCTCGTCAACCTCAATCCGCGCCGCTTTCAGTGCCTCGCGTACCGTTTTTGCCCGAGTGATAATTGTCCTCTCAACGCCTTTATCATACACACTCATCAGGTGTTGGCCGTCACTTCGTGATGGACGCTCGGTGCCCTGTGCCAGTGCAGCATCCGCCAGCTGTATCAATGTCACTCCAAGCACGAATAACCCGATCAATAGAAAAATCTTCCTTGAGTGGTAGCGAATAGATAAACTCTTTTCCATAATCTCGCTCGTGGGCAGCGCCACAAAACTGTTATGTATTATATCAAATTTTCTCTAATCTGGCGAATTCTACGTTAAGCTTCTTTGCACTACCGCTATCAAATTGCACCGTCACCGCCATTCCGTCAACGTCCACCACCTCACCCGCACCAAATTGTGGGCTTCGCACCCGATCACCAACCTCTAGACCTATGTCATCATAAAACACGTCATCGGCTGGCGGCGCGGCAGGCGCATCCAGACCACCGCTCATCAGCCCCATCTCATCGAGAAATCGCGACGGCAGATTATAGCCGATCTGACCAAACTGCGTCCGTGAACTAGCACAGGTCACAAACAGCGCCTCTCGGGCCCGCGTAATCCCCACGTAACAGAGGCGGCGCTCCTCCTCAATGTCGTCCGCCTTGCCGCTATCAAATACCCGTGCATGCGGCAGGATCCCCTCCTCCAAGCCAGTCATAAACACCACCGGAAACTCCAAGCCCTTCGCAGCGTGCAGCGTCATCAAGGTTACTTCCTGGTCCGCTTGGTCATCGCTTGACGACATCAACGCCATATCTTCGAGGAATGTCGACACGTCGGCATAGGCGCGCGCCTCGGCCACCAAAACACCGAGGTTTTCCAGCCGCTCTTCAGCCTGCACACTGCCATCATTCACTGCTTCACCATAGCCAGTCTGCTCAATAATTTGTTCAATCACCTCAGCCGGTGCGCTGTTAAGCAATTGTTGTAATTTCTGCAGCAATTGACCAAATGCCCGCAGCGGCTGCTTGGCGCGAGCGCTCAACCCTGTAGCCTCATCAACCGCCACTAGCCCTTCAATAATATTCCGGCCCGACTGATCGGTCCAGTCGAGAAATTTCGCCACGCTCACTGCGCCGATACCGCGCTTTGGCAGGTTAACGATCCGCGCGAAACTAACGCGGTCACTGGGCTGATATAGTAACCTGAGATAAGCTAGCACGTCCTTGACGACTGCTCGATCCAGAAACCGCAGACCACCCACAATCTTATACGGGATGTGCCGTTGACGCAGCGCGCGCTCTATGGCGTAGCTCTGGGCGTTGGTGCGGTACAGTACCGCCATGTCACTATAGACTCGGCCCATCCTAGCCTGGCGATGAATTTCGTCGGCCACTGCTTGCGCCTCCTCGGCCTCGCTGTATAACTGCCACAGCTGTGGTGACATCCCACCAACCGCTTCTGTCCACAGGTTCTTGTCGGTGCGCTGGGTGTTATGCTGGATTAAGTTATTTGCCACCGTTAAAATCGCGCCCGTCGAGCGATAGTTTTGCTCTAGTTTAATCACTGCCGCACCCGGAAAGTCACGCTCAAAGTTAAGAATATTGGTATAATCCGCGCCGCGAAAACTATAAATTGATTGCGCATCGTCGCCGACCACACAGAGGTTACGCTCTGGACCGACCAGCAACTTGATCAACGCATACTGCACCGCATTGGTATCCTGGTACTCGTCAATGAGAATGTGGCGAAATTGCCGCTGCCATTTGTGGCGAATGTCGGGCGACTGGCGCAGCAGCTCCACCGCCCTGAGTAGTAAATCATCAAAATCGAGCGCCCCAGCCCGGTGCATAGCGGCCTCGTACGCAGCAAACAATTCGGCAATTTGCTGTTTGACGGGGCCGACCGCCTGCATCATATACTCATCGGGGGAAAGCATATCATTTTTTGCCGCAGAAATAGCTGTAGCGATGCGGCGCGGCTTGATGTCGCGATCCGTCAGCCCGCGCGATTTCATCAACTGCTTGATGAGACCCAGCCGATCATCTTCATCATAAATAATAAAATTACGACCAAGGCCAATTGACACCCCGTCCATCCTCAGTAGCCGCACACAAATACTATGGAACGTCCCCATCCATGGCATAAACCGTCGATCCGAGGCGTCTTCGCCCAGCATATCAGCCAAGCGCTGGCGCATCTCTCGAGCAGCCTTGTTGGTGAAGGTTACCGCCAAAATGCGGCTGGGAAAAATCCCTCGCTCCCTGATCAGATAGGCGATGCGGTGTGTTAAGGTTTTTGTCTTACCACTCCCCGCTCCCGCTAAAATGAGTAGCGGCCCGCCATCATGCTGGACGGCTCGCCGCTGTTCGGGATTGAGCTCAGATAGGATGTCCATTACTTATAGTATAACAGGAAAAAGTACGCTGCCGCACCGCCACCAACACCAATGAGGGCGAAGAGGATGATCAATAGAATGGTACCGATGCCGGATTTTTTCTTATCAGGCTGGAGTGCTTCCCCGGTGGCTGGCTGGCTGGCTGCCGCATCAAACATTGGCTCTGGATCTGGTGCGATCTCGTCACCGGCGGCGTATTGCTGAGGAATATCGCCCGGATTGTGCGGTCGACGTGGCGTCTCATCAACTGTCTCAGCATCACTTTCATCCATCGACTCGATCGCCATCAGCTCACTATCTAGCTCTGACGTATCAGCGGCAGACTGCTTGGATGAAGCATCTACTGATGTGGTATCTGCGTCGAGCTGTTCACCGACCTCGCTGGCTTCAATTTCATCAATGGTTGCTTCAAGGCTCGTACGATCAGCAGTAATGTCGGTATCAGCCGCCTCATCATGGTGTTCCGCTACCTCGTCTCCAGCTGCCGCATCCGTTACCAGATGATCATCATCGGCCGTCAACTCATCCATGGTCAGCCCTTCACTATCAGCTGCCTTAGCCGGAGCGTCCTCTGCTAGTAAGCCTTCCTCGATAAAGGCGCTGTCAGTACTAGCTTCGGCTTCACTGGCCATCGATTCATAATCAGGCACATCCTTGGTATTGAGCGACACATTGTCTGACGTTAGACCCTCAGCCACATGCGATGGATCGGGCTGCAGAACGAGGCGTGGGGGTCGGCGCTTAATCTCGCGATCAGCTGCCAGTGAGTGAGCGGTGTTATCATCCGCCATCATATCGCTTGACGCGTCCTCGGCATCTTCAGTCATGTTAACACCTTGCTGGCCGTTATTACCAGTCCGACTGGACAGATACGAGCCAGTCGGCTGAAGCGTCACGCCAGTACGCGGCTGAGAAACGCTAGGCCCGCGCATGACAGACGATGGGTGCACAACGTCCATGAAACGGCCAGACGGTCGACGCGAAATGGCCGGCGATGGAGCGATAGCTGGCTCGTCGTCATGTTTTGTATCCAAAGAATCATCAGTTGATTTTGCCGCGGACGTATCGGCTGCTTTATCCTGCGGCGCGTCTGAGGCGGGTTGGTCATTCGCCTTTTTATCTGGTGTTTTGATATCTGGAAATACCACAGCTGGTTTAGCCTCCGAGGCGGCATGTGGAAATCCATTGGCTTCCGTCGACGGTGAAATCGTCTCCTCAGTAGATGATTTTTGTGGCAAAGCCGGTGATTCAGTCCATGACTTATCTTGTGGCTTATCATTATTAGGCTCCGAGGTTGTTGACTGGGTCGACGGTGCTGGTGTCGAGGCAGGCGACGAGGCTGTCTTGAACGACGGTATCGGCTCGAGCGTCAGCTTCGAGACAGGCTTTGGCTTTGGCTCTGGCTTTGTAACAGAAATCGGGACAGCAGTCGGCGTCGGTGTTGCTGCAGCCGCTGGCGGCGCACTTGGAGTGTCCGATGAGGCGGATAACTGTGTTGCCTCGGCCGAGGCCGGTGGCTTGCTCGTATCAGTACTCGTTGGCTCGGATACGGGTGCGGTTGCTATGGCTGGCGTTGGAGATGCAGACGCAGACACGGGCGTCGACAGCGGCGCTGGCGCCGATGCTGGTGCAGTGGTCGGTGACGAAGGCGCTAGCGGCTTGATGGTCAATGGCGGAATCGGCGTTGATGGCGTGGTGGCAGGCGACGGTGAGGTTGACGAAGCAGGGGCCACTGGTGTTACCGACGAAGACAGCGATGGCTGCATCGACGTCGGTTCCGGCTTCTCAATCGGTTGTGGGGCGGCAGCCACTGGTGCGCTCGGCGGCGTCGACAATGACACCGTAGGCTGCGGCGCAACTGGCTGGGGTTGAGGGCTTGGCGGCGTGACCGGAGGTGTCGCTACTGGCTCAGGCTGAGAAGCGGGGGCGCTAGATTGAACAGATTCAGGCGATGATACCTTCACCGTATCTTCAGCAGGGCTAGCCGCGGGTGCCGTCGACGTCGCCACGTCCGTATCAACATCAGTCGTCTGCTGAGCCGCTTCTTTCTCTGCCCGCTTTTGCATCAGTGACGTCACCGCCCGATCAAGTTCGTCAAAATCAATGTCTGACATAAGCCCCCCTATTCCTTATGCGCCTTTTTTACTATCTCCGTAAATTGATATGCGTCCAGACTCGCTCCGCCGATCAATAATCCATCAAGCCCCGCCACCGCCAGATAATCACCGGCGTTATCGACTGAGACACTGCCGCCGTACACCACGCGTACCGTCTCAGCTGCTTCTTTACCAAATAAATGCGTAATTTGCTGGCGAATCACCTTGAGCGCCTTGGCAAGGTCACTCGGCTGCGCATACTCACCACTACCAATCGCCCATACTGGCTCGTAGGCAATCACCACATGGTCTATCTCCTCGGCTGTGATATTCGCCAAGCCGTTTACAAGCTGATCCTGGAGCACCTCGCGCGTTTCGCCCAGCGTCCGCTCGTGCGCCGTTTCACCAATGCAGAGAATCGGCTGAAGCCGATTGCGCAGTGCCGCCTGCACCTTGAAACGAATATCCTTGTCGCTCTCCATAAATATATGTCGCCGCTCGGAGTGACCAATCATGACATAATCAACCATGCCATGTAAATGCGACGCTGGCACTTCGCCGGTGTACGGACCGTGGTCGCGCCAGTAGCAATTTTGGGCAGCGAGCTTGACGATCCGACGCTTAATTTGCAAGCTCAAACTTTGCAGTGTCAACATCGTTGGCGCCACCACCACCTCGACGTCGCGGTGTACCGGCAGCTGCTCCATGAGCTTGTGCAAATACAAACTGGCCTCATGCACGGTGAGGTTCATCTTCCAGTTGCCGATAATGAGTGTTTTTCGCGTCATAATGCTTATGTTTAGTGTATCATTTTAGTCCGTGTGCGTCTAGTAAACTTTCCACACCTGGTAATTTTTTACCGCTCATCAGCTCGAGGCTGGCCCCGCCACCGGTAGAAATATGCGAAAATTGCTTGCCGTCATGCCCATCCCACCCAAGGACAAACTCCGCCGTATCGCCGCCGCCAATGATTGACGTAACGCCGCGATTTTGTACAATGGCTTCGGCGATCCGAGCCGACCCCCGGGCAAACAACGGATTAGTCGAATACCCCAGCGGCCCGTTCCAGATAACTGTTTTGGCCGAGGCAATCACTGAGGTAAATTGCGCCATCGTCTGAGCACCAATATCTAGCGCCATCTCATCGTCGCCAATCCCATCAACCGACACCTCATGACGATCATCCGATGCTTCTGGCGACAAAGCCACCGCTACATCGCTAGGCAGCCGCAAAAACTGATCGACCCGCTCACTGCCAACTTTCTCGGCAGCGTGGCGGTAGATAGCCGCAAGCACTTGCTCTTGATCCGGCTCAACCGTACTGTGGCCCATCCTATGGCCACGATAGGCGAGGAAGGTATTGGCCATTGCCCCACCGATGAGAATCGTGTCGGCTTTATCAATCAGCCGCTCAATCAGCGCAATCTTATCAGCAATTTTCACACCGCCAATAATCGCCACTAGTGGCCGCGCTGGTCGTGACATCGCTGCAGTTAGCACAGTATATTCGTGCACCAATAGGTCACCAGCCAGCCCCGGAACATATAGCGTAATCGCATGGGTACTGGCGTGAGCTCGATGTACCACCGCAAAACCATCCTGCACAAAATAATCCGGCCGCACCGCCCGAGCAATTGCCCTGGCAAACACCATATCATCACGCGACTCCTCGTCATAAAACCGCAGATTTTCGAGCATCAGCACGTCGCCAGCCGCCATATGTCGCACTGCTTGGCGCAGCTGATCACCGACACAGCTATCAATAAACTGCACCGGCCGCCCGAGCAGCTCAGCCAGTCGACGTGCCACTGGACGCAGGCTGTATGCCGGGTCGACCCCCTTTGGCCGCCCGAGGTGACTCATCAAAACAATCTTGCAGCGTTGCTCCAATAGATAGCATAGAGTCGGCAAACTGGCGCGAATTCGTAAGTCGCTGGCAATCCCACCAGTCGCAGTCAAGGGCACATTATAATCAACCCGCACCAGGACGGTCAGCCCGCGGAGATTAACGTCATGAATTGTTTGCTTGAAAAATCTGCCCACCCTTTTCTCGTCCTACTCCATTGTCCGGATCTGGATATTGTCAGTCTTGCCCGGCCGGCCTGGTTGATGGCCGCTGACCAATACCAACGTCACTGGATCCTCGCCAAAGTAACCTTCGGCCTTTAATTCCTCCGCTAATTTATTCGCCGAACCCAGACCACTTGGGCGAACGTACGAGCGCGTAGCGTAGCTTAACGCTAATTTCTGGGCCGTTTTTTGGCTATCAGTAACGCTAATAATCGGCATATTCGGCCGAAAGGCACCGACATTCACTGCGGTCACACCGGTGCTGGTCTCAGCAATAATTGCTCGCGCCTTAAGTTCAGTAGCTAACCGCGCCGCCGTGTAGCTGAGCAGCGCATCATGTTTGCGACGCTTTTCACCCGACTCAACCGCCATGACATCACTGTGTTCCTGGGTGTACATAATCGTCCGGCGCATCGCCTGCACTGTCTCGATCGGATATTTACCGTTGGCCGTTTCATCCGACAACATCACCGTGTCAGCACCCTGGATGACTGCATTGGCAACGTCGCTCACCTCGGCGCGAGACGGCTCAGGGTTGTCAACCATGCTGCCCATCATCTGCGTCGCGACGATGCTGAGCTTAGAATACTTGCGACAGAGAGCGATAATACGCCGCTGAATAACTGGCACGATCTCTGCCCCGGCCTCAACCGCTAAGTCGCCGCGCGCCACCATGATACCGTCACTCGCCTTGACGATCTCCTCCAGATGCTCATCAGAGATCGCTGACTTGGTCTCGATTTTGGCAATGATATACGCATCCGAGCCCAGCGCTGTCAGCCGCGAGCGCAGATCAATAATATCATCCTCTGTCTGTACAAAACTAAGCGCCACATAATCAAAATCTTGATTGGCTGCCCACTCAATATCGGCGATATCTTTTGGCGTCAAGATATCACCACCAAAATCGGTATCTGGCAGATTCAACCCTTTACGGCTCATCAAAAATCCATCATTCTGCACCTCCACCGTGATAGCCGTTGGGCCAGCGATTTCACGAACGATCGACTTGATCTTGCCATCAAACATATACAGCGGCTCGCCAACTTTCATTTTCTCAGCGAGGTTATACTGGACAGGCAGATTAAAGCTTCCATCATGTTCTGTAATCGACGAATCAAGCGTCAGCACATCACCAGCCCGCACCGTCAGCATGTTGTCTTTGAGAACGCCGAGGCGGATTTTTGGACCTTGAAGGTCTTGGAGAATGGCAACTGGTTTACCCTGCTCATGACTGGCCGTGCGAATCCAGCCGATTTGCTCACGCCGCTCATCATAACTACCGTGGCTAAAATTCAGACGAAAGCCATTGACACCGGCCTGCATAAGTTGACTAATTTTATCCTGACTCATCGTTGCCGGACCGACAGTCGCTAGGATCTTGGTACGTTTAAAAATTGTGTTACTCATCCTTTTAATTATAACACCGGCTAGGCGCTGAGAAAAGATATAATCACTATTCAGAATTAGCTGCCCGATATCGAGCGATCGCTTGGCGGGCGGCTTGCTGTTGAGCCACCTGCTTGGACGGACCCACGCCGCGCCCCATCAGCGTTTCACCAACGAATACCCCAAGCGTAAATACCTTATCATGATCTGGCCCTTCCTCACTCAAAACTTTATATACTGGCGTCTGATTGTCAACGCGCTGAGAAATTTCCTGCAAATACGACTTCGGATCACGCCAGCTGCCTGATTCCAAAATTCCATCTAGCTTAACGATAATATGCTTATGAATAAAATCGCGCGCATCGTCAAAGCCACGCTCCAGATAAATCGCACCGATCACCGCCTCGAACGCATTGGCTAAAATCTGCAAGTGCGCCCGGTCTGAACCATTTTTCTCACCCTTTGACATACGAATCAGCGGCCCATAACCTAATTTATCACCCGCCGCACCGATACTTTCAGTCCGCACCAGTGCCGCCCGCCACGCCGTCAAAACTCCTTCCGGCTCAGAAAAGTGCGTAAATAAATACTCCGTTACCGCTAACTCCAACACCGCATCACCGAGGAATTCCAACCGCTCGTTATGCTCGTGGACTGATTTTCTGTGTTCATTAACGTAGCTACGATGCGTCAAAGCCGTAATCAACAGATCCAAGTTATTAAACTCAAATCCCAGCTTCTCGCGCGCAAACTCCTGATACAGCGCCGTATTCATCCCGCTCATCTATAGATTCTCCTGCCTGATTCGCTTCATGGCGAGCAGAATCAGCTTACCAATGTCCTCGTATTCAATTTCATCCAGTGCTTCATGAAACGTAAACCACGCCAAACCATTCATCCAGTCTTCTTTTTGCAGTTTTTCGTCCGGATCAAGCGCCTTCATCAGGTACACTTGCTGCGAAATCAGCACTAACTTATCGAGTCGGCGGTAGCGAAAATTAATTTTGCCCAGCCAGCCGCATACCTCGATATTCTTGAGGCCAGCCTCCTCGCCAACCTCACGCTTGGCAGCGGCCTGCGCTGTCTCGCCCGGTTCAACGTGACCTTTGGGAATTGTCCAGCGATCCCGCGCGTCTTGGTAGAGCAGAAACTCAACATCACCCTTTTTATTACGTCGAAACACCACGCCGCCGGCGGTTGGCTCGCGAACTATTTCTTGGATTGACGGTTTTTTGCGACCGCCAAAATATTTCTTGATATGATCAAAGCTGCTTGTCTTCATCGGCATCCTCTTGGAGGGAGCGATACGCCGTGCCGAGCACACCGTTCACAAATTTCCCTGAGTTATCCGAACCAAACGTTTTTGCAAGTTCCACTGCTTCGTTGATAGCCACTTTTGGTGGCACCGCCGCCCGAGAAAACAATAATTCATACAGCCCGAGCCGTAGTACCGTCCGGTCAATTCGCGATATCTGCTCAATCGGCCATTCTGGCGCCAGCGGACGAAGCTTATCATCAAGCTCTGCTTTATGCGTGGTGACGCCATCGATCAGACTTCGTACAAACTCAACATCATCGACTGATGATTTGTATTTCTCAAGATTGCGCGTCAAGATATCGGCGACATCAACCTCGCTGTCGCCAACTTCCTGGCGAAACTCAATCTCGTATAACGTCTGCAACGCGACGATTCGTCCCAAATGACGGTTTGAAGCCATGACAAAAACGTTCCTGTTCGTGTTAGTTTATTTTGTACTCTTCTTACCAGTCTCGCGTTTGGTCGTCTTGACTTTCACTGGTGACGTCCCGTTGACGCGGCGTGCTAATTTCAGTACCAAGTGGCTGCGACGCAGACCGGTCTTGCGCGGGCTGCTCTGCTTTTTTGGTTGTGCCATAGAAAAATCTCCTTTATTTCAGTTTATCGTAACACTTGGGCTTCATTATACCGGTTTTTGATAGATTTCTCAAGGGGATGCAGAGCAGTGGCAATACGCTGTCAGGGGTTATTATTGACTTTATATAGTATTTATGGTAATATCATAGACATCACTTACGATAGAAAGGATACATCCTACCAATTATGGATAAGAACAATTCACTCTCTCAGCCCGGGGAAACACTACGTCCATTAGGTAAACTGAAACTGGCCCTCGGGTCAGGGGCAATGCTAGCAATAATGGGGATAGGTCTCGGCATCGGCATTAAAGGTATCGCCGCCGATAAAGAGCCGGCAGAATCACCCCTAGTTGGCTCTTCTATGATGCATTATAACCCCACGGAAACTGATATCACAAAGGATTCAGATGTATGTGCAGCAGCAGACTCCATTGTAAGGGATGCCAATGCTGCTACCCAAATTGATATAGTGGGCTGTGCTACGGAATCCAAAAAGCTCACTGGTCTTCCATGGGGAACACGCGTACGAGTCGAGGTACACCGGGATGGCTCGGTGACGGCTAAGCCCCTCGGTAACTAACCTAGACAACAATATTCACCAACTTCCCTGGCACATAAATCACCTTTTTCGGTGTCCGGGCGTCGAGATAGGCGCGAACCTTCTCGTCATCCAGCGCTCGTTGCTCAATCGTCTCTTTATCGGTATCAACTGGCAGCTCCAGCCGTGATCGGAGCTTGCCGTTGACCTGTACAATGATGGTTATCACATCGCTCACCAGATATTTTTCATCCCACTTTGGCCAGTGATTAACGTGAATGGCATCAGCATGGCCCAATTCCTGCCACAATTCTTCAGTTATGTGCGGCGCAAATGGTGCCAAAATTTGCAGCAGACTCTCCAGGGTAAACCGCCATGTTTCTGACGCTTGCATGCCATGTGATTCTTTGAACTTGTATAGACTATTGACCATTTCCATCATCGCCGCCACCGCGGTATTGAACTTCTCATCCTCGATGTCGCGGGTGACTTTCTTGATAGTGAGGTGAGTGAGGCGCAATAATTCAGAAGAATCAGTCGATGACGATGGGTCGCTCAAGGAAAGGTCAGCGGATGCACCATCTCCTCCGACAGAGGCTGTGGAACGTTCGCGAGGAGCGGACGTTTCAGCCGAACGCTCACGAGCCATCTCCAGTGGAGATGCGAGTGAAGAGTGTACTCTGGAGGAGGACGGTGATGTATCCGCAATCACAAACTCCTGCACCACATTCCATACTCGGTTTAAGAACCGATACGTCCCTGGCACCCCGCGCGGATCCCACGGTGCATCCATATCATAGGGCGCGATGAACATCTCGTATACGCGCAGTGCGTCAGCGCCATAACCACTGTCCATAATTTCCATCGGATCGATGACATTGCCCTTGGACTTACTCATTTTTTGACCGTCTGGCGCCATGATGTAAGCATTGTACATCATTCGTTTGAACGGCTCCGGTGTCGGCACTAGACCGAGTTTATAGAAAAAGCGCATCCAAAAACGACTATACAATAGGTGTGCTACCGCATGATCGGCGCCATTGTAATAATCGACTGGCGCCCAGTGTTTGATCAGCTCTGGATTCCACGCCTGCTGGTCGTTGTGCGGATCGAGATAGCGTAGGAAGTACCAACTGGAGCAGGCATAGCCGTCCAGCGTATCAGTTTCGCGCCGGCCTTCATGCCAATTATCGCCCGCCGGCTTTGGCTCGGTGATCGGCACCGTTTTACCCGTTTCAACATCAACCCACACGCGTACCCAATCATCAACTTGTGCCAGGACTGACGTATTACCGCCCGTCGGCTTGAAATCCTCGACTTCTGGTAAAATCACCGGCAAGCACTCATCGGCCACCGCAATTGGATTGAAGCCATCAATATGAACAATCGGAATTGGCGCGCCCCAGTACCGCTGGCGAGAAATCAGCCAATCGCGCATTTTGTAGGTAGTCTTACTCCGGCCCAAGCCCTGTTGCTCCAGCCAGACTACCACCTGTTCGCGAGCCTCTTCGCTGCGCAGGCCATCAAAATCACCCGAGTTAATCAATTCGCCTTCGCCCGTGTAACAGCCAGCATCCGCCGAGTTTTCCGGTTTTTCAATCACCTGCACTACTGGCAAATCAAATTTTTCGGCAAACTCCAAATCGCGCTCATCATGCGCTGGCACCGCCATAATCGCGCCAGTACCGTAACCACCGAGAATGTAGTCCGCCACCCAAATTGGCACTTTCTGACCGTTGACTGGGTTGATGGCATAGCTGCCAGTAAAGACGCCGGTTTTATCTTTATTTTCTTGGCGTTCGACGTCGGATTTTTTCTGCGCCGTTTGAATATATGCTTCGACTTTAGCACGCGTGTCGGTATTGACTAGCCTAGAAACCAATGGATGTTCTGGCGCCAGCGCCACATACGTCGCGCCAAACAGCGTGTCAGGGCGCGTAGTGAAAACAGTTATGACGTCGTCGCAGCCTTCAACTGCAAACTCAACCTCCGCACCAACCGACCGGCCAATCCAATTTTTCTGCATAGTTTTAACCATTTCCGTCCAGTCCAAGTCGTCAGTCGCCTCCAAAATCTCATCAGCATAGGCTGTGATACGGAAGAACCACTGTTTGAGATTGCGCTTGGTGACGGGGTTGCCGCAGCGCCAACATTTGCCGCCCTCAACTTGCTCGTTAGCCAGCACTGTATTGTCAGTATCACACCACCACTGCGGCTGTTCTTTTTGGTACGCCAAATCGTGCTTGTATAGCTGCGTAAAAATCCACTGGGTCCACTTATAATACTCGGGGTCAGCGGTGGAAATCTCCTTTGACCAATCATAACTAAATCCGAGTCGCTTCAACTGGGCAATGAAATGTGCTTTAGCTTCATCATGCGCCACTCGCGGCGTTTTACCGACCTTGATGGCGTAATTTTCTACGGGAAGCCCGAAGCTGTCCCAGCCAATTGGATGATAAGTATTATAGCCCTGTTGGCGCTTGAGACGCGCTTTAATGTCGGCAAACTGAAACGTCCGACCATGGCCTATGTGAATGCCAGCTCCAGTGATGCCGGGGAGCATACTGAGGCTGTAGTACTTTGGGCGCGTCGTATCACTAAGGTCGGTGACATACGTACCGTCAGCCTCCCATTTATCTTGCCATTTTTTCTCAATTTCCGTAGGATTGTAGCGTCTCATACTCCTTAGTATATCATCTCTCGACGCTAGTGTCGGTGTCTTCATCGTTCTCATCCGTGGAGGCACCACCCCTAGCAAACGGCGGCGGTATTGGTGATGAGCCGGCAAAATCCTGAAGTACTGATTTAAGATTATCGGCGTCTGACGGTATATCAATTTGCTCTGACTTACTGTAGTCGAACGTCATGTCTATAGTGAGATTCCGATCCTTGTCGCCATCTGAGCCGCGCGCCTTGATTTCGATCGCTTTAAGCTGGTGCGACCACGGATCGACCCAGATGCGTATAGTAGGCAATCTCTTTGATGGCGTAGTTTTATTTGCTGTATTGAATACTTTGTTGCCATAACATTCTTTGATTTTCTTGCCAAGTTTTGTATCCCCCAGAGAATCGACAAATGCGCGTAGTTTGTCTGACATTTTACCGTCCGAAGCTAAATCAATTTCAAAGCCAGGCACACCGTCACGCGGCTCGACCTTGGCGTCCTTTTTGACCGTCACAAAGCTGTTTTTGCGATACGCGTTGATCAGTTCGCTACGCACCTGCTGGTCATTATTGATTAAATCAAAGATTTCTTGAGAGCACGTGTCTTTGTTTGTACGTGATGCTCCAAGCTCATCAAATGATACCTTAAGCCACTTGCCTTCAATTTTGTTAAGTTTTTCATCAAGCTGTTTGAGGATCTGGTCGCGTATCATCGTCAACTGCGTATCTGGTAGCATCCCCCGGCTTCGAGCCTTGATGATCGTCTCTACCATCTGGCGCACGATATCTTTTAGATGTTCGCTCTTAATATAAATCGTGCCTTTGCCGTCAGCCACCATTGTGAGGATGACGTCTTGCTGGATCTCCATGCCGTTAATAGCTAACTTTATCGTAGCTTCAGTTTTTGACTTTGGTGCGTCGGTGGCGGCTTTGAGCTTGACATCAATACGATTGCCGCTACCAAGGTCCATGACGAGTTTACCTGAGGAAACCACCTTTTTGGTCTGAAATGAATTAACCACTGCATCAGTTACCATCCTCTGCGGATCTTGCCACCAGAAAAAGTACAATAGTACCGCAGCGATAGCCAGTAGCAATACGACCGAGCCGGTAACAATACCGATGATGAGGCCGGTTTTCTTTTTTGGCGGCATAACTGAATTCATGATCGGTGGTTGCGATGTCGGCGATACTGGTCGTGCCGGCGTCGACGCAGGCTGATCAGCCTGTGCAGGCGGAGTCGTTGTCGACTGTGATGAGCTTGATGTGCCCGTCGACTGCGACGCTGCCGGCGGTGTTGACGCAGCGGCTTTATCTGCTGGTGTTTTCTTGCTATTCGTACCCTTGTCGTCCATATTTCTCCTCGTTATACTTTCATTGTATCACTATCCGCGAAAGCGCGAGAAAAATTCATTTTTTCGCTTAATCCAGTCAGGCGACTGGCGCACCAATTTTTTCTCATCCTCGGTGCTGTGTAGGTTAATTTTAATCGCTTCCTCGAGCCAAACACCGCCACTTGAACCCTTGAAGAGAGCCACGCCGCCCGCATGAAGTTTTTCGCGCACAAATCCGCCGGCCATCAGCGCATCACGACACTCCTTGACCTGACAGCCGCGACGACGTGCTACCGGCGCTAGGTATTGATTAGCCATCTCGCCAACGGTCACTACCCAATCCAGCTCGTCTGGCGAACACTGAGCGCCGAGCTTCGCATGACCGGCCTGCGTATCCTTGCGTAGCCCATTCATATTACCAAACACCACGATACGCTGCGGCACCTCGAGACTGTACAGCGTTTGTAGTGCTGACAATGCCGTCAGCGGCGACGAGCTATAGCTATCATCAATCAGAATCGTCTGATCCGCGCCGCGAAGCACTTGCATCCGACCCGGCAGCGGAAGTAACTGACTCAAGCCCTTTTCAATCAACTCTTTCGTCATACCCATCCTCACCCCGGCGAGCATCGCCACGACGGCTGGCCGCAGATTATGTTCACCAAGCAGGGGCAGCGTCACTGCGATGCCATCAGGATATTCCGGGCCGATAATCTTGCCGACATAACCATGCTCCAGCGAGAAATCCTGCTGCTCAAAATAATACTCAGCAACCTCACTGGTGCCATATGTCGTCATTTGGGGATTTGTCAAAAATGCGGCAAATCGACCGTCAATATCATCGCGGTTAATGGCCGCAAAGCGAGCATTATTCGCCAATGTTAGCATCTCGCTGGCTACCTCATCAACGGTATGTTCAACCCGCATGCGGCCAGAGGTTACCGACGTCACAACGGCCATGTCCGGCAAAATAACCTGCTGAAACCACGCGTTAAAACCAGGCTGCATCGGGCTGAACTCCTGAACGATAATCTGGGCTTCAGGATGCTCGGCGCGAGCACGCTTTTTGACAGCTCGCATCATCTTGCGGCGGTGCCAAAATCCCCACTTCTCCTCCGGACGATTCTCGGGGTAGCGCACGCCCATGATCTGCAGAAGGGTTTGTAAGTGCGACGTTGGCTCAGCAGCGTGCATGGCGACAGCAAACTGCTGCGATAGCACAGTAGCGATCGCTGTTTTAGCACTCGTTTTACCAGCACTCCCGGTCACTGCGATCAACTTGACATCAGCATGGTCGGCAAAAAATTGCCGGACATAGCGTATCATTTTTTTCTCAAACGACTTCTTGAACATCCCTTTTATCATACCATAAGCGCTGTCAAACGCGCCACTTGACGAATAAAAAAGAGCTGTTACGCGCCCACCCGGGGCAATTTCATGTGTTTGTTTTGGATGGCAGCATAGGAAACGCCCCTATGCGTACCAGCTCTGACGATATTATGCGCTTTTTTGTTAAAAAGCACAAGGGGTTTGATCAATATTTACCTACAATTGTTTGGCGAAGGCATTAGTGCTACGCACGACCGCACCTTTTTTCAAGTAGAATCGCTGCGCCGCTTCGCGTTCTGGGCGCGATGTGAATTCTAATTTCAAGGCACCCTGCTCGCGGCCCCAGTCAATGACAGCGTCCCAGAGTCGAGAGCCGACACCCTTGCCCTGTACCGTCGGGTCAGTCACAAAATCATCAAGGTAAATTTTGCGCCCAGCAGCTGGCCCAAGTAGCAGTGCCGCCGTTGCCATGCCGACAACTTTGCCCGATAGTCGCGCCAATAACAACACATGACTTGGCGAGTCAATGATCTGCTGTAACAGCTCGGCATCAGCCGGATGTGGCTTGCTGGTGAGTGCCGCGATGAGGTTGGTAATGTCTGCCACATCAGATTCGGCGATGTGGGATGCTCGTTTAATTGTCAATTCGTCCATGCTTCCATTATACTATACCCATGAATCAGCACATACGAGACTTAGCAAAAATTTTAGCTTCAAATCCGCCGCGCGTGGTATTTCCTGAGGGCGATAATCACATCATCCAGCAGGCGGCGCGGGCACTAGAAGAAAGTGGTGCGGTGCAGCCGGTGCTGCTTGATGGGAAAGAGGACGCTATCAGTCGCGGTGCGACGATGCTAACGAGCGGCGAGGCTGACGTTATGGTGGCTGGGATTGATCATCCAACGAAAGACGTGCTGCGAGCTGGACTCAAAATTGTTGGGCTGGCACCTGATATTCGGTATGCATCCAGCTTTTTCGTGATAGACATTCCACAGTTTCAGGGTGGCGAACAAGGTTTATTGCTCTTTGCCGACTGCGGCATGAACATTCAGCCAAACGCCGAGCAACTGGCGGCAATTGCTGTGGCTTCAGCGGGTAGTGCAGCGTCACTTGGCTGGGAGCCGCGCGTGGCTATGTTGTCATACTCAACGAAAGGCAGCGCTGGTGGCGACAGTGTCGAGCTCGTCACGCAGGCACTACGGCTCGTCAAAACAGAGAGACCCGATATATTAATTGATGGTGAGCTACAATTAGACGCGGCAATCGTCCCGGCTATCGGTCAGAAAAAGTCACCGGATAGTCCGGTTGCTGGTCAGGCTAATGTCCTTGTTTTCCCTGATCTTGATTCTGGTAATATCGCCTATAAGCTGGCTGAACACCTGGCTAGTGGTCATGCCTACGGGCCGATCTTGCAGGGTTTTGCCCGACCGATCAGCGACCTATCTCGCGGTTCCAGCGTTGATGATGTGATTGGCGCCACGCTTATTACTGCCAGTATGGCGCGAACTTCATAGAAACCAGCTACTGCGCGATATACCACTGCGCAAATTGATGCCATTGCTGCAGCGTGTCGGTTCTGACCGCCAAGCCTTGGTCGCGCCGATCAAACACCTCGGACATCGTCAGGCCGTTACTACCATCCATCGTAATAATCTTGTTAACCGACGCACCACTCTTGCCACGCGGCGGAGCGACAAACTTCCCCGGCTGATCAAAGATAAACGTCTGTAGAGTATGCCCGTCGTAATAAGCAACAATGTCATGGAGAATAATCTGCCAATCATCTTTGTCGCGTAGCAAAGCTAAAAAATCTTCGGGCATCAACCAGTGCGCGATATCTTTCATGTAGCCACCCGGAAAGCCGCCGAGCGCGGGCACTTCCCAATTACTATCGTTGACAACAACTGGCTTACCAACCTTCTCGTACGCTGCCCGAACCTTAGCCTCGGTAATTTTTAGCGGATCACGGTGCTGGATTTCATCAATATCGAGATTAATGATCTCCACCGCTATGTCGTATTGACTCAGCGTGGCTGTCGCTTCCTCGATTTTACGTGGGTTACCAGTGACGAGATTGATGTGTTTTGTCATGGGGTTTATTATAGCATTTCTTATTTTAGTGTAGCCGTAGCACTGGTTTTGCCATAGGGAATCCTTCGTCAACCAACCTCACTCAGCGCCTTTATAATATCCTCATCCCGTGAGACCGCACGAACGTTTGGTAGTTGTAAAAACCATTTCGGGTTATCATGAACGACGACCACTGGTTTACCAAGCGCTATCGCCATGCCAACTTCGTAGCGTGCGCTCTCCTGGTCGGATTCCCATAGATATACCAAAACATCGGCAGTGCGAATGGCCTGAACCTCATCTTCTGGGCCGAAATTTGTCTCGTCGTCTTTGTAATTATAATACCAATTGCACGGAATGCTATAGCCGGAGGCCTCTAAAGTTGCCGCCACGCGATTCGCCCTGTCGAGATTTTTGCCAGCTAGGTAGATCACTTTCATATATAAATAATAGCATGTGTTTATTCAAGTGCGGCGAGAAATTGGCGGACGACATCGATTGGCTTGAATAAGCGGTACGTTTCAGCGTCCTCATCCGGCGTTAATTCGGCGCGAGTTTTGCCTCCATAACCATCTGGGCAAAATATTTTATCCCAGCCAAAACCGCCATCGCCTATGGGATGCTCAGAGATGGCACCATGAAGTTCAGCGCGAAATAACTTGATCCGCTGGCCGTCGTAGTAGCCAAATACACATGCCGCCACTGCCGATCGATCACCAAAACCATCAAGCATCCGGCAAAGATTCTCTAAACCGTTTGGTGCCTCGACAAAAAACTTGATAAACGGACCTGGCAGTCCGCCCAACGCTGTAAACTCAAGCGCCACATCCTCAACCAAAACCGGACATCTGGCGACTATATATGCCTGACGCACCTTATGCTCAACAACTTCTTCCAAACTAGTTGATTGAATTTCTGTTAAATCAACCGCTCGATGCTTCAGCGGTATGCCCAGCATGCGCGATAAGTAATCTGCCTTGTGCGGATTGCCGGTGATAAAAGTAACCGTCTTCATCGCGCTTACACCTGAGCTTTGGAGTTTATTTTCTCGAATCGCGGCACAGATTTCCCGTCCAGCACTACTGTTTCCGTAAACATACTGACGGGGCGGGCGAATAGTTCATATTCATTTTCATAGAGAGGTCGATAGATCACCAAAAGATCTTCCGTCTCAGTTTCCAAGGCGAGGCCGATCACCTCGTACAGCTTGCCTGATTTGCTGTGCCGGTATACACCCTTGCTAATCCTCGTACGATGGCTCCGCTCTTCGCTATCCACTGTTTCTTCACGATACTTCCCTGGCTGAGCACGCAGTATTTCCACCCATCTACTGTCATCCGTAAAATCATTGTATTCAATATAGTGCCGATTATCAAAGCCGCCATTATCCTGCTTTTTACGCGCCATTTCTTCTTGAACTTGCTCTATAGAAAAGCCAAAGGCCTGGCGCAGCGCGTCAACGACTTCTTGCAAATCAGCCAGCTCTTTGAGCGATTCATCACGCTGATTATCATCCAGCGGAATCTCATCTACCTCCTCGTGAACCTTGCGGAGCAGCTCGCGGCGAAACGCTTGCCTGTCTAATGTCCGGTACTCCGTATGCAAAAATTCTGGATCATCCAGGCACTTTTTTACCACTTTGTCGCGAACTAACTTTTGTAAGTAAAATCGGACCATCTAATTGCCTCCGTTGGTTACTGTTTCAACGCCGTCTTCATACACCACCTCATCAATCGTAATTTCCTGAATATGCTTGTCGTTACGAAACGCAAAAAATCGGACGGTTTTATGTTGCTGCCAGGCTTGAACTATTTCCGCCCGCACGCCATCAGCGATGTCGCCAAACACCCACAGCTCATCAGCGCGCGCCACCAGCGTATTATTGGCACGCCGTACCGTGTCGCGATCCACCGCGTCGAGCAAAAAATAATCAAAACTGGTAAATGGGTTGATTGGTACAACGCCTTGATCAAGTGCAAATTTCGTTACGAAAAATCTCATGTAAAAATATTTCTTGGACATGGCGGTAAACACAACCGTGTCGGCGGGTTTGATGGCGAGGGCGCGATGTGGTTGTTGTGTCATGGTTATACCTCAGTTACTGTATGAGTTCTAATAATGTTTGCTCGTCAATAATTTTGGTGCCGTATTGTTCGGCTTTTTTCAGCTTACTGGCGCCGACCTTGCCGCCGGCTACTAAATATGTTGTATCTTTTGCAACAGCGGTCTGGAAGGTGCCGCCGAGCTTGCGGATTTTTTCAGCAGCAGCGTCACGTCCCATTGATTGCAGAGTGCCGGTGATGACAAAACTTTGACCAGCTAGTCGGTCGGATTTTTGGCTAAACTGCGGCGCCACACCCAAGTCAGCAAATTTTTCGAGCAGCGTCACATTATCTTCATCAGCAAACCATGCCACGATCGACTCGGCAACAATTTCGCCCACTCCGTCTACTTCACGCAACTCTTCAATAGTCGCCTGGCTTAGCTTTTCAACACTTTCAAAGTGGTTCGTAAGGTCAATCGCTGTCTGTGCGCCGACATGACGAATACCAAGGCCAAACAGGAATCGCTCTAACGCCGGCTGTTTCTTAGCAGCAATGGCATCAATGAGCTTTTGCGCAGAAATCTCAGCAAAGCGCTCCAGCTGTAGCAAATCATCTTTCGTCAACCGGTAAATATCTGCCAAGTCATTAACCAGCCCAGCCTCGACCAGCGCCTCGACATTTTTCTCGCCCAGCGTATCGATATCCAGCGCGCCTTTGGACGCAAAGTGTGCCAACGCGCGCTTCAAAATCAGCGGGCCGCTCAAACCCTTGACGCGGTAGACCGCCTCACCCTCTGGCCGCACAAATGCTAGTTCCGGATATTGGCGCGCTAGTTCCGCTGGATAATCAATTGGTTTAGCGTCTGCCGGTCGCAATTCTTTCAGTACGGCTTGCACTTGAGGGATGATATCGCCAGCCTTGAAAATCACCACCGTGTCACCGCGCCGCACATCCAGCCGAGCAATTTCATCGGCATTATGCAGACTAGCATGCTGCACCGTTGTACCGGCTACCACCACCGGATCAAACACTGCCACTGGCGTGGCTGCGCCCGTCCGGCCGATGGAAATGACAATATCGCGGACGATGGTCGTAGCTTCTTCGGCGGCAAATTTATACGCCACTGCCGCTCGCGGTGTCTTACCAACGATACCCAGCTCGGCAAACTGTCGCCGGTCATTGAGCTTGATGACCGCTCCGTCGGTATTAAACTGAAGCGACTGACGCAGCTTATCAAGATGATTAACATAGCTCATCACTTCGTCCAAGCCATAGACGATTTGCGTTTGCCGACTGGTGGTGATACCCAGCTCGTTCATCATCTGGTAACCAAAGGCGATTGTCGGCGTGTCCTCGAGGTTATCGCGAATGATATCATAGCCAACAAAATGGAGCGGACGCTCCGCTACCAATTTTGGATCAAGCTGACGAATCGTCCCTGCGGCTAGGTTACGCGGATTGGCAAATTCTGGCTGACCAGCCGCTCGCCGACGCTGATTTAATGCCGCAAAGTCATCTTTGTGCATCACAATTTCACCACGAATTTCCGTTCGGCCGCGCAAAAAATGAGCAAATCGCTGATTGGCACGCAGTGTCAGCGGCACATTCTGAATCGTCCGCACGTTCATAGTCACATCTTCACCAACCAGTCCATCACCGCGCGTCACCGCGCGCATCAGAACACCGTCCTCATAAATCAGCGCACACGCCAAGCCGTCCATTTTGATATCACACAAAAATTCTTCAGTGATATCACTACGCACTTTGTGCATACGCTCTATCCACGCCGCAACTTCCGCCCTGTCAAACACATCCTGCAGTGAAATCATCCGCGTCTGGTGCTGAACCTTGGTAAATTTACTGAGCGCTTTTCCTGCCACCCGCTGGGTTGGGCTGTCTGGCGTGATAAGTTCCGGAAATTGCTCTTCCAGCTGCGACAGTTCATGTTTCAGGCTATCAGCCGCCGCCTCGCTCATGATCGATTCGTCAAGCACATGATAATGATAGCGATAATCATTGATCAGA
Organism: uncultured Candidatus Saccharibacteria bacterium; assembly: GCA_963548005.1. Taxonomy (GTDB): domain Bacteria; phylum Patescibacteriota; class Saccharimonadia; order Saccharimonadales; family Saccharimonadaceae; genus Nanosynbacter. The sequence continues at coordinate 83,017 of CAUUSW010000002.1, read as the reverse complement.
TCTCGCAGTTTGACAATTCGTTGCTCGGCCGCCTGCCGGTCAAGCTGGCGCGCTGTCATCGGCGACGACCTTTCGGTAGAATAGATAAATGTAGCACGCCGAGGCAACAATCGAGAACGCCACCAACATCAACGCCACGAGCGGCACCAGCGGCAACCAGTTCAACGCCGGTATCACCGTTTTGAGTGCGCCATCAATCGTAATAACCGGAATAAGCACCGCCGCCCAAACCACGGCGAGCACCAGCAGCAGCCACATTAATCGCAGCAAGATCCGCATCCGCCGCCCTAGTACAACGTCTGAAGCCAGTCGCGCTGCTTCTAGTGGATACATCCCCGGTAGGGTAATAATTACCATAGCGAACAACGTACTCGTCAGCCAATATATCGACAAGGTGACGATTAATATGGTGGCGCCGGCCGCCAACATCAACACCACCGTCTGCTGCAACATGCCTGACGTGTCCGCCGCTCCGTAAATAATAACCGCTATCGCTGCTGGTAATAATTGAATGAGCGCGATAAACACTAGGACCGACAGGGCGATGACCGGCGCGCCCGCATTATAGAGGCCATCGCGAATCTTTGGACGCTTACCGACAATTACGCCGCGAACCAGCCAAATCGTCGTCAGCCATATATACAGCCCGATCAGCGCGCCAATAACCTGCTGCGACGATGCTACGCCACCCGTCGAACCACCGAGCTGATTGGTAACCACGCCAGTAAATAGCATCAACGTCGGCACAATAGTGCCCAGGGCGCCCCCCTGATTCGTTCCATTGATCGTATCCTTTAGCTGCTGATATGTGTCTTGTGAAATCAACCCCGACAGCAACACACCCAGCACCGCGTATATCGCCGTCAACCCAACGAATATCCGCCAGTGCTTTCGCATCAGTTGCCATGCTTGTTTGGTCAGCGCAAAGTAGCCTGGCAACTTGAGCGAACGACGATAGTCACGTCGCTTGGTCACTCGAAAACTACGGTGCGGCCGACGGCGGAGAAAGGCTTGGCGGCGCTGCGTTAGTCGCTGCCAAGCCTTATTAAGCCTCTCTTTTAACGATACTGTTTTCTTTGTCGCGGCGCGACTATCTGCTTTTGAAGTTGCTCGTTTACGCCGCGTGGCGTGTTGTTTTTTGGTTGACTTCGTCATGATTACATCTTTGTTGCATTACTTCGCAGACGTGCGATTCGATCTTCTAGCGGCGGATGGGTGCTAAATAACTTTGAGAAAAAGCCAGGGCGCAGCGGATTGTTCATAAATAAGTTCGCTGTTGAAGTACTCTGCCTGCGCATCGGCTGACCATAACTTTGTAACTTCTCCAGTGCCATCGCCAGCCCCTCCGAGTCGCGAGTCAAGAGCGCACCCGAGGCGTCCGCGAGATACTCGCGCTGGCGGCTGACTGCCAGTTGCGTAATCGTTGCTAAAATCGGTGCCAAGATTACTACTATAATACCCACGACGTAGACAATCGGGCTGGTATCCCCGTCATCATCATCGCCATATATCATCATCCGGAGTGCGATATCAGCAAGCAACCCAATAGCACTCACCAACCCAAAGGCAATCATACTAACGCGAATATCGTAATTACGCACATGACTCATCTCGTGCGCCATCACCGCCTCGAGTTCGCGCTTGTCCATAATTTCTAGCAGCCCAGTAGTCGCACCAACGATAGCGTGCTTTGGATCGCGGCCGGTTGCAAAGGCATTTGGTGCCGGGTCGTCAATGATATAGACTTTTGGCATCGGCATACCAGAAGCGATCGCGAGGTTTTCTACTACTCGCCACAGCTCCGGCGCATCCTTTTTTTCAATCTGCTGCGCACCGCTCATCGCCATGGCCAATTTACCAGCAATATAATATTGTAACCACGCATAAAGCAGTGCACAACCGACAATGATCAACGACAATGAATAGTTCCGTAGATACATACCGACCAGTACACCGATTACGCCGATAATCGCCACAAACACTGCCATGATCAGCACAGTGTTTCGCTTATTATGAGAAATTGCACTATACATGTAGTTATTATACCAAAAACCGCCCGCCGAAAATAGGCGAGCGGCTTAGTTCAGGCAAAGATTATCCTGCCTTAGAATTTCACCTCGACTGGATTCTCAACACTTGCTCGATCAGCAACCTCAAAGAACTCCTTGGCCTGGAAGCCGAACATACCGGCAACCATGTTAGCTGGGAACCTTTGAATCCTTGTGTTCAGATCACGAACACCGCCATTATAAAAGCGACGCGATGCCTGGATCTTATCCTCCGTATCAACCAGCTCTTGCTGTAGCTGCAAGAAGTTCTCATTAGCCTTCAGTTCCGGATACGCCTCAGCGACAGCGAACAGGCTCTTTAGGGCACCCTCTAACATATTCTCTGCCTGAGCCGTATCGGCCACGCCTTTGGCACCCATAATGGCCGATCGCGCTTCAGTAACCTTTTCAAATACTTCTTTCTCGTGCGTGGCGTAGCCCTTGACTGAGTTAACCAGGTTTGGAATCAAGTCAGTCCGGCGTTTGAGCTGGACAGTGATATCACTCCATGCTTCCTCGACGCGGTTACGCAGCGTCACCAGTCCGTTGTACGTACCGATCAAAAACGCCACGATCAGAACGATAACGACACCAACGATAATTAAGGTTATTATTACTGCATCCATGTTCTATTCTCCTTATGGTTAGTACCTTATACACATAATTATACCATACACACGAGTCGTATAGTGGCAAAATCATGCCAACTCATTGTTGACACGCAGCTCATCATAGTCGTATACTTATTCATATAAATCATATTTATATGAAAGAAAGGAATTATATGACAAAACCAAAGAGTAGACATGCTTGGACAGTCAAGGTTGGTGAACGCGGGCAAATTGTGATACCCAAAGAGGCACGAGATATTTTTAATATCAAGCCTGGCGATACACTTATCATGCTCGGCGACAAGCAGCAAGGGATTGCTATTCCGACTAAGAATAAAGTCATTGATACAATCACCGCCGTGCTCAATGATACGGAGATGAAATCATGAATGCAATCACTGCGACCAACTTAACAAAACGCTACGGTGACTTTGTCGCAGTCGACAGCCTTAATCTATCAATTGAAAAGGGTGAGTTATTTTCACTACTTGGTGTCAATGGTGCGGGAAAGACGACATTGATTAAAATGTTATCTTGCTTAAGCCAACCAACACAAGGTGATGCTATTTTACTCGGCAATAGTATTACCGAAAAACCTCAGGCAGTCAAACAGATGATCAACGTTTCACCACAAGAAACTGCTGTAGCTGGTAATTTATCAGTCCGCGAGAATCTCGAACTGATCGCTGGACTCTACGGACAATCTGCTCATAACGCCAGTGAGAGCGCCTCGCGTATGGCAAGCCAATTCAAGCTCGAAACTGTCGAACATAAAAAAGCTAAGCATTTGTCTGGCGGCATGCAGCGACGCCTGTCGATCGCCATGGCACTCATCTCAAATCCAAAAATATTATTCATTGACGAACCAACGCTAGGTCTTGATATTTTTTCGCGCCGTGAGTTATGGGAGGCGATCCAGTTGCTCAAAGGTACAGTGACGACGCTGCTCACAACTCACTATCTCGAGGAAATTGAAGCATTGTCTGATCGTGTCGGCGTTATGGCGCGCGGCAAGCTCGTGGCGATCGGTACAGTAGCAGAACTGCAAAAACAAACTAATACACGCACCCTTGAGGATGCGTTTGTAGCACTTGTAGGAGGTATTCGATGAGAGCTTTACTATTTGCTAAACGCTGTACAAAAGAAGTTGTACGCGATCCGATCAGTCTATTCTTTGGATTAGTCTTTCCACTCGTTTTGCTTGGACTGCTCTCTATTATAAATGCCAGCATTCCCGCCGAAGCCAATAACACTATGTTTGCCATCAGAAATTTGGCACCAGGTATCGCAATGTTCGGTACGGCATTCCTAGCACTATTCTCAGGTATGCTCCTAGCAAAAGACCGAACTTCATCATTCCTGATGCGTCTGTTTACCTCGCCTATGACAGCCCGAGATTTTATCATTGGATATACAATTCCGATGATTATCATTGCTACCATGCAGGCAGTGATTACCCTCGTTATCGCCTGCTTTATCGGGCTCGACTTTTCAGTGCATATTATTGGGGCAATCGTTATTACAACGGTAACGTCGCTTCTATTTGTTGGATGTGGGTTATTCTTCGGCAGTCTCATTAACGAGCGAGCAGTTGGCGGTATATGTGGCGCCCTGCTCACCAATGTTGCTGGCTGGCTGTCGGGCGTATTTGTCCCGGTTGATCTCATCGGCGGTGGCTTTAAAATGGTTGCGGAAGCACTGCCATTTTACCACAGTGTTGCTGCCATTAAAGGTAGCATTGAGGGGAATTGGCAAGTCATCACACCACATCTACTGATCGTTTTGTGTTATACCACCGTTATCTTTACACTCGCTATCTCTATCTTTCGGCGAAAGATGACCGGACGAAATACCTAATTTATCTGGGTCTGGCACCCTAGAATTCAACTATCCATAACGAAAGCCGCCCTTTATCGGCGGCTTTTGTAACGATTGTGGTGCGCGAGGCGGGAATCGAACCCGCACGACTTTTGGTCAAGGGATTTTAAGTCCCTCGCGTCTACCAATTCCGCCACTCGCGCGTATCTACCATTATTCATGACGTCAAGCCCCCCTGCAACATAATTTCAAATATTACGTAGCCAGCACCCGCGTCTACAACAATTATACTACATTTTCTGGATCATAAAAATGATCCGGCTGAGCATCTAGCAGCGCCCGCACCTCATCATAATATCGACCAACAACGGGATGCCTCTGGGCCTTTTCACGATGCGGTATCATATGATACTGGTACACTTCACGAGTTGTGCGACAATGATGAGCATACTCACCTCCATCAAGATAGTCATAGGCAACCGGCATAAATTTATCAAGCGCATAGACGAAACATGCTTCTTCGCTAGAAAAAGATTCGTATTCCTTAATCGTTTCAGCGATCCATGGCATATATGAGAAATCTGATTGAATACGCTCCAACGCTGCTGCCTCATGAATTTTTCGCTCAGATGAATTTGCCGCCTGACTATCCATTGCCGATACATCACCCGAATAGACCTCTACAACATCATGAACAATGGCAAATTGGGCAACTTTACCAATATCTAATTTCGGATTAATCTGCGGAGTGAGCGCACACGCTAACAATGCTAAAGCCCAAGAATGTTCCGCATCATTTTCCCTAAGTGGTGATCGTTTTGGCGGCACAATGTCACGATGAATATAATACATCGGCACGATTAATGAACTAATTAGCTGGAGTATATGCTGAATATCTGGAGGTCGTTTCATGGAATTACTCAATTACTTAAACAAAAAGTCCCATAACGAAGACCGTGTATTATCCCCTGGAGGCACGTACGAGAGTCGAACTCGTCTAAAAGGTTTTGCAGACCTCTGCGTAACCGCTCCGCCAACGCGCCGCTCTGTTACATTTGGTGCGAGCGAGAAGACTTGAACTTCCACGAGCGTAATGCTCACTAGCCCCTCAAGCTAGCGCGTCTACCAATTCCGCCACGCCCGCATGACCACTTACCATTATACCTGATTACGGTGTTTTGTAAACGGATTCGCGGCGAACTGTCCAGTAGATCACGTCGGCAAACCGATCGGTGGGATATACCAACCGCATCGACTTATCAAGCGCCGACACGGAACGCAAGTGAATGTAATCCAGTTGTACTTGATATAGTGCGAGTGCCGGCACATCGGACTGCCAATGCTTGGTAAACGCTTGGTATTTGCTAACCCGTTGCTTGGCGCTTTGTTTGGTGCGACCAGCCGCGAGGGCATCATCGGCCACCGCGCTATTATAGTTAGCAAAATTGAGGCCGCCTTGATTGGCCTGTGACGAATGCCAGTAGGCAAAGACATCGGCGTCACCGCCCAGCACTAACTCATACAATAGCACATCAAAGCCGCGCGGCCGCAGGACGGACTGCAAAACGTTCTGCGAGGCATCATTTGGATCAACCACCCTTAGGTCAACGGTGATATGCAGCGTTTCCTGCCAGACTTTTACGAGTTCACGCGCAATATTTTCAAAGTCAGAGCCTTTGAGCGTCACGAACGACAATTGCAAAACCTGCTCACCCTTTTTACGCTGATTACCGACTACCTTCCACCCCTCTTCGTCCAGTAACTTTTTTGCTGCTTCTGTGTCATACGGCAAACGACCGGCCAGTTGCCCGTCTACTTGGTCGTCAAAAATTGGGCCGTGCAGTGGCTTCTTGGCGAAAGCAAACTTCTCGCGTAGCGCTTGGGTATTAATCGACTGGACCAGTGCTTGCCGAACTTTGCGCGAACTCACCACTTCGCTCTGGGTATTAAATAATGCATAAACGCCATCGTTAATAGCGTACGACCGCGAGGCATACATGTGACGGATCTGGTCTGACTGAGCCATGTATGACAACTCCGGTGTAGCCATAATTTCACTCGTCTTGAGACCTTTGGTGATCTCGTCCCGCGTCGGATATACATACAGCTGAAAGCGATCCAGCTTTGGCGCGCCATGGTGATACTGTGAGTTAGCCACGAGATGAAGCACTTTTTTCGACCCATCAGCATTAGCATTCTGTAAAATCCGCATAGCAAACGGCCCAGAGGTTACGGGCGACTTACCATAACCATGCTCGCGGAGCTCGGCCGGATTAACTTCACTGAGGCTGTGCTGAGGTAAAATCGGAAAGGTGAGAGCGTGCATGAATGGTGCGTATGGGGCCGGCAGGGTAAATTGTACTGTCCGCTCGTCAACCTGCTTGACGTTGATCGACTGCCAGCCGGTAATTGACGATTGTGTCCGTGCATCCTTGAGTAAATTAACAGTAAACACCACGTCGCGAGCATCCAGCGGCGCTCCGTCTGACCACTTGAGATTACGGCGCAATTTGACCGTGTACTCGGTCTCGGCCTCATTGACTGTGACTGACTCAGCGAGGTCGCCCTTGATGTGCCCGGTTGTATCATAATTATAAAGACTCGCAAACATCAGTCGGGCCGCCGACTTTTCGGCACTACTACGAGCAAAGATCGGATTCAGTGTCTCTAATGGCCCCAGCACACCCTCTGAATATGACCCACCCTTGGCTGGTGCGTTATGAGCATATAATTCACGAAACGATAACCACTGCACCATACTCACCGTAATCAACAGAATGACCAGAAAAATCCACCCCAAGACATGCCGCTTGACTCCAGCCAAATGTTCGAGGCGCGAAGAGATAAACATATGCGTGTGACGCAAGGTCGTCTTGGTCAGTTTTTGCGCTTGCCCATCAAGATCTTTTGTTGCGAAGTCCAGCCGCAGAAATTTTTTCCAAGATGATTTTTTTGTGTCCAAGGCGCGCTCCTAGCCCTTCAGACTCGGCAACACCAAACTCGCCAAGATCGACAGCACGAACACAACAGCAAACACAATAGTCACATCAAACAAGTTCTTGTCAAAACCTCGCCGCGTAGTGAACAGCTCGCCCGACGAGCCAAAGCCTGCGCCCAAGCTAGCACCACGCTGCTGCAATAATATGGCAATGATCATCAAAATGGCTGATCCTAATGTGACATACGGCAAAATAGTATCAAGTGACATGCTTTCTCCTTATTCTGGCGCCGGCTTGATAACGAAGGCGCTACTTACTATATAGTTTACCAGACTGAGTATGATTCCGGCAAGAATTGACGAGCCAAAACTCATGGATAATCCCGGCGCCAGCGCCAATGATATATACACCATGATGCCATTAACCACCAGCGTAAATAAACCGAGTGTGAGCAAGATCGCCGGTAGCGACAAAATGACAACGATCGGTTTTAAGATAGAGTTGACGATCGAAAAGATTAAACCAGCGAGGACAAACGTTGCCGTCGTCTCGACCACCGGCTCACTCGTCCCGAGAAGCCGCACCGCCACCCAGATACCAACAGAATTAAGTACCCACCTAACAAAAAATATTGCAAATTGTCGTCTCATGACTATATTTCATTATATCATAACGCTAACAGGCGCCGTCGACCACCTTGCGCTCAGTGCTCTTGATGTGCAGCTGGAGCTGCTGGCGACTACTCGTCCCCTCAATGCAGATCGCGGCTGGCGTCGAACCAGACGGCGGGATTGTTCGTACAGTGATTACGATGTCTGGCGAGCCACTCTTGAATGACTGCGGCAATGTCGTTGGGTATGACCCTTTGAAGTTTTTTTCTTGCTCCGCCGCTGATAGCGCATTCTGTAGATCTGACGTTATGGCTTTACGCACCGTCTCTTTGCGCCACCCGTTATAACTGACGAGACCGATACCCGCCAAGATGCCGATAACCACAACGACAATTAGTATTTCTATGACGGTAAATCCATACTTGCGACTCATACTTATGATGATAGCATAAGCATAATCTTTTTCGCTAGCTCTTTACCTACAATTTTTTCCAGGTCGGTGAGTGAGGTATTCCGTATACGGCTGATGCTGCCAAATTTTTTCAGCAATTTCGCGCGGGTTTTTGGCCCCACGCCAGGAATTTCCTCCAGCTGGTTTTTCGTTTGCTGCTGACGCTTTAGCGCCGTGTGGTAGCTCACGGCGAAGCGATGTGACTCGTCGCGGATGCGCTGGAACAGTTTGATTATGTCGGTTGTCGCGAGACCGCTCTCATCTGTCGTCGGACATTCTTTACGAGTTTGCTCGGTACTGGCTCGCAAGTTTTTTGAATGCGAACCGGCGTTACGCTGGCTTGGGTGTAAATTCACCACATAAACCTCACCGTCTTCATGAATCATAATGTCAGTCCGTGGCTGCGACCGCATCTGCTCAATGAACGCCATATTAATTTGCGAACCAGTTTTATGCACCAGTAGTTCTTCTTCGCGCTTGGCGATACTGACAATCGGCACGGCTGCACCACGCTCATCACGAGCTTTGATAGCCGCCGCTAGCTGGCCTTTGCCGCCATCAATGAGCAGCAGATCAGGACGACCCCAACTTTTCAGATGACGCTCGCTCAGTCGGCGAAAAATCGTCTGATGGATATTACCCGTGTCATCATTTTTCTCACTGACTTTGAATTTGCGGTACTCCGCCCGGTCGCTCGCGCCATTGGTAAATACCACCATACTGGCAACCACGTGTCGCCCGCTCATATGCGAAATGTCATAACCCTCAATGCGTGCTGGGATATCTTTTAGGCCCAACAATTTCGCCAAATCAGCCAGCGCCTTGTCCTTAGAAATATCCAAAAACTCTTTGTCGCCAAAACAAACCCGCCGCTGCAACTCCTGCATGGCGCTGAGCTTATTGCGAAGGTCAGCCGCCCGCTCAAAATCATGCAGTCCAGCCGCCGTTTTCATGTCGCGTTCCAGCTCGACAGCGATGGCTTTACGATTGCCCTTGATGTAGCTGATGAGTTTGCGTAGATTAGCTTTGTATAGCTCCGGCCCATCACTCAGCCGCGGACTCAAACCCAAATCTTCATCCAACTTCGACTGCCCCGGTCGCCTCTGCCTGGTCAAATACGGAAACACTCGCCGCAAATAGCGTAAAGCTTTTTTCAGAGCAAAGCCATTATAAAACGGGCCAACATATTCCGCCCCATCATCCGCGGGATTACGCGTAAAGCTGACGGTCGGCCACTCGCTTTTCATGTCGATTCGCACATACATCTGCGATTTATCATCGCGCAGCAGTACGTTGTAACGCGGCATGTAACGTTTGACCATCTCGCTCTCAAGGAACAGTGCATCAACTTCGCTCTCGGTCTCAATCCAATCAGTATCAGCAATTTCTGCCACCAACGCCATGGTTTTATTATCCCGCCCGCGCGAATCCTGAAAATACTGACGCACGCGGTTTTTCAGCACCGCCGCCTTGCCCACATAAATAATCTCGCCGCTGGCTGACTTGTGAAAATAGACACCGGGAGTGCGGGGTAAGGTTTTGAGTTTTTGTTGCAACCGTTGATTCACAGCTACCATTATATCAAGCGATCACGTCTTGCCGACAAAACCACTGAGTACACCATCCAGTTCGCCCTGAGCAAGTCGTACCGCCCAGTCTTGACGCTCAAGGAATGATAGCAATCCAGCCTTTAGCCCAAACCAGCCTAACTTTTTTCTAGCTGCGGCAACTTTTTTTGATTGTTCCCTGAATGTATAATACTGGTCGCGACAATCTTGCGGAATATCTGAAATTTTGCGGTTTGGCATTATAACTTTTATTAACTCCTCGACTTTTTCTTTGTCTTTTGGACGCCAGCCGGTAATTGAACGACATCCGTACGCTCCTAATTGAGCAATTGGATTAAGGATAGCACATACTGTCTCGCCATCTCTCTTCACAAGCCACTGATCAAGACTAGATAAAGGAATTTCCGTCTCAATACCGCCAAGACGCCAGTATAGACGACTTTCTTCTTCTCCTTCAACAGCAACATAACGATCACCAACGAAGTCAAATATACCACGACGATTTTTTGCGTATGGATTAAGTCCAAAGGTTGAAATTACTAACTTATCACCGATAGCATCGGTCATTTCCTGCTGGCAACCCTTCACAACAACCTTATCTGTGCTTTGCACTAATGTATCAAGGTCTCGCACCGTGCCGTTATCACGTAGACGCGGTAAATCCACGTCATCAGGCAGACAAACGACATGATTATCCCAATCAATTTTGGCAGCGTTGGTAACTGCGTGTAGACCTAGCCCGCCGACAACGTTATACGGAACTTTGCGATCTTCCATCCTGTCATGAATGCCGTGTTCTACTAGCAGTGGGTATATATTTTCTGAAACTTCACTCATACTATAGTCCTTGTCCGCCTATTGTAAATCATTTGCCTTAGTTATATCAAGTAAATACCCTTCCAAAAACTCACTCCACTCCGGCACATTCTTTTCGCGGAAATAGGCACGAAGGAAATCAACCATAACGTACTGACGCTTCCCTGCTTCTATTCGTCCCGGCTCCGTTAGCATCAAGCCTTTCAACTTTAGCAACTTCTCAAAAAAGTGATTAATAAAGCCGTCGGTATCATGTGTGTTGCCGCTAACGTCGTATTCGTGCGCCGCTAAATCAATATTTGGCCAAACCGCGGGGTCAAAAATCCGCCCGCCGTGATGGCAGGCATACATCAATCCTCGCTCAATCCCAACCGCACCAATAGCATCGCACATGTCAGCGTCAGACACCAGCTGTCCCGCCAGCCGCTGCGGCTTTTTGCCGTTCAGTCGTTTACTATACCCAATCGCCGCAATATTTTCTAATACCGCCTGACGTAGATCAGCGGCCACTCCCGCCTCCGCCATACTATTGACCGCGTTCGTCAATTTCTCTGCCTGCGCTTTGCCGACTAATTTGTAATCATCAACGTCATGCAACCAAGCCGTCAACAGCACTTCGTACAGATCCACTGGCTCGCTGCATTCGCTAGCAAAACGCTCCGCCAGCAGCGCCACTCGCTCAACGTGATCATCAGCATGGCCTGATGGATCGCCGCCTAATATATCACGCACTTTATTTTTTATTGTCTCAAGTTGAGCTATCTGCCGTTCGTCCATAAGCTTATTGTATCACCCATGCAGGTCTCGACCCACTAAACTATTTTCATTTTAGCCAAGAGGCGCTATAGTAGTGATGTGAAAACAGCTGTGAAAAGAAAAGTACCTGAATTTATCAAGCGATCATTAGGGCGCATACCACGACTGCCAGTGCCAGCACCCGTTTGGCAATTGGATAAAATCGACGAGAGCTTAACGCCAAATATGCGTGCGCTACGGATGACGATGGCAATTGCCGAGGAGCTACTGGCAATGGGAGTGACCGCACGAGACGTCGTGCACATGGCCTTGGGAATTACTGATACCTACTGCAGACGGCGTGTTCATATTGATGTTAGCTCAACACTCATCACCATGTCCCAAGATCGCGGCACCGAACGTGAACCGCTCACCTTAGTGCGAACGATCACCTTAAAATATGTTAATTACCAAACTATCCAAGCCTTGCAAAACCTTGCGCTATTAATTCGTGACACTCATTTGCCATTAGCCGAGGCAGAGCAACGTGTCGAAGAAATCCTCGCTAGCCCACGCGAGTACTCGCGCTGGGTCACCTGTTTGGCGGGCGGTGGTGTATCAATGGGTGTGGTGATTTTATTTAACGGCTCAATTCTGATGAGCGGACTGGCGTTTGTGATGGGCTTCGTGGCGACGGCGACGATGAGGATTCTGGACAAATGGGGCCTCGCAACATTTTACCTCCAAATCATCACCGCACTCTTAATCACCCTGGCGGCGGGCGCTGCCCAGTGGCTGAATGGCTGGCTGGGCTGGCAGGTTGATACGACAATGCTGGTGATCAGCGGTATCGTGCTATTGGTGGCGGGGTTGATGATCGTCGGCGCCTTTCAGGATGCGATTGACGAATACTACGTGACGGCAAATGCCAGACTGCTGCGGGTGATTATGGCGACGATTGGTATCATTGTCGGCGTGATGACCGGGCTATACATCATTCAGCGATTTGGCATCAGTTTTCCAACGACGCCGGATCGGCTGGGGCTAGCGGCAGACATACGGGCGCAATACTTGGGGGCGCTGATTATTGCTGCTGGTTTCGCGGCCGGCAATCACGCGCGTTTGTTCGGAATGCTGATTGCCGGCGGTGTTGGCGTGTTGGGATGGTGGGTGTCAAGTACGCTAATTGGGTCACTCGGAGTTGTCATCGCCAGCGGCGCCGCAGCAACAGTGGTCGGATTGACAGCGGTACTCGCGTCCCGACTATGGCGCTTTCCTTCAGTGGCCATTATTGCTGCTGGCATCGTACCGCTGGTGCCGGGTTTGTCGCTCTATAACGGCTTGATGGGTGTGATAGAGAATCCGCCAACCGACCCTGAATTTTTACTGTCACTGGCCGTCCTCGCACGAGCTATCATGATCGGCGTGGCCATCGCCATCGGTGCATCGCTTGGTAATATGATCGGCCGACCAGTACGGCGCGGTATGATTCGCTGGTATAATAAGCTCCTGCGACGACGAGAGCTTAACATTCAATAAGCCCGGGGAATACTCTTATTTCAAGACTACGCACTCGTCGCCCAGTGTCTGACGCAGCTGACTCATGAGCTGATCGCCAGCCTCAACACGAAACGGCATGCGCATGGCGGATTTATTAGCCTCACCCAGCACTAGCACTACATCAGTCACGCCAGCATATGCGGAGCAGAGCGACTTGAGTGCTACTAGTTTATCATGGTCGCTCGGGTTTTTGATATGAAGAAATAGCTTTTCTGTCTCGGGCACGGCGTGCGTGACTGCTGGACGCGGTGGCGTGTTTGTCGTGTCGGCCGGTGTTGACTTCATGTTCGTCCCTTTCGCTGTCGATACTCGGGCTGCGCCTGCTCGCTGAGTCGTTTGAGTTCGAAATGCCGTACGCCGCTCTTGCTTGACCTTGCTACTCATCTTTGGCGCTTCCATTTTACGGCCAGTCGACTGATACTGCCGGAGGTCATCGTCAGAAATCAGTTCAATTTCATCAGCAATCATCTTGCTCTCTGAGCCCAAATTACCATCCCGATCACGGGCTGAGTTTTTGCCGGTCACCCGAATGACAGCGTCCTGGACAAGTTTGGCGCCGACTTGCTCATACAAATTCGGAAAGACGATAACTTCGCCCTCGCCAAACTTATCTTCGATCCCAACGAATGCCATCTTGCTGCCTGACTTGGTAACGATGGTGCGCACCGTCGTGATAATACCGCCGATCGTCATCAGGCGACCGTCATATTCTGGCACCAGCTGCGTTAATGGCTGCGCTTGCTCACTGAGATATGTTTCATACGCATCGAGCGGGTGCGCCGAAATATACAGCCCCATCAGCTCGCGCTCCCACATCAGCCGCTCTTTGTTGGTGTGTTTGGCCGGCGCTGGCTGTAGCTGTATCGTTGACTGAACATCAGCCGACTCATCACCAAGCATACCAAACAGGTCAGTCTGCCCCGACGCGGCCTCTTTCTGAGTCTTTTGAGCAAAGGCGACAATGGTGTCAAGATTAAACAACAAGTCAGACCGGTCGCCAAAGCTGTCAAAGGCGCCAGTTTTGATCAGCGACTCCCAGGCCTTGCGATTGAACTTGCTGGTCGATACTCGCTTGGCAAAATCTTCGACCGACTTGAACGGGCCATCAGCCTCGCGAGCACGAATAATTTCTTCCACCGCGCCGACACCGACGCCCTTGACCGCCGCCATGCCGAAACGAATCTTCTTTTCACCAGGCACCACTGCGAACTCGACAAATGATTCATTGACGTCCGGGCTGAGTACGTTAATCCCCATATGCTTGCATTCGGTCATCTCGATAGCTAGGCGTTCGGTATCATCTTGGTCACTGGTCATCAGCGCCGCCATAAATGCGTCAGGATAATGCGCCTTAAGATACGCCGTCCAGTAGGCGATCAGGCCATAACACGCCGCGTGCGACTTATTGAAACAGTAGTTAGCAAATTCCTCCAGTGCATCCCAAAACTGCTCAGCGATTTCCTTAGTCGCACCACCGACCTTGACTGCGCCCTCGACAAATTCCGGCTTAACCTTTTTCATCAGGTCAATTTTCTTTTTACCCACCGCTTTACGCAAGGTGTCGGCTTGGCCGCCAGTAAAGCCGCACCACTCTTTGGAAATCTGCATAAATTGTTCCTGATAAACCAAAATGCCGTACGTATTCTTCAACGAGTTTTCCATACCGGGGTGCAAGTAGGTGATTTCTTCTTCGCCGTGCTTGCGCTTGATGAATGAGTCGATAAACTGCATCGGCCCCGGGCGGTACAAGGCCACCATGGCGATGATGTCTTCAAAGACACTCGGCTTGAGCTCGCGCAGGTACCGCTTCATGCCAGCCGATTCCAACTGGAACACGCCAGTGGTGTCGCCGCGCTGGAATAATTTGTAGGTTTCTTCATCATCCAGCGGCAGCGTTGATAAATCAATATCCGTTTTGTAGACTTTACGAATAATACGCAGGGCATTGTTAATTATAGACAGGTTAGACAAGCCCAAAAAGTCCATCTTCAGTAGCCCCAACTCTTCCACTGGACCCATCGGATATTGCGTCGCCACCACGCCCTTTTGCGCCATCTCGAGCGGCACGTATTTCACCAAGTCATCCGGCGCAATCACCACGCCGGCGGCGTGTACACCGTGTGAACGAATCGTTCCTTCCAGCTGCGAGGCAAAGTCATAAACTGTTTTGGCAGTCGGGTTGCTTTCATACTCGTTTTTAAGGTCGGGGTCTTCCTCGAGCGACTTTTTGATAGGCACATGACGGCCCTGGACGGGTGGCGGAATGAGCTTGGCCAGCCGGTCCGACTCGCCATATGGTACCTGCAGCACCCGCGCCACGTCACGCACTGACGCCCGCGCTGCCATGGTGCCAAAGGTACAAATGTTGGCTACCCGTTCTGAGCCATATTTCTTGGCACAATATTCGATCACTTCACCGCGGCGGGTATCTTGAATGTCGATATCGATGTCGGGCATGGAAATACGATCCGGGTTGAGGAATCGCTCAAACAGCAAATCATAATGTAGCGGATCAAGGTCGGTGATGTTCAGCGCATAAGCGATGATTGAACCAGCCGCCGAACCACGTCCCGGGCCAAAGATAATTCCTTGGGATTTGCCCCAGTTGATAAAATCCTGGACGATCAAAAAGTAGCCGTTATAGCCCATGTTGTCGAGCACGCCGAATTCCATGTCTAGTCGCTCTAGCTGCGCCTCTGATAACTTGGCGCGCAGCTCGTCGTTTGGCAATTTCTTGGCATCCTCCAGCTTCATGCCAGCGTACCGCGCCGCCATGCCGCTATACACCAGATGATCAAGATATTCTTTTTCGGACTCACCGTTTGGCGTTGGGAATTTCGGGATGAGGATATCACCGAGTTTGATCTCCACGTCGCAGCGGTCAGCGATGACTTTGGTGTTGGCGATTGCCTGCGGATTAGTTTTTTGCCACCGCGAAATGATATCTTCTGGCGTCGTCAAGTGCAGCTCAAAATCTTTCAAGCTCATCCGCTTTTCATCACTCAAATATGCGCCGGTGCCAACACATAGCAAAATCTCATGCGCTTCTTGGTCTTCGTGATTAAGGTAATGACCGTCGCTGGTCACCACACACGGAATGTCCAATTCCTCGCTGATGCGCTCGATGTAATCATTGACCTTTTTCTGCTCCGGCCAGTGACTGCGCGCCTCGGGATGGCCGTGATCTTGTAGCTCCATGTAATACCGGTCGCCAAAGACCGACTTGTACCAGCCAGCGATTTCCTTGGCTTTGTCATAATCATCATTACGCAAATTATCGCCCAGCTCACCACCAATACAGCCAGACATACAAATGATACCCTCGTTGTATTGCTCCAATAGTTCATGGTCAATACGCGGCTTATAATAGACGCCTTCGAGGTTAGCGATGGTGCTGAGCTGCATTAGGTTTTGATAACCCTTGTGATTCATGGCCAGCAGCGTCAGGTGATAACGCGCCTTGTCCTTGGCGGGGTCGCGGTCGTGACGAGTGCGGGCTGCCACGTAGGTTTCGATGCCGATGATTGGCTTGATACCAACATTCTTGGCGGCTTTATAAAACTCGATCGCGCCCGACATCGTGCCGTGGTCAGTGATAGCACAGGCCTCCATACCCAGCTCCTTCACCCGCGCCACCATGTCAGGAATCTTAGTCAATCCGTCTAGGAGCGAATGGTGAGTGTGATTATGTAGGTGTACGTAATCAGACGGCTGCAACGCGGCCGTGGCTTGAGCTGAAGCTGTCGTATGTTTGGTCACCATCATGTACCGCGCCCTCTGGGCGCTACCTCCTCTTTCTCTACCAAGTATAGCATGTTAGCGCCGGCGCTGCATGGTATCAATCAGCTGATTGAGAAAATCCGCCAGCGCCGGAAAGACGTCGGCAAACCGCCCCAGCAGCCAGGCTGACACCATGATCAGTACCGTCACGCCCACGAGGCTACCCATGCCAAAGAAAAAACCTCGCCAAAAGTTCATCCAATAAACCTGCCGACGCGATCGATGAAAGTCAAAAAACAGATCTTCGATCATTGCCTGCCGAGCACCGTTTTCATTATCACGCTTGATACGATCAATGGCGCGATGGGCCAGCGACGGGCGTGATCCGGTAGCCCGAGCATCCTTACGGCTACTTTCTTTTGGCGACTTAGCTGGCACTATTTTCCTCAAGCCGCTTGACCAAATATTCACGAAGGCTCGCACCAAGCTTCGGATCACGCATGCCAAAATCAATCACTGTCTTGAGATATTCCAGTTTATCGCCAGTGTCATAATAGGTACCATTGGTAATTTCTACGCCATAAAAATTATAGCCATCATCAATCATGCTCTGCATAATCGGCTGCACCGTAAATTCACCGTGACCATCAAACGCATGCTTGGCTTTCTCGAGATAGCTAAAGAACTCGCCCGGCAGCAAATAGCTACTGACGCTCGCTAGATCAGACGGAGCATTAGCCTTACCTGGCTTTTCAACGATGTTCGTCATCTTGATCACGCCGTCAGCAACCTGCTCACCGTTAACCACGCCGTAGCGATCAAATTCAGCGTCATCAACAATCTTCTTGCACGATAGCACCGCGCCGTCTAATTTTTGCGCCGCAGTGATCATCTGGCGGAACCGGCTGGGACTGGCAGCAATAAAGTCATCAGCAAAGGTATAAATAACCGGCTCATCACCATTGATCAAATGCGCGGCGCAGGTCAATGGCGTGGCGTTGCCGTACGGGCCTTTCTGGCGAATGTAAACAAAGTTTGCCATTTCCGACAAATTATTCACGATGTCAATCAGTGGCTGTTTCTTGGCGCCGCCCGCCCGCAGATTGACCAGTAGTTCCTCGTTCGGCCTGTCAAAATGATCCTCAATTGCTCGTTTGTTGGCGCTGCCGATGATAATGATATCTTTGATGCCGGCTTCGACTAATTCCTCGACGACGTATTGGATAATCGGCTTGTCGATCAGTGGCATCATTTCTTTTGGCATAGCCTTGGTTTGCGGCAAGAACCGCGTACCGAAGCCGGCGGCAGCGATGATAGCCTTGGTTGGTTTTTTCATGATAGTTCCTCCTGTCGTAGGTTATCTAAATAATCAAACAATAGCGCAAACGGCCCCGTCACACATAAATCACCTGCCCGAGCGATGGCAAATAACTCTGCCGCCGAAACAAACCGTAGTTCAGCGCCTTGGCTGCTTTCAGCTTCATCAAGGTGGATTGCATCCTCATTGTACACGCAATCAGTCGCCAAGTACACTGCAATCTTGATGTTGATGTACGGGCCCTCATAGCATTCACCAATATATTCAAAGTGCCCCGGTGTACAACCAGTCTCTTCCACTAGTTCACGCCGTGCTACCGTCTCTACTGCTTCACCCGGCTCCCCGTCACCGCCGGGAAAATCATAGAGCCATTTTTCTGGACCAGCTCGAAACTGATAGGTCATAGCGATCTTGTTATCCGTCGTCACTGCCACCACCAACACTGACACTAACTCCTCAGAAAAGAAGGTTGTAAACTCATGCTGCTCACCATCCTCTGTTTGATACCGCTTGATGACGGCCGAACGCTTGAACGCCTCGCCGACTGTTTGCGTGGTGGTTGGCTGAATACGCGTGAATGTTTTCATTACAGTCGCTCTCGGATTAGTTTCTGGGCGAGACTCGGGTTGGCCTGGCCCTTAGAGCGCTTCATGACTTGACCGACGAGGTAGCCGATAGCTTTGTCTTTGCCCGAGCGAATATCAGCGATGGATGCCGCTGAGGCTGGGTCGTTCAATACTTCGTCAACGATGGCTGCGATCGCTCCCTCATCAGACACCTGCAACAAATTCTTACTCTCGGCAATCTCGCGCGGCCCCTGCTCGAGATATTGTCGATCAAATAGACTAAGGAAAAGCTCTTTGCCGCCAGTCGAGCTCACGTCGCTATTCTCGACGAGTAGTGACAGCTCCGTCAACCGACGCGGCCCGACATAGCCCTCCCCGATGAGATCCATATCAATCAGCTCCTCCGGCGTCGAAGCAAACCAGTTAAAGATCCGCTTGACCAGCCGCTGATATTTTATCTTGTCAACTCCCAACTCATCAAGAACAGCTTGCTCGTTATGCACCGTCAGCGTCTTGATAGCGTCAAGCAATATCGCGAGCGACTGATGGCCGAGGATCGTCGTAATCACCGAATGATCCAACCCCAGATCAGCCCAACGCTCTCGGCACTGGCTTGGCATCAGCGGCATATACTGCTGCATGTGAGCAATCTCCTCGTCAGTCAAAACAATCGGCGGGATATCCGGATCGGGCATGTAGCGATAATCCTGGGCGTCCTCTTTCGAGCGCTGCGAAGTAGTGATTTGTTTGTCATCGCTCCAGCCGCGAGTTTCCTGCACGACCTTTTCGCCGCTCTCCAGCAGGTCGACTTGGCGTTTTAATTCGTACTCGGCTGCCCGCTCGACGCTGCGAAACGAGTTGAGGTTTTTGACTTCTGCACGCTTACCGAGTTCGGTAGCACCTTTCTTAGCTACCGAAATATTGACGTCAAAACGCATGTTGCCGTGATACAAATCACCGTGCGTCACGCCAGCATAGACCATCAATTTATGCAGCTCCGAAGCGTAGGCCTTGGCCTCCTCGGCAGAATGCATGTCCGGCTCAGAGACGATTTCGATTAGCGGCGTGCCAGCGCGGTTGAGATCAACTAACGAGTAGCCGTCGTGGTGCGTCAACTTACCAGCGTCTTCCTCCATGTGCGCGTGATGAATCCGCACCCGTTTGAGCGAACCGTCTTCTAGCGGCGCGTCAACATAGCCAGCCAAAATAATCGGCTGATACATCTGCGAGGTCTGATAGCCCTTTGGCAGGTCAGGATAGAAATAATGCTTGCGATCAAACCGGCTAACGCGAGCAATCGGCGCATTCAACGCTTTGCCAGCACGCACCGCCAGCTCGACAGCGTGCTTATTCAGTACTGGCAGCATGCCTGGCAATCCAAAATCGATTTCATGCGTTTTTTCGTTTGGCTCAGCGTCGCGAGCGTCGTTATCAGCCGGACTAAACAGCTTGGTTTTGGTCGCCAGCTGGACATGGCACTCGATGCCAATGGTCATTTCATATTCATCATATACACTCATCATAACGCTCCCAAATCTTTTAGTGCTTGCTCAAATGCGGCCATTACCCGCTTGAATGTCTGGGTGGTGATAGTGACCCGACTTTCGTGGGCAATCTGATTACGCAGTTTGTGCGCCGACCAAACTGCGTCCTCATTCGTCCACAAACCACGCCGTGCCTTGAGCCGCTCACCCATCGTCGTACCACTAACGCCATATTCGCGCATCGCCCGGTCCAGCAGCTTGTCAGCTTTGATAATCGCCATCTGCAGACTGTCGGGATTATTTGTATCAGCCACACGCTGCACCGCCTGCCAGACTTTTCGGTATAGTTCCCGGTCGAGCTTCTCCGTTTGTTTTGACGTCAACTGAATGAATAGCATCAATAGGCCACCGATCACCAGCGCCGCCACCACTAGCGCGATCAACAAGCCATCCATCAGGCAGCCTCCACTTCCGCCGCTAACTTCAGCAAGTTGCCGTCCGACTGATAATCACCAATCAACTGCACACCAATTGGCAAGCCTTCGTCGCTATTTCCAGCTGGCACGGAAATTGCTGGCAGTCCGGCCAGGCTGGCTGGCACGGTCATAATATCCGCCAAGTACATTTTTATCGGATCATTGGTATTTTCACCAAGTTTGAATGCTGGTGTCGGCGCCGTCGGCATTAACAGCGCGTCGTACTCAGTGAACAACTTTTTGAACTCGTTAATGAGCAGCGTGCGCGCTTTTTGCGCCTGCATGTAATAAGCGTCAAAGAAACCGCTCGACAACACGAAACTACCGATCATAATCCGCCGCTTATTCTCCGTCATAAAACCTTCGTTGCGACTACGGCCATACAATTCCGCCAGTGTTTTCACCTCGGCCGCTCGGTGACCATAACGCACGCCGTCATAGCGCGCCAGATTTGACGATAATTCTGCCGGCACAATGATATAGTACATTGCCAGCGAATATTGCATCATGCTCAAATCCACTTCTTCAATTTCATAGCCCAGCTGTTTTAATTTTTCAGCATAGTCAAGGGTTTTTTGGCGAACTGCCGCATCCACATCATCGGTCATACATTGCTTAACCAAACCGATTTTCTTCTTAGTAAAGCCTGGCTGGTTCTGCCAAAAGTCCGGCAGTGTTGTCATATCCTTGTCGTCGCGGCCCGCCATAATCTCCATCACCAAATTGGCGTCATCAGCGTTCGTGGCGAAACAACCAATGGTGTCTGTGCTCGATGCCATAGCTACCACACCGTAACGGCTGACTGCGCCGTAGGTTGGCTTGACACCGACCACGCCGTTAAAACTGGCTGGCTGACGAATTGAACCGCCAGTATCTGTTCCCAGCGCAAATGGCACCACGTCAAGCGCTGTCACTACCGCCGAACCGCCCGACGAGCCGCCAGCTACGCGCGCTTTATCTACAGCGTTTTTGGTCGGACCAAAGGCTGAATTTTCCGTCGAACCACCATGGGCAAAGGCATCCAAGTTGGCCTTGCCGATGCAAATTGCGCCCTCAGCTTCTAGTTTTTCAACGGCTGTTGCCTGGAGCGGCGCCTCAAAATTCTCGAGCATTTTGGAGGCAGCAGTTGTCGGTGCGCCAAAGGCCAAGAAATTGTCTTTCACAACAAACGGCACACCGGCCAGCCGGCCAGAAATCTCACCCTTATCCACCAGTTCGGCACGCTCCAGCGCCCGCTCTTCTGTCAAATTGAGCAGTGCATGATATTCTTCAACTTCGCGCGCCCGTCGTAATGCTTCCTTGACATTTTCGACTGCACTTTTTCCGGTAAAATCACTAATCCGACTCATTACAATACCTGTGGCACTTTCACTTGATTATTCTGTTTCTCAGGCGCTAGTTCAAGCAGCTTTTCTGCCGAAATCCCCGGCTGAATTTCATCTTCGCGCCAGACATTCTCTAGTCCCGTCACTTGATAAGTTGGCTCCACACCCGCCGTATCAAGCTCACCGAGCTGCTCAATATAGCCAATTATATTTTCCAAATCTTGGCGCAGTCCATCAACTTCATCATCAGCTAATGCCAGACTACTCAAACTCGCCAAGTGCTGAATATCACTGGTAGAAATAGTTGTCATGCAGTCTATTATAGCACTGTCTCAAGGAAAATCTAATAACTTAGCAGTCGCGGCGAATGGAGCGTCACCATCTGCGGCAGACCGTACATACTCATTCCTGAACCAAGTGATAACCCACCGCGGTTCCAACCGATAGCCGCCGCCGTTGCCGCATCGGTTGCCGCATTTGGTGCGTCTGGTCGCTCAATGTAGCTAATCTTGTTGGCCCCACGATCCGCTACGTACACTCGACCATCTGGGCCGCGCAAAACTTGTCCACCGCCATCACCGCCAAGTCCTTTCCAGTCAGGGTGATTTGGCGTTGATGAGTTAGGGAGCGAATCAGATATTACACAATCCCTGAAATGCTCGCAGCCGGTAAACCCGATAAACCGCTCACTTGTTTTGATAGCACTACTATTGCGACTAGTAATGTCATACCGGAACAGTTCACCGGTATATATTTTTGACACATAGACATGACTACCATTAGGCGAGAAATCAGCTGCATACCCTAGGCTATTATCAAGTGGATCATTGTTATATACACCGACCGACCAATGAGCAATTGGCGTCATGTTAGTGTCAGCCCCAGATATATCAAATACGTGTAATACTCCAGCGTTACCATTACGATTTGGACAGACACTACCCCCCATAAACACCAGCATTTTGGTGGCCTCGTTGTTAAAGTTAATCGAGCCGAATCCCGTTCGCGAAGGACTTGATGGATTTGGTTGCACGATACACGGCTGAGCCGGACCAGACGGCACATTATACACTGCTGCATTTGGCGTCTGAATAGTCGCTCCGTTGTCGGTCGAGAAAATATTGAAGGCATAGACTTGATTCGGCGAACCCGGCCGATAGGTATATACCACCGCACCATTTCCCGCATTATTCGGCACGGCATTCATCGCCTCGCCAGAATAGTTGCGCGAAAAACTGCCCGCCATGCCAATGGACATGTTCTTTTTCGTCACTCGTCCGAGTGGATCATTGGTAAAATCAACGACGTGGTAGTATAACGTACCGAATTTTGCCCGCTCACGACCATTTGCCGAGTTTGATACTACGAGATATTTAGACTCTTCCTTATTGATCGGGAAAGCAACCACTGCCTGCGTACCAGTACGTGAACCGCACAATCCCTGTGGTGATTCACTATAGTATGCTGTTTGACCATCGTCACATGTTGGATTGCCATCGGGAGCCGAGCTATCAACCTGCATAATATTCCGTGCCGAGTTCCAGATACGAAGTCCGTCAGAGTAGAATTTCAAATTACCATTACGATCGGAAATCGTTGTTAAACCCTCATGGGACGGGCCACTTGAGTGTGTTGGATGAGGGTGTGGAGTCGGTTTATTTGACCCGCCCGCACCGAAATCGAGACAGACTGAGCCACCGATACACCACCAGCGCTTACTGGCGCGCGTCCCCTTAAAATCAACTTCCGGGATAGCTTGCTGGCGTGAATTGTAAATATAGGTCTTATACGGGCGGCCATCAGATTTTCGAATCAACTCAAGGTAGCCCTTGACATCAGCACGCCGCGGGTTAGTTGTTGAGGTGTATTCACCAATAAAATACGAACGTAATTTGTCATTACGAAATACGTCAATCGCTGTACCATTGCCGCGGCAATCAGTACCTGGACGCACGCCCGAGGCAATGGCACTGTCATGGCCACGACTGATACATTCATTCATCCGCACCACGCCGGCCTCAGCCGCTTCGCGCGCCAGCTGATTATAATACTGCTCCATCAAGGCATTAGCTGCTGCCGACGCCAGCTGGAGACCAGCCAACAAAATCAGCAACAGCATAATGCTCGCTACAAGGACGGTCGGCAAGACGAACCCACCGTCCTTATCCCACCCAGACGCTTTGTTAGTCACATCCAACTCCGTACTTATCGCACATTGTCGAACGGATGTTGCGCTGCACATTGGTTCTAGTGTATGTCGACCCAGTATCGTGTACCTGGACGGCTGCCGTGATCGCCCCGGCAACCAGTACCGCTCCGGCTGCACCCAGCAAAATCAGAGACATTGTCTTAGATGTGTTACGGCCAGAAATAATCCCCTTGAGCATCCACAACGTCACGCCGATTACCCCTAATGCCAAGAGATATGGCACAAACTCGGCGAGATATAGCGCACCATACACCCTATCGGCACTGCCCGCACCGATAAATAGTAGTGAACTAATGAGAACTGTTATTATTTTTGCTACAAGCACTATTGCTGGAATTATTAATGCACCAAATGCGCCGTATGTTACTACTTTATACGCTGTCCGGCTAGTGTAGTTGTCGCGGTCCGAGATAGCCCGCGAGACACGACCAAATGTAATAAGCGCAACGACTGCAAATAGTGTCGCCAACACACCCGCCATGACGATACCCGTCCCTGGTGTCACCATATTTATTGACAGTATGTCAGCCAACCAGCCACCAATCGAAGTCGAAGTCGTTGTCGTTGCACCATTAGCCTTCACCCAAGCGCCAAACAACGCCACCAATACCTGCGCAAATAACAACGCCGAAACGACTGTTGATACCATCGCCAGCAGATACTCAAATGTCAGCCACTTTGCCTTGCCGCGATTTGGATCAACTGTAGCCTGAGGGTAGTATGCTGTTGGCTGCGATGCATACTGTGGAGCTGGCGGAACATCTGTGTCCTGTGCCGGCTGCACCATCTCTGGTGTTGATGTTATTTTCTTTTGTGTCATAATTATTACCTCCGCTTATGCTACCCTCATTCTACATGGTCTGGCGAATTTCTGCAATCAAATCACGCAGCTCCGCGGCTTTTTCAAACTCCAGGTTGGCGCTATGCAGCTCCATTTGACCAGTCAACT
Organism: uncultured Candidatus Saccharibacteria bacterium; assembly: GCA_963548005.1. Lineage (GTDB taxonomy): Bacteria > Patescibacteriota > Saccharimonadia > Saccharimonadales > Saccharimonadaceae > Nanosynbacter. Next base: position 57,813 of record CAUUSW010000002.1, on the reverse strand, counting down.
CCTTGATCAGCGTCGGATATTCGTCCTTTGGAATCTTCTTCAAATCAAGTTTTGGCTTTTTGTCCGATTCTTTTTGCGGGATGATAGAACGCAGGCCATCGTCAATCTTCTTCTGGATGGTTTGCGGCGTGATGCCATGCTCTTCGTTATATTGCTGCTGGATCGCACGCCGACGATTCGTCTCATCAATCGCTCGCCGCATACTGTCAGTCACATTGTCGCCGTACATCAGCACTCGCCCATCCACATGCCGCGCCGCCCGGCCAATCGTCTGAATCAGTGCCTGCTCACTACGAAGGAACCCTTCTTTATCAGCGTCCATAATCGCCACCAAACTGACTTCTGGCAGATCCAGCCCCTCGCGCAGCAAATTGATACCAACCAAGACGTCGTACGTTCCCAGTCGCAGATCCTTCAAAATATCGCCGCGTTCCAGCGTGTCAATTTCACTGTGTAGATACGCCGTTTTCACGCCATTGTCCGTCAAATAAGCGCTCAAATCCTCGGCCATGCGCTTGGTCAAGGTGGTCACCAGTACGCGGTGGCCCTTGGCGATGGTCTGGCGAATCTCCTCCATCAAATCATCAACCTGCCCGTCAGTCGGCCGCACCTCAATCGGCGGATCAAGCAGCCCCGTCGGCCGAATCAACTGTTCAGCCGGCTTTGGCGAGTGAGCCAGTTCATAGTCGCCCGGCGTAGCAGAAACATAAATCGCCTGATGAATATGCTGATCAAATTCATCAAACCTCAGTGGACGATTATCCAGCGCACTCGGCAAACGAAAACCATGTTCCACCAACACTTCCTTGCGCGCCCGGTCGCCGTTATACATGCCGCGGACTTGGGGCAAGGTCATATGCGACTCATCGACCAGTAGCAGCCAATCATCGGGAAAATAATCAATCAACGTTGCCGGCTGCTCGCCTGACTCGCGGTCAGTCAGATAGCGCGAATAATTCTCAATGCCTTTGACAAAGCCAGTTTCTTTCAGCATCTCCAGGTCATATTTAGTGCGCTGAGCTAGGCGCTGTGCCTCCAGTAATTTGTCGTGCGACTCAAACCATTTCAGCCGCTCGTCAAATTCTTTTTCGATGCCAGTGATGGCTTTTTCAATTCGTTCACGCGGCGTCGAATAGTGGCTAGACGGGAAAATCGTCAGGCTAGCTGGCTGATCCAAAATCTCGCCAGTCAGCGGATCGATTCGCGTGAGTCTCTCAACTTCATCGCCAAAAAACTCCACTCGCACCGCCGTGTCCTGCCCAGCCGGGAAAATATCCACCACGTCGCCACGCACCCTGAAAGTACCGCGCACGAAATCAACATCATTGCGCTTATACTGAATATCAGTCAGCAAGCGAATAAACTTATCCTGCACCCGCCGCTCGCCGACCGTCAATTGGATCGCCATATCAGCATACGTCTCCGGCGAGCCAATGCCGTAAATACAAGACACGCTCGCCACGATAATAACGTCGCGCCGCGTCAGCAGCGCCGAGGTCGCCGCATGCCGCAGCCGATCGATTTCATCATTAATTTTTGAGTCTTTCTCAATGTAGGTGTCGCTACTGGCGATGTAGGCTTCTGGCTGATAATAATCAAAATAACTGACAAAATAATGCACCTCATTGTCCGGAAAAAACTCCTTAAACTCAGAAAACAGCTGCGCCGCCAAGGTCTTGTTATGCGCCAGCACCAACGTCGGCACATTGGCTCGAGCAATAATATTTGCCATAGTAAACGTTTTACCCGAACCGGTCACGCCCAGCAGCGTTTGCTCGCGCTCGCCCCGCTCCAAACCGTCCACCAACTGAGCAATCGCCGTCGGCTGATCACCGGTTGGCTGATAGTTAGAGACGAGATTAAACTGGCTCACGCTTCCTATTGTAGCATCGTTGACAAACACCGATTGTTCATGATATAGTTAACAAGTTATCAGCGATAAAACAAAAAGGGTACTTTAATGACTCCACAACATGTATGTATTCCGCGCGACGTACAGCTACAAGCTGCGATGTTCCGCCTCGGTAAGATGGAAGACGAAATCCAGAGCGGCTACGAAATTCTCCGAAAATATCAGAAAACAATAACCATCTTTGGCTCGGCGCGCACCGACCCGAATAGCGCCTATTACCATGCCGCGAAAGAAACAGCCGAGCGGCTAGCCAAGCTCGGTTACACTATTGTTTCTGGTGGTGGACACGGCATCATGGGCGCCGCCAACGAAGGCGCTAATAAGGCCGTCCAAGAGGGAGCGCGAGCTGCTGGCGGCGAGTCGATCGCGTTCAATATCCGCCTGCCGCACGAGCAGGAAGTTAATAAATACGCCACCGAGGTATTTGAGTTTCAGCACTTTGCGCCGCGAAAGATCGTCATGACGATGTTTGCTAATGCCTATATTTATTTCCCAGGCGGCTTCGGTACATTGGATGAACTGGCGGAGATATTGACGCTAATCCAGACTGAAAAAGCCAACCGCGCGCCAGTGATCTTATTTGACACAGCGTTTTGGAGCGATTTGGACGCCTTTTTCCGCAATCATATGCTGGCCGAGGGAGCTATCGTCGAGAAAGACCTGGATATTTACACCATCACCGACAGCGTCGATGAGATCATTGAGCTGGTACAAGCAAATAAGACCTATTGCTGATCACCTATCGTGTCAATTCAGACTTTTTGGGATTTCTTCAGGGTATTTGCGTTTTGCTGGGACTTTTTATGAGGTTTTTTGCTAGCAGATTTTTTAGATTTTACGGGCACGGCAGCTGACTTGCGGCGTTTTGGTTTAGCGTTGGCTACCGGTAACTGGAACGGCGACGCGGACTTGACTGGCTCACTGACGGCCGAGGCAACATAGCAAATCCCGCCCTCGCAGACGACGCGCTCAACAGTCGGCGTGTGCGTGCGCGGATGGGCTGAAAAACGACGGGTTATTTCATAGCCAAGCCCGCGCTTACCAGATTCGATACGATGCTGACCGTATGGTAATTGATGATGATAATTTTCAACGATATCCACCGGATGAAACGAGATAACCTGCCCGTCAAAATCCATCATCACCCAGTCGCTAGCTCTCGCCCAGGCTATCTGGTCAATTCGCGGCGCAGCAGCCATTAGCGCCTGGTACACTTCTCTGCCCGTCGTGTCCGCCGGATCAAGCCCCAGTGCACGGATAATTGAATGAGCCCGAGCTAAAATCTCAGTAATCAACCTCACATCGCTATCATCGCCGGCCATTCGTCTGAGCTCGCTCACGGCAACTCGTGTCCGCACTGAATCACCCAATAATTTTGTTAAGTTTCTTGACATTAAAACTCCTTTTCGCTTAGTGGCATGGCATGTAGTCGTGCACCTTGATATAAGATACCGGTTTTAGCACCGATATGATTGACGACCGAGCTTGAATTTGCGCTAGCAAATACTACTGCGTCCTTCAACTGAGCACCATGAGCCCATTGACTCAAAAAGCCACTGGCAAATGCATCACCTGCGCCAGTCCGATCAATTGCCGGCACATCCTCGTACATCGCTGCTCTGACAATCGTTACACCATCAGACGCCATCGAGCCATTCACGCCGTCTGTCAGCAACACCATCGGCACGAGCTCTTTCGCTCGCCGCACCAGCTGTTCCAGATCATCACCCGGCACTAACTGTTGCATCTCTTCTTTGTTCAGTGCCAATACCTCCACATCATCCAGCAGTCCCATTAACTTCTCGCGCTGTGCTAGCTCTCGCTTGCCTGGATTAAAGCAAATTTTCATACCAGCTGCTCGCGCCTCACGAAATACCTTATCCAAGACCGTCATCTGACCTGCTAATGTTGATACATACAGCCAGTCAGCTTCGACACCTACCACGGTAAAATCAGCTGTGTGATAATGCGTCGATGCACCGCGATACGTCAAAATCGTCCGCTCACCATTTGGCGCCAATAACAATACCGAGTAGCCCGTATTGTATTTTTGGGAAAATCGAACATATCGCGTATCAACATTCTCGGCGTCCAGATCATCCAGCACTGCTTGGCCAGCCGGATCGCGGCCAACAACTCCCATAAACATAACTTCATGACCTTGTCTGGCAAAGGTCACCGCAGCATTCGTCGCACCGCCGCCCGTCGAAAAATGGATCTGGTTGACGTCGGCCTTGGCACCAAGTTCTAACTTAGCAAAACAACGTTCTGGACTGTCGCACACCGGAGCCAAGGCGTCTGACTGGCTTAAAAAAACATCCTGCACACCAGCACCAACAGTAATAATTCTTGCCATTACACCACCGCCTTTCGGGCTGAACCGAAGGCCTGAATTTTCGTCTCAACCACCTCCTGAACGGCCATGTACACTGGTGGCATTAGTTTGACGATGGCGTATTCGTTTGGATTTTCACGTAAGGTTTTTTCCAGCGTCGTGCGGAAAGTGTAGCGCATGTCGGAGTTGATGTTGATTTTGGAGACGCCAATTTTTGCTGCATCCTTAAAATAATGCAGCGGCGTGCCTGATCCGCCATGAAGCGAAATCTGGCAGTGCAGCGCTTCGCGGATGCGGGTTAATAATTCCAAATCCAACACTTTCGGCACCGGATACAACCCATGCAAATTCCCCACTGCCGCCGCAAATGTGTCAATTCCCGTCGCCTCTACGAAATCACGCGCGCCTTCTGGCGTGGAAAAGGTTTTCTTAATTTCTTCATAGTCAATCGCCTCGGTGTGGACATTTGACGAACCCCAAAAATAATGCGGCTCGGCTTCCACCAACGCGCCAGTGAACTTGGCATACTCGACAACTTCGCGAGTTTTAGCAATGATTTCCTCATCCGAGGCATCGTGATTTGCCTGGGAAATATCGATATGCACGAACTCATAACCCGCGTCAATCGCCCGCTTGCATCCCTCCACCGTCGGCCCGTGATCCAAATTAAGATACATCTCAATGCCGTATTCAGCCTTATAATTATCCACCAGATCGCGCACGTTCTCCAGCCCCATAGCCTTCACCTCGGCGTCTGATACTTCCACCAGCACTGGCGACTGGAGTTTCTGCGCTGCCCGCGCCACCGCGATCAGTGTTTCTTGATTATCAATATTAAACGCCCCGACCGCAAAATGTTGCGCCCGTGTCCGCTGCATCAAATGGCGCGCATGCGTGGTATTGCGCCGAATGTCAGAAATTGTCAGTCCCATATACCCTTTTATCCCTTATGCTATTTATGGTTATTATAGCAACGGCGATGGAAAATGAAAAGAGGCGAAGGGGTTTTATGATTTATTTTTGTACGGTTTTCGTCAAAATGCTGGTCTTATCTTTTGGCTCATCATGGGGTCAATCCTCATGAGGGAACTTGGTATTTTTACTTATGCAGCAGCATAGGAGATCGCGACACTCGTGATAATTTCCTGTATAGCTGTAGACGCTCGAGAAATTCCCTGGCGCCTGCGTAAGCCTAAATAAATGACAGGTTATCTTTTACGTGCCGGACAATTGTTTCAACATCAAGTCCATGCTTCTGCCATAATTCAGCTACCGTACCGCTTTCGCCGAACTGGTCGCGGACGCCGATACGCTTTATTTTGACTGGCAATTTATCGCCGAGTACTTCCGCCACCGCACTGCCAAATCCGCCTGCAATTTGCCCTTCTTCTGCTGTCACCACACGGCCGCATTTTTGGGCGGCGGCAACGACCGCTGCTTCGTCCAGCGGTTTAATAGTGTTAAAATGCACGACTTCTGCCTGAACGCCGGAGTACGCCAATTGTTCTGCCGCCATGAGCAGCTGATAGGTCATCGTGCCAGTACCTAGTAACGCTACATCTTTACCCTGCCGCAGTACGGACGCTCGGCCTATGGCCACCTCACCATCCAAAAACAGCGGCATGTCAGCTCGCGGCAATCGCACGTAATTTGGCCGCGGATCAGCCGCCATCACTGCCGCCATCATTTCAGCCTCGTAGGCATCACCCGGTGCCAAGACTACCATGTTTGGTAAACTCCGCATCAGCACGATATCCTCCAGCATTTGGTGCGTCGCGCCGTCCGCACCGACATTCAGCCCGGCATGTGAACCGACCAGCTTGACCGGCTGATCATTCAGACAAATCGTTGTCCGAATTTGTTCCCAATTACGCCCCGGACTAAACGCCGCGTAGCTAGCCGCAAACGGAATATTACCCATTGCCGCCAACCCCGACGCCACTGTCACCAAATTTTGCTCTGCCACACCAACCTCAATGAACCGTGGCGCACCGATCCGCTCAGCAAATTCGCCAAAGCCGACGCTGTCTGCCAGGTCAGCGCTTAGCGCCACAATTTGACTATTGTTCATTGCTGTGTGAACTAGTCCACGGCCAAAACCGAGCCGCATCGACGCGGTATTTCCCGCGCGCCAATCATCCCGCAGCATGCTCATACGCCCACCCCTTCTTCCGACTGTTTCCCGGCTGATAGATCTAATTGCGCCAGAGCTGCAGCGGCCTGCTCAGCATTTGGCGCCTTGCCATGCCATCGATAATCACTCTCCATAAAATCAACGCCGCGCCCGGGCACCGTATACGCGATAATAAGGCTCGGCCGCTCGCGCACTGCCTGCGCCGACTCAATTGCTGCGATAATTTGCACCATGTCATGCCCATCAATTTCCTGTACCTGCCAGCCGAAACTGCGCCATTTCTCGCCCAAATCATTCAGCGGCATGACTTTTTCTGTATCGCCGCCAATTTGAATAGTATTACGATCAACGATGCTGATTAGCCGGCCTAATTTATACTTGGCTGCAAACATCGCCGCCTCCCAAATATTGCCTTCATTAAGTTCACCGTCACCTAAACTACAATATATGAAGCGTTCCGAATTCTGCAAATACTGCAAATGATATGCCATGCCAGCAGCCTGACTGAGACCGCAGCCAAGCGGCCCGCTAGTCGTCTCTAGCCCTGGTAATTTTACCCGCTCCGGATGCCCTTGTAGCCGCGAGCCAAACTGCCGCAAACTCATTAACTCTGATTCCGATAAAAATCCGCGCATCGCCATCGCCGCGTACAGCAGCGGCGCATAATGACCGTTGCTCATGACAAACAGATCGCGATCAGGCCAATCCGGCTCTTCTGGTCGCAATCTAAGAATCCGAAAATACAGCACTGCCATAACATCAGCAAACCCCAGTGGCCCCGCCACATGCCCGCTACCAGCGGCTGCTACTTGGCGAATAACCAGCTGCCGTAATTCTTGCGCCTTCTTTTCTAGCTGGCCAGTCGTGAGTTGGCTCATGGTAAACTACCCGAGCACACCTGTCTTGCTAATCTCCTGCTGGAGTTTAGCGAACATTGCTGGTGGATCAGTTGCTTTTTGGATTGTCCCGCCAACGTTCAGGACGTTCACGCCGCCCTGAACAAGGCTATAAGCATTGTCAACCATCACACCACCATCCCAACCAATTTCAACATTCGGATTAATCATCTTGACGAGCCGAATTTTTTCCAGCTGCATCAGGCTGGCTGTTCCGCCAAACTTACCTAGCTCACCGCTGAAAATCAGGACATGCTCTGCCTCTTTGATAAGCTCTTCGACGGTTTGCGGCACTGTTGGCTTGAGCAGTGCTAGCCCAGCCATAATACCCGAGCGCTTAATTTCTTTGAGTGCCCCCAGCACGTCGCCTTCGGCCTCGGCATGAATAATAATCAAATGCGGCCTCAGTGCGATTAACTTCGGTACATACTCATCTAGTTTGTTCACCATGGCGTGAATATCAATCGTCCAACCTTCTGGTGCCCATAATTCTGGGATGCTGACCGTAAAGGTCGGCGCAAATTCACCATCAGTCAAATCGATATGCACCCGCTCAGCAAAGCCGGTAATTCTATCGACTTGCTCTTTGTATTGCTGGGCATTTTCTGCCAAAATTGCCGGGGCGATAACACTACTCATACGATCTCATCCAGTTGCGCATTACGCCGATTATACCGCGGGGCATCCGCGTATGCAGTATTGAGCCACGTTTCAACAATGCCCTTCCAGGCAGCTTCGTTATCCTCGAGGACCCTAGCCGGCAGGCATAATACATTCGAATTATTGTCACGCCGCGTCATCCTCGCCTCATGTGCATCCCAAATAACACTGGCGCGGATCCCCTTAAAACGATTCGCCGCCATACACATACCCTGACCGCCGCCGCAAATTAAAATTGCCCGTGGATCATCCTCGCCATCACCAATCACTCGCAGCACTGCCGCTGCCGCAAACTGTGGAAAGTCGTCATCAGGATTAAGCTCACGACCACCGACATCCTCGACTGCATAGCCACTTTTCGCCAAATACGCAAATACTTTTTCTTTCAGCGCAAACCCGCGATGATCTGAACCAAGATAAATCTTCATGGGTTTAGTATAAGCGGTTTGGGCGATATTTGCAACCAATCAAGTCCTTGGAAGCTCAACTCATTACGTCGAGCCGCAGCCAGCCAACACCTTACCCATCGCCTCTTTTTCTGCATTTGTTACCCACAGACGATATTTACGCTTGATCGCCACCTGCCGTTCAATGTACTGACAGCGAAACGGTTTGTTAGGAGGCAGCCAGGTTGCCGCGTCGCCATCGCCTTTGGCTTGGTTGGCGGGCCCATCAGCGGCCAATAAATTTAGTGGGTCATTCGCTAATTTTTCTCGTTCCTCACGTGGTAGTTGCTGTGCACCTTTCTGCCACGCATCACTTAACGCCACCACGTGATCAATTTGTACTTTCGACGAAGTCTCTGGCCCGCGCTGAAACTTGATCGTCCGGCCGGTATACGGGTCACGTAGTGTCCCGGCCAACACGCGACATTTATCATCAATTTTTGTTTCCGTTAGATCCCGTGCCAAGATCACTTCACGTACAGAACAACCACCAATTTTGCCCCAACCATCACTAAATTGTTTGCGGCTATAGCCCGTTTTGGGTGCGCGACCTTTAACCTCTAGTTTAGCTAACTCCGCCTGGGCGTTTGAGTCACCAAACAATTTCCGCTGCATGAACGGCGAAGTCGGTGCAACCCGCGGCTGTTGCAGCTGCACCGCCCACACTACTGCACCCACTACCGCCATGACGAGCAACACCATTATCTGCCGCCGTCTAATTTTCCTCGTTGTCATATCTATATTATAATGAAAGTATGAAAACAGTTCCACGCTTACTTGACAGCTTTATACCAAATCATTACACACTAACTCTCAATCTGACGCACGCCGAAGAAAAATCGTTTTCTGGCACGGTGGTTATTTCTGGCGAGTCAACCGGTGGGTCAGTTTCGCTGCACGCCAAAGATTTAACCATTCATACGGCGTTGATTGACGATCAGCCAGCTGAGTTTTCTCACGGTGAATTTGATGAGTTACGCCTATCGTGCCCAGAATTATCCAGTGGCCAGCACACCGTTCGTGTTGAGTTTTCTGGCACTATCACCGATGCTATGCACGGACTATATCCGTGCTACTTTACCCACGACGGCGTGAAAAAGCAATTGTTTGCCACCCAATTTGAATCACACCACGCCCGCGAGGTATTCCCATGCGTTGATGAGCCAGCTGCCAAAGCAACCTATGACGTCACGCTCGTCACTGCTCCGGAGTTAACCGTCCTTGGTAATATGCCCGTCACTGAATCATCCGAAAAGGATGGCACGCTGATAACAACTTTTGCCACCACGCCACGAATGAGCAGCTACCTACTTGCCTTTGTTGTCGGCGAATTACATAAGAAAACCGCTCATACCACCTCCGGCGTTGAAGTTAATATTTGGGCCACGCCAGCCCAGAGCGAGGAGACGCTGGATTTTGCGCTGGACATCGCCACGCGCTCCATTGATTTTTATGATGAATACTTTGGCGTGCCATATCCGCTGCCAAAGTCTGACCACGTGGCGCTGCCAGATTTCTCGTCGGGTGCCATGGAAAACTGGGGACTCATCACCTACCGCGAAAGTTGCTTGCTGGCTGACCCAAAATTAACACCGGAGTCGTCCAAGCGCTTCATCGCCACCGTCATCGCTCACGAACTCAGCCACCAGTGGTTTGGCAATCTAGTGACCATGCAGTGGTGGAACGATTTGTGGCTAAACGAAAGCTTCGCCAACATGATGGAATATGTAGCGGTCGACGCACTACACCCTGAGTGGCGGATGTGGGAGGATTTTGCGACGAGTGAGGTCACCACGGCGCTGCGGCGCGACAGCTTGGATGGTGTGCAACCAGTGCAGGCCGACGTTAATCATCCGGACGAGATCAGCACTTTGTTTGACCCGGCGATTGTCTATGCCAAGGGCGGACGGCTATTAGTGATGGTGCGGCGGCTGATCGGCGAGGAGGCGTTTCGCTCTGGGCTGAAGTCATATTTTGAAAAATTTGCTTACCAAAACACTGTTGGCGATGATTTGTGGCAGGAGCTAGAAACTGCCAGCGGCCAGCCGATTGTTGAATTGATGAACGCCTGGATTTCTCAGCCGGGGTTGCCGATTGTGCAAGTCGAACAAGATAATTCGGCTGAGCAACCTACTGTCACGTTAAACCAGGAACGCTTTTTCATCGGTGATCATCAACCGTCCGACGCCTTGTGGCCAATTCCGCTGTTTGCCAATCAGCCGCTTGATAATATTCTGACCGAGCGCGAGAAAACATTTACGGCAAATGGCGACGTTCGGCTAAACTGCGGACTGAACGGACATTTCGTAACGCACTACGACTCAGCAACGCGAGATCGATTGATTGAAAAGGCGGCAGAATTACCGACGTTAGATAAAATTTGCTTGTTGCAAGACATGACGTTGTTGGCGCGGTCTGGACGAGAAAGTTCGGCGGCGTTACTGCCGCTGGCACGCGTCTTTCAGCACGAAACCAATGAAAGAGTCTTTAATAAAGCTGGGACAAATTTGGTGGAATTACGCAAATTCGTCGATGACAGTGAAGCAGGACGCGCTCGGCTAAAGCAGATTTCTGTTGAATTTGCCCGCGATACATTCATGGAACTTGGCTGGGATGAGCAGGACGGCGAGTCTGATGACGATCGCGAGCGGCGCACGGCAGCGCTAGGTTTGATGTTATACGGCGAGGACTCAGCAGCGCTCACGGAAGCCAAACGACGCTTTGATGAGACTAACCCAGATGATTTACCAGCTGAAATTCGCCCGCTAATCATCAATGCCAATGTCAGATACTTCGAGACGCCAGAAATGATTGACAAGCTTTTTACGATATACCAGAATACGCCGTCAGCCGACCTGCAGGTTGATATCGCGCTAAGCTTGACATCGACGAAAAATCCAGCAACCGCCGAACGAATTTTAACAGCGATCAAGGATGCTGATATTATCCGTCCGCAAGACGCCAACCGTTGGTTTATTTATCTGATCCGCACGCGGGAAAACCGGCAAATTGCCTGGAATTGGCTGAAAGAAAATTGGTCGTGGGTGAAAGATACCTTTGGCGGCGATAAAAGCTACGATAATTTTATCCGCTACGCCGCCAGCGCTCTGTTGACCCGCGATGAGTTAAACAATTTCACCGAATTTACCGCGCCGCTGCGCGCCGAACCAGCCCTGACGCGTACCATCGACCTGGGTATCCGCGAAATCGCCGGCAGAGTGGCGCTGATTGAGCGGGATAAGGCAGCGGTTATTGACGCACTTGACGACTAGTTAATCCTACGTGTACTTTCATATTGCAGGTGACGCAGCTAGTCCATAATCACAGATTGCTTACTATTGCTTTCATCAACAGCCACCGCCAGCAGCTGCATGTCGCATCTTTCGTACTGCGGATGTTTTGCTATGAATAATTCCGCCGCAAAACGCATTTGTCGCTGTTTTTTGACAGTAATCGCCGCCAGCCCATCGCCAAAGTCATCATTCTTACGGTATTTGACCTCGGTGAAGTACAGCACATCATCTTTCATGCTAATAATATCAATTTCGCAGTACCGCGTCCGCCAGTTGCGGACGATGACCTCGTGTCCGTCCGCCACTAGCTGATCTGCTACTGCTTGCTCACCTGCATTACCAATGTCGCGAGTAGTGGATAGGCGAGCAACGGGTTCGCTATCTCCTCCGACAGAGGCCGTGGAACATTCGCGAAGAGCGGACGTTTCAGCCGAACGCTCACGAGACATCTCCGGTGGAGATGTGAGTGAAGAGTGTACTCTGGCGGAGGACGGTAGCAAACCCGCCTCCACATACTTCTGTAGCGGCGCAAAACTCAGTCGATGCAGCGGCGTCACGCCCAACCGCTCAATCGCCGCCTGGTGCTTGGCCACGCCATAGCCAGCATTTGACGCGAAGCCATACCCTGGATAGACCGCATCTTGCTCGGTCATGTACTGATCACGCGCTACTTTGGCGATGATCGACGCCGCCGACACACTGGGAATCAAACCGTCGGCCTTGGCCATCACCGTCACGTATCGCTCCAGCGCTGTATCCGCCAGAAAATTAACCGTCCCGTCAATGATAATTTCATCAAATGCCAAATTTTTCTCTTTACACTGCGCCTGAATTTGCTTGACCGCTCGCCGTGTTGCCAATCTCAGCGCCTGGCTCATGCCAAGATCATCTAGCTCCTTGGCGCTCACCCAGCCCAGCGCCCACGTAGCCGCTTGTTCGCGAATCGCTCCGTCCAGAGCCTCACGACACTTTTTAGCCAACTTTTTACTATCATCCAAGCCCTCAATCTCAGCGCCGCCCAAAATCACCGCGCCCACCACCAGCGGCCCCGCCCACGGCCCACGTCCGACCTCATCAATGCCGAGGATCATGTGCGCGTCGATCCCCGTTCGCGTCCTTTTTCGCACTCAAATTCATCATCACCCAGCCGATCCACACCGCCGCCGCACCCAGCGTATTTGCCAAAATATCCCAACTAGTATCGTCCAGCGTAATACGCGCTAGCCCTACCTTAACCATCAATAATTCCGCCAGTTCATTAATACAGCCCAGCGCCGACACCAGCGCAAACACCGAAAACGCCATCACCAGCCAGTGCGCCCGCCAGCGCGTCACCAGTACCAAATATACCCACACTAGTCCCGTAAACAACCCGCCGCCCACGAAATGCGTAGTAAAACTCGTGTCTCGCCCCTCGATCAGCGGCGACGGTAGATACCACGAGGTAAAGAATAACACGCACGCAAAGTACAACAACCAGCGATACTTCTTTTCATCAGTAAAGCCATGATGGCGCAACACATACGGCACCGCAAATACCAAAGTCACGGGGACAAACACAGAAATATAATGAAAGATCGACATATTGGCATTATACCACGAGAAAACCGCCCCCAAAGAGGGCGGCCCTGTATGCTTCAAAACTTACGCTTCTTTGTGGCGAGCTTCTACTTCAGCCGCCTTGGCGTCAAGTTCTGCCTGAGCTGCGTCTTTTTCAGCTTGCTTGGCAGCAGCAGCCTGTGCGGCCTCCTCCTTCAGGCGTTCTGCCTCGGCCTCGGCTTTAGCATCGTGGACATCATTGACGGCAGCGCGGTCAAAGTTTTTAGCAGTCAGACGAGCTGATTTACCAGAGCGCTTACGCAAGAAGCTGAGGAACTTGCGACGGACCTTGGCACGCCGGACAATTTCAATCTTTTCAATCAGTGGACTGTGCAGCAAGAATGATTTTTCCACGCCAACGCCTGACGCAATTTTGCGGACCGTGATGCGTGAGGTGTGTGACTGTTTGTTGTCGGTGCGAATGACCACACCCTCAAACATCTGGATGCGCTCTTTGTTGCCTTCCTTAATTTTCTGGTACACACGCACTGTGTCACCACTGCGGACATCGACAACTGCTTGTTTTTTCTGCGCTTGATTGACTTTGTTGATTAGTTCAAAACTCATACTGTTTTCCTCTGTTTCGGGATCTTAACAGCTGGCCATATAGTTGTATCCCTATAGCTCCACACTGAAAGACTCGATATTTAATGTCACCGATACAATTAGTTATCAATTCTAGCACAATTACCCAAAGATAGCAACTCCTGAAAACTTCACCAAACTGCGCTATAATTGACCGCATGAATTACAATATATTAGCACTCGAATTACACAAGAAATATAAGGGTAAAATTACCACCAGTTTGCGCGACCAGGAGGAGTTGGATCGCGATAAATTAAGCGCCTATTACAGCCCAGGCGTGGGTGCGGTCAGCCAGGCGATTGCCGAAAACCCAGCGGATTTGCCGAAATACACTTGGACGAACAATTTGGTCGGCGTGATTTCTGACGGCTCAGCGATTTTGGGCCTCGGTGATTTGGGGCCGAAAGCCGCCATGCCAGTGATGGAAGGCAAGGCGCTACTGTTCAAGCATTTCGCTAATGTCGACGCCGTGCCGGTTGTACTGGACGTTCACGACACGGAAGAAATTATCGCCACAGTTAAGGCAATTGCGCCAAGCTTTGGAGCCATCAACTTAGAGGATATCGCCGCACCAAAGTGTTTTGAGATTGAAGAGCGCTTGAAAGCCGAGCTGGACATTCCTGTATTTCACGACGACCAACATGGTACGGCGGTAGTGGTGTTGGCAGGCCTAATTAATGCTGCAAAATTAACCGGACGAAATTTGGCCGACTGTAAATTTGTGGTCATTGGCGCGGGCGCAGCCGGTACGGCCATCATCAAATTATTGCACTTATACGGCGCAAGGAACATCGTGGCAGTAGACAGCCGCGGCATTGTCAGCGCATCTCGCACCGATTTGAATGCGGAAAAAACTACACTGTTAGAATACGTCGACGCTTCACAAACCGGCTCAATTGAAGATGCCATCACTGACGCTGACGTGTTCATTGGTGTGTCGCGCGCTGGGCTGCTCACGCCTGGATTGGTGCAAAAAATGGCCGACAATCCAATCATCTTTGCCCTAGCCAATCCAGTTCCAGAAATTATGCCAGACGTCGCTCAAGAGGCGGGCGTAGCAGTCATCGCCACTGGCCGCAGCGACTTTCCAAATCAAATTAATAATTCCCTGGCCTTCCCAGGCATCTTCCGTGGCGCCTTGGATCACGGTGTGAAAAAAATCACCGACCAGCATAAACTGGCGGCCGCCGAAGCGCTAGCTGGACTAGTCGAAAACCCAACTGCTGAGGAAATCATTCCTTCGCCGTTTGACGAGCGAGTAGCGCCAACCATCGCTCGTGTTATCACATAACCCTATTCGCCACATGCTAACGATCACAATAGAGGCTGTCGGAGAGCTGGCTTTAGCGTGGCTTTCTGATATCCACTAGATAACTCGATTGACTTCCTCAAGTGTCGTCTCGCCGCGCAAAGCCGCCAGCACGCCCGCCTGCAATAATGTCACCATACCATGTTTCTTGGCTGCAGCCTCAATTGCTTCAGTGTGAACGTCGGCGATATCACCTCGCAGGAATTTCTGAATTTCCTCAGTCACCACCAGCTGTTCCATCACCGGGATACGCCCCTTGTAACCAAACGACACCTCATCGGTCGCCACGGGTCGCCACAGCTTGAACGTATCAAGATCAGGACAATCAACATGTGACGGTAGATCCCGCAAGACTTCCTTTACCCAGTTGCGCGTTGCCTCATCTGGTTCATACTCTTCCTTGCTCTCATCATGTAGTCGCCGCACCAGCCGCTGAGCGATCAATAGTCGCACCGCTGAACTAAAAATTGGATTCTGCCCAATCATATCAATAATTCGACTAAATGCCGCTGACGTCGAGTTAGCATGAAAGCTTGACAGCACGAGATGCCCGGTAATCGACGCCTGGATCGCTGTCTTGGCAGTTTCTTGATCACGGATCTCGCCAACCATCACCACGTCCGGGTCAAGACGTAACACGCTACGCAGCCCATCATCAAACCGCTGGCCAGCCGTCGTATCAATCGGGATCTGCGTAATGCCAGGAATGGTATTTTCTACCGGGTCTTCCAGCGTGATCACTTTACGGTCCGGCGTATTGAGCGCATTGAGAATGCTATATAGCGTCGTTGACTTACCCGAGCCAGTTGGGCCAACGAGTAGCACCAGGCCACGTGGATGGGAAATAATCTCATCAATCTGCGCCCGTTCAGCTGCACCGATACTGAGCAAGTCTAGGTTCAGCATCGAGGTGTCAAAATTAAATAAGCGCAGCACTACATCTTGACCATACATGGTTGGCACTGCTTCGACACGGAGGTTAAGGAGGTGTGAGGCACCGTCACGATGGATTTCTTGCTGCATGTGCCCCGACTGCGGCTCATTGGACGCCGTCGAAATATTTGCTCGCGAAGCCAGTGCCGCCATGATAACTCGATAACGATCACGGCCCAGCTCCGCCACCGAGTGCAGCGCGCCATCAACGCGCATCCGCACCCGAATGGTGTCGCGCTGATTCTCAATATGAATATCCGATGCATTCAGCCGATCCGCCTGATCGATCAAATAGTTAAACACGTCGTTTGTACCGACGGTCGCCAATGTCTGGCTGACCTGCTGGAGTGTGTCACTATCGCCCTCTTTGGCGATTTCGATATTATCATAAATCACTTTTTTCGGCGGATCAAATCGCAGCATTAACGACCGAAAGCCCGAGGTCGATATCAGGAAGAACTTAGCAATAATACCCTGCTCGCGGTAGTTATTAGTCATCGTCGCTACTAATGATTGTGGTGTCTGTGACGTAATGCCAAATCGATATGACTGCTCGTCAGGGTTTATCGCCAGTGGCACAACGTGTCCGTTATACATCTCTTCAATCGTCAAAATATCACGAATCAGCGGAATTGTTTGTTCAAACTCGCGAGCATCCAGATATTGTAGGCCTAAAATCGCCGCTCGTTTCCGGGTTGCGTCTTCATCTTGATCGCGACGTTGTTGTTGAATTCGATCTTCATCCATCAACCTTATTATAGCAAAAAGCTTATCCTTGGGCGAGTGCTATAATGATATCATGCCAGAAATTACCCTCCTCATGCACAATATTCGCTCGACATACAATGTCGGTGCGATTATGAGAACAGCCGAAGGCTTTGGCGTCAGGCAGATTATCTTTAGCGGCTATACGCCGTACCCCGATTTACGATTAGCCGACCCCCGGTCTATCGACCCAAGGCTGCCGCACATTACCGAAAGGTTGACCGCCCAGATTCACAAGACTGCACTGGGCGCAGAAACAATGCTGCCTTTTAGCTACGTAGCCGATATTCGTCAGTGGTTGGCGGAGAATGCCAACAGGGAACGCTTACCTGTGATTGCCCTAGAGCAGTCAGCGTCGAGTACAGAGCTCAATACGTTTCGGCCACCAGCCCGCTTTGCCCTACTCCTCGGCGAGGAGGTCTATGGCATTGAGCCGGACATTCTAGCGCAGTGCGACTACATCGTCGAAATCCCCATGCGAGGTACCAAGGAGTCATTTAATGTCTCGGTCGCGACCGGCATCGCACTCTACGGCCTCTGTTTCCCGCACTCAATATAAGCTCTAGGCTAGATCATAATCCCTACAGGTGTAAATGATGTCACAATTGCCATTAAAATCAGCGTCACGTACCAAATCTTGCGATTAAATTGATACTTCTCGACCGACACCACTAAAAGCAGGCCGACAATCAATCCAACCGGCAGCGCCTGGATCGCTACCACGCCCAGCTCAATCGGCTGCTTCAGTCGCAACCACAATGCCGCCAGCACGACACACACCACCAACTTTACGAAAAAGGTGCTGTCATTTTCATACAGCCGCTCCCGTCCTTTACGGTTGGTGACGATGCTCGCCCTCGAGCGATTACGAGCGTACGTTCGCGATTTTTGTTTTGCCATAAGCTTTTTTATCATATCATACCAGGCGCACCATAGCAAAGCAGCCCCGCATGAAAGTGAGGCTGCCCTAAGTTTAGGTTACGAGAAATAAATTACCACATATTCGTCAGGTGGACCGACTTAAATCCATTCCAGCCGTGACCAACTTCTGCTGAACCACTACTAAACGGCCAATTCATATTGCCGCTATTTGTATATTGCAGCAACCGTCCGTCTTTCGTCCGGCCGACGATATCCGCCAGGCCATCAGTATTCATATCACCGAGCATAATGGTATCAAACCCGTTCCAGCCATGACCGATTTGACGACCGCTCTCGAACATTGTCGTCTTGTTGTTCCGCCCACGATTGAGATACGCCCACATCGTACCGTCCTGGCGTACTGCGACGATATCATCATAACCATCACCATTCAAATCACCAGCAACGATCGATCGAACATTATTCCAACCGTGACCGATTTGACGGGCTTCATCTGACACGAAATCATATGTCCCTTCAAGCTTCTTGTAGCGCAGATAGACCTTGCCTGCCATCAAGTTACCGTTAGCGTCGACATAAACATGTGAGACCGGGCTATCCTTACCGTTCAATTTAGCAAATACCGCGCCACCACGATGGTCGATGTCGCTCGCAACTGGCTTGTCAGCAAATGGCGTCGTTGCTGAGCCATTGTTACGGAATACTTGAGCCTTTTGATTCTTTGAATAGGCAACGATATCCGGACGACCATCACCATCCATGTCAGCAAATGTAATGTTTGTGTATTTGTTAAAGCCCTGCCCGATCTTTGTCGAACCGCCACTAAATGGCCAACCCGGGATAGCATTGTTCTGATACAGCCACAACGAGCCATCTTTGCTCAAGCCAACTGCGTCACTGAAGACAACACCCTCGGTAGCATTCGCAACTGGTGCGCCACTCAGCACCAAGCCAAACACCGTCGCCGACAGCCCAAGCACCGTTACCGTTTTCTTTAGTATTCCCATACGTCCCTCCACCGTCATAGACGGTATTTATTTAGTACACTCCTACCGTACTACGTTTTCTAAATAAAAGCAATCCCGCTTGTGATTATCAAGCGGGATCGTGGTAAATTCTGCTGTAGGATTAGCGACCAATTACATCCGAATCTCGGCGTCAACACCAGCCGGTAAGCTCAGATTCTGCAGGCTATCAATCGTTTTTGGCGTGGCATTGGTAATGTCAATAAGGCGCTTATGGGTGCGCATCTCATAGCTCTCGCCGCCCATTTTATAGACGTGCGGGCTTTTTACCACCGTGTAGGTACTGCGACGAGTCGGCAGCGGCACAGGGCCGGCCACGCTCGCGCCAGTGCGAATTGCCGTATCGATAATTTGTTTTGCTGACTGGTCGATGACTTTATGGTCGTACGCTTTCAGGCGAATACGAATCTTGATACCAGTGTCTTGAGCCATAGCTCCTCCTTTATGTGCGACTCCGTAACCTCTGCTCACGTCCGTGCCTCGCGGATGGCCGAGTTCTCGGAGTAAATTAATACTGTTTGGCGATTATATCACAATACCTGAAGTATGGCTAGTCAAGAACCACCGGATTTGCTGCCACCCACTGGCGCCACTGCGCGACATCTTCAATCGGTGGCTGATAACCCATAGCTTCACCTAACTGGCTCGCCGCCAAAATACAGGCTGCAATATAATCGGCATTAGCTTCGTGGTCAGACTGGACATATTTTTGGTATTGTTCACTAGTATAGTCCATCGGTAGAGATACGACGGTATTATCTATCTCACCAAAAACCTGCATCACCTTTTCGTCAAGCTGGATTACGTGCCCTAACTCATGACAAAACGCTATCAACCCGACGATTTGACGACCTATTTCTGTATCCTCAAGTCGCTCACGCGGCACACCCAGTCGAGACGACATCCGTGCTATAAGATTCGGGCTAGATAGCGTCTCCCTCGTGCCGATGACAATCATTGGAATTTTCTCACCATCCCTTGCTTCGCCCTCACCACCCCTGAAGTCACCACTGTTCTCATCAATAACAATTTGCATCTCCTCTAGTGTTCGAGCCGGAAACAAATTCAAGGCGGTCTCGTAAATATCACCTGCTAGCGGATTGATACACTCACCAAGTGTTTCGACTCTTAATTTTTGCGCTTTTTTATGCGACAACTCTTCCATAGTAATCTAACTGTAACATATAATATTTATTCCGTCAAGCATCACTCTAAGCTACGAATTGCCTCCGTTACCACCTCGGCTGAATGACGTAGTGCCGCCTGCTCGCGCTCATTAAGCGGATACCCAGTCAAGATCTTCACGCCATCTGCACAAATCGTTGACGGTAGGCCAAGCACTACATCGTGCAGTCCATACTCGCCCTCAACCAGTGAACAAACTGGATAGACCGAACGAGATGATGAGCGCAGAGCGGAGACTATTTTAGAGATAACAAAACCAATTCCATAATACGTTGATCGCTTACTCTCAATCACCCGATATGCTCGTTGGCGGATTTTTTCTTCAATGCCATCGACCATCTCTGGCTTGAACCCGGGATAATCAGCGAGCGGCACCTCACCAACCTGTGCTGATTCAATCGTCGCAAATGATGAATCACCATGCTCCCCCAAAATGTATGCGTCGACCTCCCGACTGTGTACGTCTAGCCGATCTGCAATATATGATTTCAGCCGTGACGTATCAAGCGTTGTCCCCGTACCAAACACCCGGCTTTTTGGCAAACCTGATTCTTTCAGTGCTACGTACGTTAATACGTCAACCGGATTAGACACCACAATGATATATGGTTGAACACCATTTTTCATAATATTTTTGATTGTCCCACGCATAATCTCAGCGTTCACGCTAAGCAACTCTAGTCGTGTCTGCCCCGGCTGCTGTGGGGCGCCAGCAGTAATAACAACGATGTCATCAGTCTTGATATCATCATAATCACCCGGTCGCACTACAACACACCGATCAATCCCCATTGCATCATTGATATCAGCCGCCTGCCCCCACGCCAAGTCAGGGTTGCGGTCAATTAACACAATTTCCTCAACCACACTCCGCAGCGCGCACGCGTACGCTGCTGTTGCACCAACCATACCACCTGCGCCGACGATCACCAACTTCTGTTTATTCATGTTTGTCTCCTGATTTTTATTGCAATAACCCCTCTACTGTAACGCTATCTCGTTGTTTTGTCAAGATGCTCATAGTAATCTATCATTAAAAATCCCCTGGAAACCAGGGGATTTTTGGGTTGCAGCGTAAAGACTATTTGTTAATCTTTGTCACCACACCAGCACCAACGGTACGGCCACCTTCGCGGATAGCAAAGTTCAAACCTTGCTCCATAGCGATTGGGGCGAGCAACTTAACCTTGAAGGTTACGGTGTCGCCTGGCATAACCATTTCTTTGTCAGCTGGCAGCTCAACTTCACCCGTCACGTCAGTGGTGCGGAAGTAGAACTGCGGCTTGTAACCCTTGGAGAATGGAGTGTGGCGACCGCCTTCTTCCTTCTTCAAGATGTATACTTCAGCTTCAAATTCGGTGTGTGGGGTGATAGTACCTGGCTTTGCCAAGACCTGGCCGCGCTCAATGTCAGTCCGCTCAATACCGCGCAGCAAGACGCCGGCGTTGTCACCCGCTTGACCCTGATCCAGAGACTTCTTAAATGCCTCAATACCGGTCACCACAGACTTCTGGGTTGGGCGGATACCAACGATTTCAACCTCGTCGTTCAGCTTAACAACACCCTGCTCAATACGACCGGTTGCCACAGTACCGCGACCCTTGATTGAGAAGACGTCCTCAATTGGCATAATGAATGGCTTGTCCATGTCGCGTGGTGGCTCTGGGATGTAGTTATCCATCGCGTCAACCAGCTCCATGATAGCGTCTTCGTACTTCTCGTCGCCTTCTAGCGCCTTGAGAGCTGAACCCTTGATAATTGGAGCATTCTCATCAAAGCCGTTCTTAGCAAGCAGCTCGCGAACTTCTTCTTCGATCAGCTCGACCATATCTGCGTCAGCCATGTCCATCTTGTTGAGGAAGACAACGATCTTTGGCACGCCAACCTGCTTTGCCAGCAGCACGTGCTCGCGGGTTTGCGGCATTGGACCGTCGGTCGCCGCAATCACTAGGATCGCGCCGTCAACCTGGGCAGCACCAGTGATCATGTTCTTGACGTAGTCAGCGTGGCCTGGCATGTCAACGTGTGCGTAGTGACGGTTCGGTGACTCGTATTCTTGGTGCGAGCTGGCGATAGTAATACCGCGCTGGCGCTCTTCTGGTGCGTTGTCGATCTGGTCGTACGCAATTGGTTTGTTAACTGCGCTTGGGAGGCGCTTTGCGAGCACTGCCGTAATTGCGGCGGTCAGTGTCGTCTTGCCGTGGTCAACGTGGCCCATAGTACCGACGTTCACGTGCGGCTTGCTTCGGTCAAATGCATCTGCCATTTGTAGAAGTTCTCCTTTACTTAATTATATTTTCACGCGGGTACAGTCCATTAAACAGACCTCACGGCGTATGTTCTTGATTATAACTGGTTTGCAAACTGTTGTAAATAGGGTTTATACTATAGGGCATGAGTATCTTTTCTAAGAAAGTAACACCCGAAGCAGCTCGCGCTGGTGTGTACCCAAAACGATTATCGTATGACGAGCGTCAGGAGCTAAATGCCGAGTATGATCGTCGTCATCAAACCAGTCTACCGAAGCTACCCTCCTTAAGTATCGCCTTCCTTCTAACCATAGCGCTCGCAGCAACCTGGATGTTCATCAAGCTCACCACCTTATTTATCAAGGCCAGCGGACAGTCTGCCGTCTTTCTATTATTCTTTCTATTTATCTTCATCGCGATCTGCTACGGTGTCACATTTTTCTACGTCAAGCGTACCCTTGATAGGCTCAGCGTTAGTGGCACAAAATTTGTTATCGTTTACGTCGCACTCATTAGTGTCGTACTCGGGTGCTGCCACCAACTCGGTGTCGCTCCCTTTCATACACTTCTGTCACTGCCGCTCCCAACTTTGTTGGTCGCTACTGGTGGACACTACGTTGCGACGAGTATACTCGCCAAATGCTGCGTCCATTTTGAGTGGTAATATCGATGATTGTATTATATACAACAGTTTCTTACAGGGGTAGATTGTTGTAATTATTACTTTTTGTTTATTATTTTCTCTGTGATGTCGTATACTGAAGAATGTGCATCAGTTAATGCTAAAGGAGAAATAATCTATGTGTGGAATTGTTGGCTATATCGGTGAGCGCGAGGCGCAGAACATCCTTGTCGCCGAACTAAAGCGGCTCGAGTACCGCGGCTATGACAGCGCCGGAATTGTTACCCTGTCGGGTTCTGCCACACCAACCCTGCTGCGCACCAAAGGCAAGGTGGCGGCGCTGGAAGAGCTCGTCGGACAACATAAGACGAGCGATACGGTCGGCATCGGACATACCCGCTGGGCAACGCATGGTGAACCAAGTAAACGCAATGCTCACCCACACCATGTTGGCGAGATTTATCTGGTACATAACGGTATCATTGAGAACTACCAAGACCTTAAAACGATGCTTTCTGGCCATGAGTACGAGTTTAAGAGCGATACCGATAGCGAGGTGTTGGCGGCCCTGATTGACTATCTACGGCGTGACTCGCCGGATTTGCTGACAGCAGTCACTGGCGCGTTGAAAATGGTGGTTGGAGCGTACGGTATCGCAGTGTTTGACACTACGAACCCCGAAGAAATTATCGTGGCTCGCCAAGGCAGCCCGCTGATCATTGGCGTCGGAGATGGCGAAACATATATCGCTAGTGATGCTTCGGCGCTGGTTGGCTACACCAATCAAGTGGTGTATCTACACGATGGTGAAATTGGCCGCTGCACTCGCGATGGGTTAGAGCTACAGACAATCGAGTCACAGAAGCTTGATGTTAAAATCGAAATGCTCGACATGGATATGCAGGCGATTCAGAAGCAAGGCTTTGACCATTTCCTCGCCAAAGAAATTTACGAACAGCCAACCAGTCTCACCTCCACTCTGGCTGGCCGCGTACTACCCGACCAAAAATATGCGCGCCTCGGCGGTCTCAATATGAGCGATGATGAACTACGCCAAGTCAAACATGTCATCATCGTTGGCTGCGGCACTGCCTACTTTGCTGGTGTGCAAGCCAGCTACTTTATCGAGCAACTGACCGATGACGTGACTATCAGCGTCGAGATTGCCAGTGAGCTACGCTACCGCGCATTCAATGTACCTGAGCACTCGGTCGCTATGATTGTTAGCCAGAGCGGTGAAACAGCTGACACCCTCGCCTGCCTGAATGAATTGAAGCGACGTGGTGTTAAATGCCTCGGCGTCGTCAATGCCGTCGGCAGCACAATCGCCCGAGCGGTTGATGGCGGCGTGTACTTACACGTTGGCGCCGAGATTAGTGTCGCCAGCACCAAGGCCTTTACCTCACAAGTCGCCGCTCTGACGATCTTTGGTATCATGCTCGCCAATGCCAAGGGCACCAACCCACAATTTATTGATGAATTTGTGCAAGAATTAGCGATACTACCAAGCGAGATCCAAAAAGTCCTCGATAAACAAGGTGCCGAGATACCTTCCATCGCTAGGGCGTATGCTGATTACAATCACGCACTCTATATCGGTCGTGATACGCTGTATCCGATCGCTATGGAGGGTGCGCTAAAACTCAAGGAGGTGAGTTACATTCATGCTGAAGCGTATGCCGCTGGCGAGCTGAAGCATGGCCCGATTGCCCTGATCGATGATCGTTTCTTTGAAGTCTGCTACCTCCAAGACAACTGGCTGTACGAGAAGTCGCAGAGCAACTTGATCGAGATGAACACTCGTGGCGCTCATGCCATTGTTATCACCGATACGACGAAAAAGGTGCCAGGCGAAACCGTTATCCGCGTCTCAACCAAATTGACGCACCTCACGCCGCTCTTATTCAATGTCGTGTCGCAGCTCCTAGCCTATCACGTGGCTGTCAGGCGCGGTCATGATGTCGATCAGCCACGCAATCTGGCCAAGAGCGTGACGGTCGAATAATGCTCTCGCGCTAGTGGCGATAGTACGTCGCTAAAAACGCCTCGCGAAACTCGTAAAATGTTCCGTCCTCTAGGCTGGCACGAATATCATCAACTAGTTTGACGATAAATCGTTCATTGTGGATCGACAGCAGCGTGCCAGCCAGAGATTCGCGGGCATGGAGTAAATGACAGAGATAGGCGGCAGTATAATTCCTGCAAGTATAGCAATCGCAATTTTCCATAATCGGTTCAAACAGTTCACGGTATTTCTGGCCGCGAACATTGACCCGCCCAAACGGCGTGTAGGCCGCGCCGTTTCTGGCCACGCGCGTCGGGCTAACACAGTCAAAGGTATCAATTCCCTGCTCAATCGCCGCAAAGATGTCGTCTGGCTCGGAGATACCAAGCAAATGCCGCGGCCTGTTCTCGGGCAAGATTTGATTGACCCACTTAATCGTCTGCGCCATGGTTTCCTTTTCCAGCGCGCCACCGATGCCGTAGCCATCAAAGTCCATTGCACCTAAAAATTCAGCCGTTTGCTTGCGCAGATCTTCATAATTTGCGCCCTGCAGTACGCCAAATAATGCTTGATACGGCTTGTCGGGACGAACTGCACGCAGACGTTTAACTTCCGCCAAACTCCGCTCCGCCCAAGCATGTGTCCGCGCCAATGCCTCAACTTGATAATCATACGGATCAATCAGCGACGTCAGCTCGTCAAAAGCAAAGGTGATGTCGGCACCAATGCCCGCCTGAATCTGCATGGATAGTTCTGGCGTAAATTTATGATACGAGCCGTCCAGGTGTGATTTGAACATCACGCCGTTTTCGTCAACCCAAGCGTGGCGCGACGATTTTTTGGCGATGGCGATCTCCTCATCAACGTCGGTACTCATAGCCAGCACTTTCTTAAAGCCCGAACCTAGACTCAGCACCTGAAAGCCACCGCTATCAGTAAATGTCGGCCCACCCCAGTGCATAAACTTGCCCAAATAACCAGCCTTTTCAATCAGTTCATGACCCGGCTGCAAATACAGATGATAAGCATTCGCCAGCACCGCCTGCGCGCCAACATCCGCCACCATCTCAGGTACCATCGCTTTGACATTAGCCTTTGTACCGACCACGATAAATGCCGGAGTCTTGATATCACCATGCGGCGTATGAATAACGCCAGTGCGCGCCAGCGTGCCATCAAGCCTAGACATTATTTCAAAAGAAAACGGTTTCATTTGATAGATTATATCAGTTTTTTCCGCTACACTATAACCATGAGCAAGAAAACGCTGGTTGACCTTGACCCGTGGCTGGCACCGCATGAACCCGTCATCAAGGCGCGCGAGGCTTATGTTTCGTCGACGCTGCGGAGGGTTTTGGACGGCAAATCGCCGGCGGATTTTGCGCTAGGATTCCGTCATTTTGGACTGCACCGCACTCAAGACGGTTGGATTTTTAGAGAATGGGCGCCAAACGCTACACGCATAGTGATGGTTGGCGATTTTTCTGACTGGCAAGAGCGCGAGGAGTTTGCCCTGCAGCCTGGTAGGCATGGTGAATGGAGCGTTAATTTGCCGGGGAGCGCGCTGCGCCACGGGCAGAAATATAAGCTGCGTGTCTATTGGCCAAATGGCGATGGCTGGCGTTTGCCATCATATGCCACCTATGTGGTACAAGATGATGATTCGGTGGATTTTTCGGCCGTGGTATGGCAGCCTGATGGGCCATATCAGTGGCAGCATGATATTCCGCCTGCGCCAAACGTGCCGCTGATTTACGAGGCACATGTTGGTATGAGCAGCGAGGAGGAAAAGGTTGCTAGCTTCAACGAATTTACCGCCAATGTCCTGCCGCGCATCAAGCAGGCGGGCTATAACACCATCCAACTGATGGCCATCGCAGAGCACCCGTACTACGGCAGTTTTGGCTATCACGTCAGCAATTTTTTCGCGGTCAGCTCGCGGTTTGGCACGCCCGATGATTTCAAGCGGTTAGTTGACACGGCGCACGGACTGGGGCTGCGCGTCATCATTGACATCGTTCATGCTCATGCTGCTAAAAATGAAGTCGAAGGCCTGGGCAATTTCGCGGGTAATCCAACGCAATATTTCAAAGCTCACGATCATCCAGCATGGGATTCGCGGTTGTTTGATTATGGCAAACCGGAAGTACTGCACTTTTTGGCCAGCAATTGCCGCTGGTGGTTGGACGAGTACCATATTGACGGCTTTCGGTTTGATGGTGTAACCAGCATGTTGTATCACGACCACGGTTTGGGCAAAAGTTTTACCAGCTATGATGATTATTTTACTGATGATGTCGATAAGGACGCCTTGGTCTATCTTAGACTGGCAAATGACGTCATTCACACCGTTCGCCCCGATGCCACGACCATTGCCGAAGAAATGAGCGGGCTACCGGGGTTGGCGGCACCGGCTGAGCATGGTGGTTTGGGCTTTGATTATCGATTAGCAATGGGCGCGCCCGACCTCTGGATTAAAACACTGAAGGAAAAGCGCGACGAAGATTGGGACTTGGGCGAGCTGGCGCACACCTTACGTTCACACCGCCCAGAGGAAAAAGTCATCACCTACGCCGAAAGTCACGACCAAGCCTTGGTCGGCGACAAGACGCTGATTTTCCGGCTGATCGACAAAGCCATGTATTGGCACATGAATAAAGCCGACCCTGACCTGACCGTGGAACGTGGCATAGCCCTACATAAACTGATTCGACTGCTGACAGCCGGACTACATGGTGGCGGCTACCTTAATTTCATGGGCAATGAATTTGGGCATCCCGAGTGGATCGACTTTCCGCGCCAAGGTAATAATTGGTCGTTCAAGCACGCACGGCGCCAGTGGAGTTTACGCGACAATGGTTTTCTCAAATACCAATGGCTAGGTGAATTTGACGCGAGCCTGATGAAGCTCATTAAAACCGTCGACGACCCAGGTATTCACTACCTCACCATTCACCAGCACGATCACGTGGTTAGTTTCATGCGCGACAATCTGCTGTTTATTATGAATTTCTCGCCCAGCCAGTCGTGGACGGGTTACAGCATACCAGCGGCGGCTGGGTCATACCGGGTAGCACTCAGCAGCGACGACCAACAGTTTGGCGGACAGGGCCGGGTTGATCCTAATGGCCGCTACTTTACGACGCCGCATAACGACGAGCACATTATACGTGTATACATACCGGCACGAAGTGGCCTCGTACTACAAAAAGATTGACCGCGAAGCTATGTTAGTATGAATACCCTACCATGATCTTGACTACTGTGCTAATTCTTTGACCATCTTAGACAGAATCGGAATGACGTTCATTTCGAACCACGGATTGCGCACCCGCCAGCGGAAGTTAAGCGGTGATGGATGGACAAGTGGAAAATAATGAGGCAGATACTCCACATAATGCGCGACTGTTTCGGTCAGGTTGCGCTTCGCCTGCTTATTAAGATAGTATTGCTGAGCATGAGCACCAACTAAAATCGTCAGCCTCACATCCGGCATCTGTGCTAGCAGCCGTGGATGCCACTTTTTGGCAAACTCCGATCGCGGCGGTAAATCACCATGCGCAGCCTTACCTGGATAATAAAAATCCATTGGCATTAGAGCAAACAAATCAGGATCATAAAATTGTTCATCGGTAACCCCCAGCCACTGACGCAACGTGCGACCACTGGCATCATTCCATGGCGTGCGTGTTTCCTGCGCTATTCGTCCCGGCGCCTGACCAACCAGCACGATACGTGAGCGGGGTGAAGCGGTATAGACTGGCGGCCAACCACGAGCGTGAAACGAAGTATTCATACTATCTTGATCGATTTCATCATATAGCAACGGCCTAGTCATCACATTAGTATATCACAATCATTCTATACTGTTCACGCTTCAGACTGCCCTTCGTCAATATTATGTGATATATTGTTCACATGGATATAAACTCAAAAAATATCATAGCCACCTTGATCTCGCTCGGCATCCCACCAGCCTCAGCAACGATCATCCATTGCCTCCTTGTCGCCCCACCGTACCACCATAGCCACACGAGCCTGCATGAGCAAACTGGCTTTAGCAAAGCAGCCATTACTGGTGGATTACGCTACCTAGAAACGCTTGACATGATCTCCTACCAAACAGACAGTTCACGGCGGCAGCATATCGCTCTTGATATCAAGCCGCTCGTCACCTACACTCAACAACGTATGCTGCTGTTTGATAAACTGGCTGACGAATTACACGCAGCATCGGCCGAGCAAGTAGACAGCGAGTTTTCATCGGATATCGCCACGGTAGCTGAGCTGTGTAGCGCAATCAACGAAACAATTTGGCAAGCCATAACGACCTGGGAAGAACAATATACCTCTACTCATCCATTGAAGTAAGATATTCTTCTAGGAAATCGCCCCACTCCGGTGCATTCTTTTCTCGAAAATAGGCACGAAGAAAAGTAACCATAGTTTGCTGACGAATTAACGCTTCGTCTCGGCCCGGATCGGTCATCATAATCTTTGGTAGCTTCAATAACTTTTCAAAGAAATAATTAATGAAGCTATCACCATCATGTGTACCGCCGTTGGCGTTATATCGATGCGCATCAATGTTCACATCAGGCCAAACAGTTGGATCAAATATCCGACAACTACCGTGATTCACCGCATAAATAAGTGCCCGCTCGATACCGCATGCCCCAATCGCATCACACATATCAGCGTCAGATACCAACTGACCAGCTAGACGTTCTGGCCGCACACCATGTAGATAACGACTATAGCCAATCCGAGCAATATTATGACGCACCGCATCCTGCAAATCAGCCGCAATATTAGCCTTCACCATAATTGACGTGGCATTGTTGAGTTCATCCGCTTGCTCTTTGCCAACTAATTTATAGTCATCAACATCGTGTAGCCATGCCGTCAGCAGTACTTCGTCCATCGAAGCCGCTTCTTTATACTCATTCGCGAATCGCTCCGCTAGCCGTGCTACACGCTCAACGTGATCGTCGCTATGGCCTGACGTATCGCCGCCAAGCAGTCGGCAAACTTCCCGTCTTACTATCGTCATTGATTTGTTCATAGACTTTATTATACACCCCCATGCAAGTTATGGGCGTAAATCTATTTATTAGCTACGAAATCCCAAGATGCATAATGCATCATACACGCTCGGAACAACGTAAACTAGTTCGCGCAGCATGATATCAACCGGTGCTATTCGTGAAAAGATTGGTTTCTTTAATGCGAGAGCATAACCGATCTCCATCGCAGCACTTATGCCAACATAGCCTTTGGGGGCATGCAGTAAAATAAAATCAGACTGCTCGATAGCCCGTAAATGCCAGCTTTCTATCTCCCGAGGCGACAGGCCAACTTCTGCAGCATCAACAACAAATTCACCGTCCATAAAGTCCACTCGTCGCGGTGACAATACCTGACAGCCAGTTACGGCTAGCTCGTCGTAAGCGCGCCGCAGCCCGCCAATATCGCGCCTGTACGACCCGCACAATACCGCCCGTGCTGCCCGCGGCCTAGAACTCCGCACTACCATATTCATATATTATTTCAGTCAACTCGCCGCACCCGTTGATACACGCCGTGATTTCTCGCAAAAAACTCTTGTACTTTTTTGGCTCATCACGCATCTCATCGAGTGTACGCCAGGCATTTCTGCCGCCCTCAAACCGTACGGCCAATTTACCCGAAAACACCTTGCAAAACATCAGATGAAAGATCTTGTCCTCGATAATTTCACCTGTTTGTGCATGGCGCACACGTTCATGGTACACCCCGCGATGAACAAACTCACCCCGTAACCCCGTCTCCTCCGTCAATTCACGCGAGGCCGCATCGACGATCGACTCGGCCCACCGCACTTTGCCAGTAGGCGCACCCCAAAACCCATAGTAGGGGTGCTTGAGCCGCTGCTGCAATAAGTACTGTTTTTCTCCTTCATGCTCGCGCTCGATCACGAGCATAACTGCCACCTTTGGCTGCCGCTCAATAACACCGGCATCAGTATCAAGCTTATTCGCATACTCCTTACCCTTGACCGAGAGGCAGTAACCGCCGTCGACTTTCTGCACATAACCTAGCTCAACGAGCCGTTTGATGTGAAATTTGATATGATCGCTTTCCAGACCGCTCGCTTTTTGTAGTGTTGCGAAATTAGCCGCTGGCAAAAATAACAATTCCCGCAAAATTTTCGTTTGTGCCTCATGGATCTTTGCTTCAAAACTCATATCGTCTCCTTTTGGCTCTAGTGTAGCGCGATCAGACGAGAAAAACTAGGGAAGTCGACTTCCCTAGTGTAGAGGCGTAGAGGCGTCACACTCCTCTCATAGAATCAGAGATTAGATAATCTCAACAGCTACATCATTCCTGAGTACCGTCAGCCGACGCGCTGCGGATCGCCAATTCGGCCAGGTCGGCCTCCTCTGTCCGCGGCCCACTTTTTTCTATCCTGTCTGTAAAAAAGATACCGTTCAGATGATCTACCTCGTGCTGGATAACCCAGACAAGCATACCATCAACATCAACATCAAAGGTCTGTTCATGCGTCTTACCCTGCTCGTCTGTCCATTGCAGCGTAATCTCAGGGTAACGCGTCGTAAAGCCCATTGGTGTCGTTTCGGAATCACCCGTCACTCCACTCAGGCAGCCCTCTGGATTCGAGCTCTTCATAGGTTCACCGCTATATTTAACGATCTTGGGGTTAATTGCCACGAGCCGAAATGGCTTGGCTTTGGCATCCTCAGGCGGCCGCACATCAATGACAAAGATTGCGAGATTGCTCCCAATTTGATTAGCGGCGATGCCTACGCCCTCGGGACCCTGTGAATGCAGCGTATCGAGCATATCTGTTATGGTCTGCTGTACATAATCGCTCCCTATGTCCTCACGTTTGACCGGTACGGCTTCTTGCGTTAATATTTCACGGCCATCTTCAGTAAAGATTTTTTTAATTTCGCGTTCCATGTTTTTATTATACCATATTTATGGGTAGTAAACAGTAACTCTGTCGCAATATTGACGATTCTTCCATCAGTTGACAGCCAACCCGCCCCTGTTATACAATGAAATTTGTATTATTATCGTGAGTCTTGGTCGCCCGAGTCCACCATAGCGAGTCGTGGATGACCTATCTTTATGTCAAAATATAAATCTAAGGAGTTTTACCTTGCAACAACACGCAAAAACAACATTACAATTACTATGGCGAGCGTCGCGTCCATACAAATGGCGGCGCAACCTTGCTCTCATCACAGCGACACTAACCTTAGCGGTAGGCACAATTGTCGGGCCGCTGATTATCGCACAGCTCCTGGACATGATTCAACATGGTCAGCTACAGACCGGCTCTGTGTGGACGCTTGTGATTCTCTATGGCCTCAGTCAACTATGGTCAGAGATTATTGGGTGGCGGATAGTACTATATTTGATGTGGACGCTAGAAACCATTATGCAGCGCGACATCGCAAACAAGGTATTCGCCAAGCTAGCTGGCGAGACCATGTTTTTCCACTCCAACAAATTTGGCGGCTCGCTCGTCAGTCAAAACAGCAAGCTCAGTGGCTGTGTTGAACGATTTTGGGATGAACTAGTATGGGCAGTACTGCCGCTGGTCATCTCACTCACCGGATCAATTGTTATCCTGTCAATGTTACTCTGGCAGTACGCGCTCTTTCTATTCATGTTCTCGATCATCTTTGGCGTAGCCGTCTTCTTTGGATCGCGTCCGATGGCCAAATTAAGTAGGCGTGAGGCGGAGGCCAGCAACAAAGTAAGCGGCAACCTCGCTGACATGGTGTCAAATGTGCTTGCTGTTAAGTCATCCAGCGCTGAAAAAATCGAGCAGCAGCGATTTGATAAAACGAATCGTGCATGGCGCAGGGCTAGCCTGGCCACCATGCGAGGATTTCTCACTGTCAGCAGTGTTTACTCAACGATAAACACCAGCATCCGAATCGGTGCCATCGTGTTCGCTATTTATGCAGCACAGCATAATATCGTTTCGGTCGCAGCGGTGTACTTAATCATTACCTACACTGGCAGTGTCGCCCGTGAGCTGTGGAATATGAATAGCATCATGCGCAATTATAACCGTATTATTGGTGACGCCCATGAGATGGTCGAGATATTACACACACCAACATCACTTGTTGATAGAAGTGATAAAAAGCTTCACGTCGATCACGGTGTCATTGATTTTGATGCCGTGACCTTTACGCATGACGAGGGTAAAGGCGCAACCTTGTTCCACAATTTTTCACTACATATTACGCCAGGCGAAAAGGTCGGGTTGGTTGGTTCTAGTGGTTCGGGCAAGACGACTCTGACGAAATTGCTGCTGAGATTTGCCGACATCGACTCGGGCACAATCATGATTGATGAGCAGAACATTGCCGAAGTCACACAGGCCAGCCTCCGTTCGCAGATCGCTTACGTGCCGCAGGAGCCGCTACTATTTCATCGTTCAGTGCGCGAGAACATTGCCTATGGCAGGGCCGACGCTACTGATGCCGAGATTGAACAAGCAGCCAAAAAGGCGGGGGCCTATGATTTTATTACTCAGCTGCAGGACGGCTTTGACACACTGGTCGGTGAGCGCGGCGTCAAGTTGTCGGGTGGACAGCGCCAGCGCATCGCTATCGCTCGAGCCATCGTGAAAGATGCGCCAATCTTAGTCCTCGACGAGGCGACCTCAGCGCTTGATTCTGAGTCAGAAGTTCTAATCCAAAAATCACTCAAGACACTGATGAAAAACCGTACCTCAATCGTCATTGCTCATCGACTTTCAACAATCGCCAAGCTTGATCGAATCATCGTGATGCATAATGGCAAGATAGTCGAGGATGGCTCACATGAGCAGCTCATTAAGCATGGCGGCCACTACGCAAAACTGTGGCAGCATCAATCTGGCGGCTTTATTGACGCCTAACCAGCACAGTCTCTAGGTAGTATGCTATAATGCATAATGATATGATGCACGCGTTTATTGATTTTATTGTTCATTTTGGTGTTGTCGCGATTTTGCTGGTTGTCTTTGCCGAATCGGGCCTACTCTTTGGTTTCATCTTTCCGGGTGACAGTCTGCTATTCACGGCTGGCTATATGGTGCAGCAGCATATTTTACCAATTGACATCCACTTCTTTGCGCTGTTACTCTCACTAATGGCTATCCTTGGCGATAGCGTCGGCTACGCATTTGGACATAAAGTTGGCCGTAAATTATTTGAACGCAAAAACTCTCGCTTCTTTAAGAAGAAATATCTCGTGCAGGCCGAAAAGTTTTACGAAAAGCACGGTTCACTTACTGTGGTGCTGGCGCGGTTTGTACCGATTGTGCGTACGTTTGCACCAATCGTGGCCGGCGCTAGCAAGATGCACTATCGAACTTTTATTATTTTTAATATTCTTGGTGGCGTTATTTGGGCTGCGTTATTCACCTACCTCGGATTCTTTGCTGGCAAGGCGCTCACCGACGCTGGTGTTAATATAGAAGTCGCCGCACTGGTCATCATCTTTTTGTCAGTGCTGCCAATGATCATTCACGCCCTCAAGCAGGAGCACACTCGCGCGGCACTGCGCCAACAAGTATTAGTCCTGCTTGGCAAGACTCGCCGCAAAAAGCAATAAGCCTTCATGATAAAGCCTGCTCGTTAGTAGCTATACGTCCAACTACAGCAAACTTTTCAGATACCTACCGGTAAATGATTCTGGCACGTTGGCGACTTCTTCTGGCGTACCGCTCGCTACCACCGTACCGCCGCCGAGACCACCCTCAGGCCCCATATCGATAATCCAGTCGGCTGATTTGATCACATCCAGATTGTGTTCGATGATGATCATACTGTTACCGCCATCGACCAGCTGCTGCAAAATGCCCAGCAGCCGCTTGACGTCGGCAGAATGTAGCCCAGTTGTCGGCTCATCCAGAATATACATCGTCTTGCCGGTTGAGCGTTTGGAGAGCTCCGTTGCCAGCTTGATACGCTGCGCCTCGCCACCCGAAAAGGTAGTTGCTGGCTGACCGAGCTTAATATAACCAAGGCCGACTTCGACCAGTGTCTGTAATTTCCGAGCGATATTAGGCACGCTATCAAAGAAATTCGCCGCCTGCTCGACCGTCATGTCGAGTACATCAGCAATGGTCTTATTTTTATACTTAATCTCCAGCGCCTCACGATTGTAACGCTTAC
Source organism: uncultured Candidatus Saccharibacteria bacterium (assembly GCA_963548005.1). GTDB lineage: Bacteria > Patescibacteriota > Saccharimonadia > Saccharimonadales > Saccharimonadaceae > Nanosynbacter. The sequence goes on along the minus strand of CAUUSW010000002.1, from coordinate 22,790 downwards.
CGTGGCATTCGTCGCACTGGACGTAGACATCCGGCAAGAAATGCATTTCGATCTTGATCATACCGTCGCCTTGGCAATTTTCGCAGCGACCACCCTTAACGTTAAAACTGAACCGCCCCGCTTTATAGCCGCGGACATTAGCCTCAGGGGTACTGGCAAACAGTTCGCGAATTGGCGTAAAAATACCAGTGTAGGTCGCTGGGTTAGAGCGCGGCGTGCGGCCAATTGGCGACTGGTCGATGACGATGGCTTTATCCAGCTGCTTGATACCCTCAATTTTATCGTGTGCCCCCGGCACATCGCTGGCTCGATTAAGCCGTGCCGCTAATTCTTTGGCGACGATATCATTGACTAGCGTCGACTTACCGCTACCTGAAACACCCGACACTACTGTCATCAGACCCAACGGAAATGCCACATCAATTTGTTTCAAATTATTCTCGCGAGCGCCGCGAACGATCAGCTGACGGCTCGCATCGGCCTGGCGGCGATGTTTTGGTACGGCAATTTTTTCTGCACCCGACAGATACCGGCCAGTCACGCTATCTGCACATTTGGCTACCTGTTCAGGAGAACCCAGCGCCACCACCGCGCCGCCATGCACACCAGCGCCTGGGCCCATATCGATCAAAAAGTCACTCTGCCGAATGGTATCCTCGTCGTGTTCGACTACCAGCACCGTATTGCCGAGATTACGTAGGTGCTTCAGCGTAGCAATCAGCCGATCATTATCGCGCTGATGCAAGCCAATCGACGGCTCATCCAGCACATACAGCACACCCTGCAAACCGCTGCCAATCTGTGTCGCCAGCCGAATTCGCTGCGCCTCGCCACCGCTCAGTGTATTGGCGGCGCGCCCTAACTCCAAATAATTCAGCCCGACATTACTCATAAACCCGAGCCGGGCGGTAATCTCCTTCAGAATCAGCCGCGCAATCATCGCTTGCTGCTCATTCAGTGTTAACTTGTGAGTGAACAAATCGAGCGCATCATCAACACTAAGGTCGCAAATATCCATGATATTCAGACCCTGCACGGTTACCGCTAGGACAACTGGTTTCAGCCGCGCGCCGCCGCAAACATAACAGTCCCGCTGGCGCATAAACCGCTCAATGTCCTTGCGCATAAATTCGCTATCGGTTTCTTTCCAGCGCCGCTCCAAATTGGGAATCACTCCTTCATAGGTTGTATCGTAATGCCGCCCATTGCCAAGCTGTACTGGATATTTCTGATCGCCTGTACCGTAGAGTACCTTCTGGCGCGCCTCATCAGACAACTGCCCGACCGGCGTCCGGATACTGAAACCATGCGCCTCGGCTACCGCCGAAATCTTGCGCATGTAAAAGTTATCGACATTGATCCGGTTGTATGGCCGAATCGCCCCCTCGGCAATCGTCAGATTCTCATTCAGCACTAAACTAGGATCGACTTCCAATCGGCTGCCAAGTCCGGTGCAGCTCGGACAGGCCCCTTGCGGTGCATTAAAACTAAACAGACGCGGCTCAAGCTCTGGAATCTCCTCATCCGGATGATCAACACAGGCATATCGCTGTGAGAACGTCTTCAGTTCATCCGTATCAGCATCCAGCACCTCAACCACACCCTGGCCAAGCTCCAGCGCCTGCTCGACGCTCTGGCTCAACCGGCTAGTCAGGTCATTGTTCATTGCCAGGCGATCAACCACTAACTCAATACTGTGCTTATAGCTTTTCTGTAACTGCGGAAACTCATCCAGTGCATACACCACCCCGTCAACTCGCACCCGAGCATAGCCTAGCCGCCGATACTGCTCTGGAATGTGCGCAAACTCGCCCTTCTTATTTTTGACAATTGGCGCGAGTAGCAGCAACCGCTTGCCATCATATTGCTTAGCAATCTCCTGGATGATCGCCTCGGCTGTGCGGCGCGACACTGGCTTATGGCAGCGCGTACCGTCTGGTTTGAGAGCCGGACAATGCGGCGCGCCAATCCGCGCAAACAAGAGACGTAAGTAATCGTAAATCTCGGTCACCGTCGCCACGGTTGAACGCGGATTACGGCTGGTTGATTTTTGATCAATTGAGATTGCCGGACTCAGACCCTCGATGCTATCAACATCCGGCTTATCCATAATACCTAAAAATTGCCGCGCATAACTCGACAAACTCTCGACGTAGCGGCGCTGCCCCTCGGCGTAAATCGTATCAAACGCTAGCGATGACTTACCGCTACCACTCAGGCCAGTGATCACCACTAATTTATCGCGTGGGATCTCCACGTCGATATTTTTCAGATTGTGTTCACGAGCGCCCTTGACGCGAATTACCTCTGGCATATCTGGTCTATTATACCGAATAGGCGTTTATTTTTCCAGTTGCAGCGGGCGAGATAATTTCCCCTGATACCACACTATAAATATATTTATAAAAATATATTATGCTTATGATTGCAAATATAATAATCGGCTGTTATAGTAAAATACATGAAGAGGTTTGTGATCATCTGTGGAATTGCCGTTACCGTCGCAACCTTGTTTTACCTGACCCGCGAAGAGTGGTTTTCATTCGTGGTTATCGGCAGACTTCCGTTCACCGGTATCATTCTGCCAGCGGCTGTGATGATGGGTTTTTGGATGATCATTGTACCGGCGTGCATTATTTGGGCCAAGTCGATCAGCGTCACGTTCTGGAACAGCATCGAGATACTGGGGCGATTTGATCAGCGTCGTATCAATCGACAGTTCCGCCTCGCAGCGCGGACTCATCACACTGCGGCACAACAGGTCAGTCTAGCAATGGTCGCCACGTGGCTAGCAGTAACACAGCGCTACTTAACACAGACTGATACCACTACGAAAGCGGACGACCAATCAACCACACGATTAGCTGTGGCGACGAATTAGTGCGCTCCACCTAACTTACTCAAGTTTAGTTTAGTTTAGTTTAGTTCTGTTTTCATCCTAGTCCTCAGTCGGCACTATTGCCTCAGCCCACAATTGCAGTTCTTGCAAAATAAACTGCTGCTCGTCAGTCGCTGTCGGCGCTAACCGCTGCAGAGACGTCATAAATTGCGGTAGTTGCGCCTGCAAGTGCTGAGCTCGCCAGACTTCCCATTGCGCCAAATCATCTTCACTGAGTGAGCGCGGAAAATTACGTGCTTTGTAGTGTAGCAATAGCGGCGCTAACCGTTCGTCCTGAAACTCTGGATGAAAATCAGCCAGCTCGCGCTCATTAGCATTGCGAACCGCCTCGACACGGATACGATCACGGTCGTTCAAAAAGCCGTCATATAATTGCGCTTCTGGATCGGGCAGTTTCTTGAAGGCTGGCTTGTTTTCAACAATACTACGCAATTTTTCAGCAAAATCCGGGTGGCTCAACAACATATTTTGGTGTTTCTGCACCGTCTCCAGATCAAGCGAAATCTTCTGCCAACCATCGCCCTGTTCCAGTACACCCAGCGGAGCTACCACCGGACAACGATTGTACTGCAGTTCCTTGACAGGCAATTTGACGAAATCCTCAGCCTGGCGCTCCTCCCACGAAGCAAATATTTTCTTCGCCAACTCCTCTTGGCTCAGCCCAACAAACGGCGTCGGATCATACCGTAGATCATAGACAAATATGCCGCCGTTTCGACTGGTTGTCAGCGGAAATGCCACCGTAGTTTTAGCAAATTCTTTATCGTAGCGCCCGCTGGCATAGACAAACGGTTTTTTGTCGTCCACATTGACCAGCTGCTGGACTAATTTTTTATCACGCATTTTTAGTAAGTAGTCATACAGCTGCGGCTGCTTTTGCTTGATCAATTTCGTCACAGCGATCAGTGCCGTCACGTCCGCCAGAGCATCATGAGCATTTTCGTGCGCAATGCCATTGGCACTGGTGATGAGTTCCAGGCGATTGCTTGGCTCACCCTTAGCATCAAGCGGCCACTTGACTCCTTCCGGCCTGAGCGCCCGCGTCAATCGCACCACATCCAGCAAATCCCAACGCGAGCGACCGTCTTTCCAGCTCCATTCGTACGGATCATGAAAATTGCGCCACAACAAATGGCGGATAAATTCGTCGTCAAACCGAATGTTATTAAAACCAACCACGATGGTGTCAGGGGTAAAAATTTCCTCACTGAGCATCCGGGCAAACTGCGCCTCGCTGTAGCCCTCCTCGACCGTTTTTTGCGGCGTGATGCCAGTCACCATCAGCGCATCGGGGCTCGGCAAAGTATCATCATTCAGCGCCACCAATAGATTATACGGGTCACCAATCGGTTCGAGATTCATGTCCGTCCGCTGCCCAGCAAACTGCATGATGCGGTCTTGCCGCGGATTTAATCCGCTGGTTTCCAGGTCATAGAAGAAAAATGTTTGTGCCATAACTATAGTATAGCAAAGCTACGAGATGACGCCCAATTCTACTGCTCAACCAGCGTAAACGGCGTCGATTCGCCAATCTGCACCAAGCTATCACCAGTAGCACCTTGGCGCATTAGCTCGTGCGCTATACCATAACGACGCATGATATCGCGTAAACGATTGATGCTTTCAAACTGATCAAAATTGGTGCGACGAGCAAATTTTTCAATTTTAGCTCCGTGGATGATGAAACTAACCGCATCTTCCTCATCCGCATTTTCAGGCTCCGCGCCAACCACCCGCTCTACCGTCCAGGCGTCAGACGCTGCTTGTGCATCCAGCGCGATTACCGGCAGATCATCGCCCTCTTCCTCAACCATCTCCGCCTCACGTGCCCGATATTCAGTAACTTCCCGGCGCAGCAAGCGTAGTAGTTCCGTCACGCCAGCATGTGTCTGCGAGGAAATCGCCACCACTGGCGAACCATTGGCTACATTTTGTAACGCTGTCGACTGCATGGCAATGATTTCATCATCCAATCCTTCACATTTCGTCAAAGCGATAATCTCTGGACGCGCCGCCAATTCTTCAGAATATTTTTCCAGCTCGCGGCGAATGGTCTGGTATTTTTCCGCCGGGTCATCACTATAGGCATCAATCATGTGCAGCAACACGGCCGTCCGCTCAACATGGCGCAGGAACTGGTCGCCCAAGCCTTTACCTTCCGACGCACCTTCAATCAGCCCCGGAATGTCAGCAATCAACACTGAACCATCATCCACATCCGCCACACCCAAATTTGGCGTCAATGTCGTAAATTCATAATTAGCAATTTCCGGTCGAGCATTGGAAACCACGCTTAAGAATGTCGATTTACCAGCATTCGGAAACCCAACCAAACCAACATCGGCCAGCAATTTCAATTCCAGCTCTGCCTCAAATTCTTCACCCGCCTCACCAAGTTCAGCCATCTTCGGTGCTTGGCGCGTACTGGACGTAAAGTGCGCATTACCAAAGCCGCCGTCACCGCCGCGGGCAACAACCGCTCGTTGCTGGTCTGCTGTCAAATCTGCTACTACCTTGCCGTCACGCTTGACCAACGTACCCATTGGCACTTTGACAACCAGCGGCGAGCCGCTCTTGCCGCGTTTATTGCGCTTACTACCGTCACCGCCATGTTCCGCTTTTAACTCTGGTTTATAGCGAAAGTTAAGTAGCGTATTCAGGTCTTTGGTCGCCAAAAACACAACGTCACCGCCGCGTCCGCCATCGCCGCCATCAGGGCCACCCTTGTCAACATATTTCTCATGCCGAAAACTGACTGCGCCGTCGCCGCCCTTGCCAGCTCGTACCAACACTTTCGCTGTATCTACAAACATAATTTCAGTATACCAAAAAGCGCCCCCGAGAGATAGCGGAGGCACTTTGTTGCCTTAGAACATCCTAGTGGATAAAGTTATACCGACCAACTTCAGACATCGGGATTGTTCGATGCGTCACGACGTTATACCCAGCATAATTCATGTCGCTAACGTAGATCGTGCCACCTTCAACCCGCTCGACCATACCGACATGGCCAAGACCACCGCCGCCCCATGTCGTCTGGAAGATTGCCCCTGGTGCTGGTGTATGATTAACAACAAAACCGGCCGCCCGAGCACTTGCCGCCCACGACGTTGCGTTGCCCCAGAAACTACCGATTGGTCGACCAAGTGCTGCTCGCCGCTCGTACACATACCACGTACAGTTACCGAGAGCGTATCGATTGCCAACTGATGCTCGAGCGTAACCATAGCTGATACCACTGACTGCGCCGCCCGTTGTCCGCCCTGCATAACCCCGACGGCCCGAGCGCGACGCCACGTAACCTGGCTGCTCATTTTCTGGCAACACACCGCCTGGCAAGACAATCCGCGTATCTTTAGCCAGTGCCGCCCCACTTGCCAAGTCGTTATACAATGCCACTCGTTCAGGATTTGCTTTATACTTTTCTGCCAATTTTTCGATGGTGTCGCCGTCCTTAACAGTGTAGACCACACCATCAACCATCGGAATAATCAATGTCTTGCCGGCTTCAACCGCATCAGATGTCGTATTGTTCGCCCAGCGCACCGTCTGTGCTGTCACGTTAAACTTCTTGGCAATAGAATTAATCGTATCACCCTGTTTGGTGACATAAGTCTTGATCCCGCGCTGGGCCGACTTTTCTGGCTGGACGATTTGTGGCTTGGAGATAACTTCAGTATCGCCCTGAGCCAGTTCTTTTTTGATCGACAGTGTTGCCGTCGCTTCGCGCAAGTCACCCGCAGTCGGCAGATTAACTGTCTCAGCTAGATCAGTTACCGCATTAGCAGCCGCTAGCTGGTCTACCGAGACCTTATTGGCCTTATTCGTCTCATGAGCTGGGCCAGTAGACGGTGCGACCGGCTGGGAGGCGGACACCAAGCCCTGCCGGCTGGCAACCCCGCCCGTTTGGTAGCTCAATGCCAAAAATGAAATAACTAACAGAAAAATCCCACCGTACGCCGATACTGCGCTTAACTTGAGTTTTTTGCCCCGACGGGCAGATACTTGATTACGAATAACACTTCTCCCGTGTCAATGTCTCCATCAACACTGACTACCGTACTAAGTCTTTCTTCTCGCACAAGAACAGGATGCATTGTCGACCTAATAATTAGTTGATATTGCTAAACGATTAGTTTTCCGCATCCGTGCGACCGTTCTGGTAGGCCCGCGCGCTTACACGGCGTATACCCTGTATGAGCGCAAGCTTATTCCCATTATACGCGATCCTCTCATAATTTGTCAATGCTTTATCTTGTAATACACCTCGCCCTTTAGCATATACACCAGCCCAATAACAAAGCTCAAGATGACTGCATATGGCACCACCGCAGACATCGCCATCATCATCGCAAAGAGAATGGTGGCGGGAGTAATATACAAAAGTGTCATGACAAACATGAACGCACATATGAGTGCGAACGGCACTCGCACCATCAAGGTCACGCCAATCTTGCGACAACGTAGTCCCCGCTCCTGCTTGGTTTTCTCCGCCTCAGATAGTTGGTCAGCTGAACGCGGCTGCCAATATGGCGCCTCCTTAGCCATCATGATAATTTTCCACAGCCACAGTGAACCAATAGTCGTACATACCACCATCAGCAAAATAACCGGGAGCGAGCCATTAAAAGCCAGGATAGCGCCGAACGCCGTGTGAGCAGCTTCTCGAAATGCCGAACTAAATGGGCCAACTTGAGAGATATAGAGCAGCGCCAATACAATGAACTGCACCAGCGGATACACTACAGTCATAGCGAGTGCAGCGATGCGCTGCTGGTACTGATCGGTTCGACGAGACTGTTTCAGTAGAATGAGGCCTTGGACGAGGAGCGACGCGATAGCCATGTCAACAATAATCAAAGCTAATGGCATGTGGACGTTTATAAAATATACCGGCAGCCAGCATATAAATACTGCTGCCGAGAGAACAAGCATTGCTGCTTCAATAATAATGACTGCCTCGTACCGAATGTTACGCTCTGGCGAGAGCACGGCCTGCTTCTTTCGTTTCCTCTTGGTGGCTGGCGTCTTTGTCATGTAGTATCCGAACGGAATAATATCCCCTGTATGGTGAGCCTACTAATATAAATGTGGAACTCCTTTTTCGCGATCTGTTTGCGCTGCGGGATCGCTTCAAGGAGCTCGGCATGGTAATTAAAAATGGCGAGGTATACTTGCCGGATCTGGAGGGGCGCGATGTTTAATCTACGAAAGTCGAGCTCAAAACTCTACGACCAAAATACTTTTGATAACCAATTTATGCGCGACCTACAAAGAGCTCAAAGAATCATTATCATTGAAAGCCCGTTTCTCAGAACCGCCCGAGTAGAAAAAATTATCCCAATATTTCATCGCCTCAAAAAGCGTGGCGTGAAAATATTGCTCAACACCAAGCCACCCGAAGAACATGACGGAACATATCAACTACAAGCCCGAGAATCTCTAAATTTACTACAATCAGCAGGTGTCGAAGTACTTTTCACAGTCAAACATCACCGCAAACTAGCCATCATCGACAGGCAGATTATTTACGAAGGCAGCCTAAATATCCTCTCATATCGCGACAGTTGTGAGATAATGAGAAGGACAACATCTGCGCTTGAGGCGGAAATGTTGATAGATTTTATCGGCTTAAATAAATTTATGGAGGTGAAATAGTTATGAATAACGAGGACACGATCAAGAATCTTCGCCTGTACGAAGACGAAGAAACGATTCAGAAAACTATCCACTATTTGGAGCTTCATGACCCGGGCAACGCTAATCGCGAATACGCGGTCGGATTCCTGAAATTCATGCAGCGATTTGCGCATGTCGCTAGTAGGAGTGAGGGGTTTGATTTTGAGGGGTTTTTGGAGAGGTATAAGGAATCTTCGGATTCTTAATACTCAATAATACCTAGTTAGAGAGTAGGTTTTTAATTTTTGACTTAATGTTAGTATATATTGCCGATAGTCTATCTTTGGCATCTTGTGTAAGCCTTGATGTATGCATTAGTGCATTACGAATTGGCATAAAGGCCTTTTCATCACATATGTCACTGTCTTCTGCATGATTATTTTGCGATAAGTAAGCCAAGTAGGTCAGCCGCTCCAAATCTAGATAGAATAAATCGTCGTCATCTTGACGTATATCTATAGATAGATTACCCTTGTTCTTCCTCTTTATTTCCATTTCTCGGTAACGCTTGATTTGCTTCCTCGCTATACAATCAGGATCTGTGCTATCATCAATAGCTATGGATTTATATCTTATTAGCTTTCGAGTGAGGTTTTCTAATATGAAGCATTCCGTATACGATTGAAGGTTAAAAGTGGCATCCTCTTCAAGCTCATTTATCCATTTCCTTACTCTTTTGGTAGGCTCTGAGGTGTCTGGTAGGCTTGGTTTATATTCATTTGCCGTCTCATTGTATAACTTCTTTGACGCGCGTTCCTTTTGTGAGAAACGTGGATTGTCATTATCTCCATCTTGCTTGATCTCGATACGCCACTTATCCCATTGGTCAATTATAGATTTAACAACCGGTTTTATGCCTTCAAGCAACTCAAGGAATAGTGTATCATCAGACACTATTCCTTCACGGCTACTAGTAAATCTATCAACCTCATCTCCGTCAAGATCGTTATAGTGGATCTGTCCATACATATAACTTTCTGGTATTCTTGCGCTCTGAATGTGCTTTAGTATGTCTCGTTCGCGAAGCCGGCCATTAACGAACAAGTCTACCCCAACTTTTTCTTGAGATCCTAGTACGTTTAGGTCTCTTGGTTTTTCAACCGAGGCTATGAAGCCGCTAACATTCTTATCAATGCTGACACCCCCAGTGCGAGCGGCTAGTGTCGAAAGGGTGTAAATAAACGAGTCCTGACTGTTATTTATTGGCCACAAAAACTGAGTTCTATCGGTCAAATCCTTTATGTCGCCTAGATTTATTTCATTACCATCAACGTAAATCTTGAAACTTTCATCAACGAGAGAGAAGCGGAAATATAGCGCAATAGCTTTTCGTATATTTTCTAATGTATTAACTATACCGCCCTTAAGATTAATGAACTTAATAATAGTTCCGTGTTCCATTCCGTCTAGTAACTTCATATCTTCACTAGAAAGTGTTCCTAGCCTGTATGATTCATGGTCTCTGTCGTCCTGTATAGCCTCATCTAGCTCGCTATTGTCTATCACTCCACCAGTGACTGGCTCACCAGACTTTTTCGTCACGATAACAACACGATTAGCACACGAAAGGAGGGCTAGTTTTCCAATCCCTTTTCTGCCTATATAAGGGCGACCTTTTCGTGAGTTTGACCCATTTGTACGTTTTGAGTAGCCAATTCTTAGAAACTTGCCACTAAAGTCAGACGCGGACATGCCGTCGCCGTCGTCAATAACGAGCATTTCTGATTTTTCTCTATTTATAACTATTCTGACGTTATTAGCATCTGCATCCCAAGAATTAGATATAGCCTCACCCAGTATAGTTATAAAATTTCGATAAAGATTTCTACCAAGACTGTTTAGTACTGCTAAAGATATATTGAAAGTAAATTGACTATCTTTTTCGTTGTTCATAATTTATCTGCTCCAAATGCTTATTAATAGACATGCCAATAATTTTCCCTAAATCAACCGGCACAGCATTGCCTATATGCCTGCTAATTGTACCGATTGAAACATTATTAACATCTTCGAAAAATTTATAATCTCTTGGGAAGGTCTGGAGCAACGCGCCCTCTCTGAGAGATATCGCTCTATCTTGTTCAGGATGACCGTAACGACCGGTGCCGAATGAATAAAATTGCGTTGTAACGGTCGGCGAAGGTTTATCCCACTCCATACGGCCATATACGCTGCCGAATGACTTGCCAGACGGCTTTTTGTAGCATTCTGGCAGTAGAGATTCGTCCCAGTCTCGCCATGTACCACCTGGTTTTGACTGCTTGATTCTCTTAAGATTTATCTCAGTTAATCCGGCGCTTCTGTGAAGAGGGTCGCTTTCATCTACCTGTCCTTGAGATATCACAGGCAGCCCTGATAATACATCTCTGACTGTGAGCTTTTTCTCTATGGAGGCTTCTGGGATTAACTGAATATCGCCGTGTTTTGATGCTAATAGAACAAGCCGGCGACGTTTTTGCGGTAACCCGTATTTGCTGCAGTCAACTATTTTGTAGCTTGTGTGATAGCCTAGCTCGTCTAGTTTATCCAGAAAATCTTCGAATATGTCGTACTTATGAAGCTCTGGCACATTTTCCATAGATACAATGTCCGGCTTTATGTCTTCAATATACTGAGCAAACGACCTCAGTAGGTTCCAGCGGACATCCGTCTTGGTATCTATACTTTTACGATATTTGTTGGCGTGACGCGAAAATCTCTGACAAGGCGCACAGCCGACTAAGACCTTAATATCAGCTTTTCCGAACATATTATTAACATCTGAACTTGGCAATTTCGACACATCCGCTTCAATAAATTTTGTATGATTATTTTCTTCGTAAGCGTATCGGCAGGTTGCATCATTATCTATACCAGCAACTACATCCAATCCAGCTTTTTTCAGTCCGCAAGTTAACCCACCTACGCCGCAAAATAGGTCTACGACGGCAACGTTACCATTCATATTTATAGTATAGCAATATATACCGCTTGTGCCTAGCTAAAGCCTCAGATTTCATCTATCATCGGCTCTGCCTTAGCCTGTGATTTTTTCTTTGCTGATTTGTTGGTTTTCGTAGCTTTTTTCGATACAGTCTTGCCAGAAATTTTTCGCTCAGAAAACTCTTCTTGCTTCTTGGCAAACTCCTTTCGCGAATGCTTAACAATCTCATCCCGCACTGTTTCATTACCTTCGTTGTCTAGCAGTAAAGTCTGCCCAGATAGCGGCTCTTGCGCATGCACCGCCGCCAGCCGAGCGTAGTAATTGTACGCTGGCAGGTTGCTGATTTCGCCTGGCTCAATATACGGGCTAAACATCGGTAGCAAACACTGCTCGTCCTGTGGATTGCCGGTTCGGAAGCAAATGATTGTACCGACATTCGCCAGGATTATATTTACCGTTTGCTGATCACTTTGCTGCGAAGTCGATTGCTCGGCCATAATCATAAAGACGCGATATTTGCGGCTTTCAGACAACATTTGTACAAATGACGTCGTGGCGAAATTCTGAAACTCATCGACATACAAATAGAACGTCCGCCGCTCCGCCTGTTTGAGACGGGCGCGGCGGAGACTTGCGAGCTGAAGCTTCGCAAGTACGGTAATTCCAAACAGTTCAGCCGTGTCCTCACCAAGCAAACCTTTAGACAAGTTACAAATTAGTATTTTTCCCGAGTTGATGATGTCGTCAAAATCAATCGTAGATTTTGGCTGCTCGAGAATTTGCCTAGCTGACGCCGAAAATAAAAACCGCCCAATTTTCGCCGTAATTCCCGCCGACATTTTTACTTTCTGCATATCGCCAGCTTTACCAAACTCATTTTTCCAGAAGTTTATCAAGTTTGCATCATCAAGATTTTTAACAACGCTGCGGCGATATTTCGGGTCATTTAGCAAATCAAACACGGTGAAAATAGTGGGGTTTTCCTGCGTGAGTGCAGTTTGAATGGTGTTGCGCAAAATGTATTCGATACGATGCCCGCCCGAGTCCTCGTCGCTAAATATCTTTCGAAAAATCGACACGACCGATTCGGTGATAAGATCTTTTTCGCGCATCAACTCGCTGCCGTCTAGCCCGGGCATTAACTCCAGCAAATTCAAGCCAATCGGATAATCCAAATCATCAGGATTGAAATAAATTACATCGCCAAGGCGCCTAGGCGGAACATGCTTCAAAATCGTCTCCGCCATATCGCCGTGCGGGTCAATTACAGCCACACCCTTGCCGTTACAAATATCTTGCACAATTTGATATTGCAACATCGTAGTTTTACCGCTGCCCGTACCGCCGATGATATACTGGTGGCGCTCACGTTCAGCCTCCGTCAAGCCAATCGGCGTCACTGTATTGTGGTGATGATTTTCGCCAATAATCACATCGAAGTTTTCTGACTGCTTGAGTGAAATCGGCGCGGGCAGCGTGCGGCTGAGTGAAGTTATCAGATTGTCGGTTTTGCTATGATAACTTGAGGGAAAATGAAACAGGCTGGCAAGTTCGCTTGAAGCGAGAATTATGGAGCTACTTTTCTGCAATGACGGGAGACGCTTTGTGGCCGCGCGAATTAGCAGTTTATTCAAAATTGGCAGACGATATTTCGCCTTGAGCGATTGATATGGCGGCGTACTAAAACCGTCCAGCGCAGATTTAAGCGCGGCTATATACCTCTTTGGCTCTAGGCTATTTACCATGACGCGAAGGTTGACGCGAAATAGCGGACGAGTCACTTTTTGATGCATGGTTTCCATTAATTCCAACTCAAAGGCGCTGAGCACGCGCGCCGGGCGGTCGTCTCGCGGCACTCTGATTTGCTGCCGCGGGGATGTGGTTTTTGAATTGTAATAATTGCGATGGCTAGTTGTCATACTCATGTAAAGTTCGCTGACGAGGTCGGTTGCGCCAGAAGAAATTTTACCAAAGAGGCTAGCTAGTTTGCCAAGAATCGATAGATTTTTGCCGCTAACATGTTGCAAAATATTTTCGTTGCCGAGAATTTTATGCGACAAAATTTCTGCTTCACGCAAGCGAGTCGGTGTTGCTACGAGTTGAAAAATAACTTCCTCGTCATCATTCAGTCTAGTCATCGCGCCGATTACATAGCTCAGCGGATCGCGTTGCTCTAGCGTCGAATTTGTAGCTAGCGGCAAGACGTAATGCCCAGTTTCTCGAAATTCAACGACCTGATAATTATCACCACTTTTCCGCTTGACCGTGCGAACTTTTGAGTCGGCAATGTATGACGTAATCGCTTTTTGCATGTTCGCAGCGTGACGCCGTTCGACCTGCACCAAATACCGCACACCGCTCTTTTTAATCGATGCGATCTCAAAACTCATAACTGGCGACCGACCGAGTAGCTTTTCTTTGAACGAGCGCGCTGCCCTGTGTCCATGAATTACCGAAAATAATTGCTCGGTTGCTTCGGGTGTTTTGGCGACTGTAGCGGGCGGTGTAATTTCTAGCCAAGCCATTTCTCGCGTTCGTAAATATCGATAATTCAAAACAAAACGAATCACCAACCACAAAACGACCGCGCTAATCGTAAACGCAATTACACACAAAACTATCGACCCAAGCCGTAAGGCGGTGGCGAGGTAATCGGTTGCGGATTCCATGGCTGCGCTCCTGGTTTATTGTGAATAAATTTATACGCCTTGGCGGCTTCTTTTGAAAAAGTGCGCTGCGACACTATATTCAAACCGCGCGCGTTCATTTCAGAAATTTTCCAATCCCCGCTGATTTGATTAACTTCTATCACATACGCAACATGACCATAAGGACCTTCGTCGGTCTGAAAAACTGCACCAGCCGCTGGCGTATCGTTGACGATGTAGCCATCGCGCTTGGCGTTGTCATCCCAAGTATTAGCGTTACCCCAAGTGTTCGGAATCGGACTGTTTGCCCACCGGCGCATCGCGTACGCCCACCACGTACAGTTGCCCCAAGCATAAGTATTCCCGGGCATCACGCCGCCATTATAAAAACCACGCTCTTCCGCCGCTTTGGCGCTCGGCGCATTTGCCAAAAAACTCATCGCCGGCAAGCCAAGCGATGAAATAGCTAAAATCGGAAACATCAAAATAAGCAACAAGGTAGCGATGATTATGGCCAGAATTTTCTTTATGCTGAAACCAAAATTTGTAAACAAAACTGCCGCGCTGTTCATGATGAATATAACTCCGCAGGATTGGTAGTGATGAGCGGGTGTTCTTTTTCGGCTGCCACAACTTTAACGGCAACATGGTTTTGGTCGGCGATAAGCAAAGCATCGCCTCGTTCGCAAGTGAGCAGAAAACTTTGTTCATATTCACTGAGGTTAAATTCATTAACCACACCTTTGATAGTCGTTGTGTCCTGGCGCATTAAAATCCGCAGTGCGCTTTGCGAAGCGATGGCCCGGCCATATTCACTTTTGAGAAAGTCATTGGCTTGCTGTGATATGATCGACACGCCGAGATAATACTTACGAGCTCGACGCACTAGTCCTGCTACGAATCGCGCCGACTCCTCGTGCTGCAATAAAATCCAGCCTTCATCAATAATCAGCAGCCGCTTTTCTGGCTTAGCCATGACTTGATTTTTCACAAAATTAGAGATAATCAGCATCATAATTTGGCGCAAATTTTCTGGCAAATCTTTGATGTCGAAAATGACCAAGCGGTTGTCCAATTTAACATTTGTTTGCGCGTTGAACACATCTGCCAACGAGCCGGAAATATATTTTTCTAACTTTTCGCACAACTTTAGCTGACCCAACTTTCGAAGTTCCGCGTATAAATCTTCTAAAAGTGGCGGCTTGGTTTTTGACTTTTTGTATATTTTCAAAACCGCTTTGTCGATGGCGGCTTTTTCGCGTGCTGTTAGACTTTCGGCCATCAAACCGATTACGTCCATTAAATCTTGCGTGTGCTCAGACAGGTTGCTAATTTCGTGAACGGTCGTTGCTAGGTCGAAGGGGTTAATTTTCTGTTTGCTTTTGGCGGATAATTTTATATACGTACCTTTTACTGATTCGGTGAGGCGATTATATTCACGCTCTGGGTCGATGACGATGACACGCGTGCCTTGCATGAGTTGGCGTAAAATCTCGACTTTGGTGGTGTAACTTTTGCCAGCACCCGACTGCGCAAATGTGATAGAGTTAGCGTTATGCAGACTAAACCTGTCCAAAATAACCAGCGAGTTATTTGATTTATTAACGCCGTAAAGAATGCCCGATTCCTGCACTAATTCTGATGACATAAACGGAAAAGTCAGGGCGGCGCTGGAACTATCGAGATTACGCTTTTGCGCCAGCTGGTCTTCGCCGCGTGGCAAAATTGATTGCAGCGCCTCTAACTGCTGATAGCGCGCTACTTTTGAGTAAAACAACCGCGCCGACAGATTAGCTTCAAGCAACTTGGTGGTTTTATCAAGTTCTTCTTTGGTCTCAGAACGAATACAAATGTAGATTGCCATTTGGAATAATTTTTCTTGACCGCGCTGAATTTTATCGCGCAAATCAATCGCCGATTCAAGCGGGTCGGTAATCTCCGAGCCGACAATCCGTCCCTCGCGCATCATCGCCCGGCGTGTGGATTCAAGCTCGGTAATTTTACGGTTTAGTTTTGGCAGTGCAGCTCGGGCGTCCACTTCGTGCAGATGATAGCTGATATCGATATCGTGATTAAAATGAATCAAACTATCCATCCAGTCCGAACTCGCCACAAACGGATATCCAGAAATAAACAGCGTGCGCATATACACGCCATCAATGCAAAGATAGTCAACATTTTCCTCTAGTCCGGCGTAGGACAAAATATCCAGCGCGTCCTGCTCGCCAAATGTAATGTTAAGTTCTTTTTGCTGCTCTTCGCGTTGGCGGTCACGGCGGCGCTTCGGGGCGCTAACCACGTCGCTGATTCTTTTTAGAATTGTTGATACTCGTGATTTTTTAGTCATTTGATTTTGCTCCCGTCCCGCACAAGTGCTGTGTGAATTGTTTGCAGTGCACGTTCAGTTAGCGGTTGAATTTTTGCTTGCGTCGGGCTATAAAAACTGTAGAACAAATCAAGTACTTCAAGGCTGTCTAGCTGGTCAGCGCGCATACCGAGCCGCGACATGCCTTTGGCAATAATATCGATACGGAGCTTGAGCTGCTCGCGAATTAAATCAAACTCAGCTTTGTTGTCGGTCGGTCGAAAAGGAATGATGATATAAAAATGCCGCGTTAAAATCTTGTTGTCGGTGATGAGCGAACGAATAAATTCTTCGTAATTTTTCAGTTGAGTTTTGTAGACAGGAATCGTCTCGCTCTGCAATCGATGACTCAGATCTTCTAAATATCCGTCCATATCAATCTCGCGCGTGCGTACTAAAATTTGAATCGGCCAACCAATCGAATTGAGAAAACTTTCGTAGGTATCGATAATTGCGTCTTGCTCGTCCTCGCTACGCAGTTCAAAATTTAGCGCCGAAACGGACAAAATCGCCCGATAATTATTCTGCGGCAACAACAAAATCCCGTCGCGCACACCCTTTAGCGCAATTTGCCGCCTGGCGCTAGATTTAGCGGTTGACTTTCGTAAACCGAACATGCAAACCTCCTTTCTTATCAGTTTCAAAGCGAACATCAGCGGTTGGATCATCTATAATTTGGCGAGTTTTGAGGGTTGATATGTCGTCTAATTTTTCTGGCTTTTGCTGCTTTTCGGTTGGTTGATTTATAACTTCTTCATCTTCAGGTGGAGCATTTTTACATTCATCACGAAACGCAGTAGTGTTTTTATTGAACAAATAATATTTTGGTCGCAAATTGTAACGCAGTACCGTTACCAACCAGAGCGCGATAATTTTACCTTTAACGTGAATCGACAAAATTCCACAAACGATCAAACTTAACGCCATCAAAACGTATTTATAAAGCGCGCCGTTCATGACCGGCGGTAGCAGCGTGAAAACTCCCGCGCTCAAGAAAACAGGAACCATCAAAAGCACGATTTGCGAAAAACCGAGCTTGCCGATGATCCGGTCTTCTACGGTAGTAACCTGCGCAGGAACGACTGTCGTTTTCATGATTTTTTGCCTCGCTGTTTGGTCGATTTTATTTTCGATCCGGCGCGGTAAGTCGTGCCGGTTTTTAGCGGTTTTGACTCGGGCATACTAACAACAGTTGGATTATTTTTGCTGCGCGGATTTACGGCGTAGGTAATTTCCGCATCGCCTTTTTTGTTCAGATAACTTACTTTCATTGGCGACTTTGTTTGGCGCGCCACCGTTTCGAGAGTCGAGTGAACCCGGGCTTTTTTGGCGGCGTGAGTAGTATTCCTGACGCGCTGGGTAGTTTTGTGTGCCACTTTCGAGCCGGTGCCCGTCATGTAACTAACACCGTTCATAAATTGACCACCCAATTTCTTTAGATTGCGCGCGCCCATACTAACGAAACTAAATTGCATCATTACGCCTTGAACTTTTAATAAAGTCAGAATAGTTGCTATGCCCGCTACCATCGCCATCAAAGTGTCGGGAAGAGCGTTGTTGCCAGGGGTTGCCATACCAGAAAACAGCGACGATGCTAATTGCAAGATAACCACATGAACAAACAAAACGAAAATTGTTGACAGGAATGTCTTCATCGAAGTTTCGGCAAAATCACGAAACCCCGGCACTAGCCACAGCATGCTCACTAGTGGCGATAAGACAGTGCCGATGAATAAAGTAATCAAGCGCATAACATAATACACCAATAATATGACCGAGCAAATCAAAAATGCCACCATGATTAGCAGTGCCGCCACGCCCTGACCGGACGTTTTTTCGACAACTTTGATGAGTGTACTCCAAACGGTCGATGCACCCGAAACTTGATTAGTAGCCGAGATGAGAACGTTAGATAAACCGATGATGCCATCAATTAAGAATATCGAGGTGTTCATCAGCAAAAATATCAGCGCTATACGTGGCAGCAAGTGCTTAACCTCAACTTCGTCAAAACCGAAACTTGACGCGCTCATGACCTGAAATCCGACTAGCGCCACAACTAAAATTAACAGCACATCAGCGATGCCAACAATCGCTAGCCATAGGTTAAACACGGCTTTATTGCTCGCCATCAACGGCGTCGATTTGGTGAAAAATTCTAATGCGCTCAAAAACGGTGAGGCTATAGCGTTAATAATTGACGACAATAATCCCGTCACGGCTTTGATAATCATTTCGATCAAACCGTTGTTTTCTGATTTGGGTGTAACGGCTTGCAGGTTCGGTAGGTTCGCGTCGTTTGGATTTCGCACCGCTTGATATGAGCCATTCAAAATAGAAACTATTGTCACGGCTGCTAGCACGATGACCAGCCCAATCACGGCTTTTTTAGCGATGTTTTTAGCGTGCTCCATGCGGTCTGGTTTGCCACTGCTGGTCATGTAAATATAGCCAGCATGCACCAAAAAGAAAGCGCAAGCCAGCGACGCGATACCCGATAAGATTTTGGCTGTCGGCAAAACATAATCACGCACAGTTTTTATCGCGCCAGCCGTATCGGCAAAGAATACTAAGTTACTGGTGAAAATATCGACAAAGTCGAACATGGACGGGTTATCCTCCGAAGGCTTGTCGCGCTAAAGTCGTTACGATGTTCGCTAATACAAACGCCGCGATGACGATCGCTAGACCAATAGCCGACCACGTGATAGTGCGCTTTGCTTTGTCGAGCTGCTCAGGATTTCCCGAGCTAGTGATATAGGTAAAACCGCCAGCAACAAAAAAGCCGGTCGCTACCAGACCGGCTAGCCCCGCCACCACTTGGATGACGCTTCGTATAAAATTCTCAACATTACTGACACCCGCTGGTGCAGCTAGGGCTACATTCGCCAACACAAATGGCGCTCCAACCGCGATAAATATTGCCGCCAAACAATATGTTTTTCTTGACACCATAAACTCCCTTTCACCAGAGCGTGAACTTTGTGTTTACCTCTGTTATTTTTACGTTAGCAGGCATCGTTTTACTTGGCAAGACGGCACTTGAAAGTCTGCTACAATCACGTCAGTATGTTAGTTTCTGAGAGGTTTGTTAAATTTATAGAGGTGCAACCATGTTTTAGTTTGAGTTAAAAATTAAACCAACGAACTTACTAAAAAATATATTTTGTCGCCAACTTTACACTAATAAAAATTACAAGTAAACTAAAAACATGAGCAAACTAAAATCCGAAAAGGTTGTTATATCTTCGCCGCTATCGTTTAGTGGTTCGGCAAAACGCATTTGGAAAATCACGGACGTGGATAGTCCAGCGGTTAAGGCGCTGCTTGGTTTGGTTGCTGCCATACTCATTTTGTTTGCTTGGATTTTTGTGGCGTTTTGGTATGTGCTGATTTATGTTGTTTTTGGAATTTTGTTCATTCCATATCGGCTGCTGCGACGGAGTAGTCGTAAGCAAAAACAAGCAAAATTGCGGCACCGTGAAGTACTGGACGCGATAGAGAAAAATCGTAACTTATAACCGCCGCAGCACAGTTACGCGTTTATTGTTGTAAGTTTTCTGGGATTTATGCAGCGTTTCAGAGTGAGAATCAAACCACGTAGTTATATCGCCCGTCAGCTTTAATAATTCTAGACCGGTTTTCGTTAATTCATATTCAACCCGCGGCGGAATCGTCGGATAGAAAAAGCGCCGGACGATGCCGGCGCGTTCTAGCTGTTTGAGGTGCTCGGTGAGCACTTTTTGAGTCACTCCCGGAAGAGAACGGTGCAATGCAGAATAGCGCTTAGTCTCAGCTCCAAGCGAAAGAATAATTGCAATAGTCCATTTGCGAAACAGCAGGCTTGTCATGAAATCGCGCGAATCGGCGTACTGATTTTTGGGTACAGTAGTTTTTGTCATGGTTACCTCCCGTTGATGTAAATGTATATTTGGTGCAAAAATGGCTGATATAAAATAGCTCTGGAGATGCCCTCCAGAGACGCTACTCAACAACCTCTTATTTATAAGATACAAAAAGATCGCCACTAAGTCAACTAGTTTGTTTTATTGTAATCGCTCCCCCTGGCTAGTCACATAAATTAAACCGATTATACTTGACCGCCCACCTGATTACCTGCAATAATATTAAAATGGAAGTTCCAAATTATCTGCGTAACTATGATTCGTTTCATGACGCACGTATGAATTACTACAAGAGTACGGAGGGCGGGGATCAAGAATCGCAAATTGCAAATCGCATAGAGAGTCAAACACCAAAAGAGGAACTAAGTAGAGTGGGTGATGCGATAGAACAAATATCCTCCTTCTCTCCAGGATATGTTATAGTAACCTCAACAAAAAATCGTGAGGATAAAATAATGTCATCATACGATAAATTGTGCGAGCAAGACTATAATGGAGACTGGTCATGGATCGTGATTGATAATGGGTCAAGCGACAATACTATTGAGCGTCTAAATAGCCTGGGTGATAGACGGGTGCATGCGCTGAGCTATACTGCAATAACAGGCTGTGCATACCCTGTTCGCAACTACGGTTTCGATGTGGCGGCATTGGCCGTTAAGAAGTCAAGTTCTAAGACTAAATGGATTATGAATATAGATTCAGATGATCAGCTTTATGACAAGTCAAGCCTTAGAGAGCTTAATAAACTCAATTCTGTAGCTGAAAAGCTCGGACAAACAGCAACCTTGATACATGG
The DNA here is from genome assembly GCA_963548005.1 of uncultured Candidatus Saccharibacteria bacterium. Taxonomy (GTDB): domain Bacteria; phylum Patescibacteriota; class Saccharimonadia; order Saccharimonadales; family Saccharimonadaceae; genus Nanosynbacter. Next base: position 1,572 of record CAUUSW010000002.1, on the reverse strand, counting down.
ATTTGCGGTATGGGAGATGATTAACCCTGACGGTAGTGTTGACATGAGTAGCTGCCCTGCTAATGTGGGGTCTGATTTTCCTCGGGTAGAAAGAATGCAAGATATTCACGAGAGAGGGTTGATTTTTCTGGCTTCTGCAATGTCGAGAGGAATGATTCCGGATATCCGTTACCCTGCGGAGTTTAGTTTTGAGGATGACGCAATAACGCAAAAGATAATGCTCAACGCCTTAAAACGAGGAGACAGATGGCTACACACGGACTACCCAATAATCTTAAAGGGCGGAGGCGACGATTCCATGATTAGTAAAAATAATCTTGTAGGTGATCCTTCTATGAGAGCAACGATCGGCATTGGACACGAGGTTAGCGGTGCGAGAGCTCAAATAGTAACTTATTTAAGCAAACTGAGAGACTACTATGTTAGAGAGGATCTATGAGAGATAGCCGTACATCATTAGATGAAGTTATAAAAGTGCTTGCCGACAACCCCTACATCTCCGAGCTGCATCTTTTCGGCTCGCGAGCAATAGAAAAGAGTGATGGACTTTCCGACATTGATTTGACCACTACTTCACTGCACCCAGCCACTGCCGAAGACTATGCTCGTAAAAGTTTGGCAGATAAATTCGGCTTAAGCGCAGTCTATACAATTACAAACAATGAGCATGAAATCGCCCGCACGTTTTGCCTGAGCGGCATGAGCCCGTTTCACAAAATTGACATCGGGTTTTCGCTGCCCGGCAAAACCAATTTCTTTCCAAATTCGCAGCTGATTTTTAGCAACGACAACGTTCACGTGCCGCACAAATCAAGCAAAAAATGGACGGAGCCGCGCGCCGAACACGACTATTTCGACGTGATGATGGGTTCGCTGCGCTACATCAAGCACCGCCGTCGCGGTGAAAACTGGCAAGCGTACAAATGCTACCGCGGCTTTATTGAGCAGCTGGCAAAGGCGCGCGCGGCGGATTCGTCACAAAACGTCTATAAAACACTGGACTGGCAAAATAACGACGAAATTTTAGCGCTATTTTTCACCGGCGACATCCACGAAAAAGAGCGAAAATACTACGAATTTATCAAAAGCCTCGCCCAGAACGAGCAGCTTTTGCCAGAGTTTAGCAGAGACTTACTGAAGATTTGGAGGAATTATGTAGATGGCTGAAGTCGATAAAAAAGCACTTGACTGGCCTATCGTAGACTACGTTGGTGGCAGAAAAGTATTTAATGATTGCAGTAGTGACACGAGCATACTAAACAAAGAACTCTCCACTCTTGATTACCCTACGGAATTGTCAATCATAATGCCTACCATGGAACGTCCATCAAAAACAATAAATACGCTTCGTTCGCTAGCACAATCTGCAATTAATGCTCATATGCCTACAGAGGTGGTAGTTATAGACAATAGTTTCAATCCTGGCCTACATGAAGCATTAGAAAGAACACTTAGCACAGATAAAATACTTGGATCTGTAGCCTTAAGGTACTATTATGATCGAACCCTAACTTTTCCCGTTGCAAGAAATATTGGTATTGATTTAGCAAGCGAATCATCTCAGTACTTCGC
>CAUUSW010000001.1:0-157580 GCA_963548005.1 uncultured Candidatus Saccharibacteria bacterium | reverse complement strand
CCAAGCCGCGCTGCCAGGCGCCAGTCATTGCAGCCGTATCGCCGCGGCGCCGGGCGGCAAATGCTCGCCCGACCTCTGAGCCGATGTTGCCCATTTGTTCGAATATCGTTAAGCTTTGCCACTTCTCTCGGTCAAAGACATGTTCACTCACGGACGACTCCGGCGATGATATCGATAATTTGCTGGCGTACTGTTGGGTCGAGCACATCGCGCGACGGATTGTTTTGCCGCGGACGAATGTTTATCATGCTATCAAACTCGATAAATTCATCGGTGCCAAACTTATCCGGATATAGGTTAATCCCCCATAGATCTGCTTGCTGCGACCCACGCTCTAACAAATAGGCTTCGCCATCGGCATGCATATCCATGTCGATCACCACAATTTTCTTAGCAACATCAACATCCGCCTTGACCATCGTCCCGTACATTCTCTCGGCCATCGGGCGAAGCTCGGCGAGGGTTATCGTGTCAATAATCTTCATAATTCAATTGTAGCACGAATAGGCGGGATGGGGATTGTGTCTACTGTGCCGCGGCATACTCCCACTCAGCAATTGTAGTGTAAAATATTCTTATTGATAAGCCGTCAGGATTAACTTCCCGTCCACATACTCTCCCAAAAATACATCGCTATACGCCTTCAGCCCCTGCTTTTTCATTTCTTTGAGCAGCCATTTCTCGTCCTTGCCAATTACCTGCAAAATATCAGTTGCAGTTGTCCATCTGTTATCAATGGGAATTTTGGATTCTCCTCCCCTTCGTGAGTGATAATCAATTCGCCGTCTTGTTCCACCACGGCTCTTTTCACTTTTCTCGTTGAATAGATATGATGAGTTCGCAGCTTGAACGATACGTCATGAGCGCTCAGACCAACTTTCTTACAATTTTCAATGTTGATTTTTCCATTATCAATGATGATCAACGCCCTGCCGTCTATGAGCTGCTTTGCTTTCACGTTATACTGCTTTATCCATTTCAATGTCAGCACCAGCGCGCACCATATACACAAAATCCCGATGTAGTCCAAAATCTGAATGCTATTGTTATAAATGACGCCGCCGATGATACCACCCAGCACATAGTTCTGCACTTGATCGCTGGCAGACGATGGCGACAAATTACCTTTTCCGGAAATATTGATAATTATCGTCAGCGCGAAAAAGCCAATCAATAATTTTATTGCTACTAAAATGAATCATCCATGGTTTAATTTTAGTACAGACAGCTAGTGCTTCAGTATGATATGCTTGGCGGCGGAAGCTTTATGTAAAGCAGGGGCTGGGAGTCTGTTTGACGACTTTACTACTCACAATTTAAGACGACCTATTCTTGGACCCGTATTTTTCTCTAGCTATTTTAGTATACTTTCTGATAAAATCGCTTTTTGCATCAGTATACCCATCCCTATCATGCTCAAATTCCTTCCAAAGCTTTAGTTTCAATTTCTCGTACTGTTTGGCAATATCTCCATTCTCAATTAGATAATCCCTAAAGTAGATCTCATCATTATCCCCCACAACCCTAATGTGGAGATGAAATACCTTATCCGCGAAGCCCTGTTTGGTATACCCCTTATTCAATGAGATTCGTTTTGCTTTCTCACTCATGCACAACCAATTATTTTCAACAAGGATATTTTTTACAGGCTCTAATTCTTTTTCCGACGGGACTTCAAGCAATATATCTACTATATTTTTTGCCTGTATATTTGGGATGGCCGTGCTACCAATGTGAGATATTCGTGTTATGTATTTTTCTGGCACCAATGAGGAGATGGCTTTCACTTCCTCATCATACCAGCGCACCCATTCTCGTCTGTGCTCTACAAGAAATATAGGGAATAATTGCCACAATTCTTCCAGACTCATTTTCTCTAACTCTCTGTCCATCATATCCTCCTATCAAAACCTCACCACAAACCGCATACCCCGCCCGTGCGGCGTGAAGTCATAGTCTAGGCCTTTGGTGTCGAGCAGCATTTTCACAGTGTAGAGGCCAATGCCGCTGCTGTCAGCGTGCTGCTTCGCGCCGCCAGAACTGCGATAAAACGGATCGAAAACATGCTGGAGTTGCTGCTTGGTGAGTGGTTTGCAGGCGTTTTCGATGGCCAGCTCATGCTGGTTACAGGTAATTTTTATGACGCTCCCGGCGTCGCCATGACGCACTGCGTTTGACACCAGGTTCGAGATGACGTGGCGCATCATGTCGCGGTTGGCACGAATGGTCGTCGGACGTGCATTAACCTCGAAAGTCATGCCGCGCGTTTTTGCCAGCAGTGTATAGTCAGCAACCACCTCGGAGATTAGCTTGTCAATCCTCAGTCGCTTTTCCTGACGCAAAGCCTGCTCGGCGACACTGCCAGAGCGCAAGACATCATTCACCATCGCTGCCAAACGATCAACCTGCACCACCGACTCCGCCAGGTACTGATCGCGATTTTTATACTCGCCGATGTTGAGTTGCATGTTTTCGAGCATGATTCGTAGCGCTGCCAACGGCGTTTTCAACTCGTGCGAGGCCGCACGGAGGAAGGCGATTTTTTCTTTCTCCAGCTGTGTGATTCGCTTATTCTCATGCTCCAGTGAACGAATCGTCTGCCACAGATTTTGATACAGCTCATTGATATTTCGTCCCAGCACGCCGATTTCATCACGGCTATTTACCGGATAATGTGCGTCCTTTTCCAGCCGCTGCATAGTCGTCGTCACCGCCGCCATCTGGCGAATCGGCCGCGTTACAAAACGACTGTAGATGTAAGAAAATATCAGCGCCACCAGCAGCGAGCCGAGCATGGTATATGGCAATACGTGCAGCGTGGCGAGTTTGGCCTGAGTGACAGGCGCCACATCGGCCAGTAGCTTAATTCTGGCTGTTTGTCCGCGATTGTCCGCCACACTACCCTGCTCTAAAATCACCGAGCGCGGATCAATCGTTTGTCCGTCAGCGATTTTCACCACGCTGGTATCGACTGGTTTACCGCTGTCTGTCACGATATTGACGGATTGAAAGCCTTGAAAATACTGATCACGCCCGTCAATCGTTAGCGTAATGTTGACGTTTTTCATGCTCGCAAATTCCTGGCTGAGACGGCGCATTTCCTCAGCTGATTTGCCGCGCAGCTCGGTGGTCAGCATTGCTAGGTTATTTGCTGCCTGGCGCTCTTTTTGCTGCAGATAAAATTGCGGCATCAAGGTGTAGACTAGTGCGTGCGCCAGGATGATTACTGCTGCGAATAGGCCGATTGACACCAAAAACGTTTTGGGAAATAATTTAAGCCGCTTCATAGCGATAGCCCACTCCCTTTACCGTGGTGATGCAATCCAGGTGCAATTTTTTGCGCAGGTTTTTGATATAAACGTCAATCACTCGGTCGAACGGCACCTCGTCATCACGCCACAACTTGTCAATGATAGCCTGCCTGCTCCAGACCATGTTTGGATGATCTACCAGCAGTTTGAGGAGTTGCACTTCCTTGGGCTTGAGGTGGGCGTCAGTATCATTATAAAACCCTTGATAGGCTGAAAAATCCACTGAGGCCAGGCCGCGGCGCCATAAGGTTTTGGTGGGTTGCTGCTGGCGGCGAAATAGCGCCCTGATGCGCTTTTCCAACAGCACCAGCGAAAACGGCTTACTCATATAATCATCCGCTAGCTCGTCAAAACTCGCAACCTGCGTCGGCTCATCATGTAGCGCCGTCAGCATCAGCACCGGCACGTCGCTGGTCTGGCGAATTTGGCGTAGCGTCTCGATACCGCTCATTCCCGGCAGCATAATGTCCAGGATAATCACATCTGCCCCAGCAAATTTCTCCAGAGCCTCTTCGCCGCTGGTTGCTGTCAGCACCATAAAACCCTGCTGGCGGAGGAACTGCTCGGTGCCAGTGCGTAAGGTGGGCTCATCTTCAACAATAAGAACCGTTGATGTCATATAAGTAGTATACCGAAAATGCCGCCCGTGGTAAACGAGCGGCATGGGGCGCGTGGTCAGCGTCAAATTGGGACGCTTGGGGCGCGTTAGTGGACGCCGACCACTTGCAGGCGCCGGGTGGTGCGACCGAGACCGAGAGAGATGGTTTCGGTGGCGTGGCGGTTGAGGAGGCTTTGTCCGAGGGGGCTATCGACCGAGATGCGGCCGTCAGACGGATCAGCCTCGAGGCTGTCAACGAGGGTGTAGCGAAAGAGTTGACCCTGCTGATCAATGAGATCAACCACCGAGCCGATGGCGATGCGTAGCCGATCACGCTTACGCGGCAGCGGCTTGGCGGTCTTGAGCGCAGTGCGTTTCTCGGCGAGTTTACCATGGACGTTTTCGAGATTCATGATAATGTCGCTGCGGCGGAGTTTGTCGTCGCGAGATTTGGCGCGGCCGATGTCGCGTAGCTCAGCCGAGAGTGCTTTTTCGCGGATTTCGAGTTCGTTGATTTGCTTGTGTAATTCTTTGAAGCCTTTTTTACTGAGATATGTTGTCGTATTCATCCTTACCCTTTCTGGTGAGGCTCACCTCACCGTAACTTATTACACCATGGCATTCTGAAAATTAGCTGAAAAATTGTAAAAATGTTAAAAAAAGTCACGCCACCAGGGGTGAATTACAGGGTTTTTGGCAGCGAAATGGTGAACGTTGTCGTGCCTTTGCGGCTGGCGGCGGTGAGTTGGCCGCCGAGGGCGCCGGCTAGTTGCTTGGCGAGACTGAGACCGAGGCCGTAGCCGCCGGTTCGCTGATCGCCAGAGAAAAATCGCTCAAAAATATGCGGCAAGTCGCGCGCCGCGATTTGGCCATCGTTCGTCAGGCAGACGGTGATGCGGTGATGGGCAGCCTTGATGTCAACCCGGACACGGGACTTACGCGGGCTGTGACGCAGAGCGTTGTCGAGGATGATAGCGATCAGCTCGCGGACGATGAGGCGATGGCTGGTCAGGGTGATGGCCTCGTCGGTGATCAGTACGGTGCGCGCATCGGCTTTGCGTTCAGTGATCAGCTTTCTGGTGAGGTCGGTGATGTCAAAGGTCTCGGTGGTGGTTTCTAACTGTCGATTAGCAGACGACAATTTGAGCAGCGTCTCGGTCAGTTGCGTTAAGCGGTCAGTTTCTTCGAGCGTACTCTGGAGCGTCTGGCGAAGCGATGCCTTGCTGGCGCGCTGGTCGGACAATGCCAGCTCGGCCTCAGCCTTGATGACAGCCAGCGGCGTGCGCAGCTGATGGCTGGCGTTGGCGGTAAAGCGCGACTGAGCGTCATGTGCCGCCTCGATCGGCTCAAGCGTTCGCCGGGCCAAGATGTAGGCGCAGACACCGCCACCGATGAGTACGATGAGATTGAGATAGCCGAGGCTGATCAGCAAATTGGTGGTCGAAATTGATGGATGGTCGCGGATGATGGTGGTTTCGGTGTGGCTGTCGGTTTTGTGATGCTTACTCCAGTTATTCAGCTGGACGTCGAGTTCGGAGCTGGCAACTTGAAAGATGATGCCGCTAAATAGCAAGCTGACGGTCATCAGAATGAGCAAGTACCAGCCGGCCAGCTTCAGCGTTGCTGAGAAAAATAATTTCATTCGCCAGCCTCCAACTTATACCCAAAGCCGCGCACGGTATGAATCAGTGGCCGGCGAAATGGCTTGTCGATTTTCTTGCGCAGCTGCTTGATGTAGGCCTCGACATTGTTGGGTAAAATATCGGCATCAAAATCCCACACATGGGCGATCAATGTGTCTTTGCTAAGCGTCTGGCCGGGGTGGCGCGCCAGGTATTCGAGGAGCGCGTACTCCTTGCTGGTCAGGTCGATTGAGGTACCGGCGCGAGTGACGGATTGCGTTGTCTGGTCGATCACCAGATCAGCGATCTGGAGCGTGTCCGGTTGCTGAATTGGCGGGCGGCGGAGGAGCGCTCGCACACGGGCGGTGAGTTCGGCGATGGCGAAGGGCTTGACGAGATAATCATCAGCGCCGCTGTCCAGGCCGAACGTCTTGTCTTCAGTCGTCCCCAGTGCTGTCAATAGCAGAATCGGCATATCCTTGCCCTGCCCGCGTAAATCCTGCACGATGTCCGTGCCGCTCCGTCCCGGTAGCATTCGATCAATGACCAACAGATCGTACGGCTCGCTCATCGCCATATTCAGCCCCTCATCCCCGTCATGTGTCACGTCCACGGCATGATGCTCACGCCGCAAGGCCTCGGCGATAATCCGGGCGATCTTTGGTTCGTCTTCGATAATGAGGAGGCGCATGGGTATATTATATAAAATGTTTTGCTAGTGTGTATAGTGAGCATCTCATACCTGGAGTTGCTCAACACAGTATATAGGCTTATAATTACAATCAATGCATCTGGACGATAAAACATTTACCAATCTACTAATCATTTGTCAGGCTCTTGATGCGAAGTTCCCTCATGGTGCTGACATATTCCAGCGCGTATCGCGGTTGTGCGAGGAGAGTGGCGAGCTCGCTAGCGCCGTTAACCACCTTGAAGGTATGGGCGTCAAGCGCCGCAAGCACGGCCAGCCGCAGTATGATAATCTCATCAAAGAGATTCAAGACGTCATGCGCTGCGCGGTTGGTATAGCTGTACATTACGGAGTAGAGCGTGAAGTTGTAGCGGCGATAGCTCGGAGCGTCGAGGGAGTAGAGCGAAAATAAGATATAGTGCCTTACGTCCCCTACTCCACCCACACAGTGTATAATAGGCAGAAAGAAAGGGAGAATATGGGACGAGACACAGTAAAACAGCAGCGACCGATTGTCGAGATTCGTCATTTTCAGATGGCGTTTGGCGACAAGGTGGTCATTCAAGACCTCAGTTTTGAGGTGCAGCGCGGTGAGGTGTTTGGATTCTTAGGCAGCAATGGCTCAGGAAAGACGACGACACTCAGGGCGCTGTTAGGGCTATACGAGCCGACGGCTGGCGAGCTACTGGTTGATGGCAAGCCGTATACGGTCGAAGATAGCGTTAAACTAGGCTATCTTCCGGAGGAGCGTGGCCTGTACAAAAAAGAAAAAGTCATCGACACTATGATTTATTTTGGCCGATTGAAGGGACTCGGCAAGGAGGAGGCCCGTGATTTCTCGGTCAAATATTTGGAGCGAGTTGGTTTGAGCGACAAGGCAAAAACTCGGCTGGATAAATTATCAGGCGGTCAGCAGCAAAAAATTCAGCTGGGTGTAACCATCATGGGTGACCCAGAGCTACTTATTTTGGACGAGCCGACTAAGGGTTTTGACCCAGTCAATCGCCGACTACTAATGAACATCATTGAAGAGCGGCGCAAGGCTGGCGCAACGGTGATATTTGTCACCCACCAGATGGAAGAGGTCGAACGGCTATGTGATCGGCTGATTCTATTAAAAGACGGTCGAGCAGCGGCGTACGGTACGCTAGCAGAGGTGAAAAAGCAGTTCGGCGGTGCGTCAATGGATGATATTTTCGTCAAGGTTTATGGCGGCGAGAAGCAGGAGGTACGTTATGAATAAGATGCATAATTTGGGGATGGTGTTCAAATTTGAAGTGCTGCGCACTCTGAAAAAACCGACCTTCTGGCTGATAGCGCTGGGTTTTCCGGTTATGATCGGATTGATTTTCGGTATTGTTCTTTGGTCAAATCAGGCGACTAAAGAGGCGGCCGATAAGCTTCAAGAACAAAAATTTAGCATTACTATGACAGATCATTCAAAGCTAATCAAGCCGGAAGTCGCAGCGGTGATGAAAGTCCAATCAGTTGACTCCGAAGCTGAAGGTATCGAAAAAGTTAAACGCCGTCAGACGGATGCTTATTTCTATATACCGAAGAATCTTGAGAAGGACACGATCAGGATATACGGCCAAGATACGGGGGTTTTTGAGAACAATAAGTACGAGGCAGTTGTCCGCACACTACTGAATCAGTCGGTTGATAGTAGGGTCACCGGATCGGAAGCGGCAGTGATCAAGCAGAAAATTAATTCGTCACTCAAGACCTATAAAGACGGTAAAGAAAGCGGCGGTGTGAACGAGATGATCGTGCCAGGGTTCTTCCTGGTGCTGTTTTATATGCTCGTTGCCTTCTTCAGTAATCAGATGCTGACGAGTACTGTCGAGGAGAAAGAAAATCGCACTGTGGAGATGTTGCTGACAACGGTGCAGGCCAGGACGTTGATTATCGGCAAGATTTGGGCGTTGATCGCTCTATCGCTGATTCAGGGGATGGTTATCGTTGTGCCGGTGTTGATTGGCTATTTCGGATTTGGTTCGCAGCTGCACTTGTCTAACTTTGATCTATCGCAAATTGTGTTTGATCCGACGAGAATCGCTGTTGCTGTTGCGCTGTTTGGTGCGAGCTTTACCATGCTGACTGGTCTGTTGGTAGCTATGGGGGCAATGATGCCGACCGCCAAGGAGGCGAGTTCGTGGGTTGGCCTGGTGATGATACTGCTGTTTGGGCCGCTGTATGCCGCGTCAGTATTTGTCTCGTACCCAGAGTCAACGTTCTCGATGGTTATGTCGTACTTCCCGCTTACGGCACCAATTCCGTTGATGATTAGGAATACGGTCGGCAATTTGTCGCTCATTGAGGCCTTGATCGGTGTGGCGGTCTTGGCGGCGTCTGCGGTACTGATCATGATGCTGGCGGTGCGGATTTTCCGCTACGGTGCGATGTCCTATGACAGCAAGCTATCTCTGTCGGCGTTGCGGATGAAGCGAAAAGCTGATAAAGTTTAGATTATGAAAGTACGCATTGAAATAGACACCAAAACATTTGTGCGGTTTTGGCTGGTGGTGATTGGCTTTGGGCTGGCGGGGTTGATGATTTATTCGGCGCGGGATGCGCTGATGGTGCTCGGGACGGCGTTGTTTCTGGCGCTGGCACTGAATGCGCCGGTGCGTAAGTTGGCATCGTGGCTACCCGGCAAGAGTCGGCTGGGCGGGACGGCGTTGGCTTTTATGCTGCTGATCATTATCTTGACTAGTGTGATTTGGTTCGTGGTGCCACCGCTGGTGCAGCAATCGGCTAAGTTTGCCGAGACGCTGCCGGGGCTAGTTAACGGCGTTAATGAGCAATGGCACGGGCTGAAGAGCTTTATTGAGCAGAATGGCTTGCAGCCGCAGATTGATTCGCTGATGAATAATATTCGTGGTCAGGCATCTGGCTGGGCGGCGAGTTTTGGCGCAAATATCATCGGCAGCATCGGCTCACTGGCGTCATTTTTGGCATCGGCCTTTCTGGTGCTGGTGCTAACGTTCTTGATGCTGCTGGAGGGTCAGAAATGGATGGAGCGGCTGTGGCGGCTGTATCGGGATGAGCAGCGGCGCGACCACCACAAGATGCTGGTTGGCAAGATTTATAATGTGGTGACTGGCTACATCGTCGGGCAGCTGACGGTGTCGGGGATCGGCTCGCTGTGCGCCGGGGCGTTTGTGTTTGGCATGAGCTGGTTCATTCCGGAGATCGCAGCTAACTTGGCAATGCCGACGATTCTGCTGGTGTTCTTGCTCAGCCTGATCCCGATGTTTGGGGCAACGATCGCCGGTGTAGTGGTGGGCCTGATGCTGATGCTCAATAGCGTGTCGGCGGGCGTCATCTATCTCATCTATTTCGTGATTTACCAGCAGATTGAGAATAATTTTATCGCGCCAGTCATTCAGGGCAAGAAAGTCGAGCTGTCGGCGCTGGCGATCTTGGTGGCGGTGACGGTGGGGCTGTATGTTGGCGGCCTAGTTGGTGGTGTGGTGGCTATCCCGATCGCTGGGTCGCTCAAGGTGCTGATGGATGATTATCTGGCGCATAATCGCGAGCCGCAGGCGCCGCCTCGCCGCTCGCCGCTAAAAAAGGCGCTCAAAAAAGCTGCTGAGACGAAGCCAGCTGAGTAAGCGGCCGAGAGATTATCGGGATTATCGGTACGACCAAACTTGACCAGATGGGGTGTCGCGTAGCGCGATGCCCTTTTCGTCGAGTTGAGCGCGAATATCGTCGGCAGTCTGCCAGTTTTTGGCGCGGCGAGCTTGCTGACGCTCGAGGATGAGCCGCTTGGCTTCATCATCAATATCTGGCGTGGTTTCCATTAACTCTAGGCCCAGCACCTCGTCGATTACCTCGAGTAGCTGCAGTAAGCCACCACGGTGAATTTTCTCTAGCGGCGCGTGATCCAGCCGTGAAAACGCCTCGTCGATCAGCGCCAAGACCCCTGGCGTATCCAAATCATCATTCAACTTTTCAACCAGCGCCTGTCGCGCTGCCAGCAGCGACACCGTGCCTTCCTGCTCATCCTTCTCGTCGTCATCGTCCAGCGTGTCGTGCGTCTGGTGTCGCAGCGCCGCATAGCCGCGCCAATGGTCCAGCCGCGCCTGGGCTGCCTCCAAAATATCCCAGGTGAAATTGCCCTCGGTTTGGTAATGCTTGCTGAGAATCGCCAGCTTGAAAGCCATCGGGCTAAAGCCGCGCGCCGTGATATCGCTAAGCGTGATGATGTTGCCCAGGGATTTACTCATTTTGCGGCCGTCGACCTTGATGTGGTTATTGTGTAGCCAAAGTTGAGCAAATTGCTGCCCAGTCAGACTCTCGCTCTGAGCAATCTCGTTCACGTGATGCACCGGAATGTGGTCGATGCCGCCGGTGTGAATGTCAATTGAATCGCCCAGCGTCTCCCGGGCAATCGTCGAACATTCCAAATGCCAACCCGGAAAACCGACGCCCCACGGGCTGTCCCATTCCATGTCGCGCTTGGCGTCTGTTGGTGAAAATTTCCAGACGGCGAAGTCGGTGATGTTGCGCTTACCTGCCACGCTGACCCGCGCGCCCGCCTCCAGTCCGGCCACGTCCAGCCGCGCTAATTTGCCATAATCTTTCAATAGTGACGTATCAAAATACATACCATCACCGTCAACCTTGTACAAAAAACCCTTCTCGTCTAGCCCGCGGGCAAAGTCGATTTGCTGCTGGATGTAGTTCGTTGCCCGGACTAAATGGTCGGGCCGCACCAGTTTCAGTACCTCGTAGGCTTCGTGCTCAGCAATGGCGATGTACTGCTCGGCGATATCCCAGGCGGTCTTGCCCTCGCGGCGCGCGCCCTTCTCCATCTTATCCTCACCATTATCATCATCGCTAGTCAAATGTCCAACGTCGGTGATATTCTGCGTGCGAATCACTGGAATGTCTTGCCAGCGCAGCAACCGTACCAACACATCCCAATAAATATAGCCAACCCAGTTGCCGATGTGCGGCTGCGAATACACCGTCAGCCCACAGGTGTACATACGAACCGTTTGTCCGTCGAGCGGTTTTAGTTCATCTTTGTGGCGAGTGAGGGTGTTGTGGAGTTTCATAGAAATATTGTAGCGCAAAACGGGTGGGTTGGCGAGTTACCTTGTCGCTTGGGCGACTAGGGCCACTCTATATCAGCGAGAACTGGAATATGGTCAGACGGTACCTTGTGGTTTGGCTTGGCTGGGGAATATAGTGTCGGTACTAGGTGTCCGGCGACCCCCCTGAGAGCGATCATATCAATTGAAACAGCCTCGCCGCTAACCCAGGCAGTCGGCATTTTCCCAACTAGGTCGCCAAAACCTGCCTCCGTAAGGCGCCGTCGGACTGGCCCGCCCGGTTGATCATTGCAATCAGCCAGGATAATCGCGGGCTGTTCACCGAGATGCTCGAGAAGCTCGCGCACCTGTCCGAGGCCTTTATGCTGCGGGTCATCAGTCGGCGACCACTTAAGGTGAGTATTAACGACGGCGATACCACCAAGTTGTATAATTTGCGCAACATGACCAGACTTATCACCAAACGCAAGCATCTCAGATGAATCGACAGTAATATCGGGGTGTACCAAGGTTAGACAGCCATCTGGCTTGTTATTGTCCTTTTGTCGCCAAAAGGTTTGCCATGCTCCATCCCGATTGATTGACTTGGCGAGTACATCATCAACCTCTTGGAGTGCAAGGACATCGACGCCGAGAGAGTTAATAAGTATCTTTAGCGGTTCAATTCGACTGCCAGGTGCTTGAAGTTCAGGGTCGGGCGGCAGTGAATCTCCGTAGTGAATATATTTATCCGCTAGAACGTTGAAGGTGCCGACGCGCATAGAACTCCTATCCCTTCACTGTATACGCTACACCGATTTCCAGTGTGGCGCGTTCAATCCAATCGTCATGACGATTAACTTGTTTCGAAAGTGCCAGACGCTCGGTTTGGTTAGTGTCGAATATGCCGGCTTGACGGTCAAGGGTGGTGTAGATGTTATCAATTTTTCGGTTAAGTTCGGCAAAGCTTGTCTTGTTCTCCTCGCGAAGCTTGCTGAAGAGGTGGCATAATTGTTGCATGGTTGGATCACCCATATATCCAGTATAATACATTAATGAAAATAGCCCACCGAACGAGCTCAAACCAGAACTGGATATATCTCAACCCAGGAAATGCAAGTAATGCATCTCAACCAGTTTGAGCCCAGTCGGCGAACTATTTTCGGCGGGCGGCCCTGCCCCCCGTCGCAACTGAGCGCTACCCCCCGTATCCCAGTCGTTATCTGGGTGGCTGTAGGATCTACCCGTACCTATGGTATGATGACTCTAGGAAGTGTAAGGCGAGAAAGGCGATATATGGATACAACCTTGTTTCAGTACTGTCAAAAAATAGTGCTATTCAGTCAAGACGGCTCTGCCGTGCTGCTCGCTAGGCGTCGCGGGGAGGCTGATTATGATGGCGTGTTCTCGTTTATTGGCGGTAAGTTGGAGTCGACGGATGGTGGCTTGGTGAATGGTCTTCGGCGGGAGAAGAACGAGGAAATTGGCTCGGCCGCTAAAATTGCGGTGGTAACGAGCATCAGTGTTAATGAATATTTTGTCAAAACCAATGGACAGGCCATGGTGCTGCCACATTATTATGCCCGGTTTATTGGCGGTGAAATTATGCTCAATGATGAGTATTCTGAATATCGGTGGGTGAACCTACGTGAGTTAGATCAGTTTGAACCAAAGATTGAGACAGTTGCCCCTATGATTGAGGCTGTCCAAAAGATTATGCGAGTTGCCACCGAGGCGGATTATCGAGAGATATAGTGAAATCATTCCCACTCCAATGAAAATAGCCCACCGAATGAGCTCAAGCTGTATGCGAGTATTCAACCCGAGAGATAGAAATCCTACCTCAATCAGATTGAGCACATACGGCGGGCTATTTTCGGTGGGCGGCCCTTAGAGGGGTCTACCCGTGTGGGATACCCTAACGTATAGCCTCCTTCTAGAGGCGTTACAGGTCACAAACAGCCCGTAGAGGGCTGTTTGTGACCGAAACACCGCCACGCCTTTAGTGTATGACAGTGTTTCGTCGAATGCCAGATGTCCAATGAAGACGCGTCTAAAATGGAACATTTCCATGCCTTTCTAAAGAAAAGCTCAAAGCTAAAGGGCGACTTCCGCCCTAGACGTAACCTTGAGCAAAAGCTGATATATATATCACTAATAGAATAAAATGTCAATGGATTTTGTCAAAAATGTGGTATTATATGCCTTTTTCAGCGTTTTTGGCCTGTTTGTATGCTTTGGTGACCGGTGCCAGGCCGCGGGCGACGCGTTCGCGGTTGGCTTTCAGTTGCTTTTCGTCGCGGAAAGATAGTTTAATGGGCGTGCCGGCGAAGTTGAAGGCTTCACGCAGGGTGCGTTCGAGGTAGCGTTTATAGCTCCAGTGTACGAATTTGAGGTTGCTGCCGTAGATGACGAACCATGGCGGGGCCGTATCGGTCTGGACGATGTAGCGGAGTTTTGGATGCGAGTTCTTTAGGCCGGCTGGTGGATGAGCGGCGACGGCTTTTTGCAAGAGGTCGTTTAAGACGCGGGTTTTGCAATCTTGGCGGCGGCGCTTGTAAATGTCGAGGGCGAGGTCGAACAATTTGGCGACGTTTTGACCAGTGACTGATGAAGTGAAGATCAGTGGTGCGTAGGGTGTGAATTTGAAATGATAGCTGATTTGCGGTGCTAGCTCGTCGTGAGTGTAGGCGTCTTTACCTTCGACGGAGTCCCATTTACTGACGACCAGCACGAGCCCCTTGCCTGCCTCGTCGATGATGCCGGCCAGGCGTTGGTCTAGTCCGACGTTTAATTCATTGACGTCCATCAACAGGAAGCAGATGTCGGCTTCGTTGATGGCCTGCATGGTGCGGAGGACCGAGAACTTTTCGATGCCAGTTTCTTGTTTGCCTTGGCGGCGGATGCCGGCGGTGTCGAGTAGTTTGATGGTTTGGCCGTGGTAGCGGACTTGGACACGGTTGACGTCGCGGGTGGTGCCGGCGACGTTGGCGACGATGGCTTGCTGCTTGCCTGCTAGGGTGTTGAACAGGTTGCTTTTGCCGACGTTTGGCCGGCCAATCAAGGCGACGCGAATGATGTCGTCTGGCGTGGTTTGAGTGGCTGGCGGAATGAGATCGGCGATGTTGTCGAGTAGCTCGGAGATACCGATGTTGTGTTCGGCGGAGGTTTTGATGATGGTTTTGATGCCAAGTCGTTTGAATTCGTCGGTGGAAAGCGAGCCTCTCAGGTCGGCTTTGTTGGCGATGAGCAGGACGGGCTTGCCGCTTTTGAGGGCTTTTTTGGCGAGTTGGCGGTCGGCGTCTGATGGATAGACGGTGGAATCGACCATGACGAGAATGACGTCGGCCGCGGCGGAGGCGTCTGCGATTTGGTCTTGGATGGTGGCTTCGAATTCATCTTCGGCGGGTTTGAGGCCGGCGGTGTCGATGAGCCAGAATTCGGCGTGCGTGTCCGCTGGGGTGCGACCGCCCGCCGTCTCCTCCACGTCGAATGCATCCGGCAACGCCGTCCGCAGAGCTATCGACTTGTCGGAGAGGCTAGCGGTCGCGCTATGCTCCAGCGCAGGAGGCGTGATGCTTGCCGCATTCTCATTAGGAGATGAAGTGCGGCGCTTATACGAAACTTTGCCAACGACGTTGTCGCGGGTGGTGCCGGCTTCGCGGGCGACGATGGCGGTGCGGGCGCGCGTCAAGCGGTTGAATAGCGAACTTTTGCCAACGTTAGCTTGGCCGATGATGGCGACGGTAGGTAATGTATGAGACATAATTACGCCTATTATACCAGAGGCGTGAGGATTTGGCGAGGATAAGCGTTATATGCTGGGTCCGACCAGACCAAAGCGGTATAGTGAATAATAGACGACGCAGCCAACGAAGAGGGCTGCCAGAACGAATGCCAGGTAGCTGCTGCCGCGCCAGGCATGCTTGGTGGAGGATTTCTCGGTGCGTTTTGCCTGACGCCGGGCGATGATGGCGAATAGTATGAGCCCGGCCAAGATGACGACTTCAATGCCTAACGCATAGATGTTCAGTCCGAACTTTGGCTCTTGACCCAGCGGGATGACGTGCGGCTCGGCGATGTACGCTTGTGTTTCGTCAAGCAGGCAGACCTTGCGCTCGCGAACCGGCGTAATGATGAACATCGCGAAATCCTGTGGATGCGTAAACGGACGTTGGGGATAAAAGTGACTTTCTCGCCAGTGATACGGAACACCAGGTGAAAATGGATTAACAACAGGCATGCACATGTTGGTAGTATAGCATGAGGTTTTGGCGGGAAGCAATGAAAATAGCCCACCGAATGAGCTCAAGCTGTATGACGTGTAATAAAGTTCGGTTGATTCTTGGCAGCTAGCGCCTGTTAATCGTGATGTCACTTACCAGCAGGTGCATATCGGTGAGGACTGATTCAAGCACCACGCTGGCAACTTCTTCTGGATCCATGAAGGATGTCGTATCGACACCCGGCTGACTCCAGAAAGGAGTGTTCACACCACCTGGGAACACGTTTACCAAGTTGATGCCCGAACCTTTAAGATCTGCGCGTGCGCAATCAGTGTACATTTTGAGACCAGCCTTGGTTGCACAATAGACTGCTTCTGTAGCTCGAATTGTGAAAGCTGCCGTTGACAGAATGTTAATAATCGTTCCGGAAGCGTTTTTCATCTTCCATGATCTGATGGCACTCTCGCAGATAGAGATAGAGCCAATGAGATTTGTATTAACCATTCTTGAAATCTGTTCAAGACTCAGTTCGCCAGTGTGGCCAAACTCACCGACACCCGCTGCATTAAAGACATGAGTTACTTCGGTCTCCAGCAGAAAATTACTGAGCTTGCTTGAAAATGTTTCACTGGCCACATCTCCCGCAAGAAACTTGTTTACTAGTCCATGTTCAGCTGTGGCGCGTCTCGCGACTCCAGTAACTTGGAACCCGCGTTCACGAAGGAGTAGACATATCTCGCGACCGAGCCCTGAGGTTGCTCCGGTAACAAGTGCATGTTTCATTTTGGTCATACCTTTTATTATAACTTATCTAGCTAAGGCTCCAATGAAAATAGCCCACCGAACGAGCTCAAACCAGAACTGGATATATCTCAACCCAGGAAATGCAAGTAATGCATCTCAACCAGTTTGAGCCCAGTCGGCGAGCTATTTTCGGTGGGCGCCCTTTACTTTTTAAGGCGCTCCCTCACCTCCACCCACACTGCGAGGGCCCCGATTAGGGCCGCTAGGGTAAACACCCACGTTCCGAAACAACCGTCGTTTTCGGTGCAGTTCCGCACCCCCTTGCAGGGGTCGAGGTTAGTGCAGGATCCACTTAGCCACCCCCATAGGGCGCTGACGCCAAAGAAAACAGTAGCCATTATGGAGACGGCGAGCTCAGATCTGGACATACATCCTCCTCGAGAAGAAAGCTCAAAGCTAAAGGGCGACTTTCGCCCTAGACGTAGCCTTGAGCAAAAGCTGATATATATATCACTAATAGAATAAAATGTCAATGTATTTTGTCAAAAATGTGATATAATATGCGTTTTTTGGCACCTGAGGAGGCCTAGTTAGTCAGTGGACCTTCGGTAAATTCCCCGCGTTTGATGTCGCCGAGAGCGTAATTGCCAAAGTCTGTGCGGTGGAGTTTGGTGACAGTGTAGCCAAGGGCGGCGAAGGTGCGGCGGATTTGGCGGTTGCGGCCTTCGCTCATCTGGACGATCCAGCGGTGGTCGTCGCCGTCGTGCTGGCGCTCCAGCGTCAAGCGGCTGGGCCCGTCAGGTAGCTGCACGCCAAAGTCATTGATCATTTGCCGGTGTAATGGCTGGAGTGGTCGGTCGAGCGTCACCAGATAGCGCTTCATTTTATAAAACGACGGGTGTGTCATCTGATGGGCAAAGTCGCCGTCGTTGGTGAGGAGGATGAGTCCGGAGCTGTCTTTGTCCAGGCGCCCGACGGGTTTCAGGTGGTGGAGGCTGGTCGGTAATAATTCGTAAATAGTCGGTACGCCGCCCTGCGAGGCGCGTGAACAGAGGTAGCCGACGGGTTTGTGGAGAAGGATGAGCTGGTGGGTTTGGGCGGTGAGTCGTTTGTTGCCGTGGCGAATGATGTCGATTGTAGTGATGCGTTGACCCAGCTTGGCGGGCTGGTCATTCACCGTGACCGTGCCCTGCTCAATTAGCTCGTCAGCCTGGCGGCGCGACACGCCGAGTGCCAGCGCCACAAATTTGTTGAGGCGCTGGGCGGATGAATCGGTAGAATCGGATGTTTGCGTTGGTGTCGTCATACTAGGAGGCTACTGGTGGCTGCGGCGGAAAGGCGTTGGTCGGCGGCTGGGGGGCTGTTGGCTGTGCTGGCTCTGTCGCGGGGGATGGCTCTCCTTTAGGGGTCGAGGTCTGCTCTGGCTCAGGCGTTGGGGTCGAGGTTGGATCAGTTGGCATCGGTGCCGGGGTGGGCAGGACGAATGGCGTATCATCATTTTGTGGTTGTGATGATGCCGTGTTGGCGAGCTCGGCATTGATCGCGGTACCGGTATCAAGTGGCTGGTCATCGGCTGGCGTCGGCAGCGGCTCGAGTGCATCAAGCGTCAGGTCGCCGTGCGGCTCGGTCATAGCATCAGGCGTCGGCAGCGTGAAGTCGTTTGAATCTGGCGCTGGCTGCGGCGAGGCCTGTATAGACTCGAGTTGGTCGCTGAGCTCCTGCTCCATCATCTTGGACATATCAGGCTGTGGCTCTTGGCTCAGCGGTTGGATCACCCGCTCACCACCGTGGCTGGTCGGCTGCGGAGATGGTGATGAGGCCGGTGCTGTTGGCTGTGGCAAGATGTCGGCCGAGGTGGTCGGTGCCGCCTCAGGGGATGGGGTCGGCGCTGGGTCAGAGACCGGAGGTTGCTCTACCTCGGGTGCTGGAGTTGGCGCTGGGTCGGTTGGTGTCACTGGTTCTGTGGTGGCCGGCTCGGCGGTTTGCTCAGTCGATGCGGATGGAGCTGCCGGCGTCGGCGCGGCGCTCGGTAGGACGAACGGTGCTGGGTCGGTTGCTGGCGGAGTTGAATTGTCTGGGCTAGCTTGAGCAGGTGCGATGGCTGAATCATCCTGAGTCGGTGGAGTTGTTGGTGCCGGGGTGACAACTTGTGTGGCGATTGGCCCGGCGAACTTATCGCTTTCGAGGACTGTGCGCTGCTCGGCCGGGACGGCGGAAATTTCATCTAAAAACTGTCGAGCCTGCGCGTCGGCGGCTGCTATCTCTGCCGGTGATGGCAAGGTGACTGCCGGAGTATCCTGCTGTGGTGTGACTGACGCCGTCGGTGAGTCAGCTGCTACGGACTCTATGGCTGGAGTTGGCGCGACGGGGGTCGGCTCTGGCGCATCACCCAGTACTTCGTGGACCGTGCGCACCACGTCTTCGATGCCGACTTGTGACTTGACGAGGTAGCGATCAGCGCCGAGGGCTTCACCACGTTGCCGCTGGTCTTCGGATGACAGCGCGGTCATCATGATGACTTTGACGTCGCGTGTCTCGGTGGTCGAGCGCAAGATATCCAGCATGTCAAAGCCAGAAATCTTGGGCATCATCACGTCACTGACGATCAAGGCCGGGCGTTCTTTGATAGCCATAGCCAAGGCCTCTTCACCGTCGCCCGCCGAAACGATGTCGTAGCCCTCAGCTAGCAACCTGACGCCGTAAATCTCGCGCAGGCTTTTGTCGTCTTCTACTAGTAAAATCTTTGTCATAACTACCTCTACTATACCGAAGTTTGCGCCAAAATACTATAGTGGTTATGGTTTTTGTTGGGCAGCGTCTGGTTCTGGGGCGGCGAGTGGTGCTGATGGCGTGGGCGTAGCAGTTGGTTCAGGCGGTGTGGGCATGGCGGGCGCGGGAGCGGTTGGCTCAGTTGGTGGTGCGGGTGTTAGCGGCAGCGGGCTAAAGTTGGGTGGTGGCACGGGCGGCGTGGCCGGCTTAGTCAGGACGGTAGCGGCGGCGTCCGGCTGCGTGGCGTTGATCGGGACGGTCGGCTGGACAGCGACAGCGGTTGGCGGTTCGGTGGTCAGTGGTGGAACAGCCGGCGCGGGGATGGTTGGTAGTTGGCGCATGGCCTCGTCGGTTCGGGTGCGAGGAATCTCGAGAAAGAAAGTGCTGCCCTTGCGGTATTCGCTGATGACGAATAGACGGCCAGACATCGCCTCGGTCAGGCGGCGACTGAGATACAGGCCGAGGCCGGTGCCGCCGATCTCGCGAGTGTCGGAGTTGTCGACGCGGTAGAACTTTTGAAAGAGGTGCGGTACATCTTCGGCGGGGATGCCGATACCGCTGTCTTGGACGCTGATGGTGATCGTTTTGTCATCGCCAGTGATGTCCACGACTACTTCCCCGTCGGGTGTGTACTTGATAGCGTTTTCGATCAAGTTAGAAACAACTTCGCGGAGGTGATCGGCATCGACGTTGGCGTAGTAAGCTGGCTGGACAGTGGCGGCAGCGTCCGGACGGAAGGTGCAGACGAGGCCTTTTTCGGCGGCGCGTGGCGCCAGGCCCTCAAAAATCTCGCCGACGAAGGTGGTGATATTGATGATCTGTGGCTCATTCTTGAGGCGGCCGTCCTCAGCGCGGCTGATATCAAGCAGGTCTTGAAATAACCGACCCAGGTGCTGGGCTGAGGCGTGGGCCTTGGTGATGAAATCGCGCGCCTTGTCGTCGATGTGGGCGGTGGCTGGATTGAGCGCCAGGCCGAGATAGCCTTCGATGGAGGCGACCGGGGTGCGCATTTCGTGGCTGGCGGTAGAGATGAATTCGGCTTGCTGGCGCTCCTCGGCTTTTTCTTTGGTGATGTCGCGAAAGACGACGATGATGCCTTCGTTGTCTTTACCGACTGGCGAGGCGACGATGGAGACGAGGATTTGCTTGTCCGAGGCAGTGCGGAGGAGTAATTTGTCGGAGTGTGCCGGCCGATTATTGATCAGTGATTGCATGACCGGGTTTTCGGTGACGGTGACGTCTTTGCCGTCGGCGGTGACGAGTTGGATGACACTTTGCCACTTGAGGCCGAGGGCGTCGCCTTGATTCCAGCCGATGATCCGCTGAGCCGAGGGGTTGATTAGCTCGATATTGCCCTCGCGCGAGATGGCCAGCACGCCGTCGTCGATAGTATTGATGACAATGTCAGAGGTGCCCTCGGCGGTGGATAGCTTGGTGCGGAGTTCAGAAATGTCGCCGAGCTTGCTGACGCGCGGCTGATGGCGCCAGATGATAAAGCCAAGAGCTAAGGGTGCCAGGCCAAAAAATAGGGCGCCAATCGTGGCGATGGGGCTGGCGTGCTGGGTGATGGCGGCAGTGGTGATGGCGGTGATGACGAGGAGGCTGGTGCCGAGGACGACGGGCCAGCCAAAGAAGCCGGCGAATACCGCAGCGCTGAGCCAAGCGGCGGCGAATGGTGAGGCCAGAAAGCCGCTGGTGGCGACGAGCGAGCCGACGGCAAGGATGATCAAGCCGTAGACAGTGATTGATACGGCGGTGATAGCTCGGCGCGGTAGCCACAGACAGAGGATGAGGGCGGCGAGGCTGACGAGAGCGCTGATGGCGGCGGCGAGGTCGGTGATGGCTTCGCCGATGGGTAGCCGGTAGCCGGTCGGGATAAAGCGCGCCCAAGCGTAGAGGAGGACGATGACCAGCCCGACGAACAGGGCTGCCTCGCATAGTCGCCGCAGCCAAAATCGCGACAATTCACCGACTTGCGAAACATCCCCCGCCCACTTCATGCTTGTATTATAGACCGAGACGAGCAAAAATGATACCCACATTGAGTCACGTCACGGCAAGTCAAGCATGGTACGCATTTGGCCGCCCTGAGGGCGCTTACCCCTTCCCTAAAATCGCCTCGAGCATCTTCATTCGCGAGGCCATGATGGCGGGGATGGCACCACTGATGATGGCGACCACTAGCACAACCTCGGCACGGAATAGCAATTCCCACCACGATATGTTGAGTGTCACGTCAGCAATTGGCAGACTGAACGGATGTGCCACTACATACGGCACCAGCCCACCGAGGAAAATTGCCAAGCCGACCGCTATACCGCACACCGCATAAAATAGCGCTAGTAGGACATAGCTAAAGACGATCACTCGCGGCTTGACGCCAATCGCCCGCTGAATGCCGATTTGCCGCCGCTTGTTGATGATGTCAACGTAAATCACGATGAAGATCGTCACCGCCGCAATGATAATGCCGACTATCAGCATAATGGCGTTGAGCGACTGAAAGCTGCCGGTAATCGTATCCATAACCGTCGCTCCGTCGCGCCAATCGTGAACGCGCAGGCCCGGATAGTTCAGGTCAGTAAGTGCTCGTTGCACTGACGCCTCCTTGCCGCGGCTGGTGCGCACGACGATCATGCTGGCATCGTTCTCGCCAGCTGTCAAATGGCTCGGTATGCCGCTGGTGAGCTTGCGCCATAAACCGCGCGAGATGTATGCTTGAATATCTGCATTATAGAACTTCGTCGAGGTAATACCGCCGACCTTAACGTCGACCTTTTTGCCGTTAACATTTATCGTTACCCGATCGCCAACTTTAACCCCCTCGAGCGAACCTCTCTCGAGCAGCCGGCTACCCAGCACGATCTCGTCGTCGCCCGCCAAAAACGTTCCATCCGACACGCGGTTAGCGACCTCCAGGGTTTGGCGGAAGGCTTGCGGATTAACGACATTGATTCGGGCCTGCACCTGCTTATCATCGTTATATCCTAATACCGCCGGCACAGCCAGGATTTTGTCAGCCGCCGTCACGCCGTCGATGCGTTTGATCTCGGCCAGCTTGTCATCGACATTGGTGATGTACTCGCCGGGCTTTTTGACATCAATATAGGCCTCGCCGACCATCAGATTCTTGATCTGCGATTCAATCGCCGAGGTGACGCCAGCTAGCAGCGACGATATGAAGGCTAGATTGATGAATGCCACCGCCACCAGCAGCGTCGTCAGGCCCAGCGTCCACTTGCGGCCGCGCACGATGTACTGCCGCATCAATCGCCAGCCCAGCAAGAACTCGCGCCACAGATTATTCTTGGGCTGGCGCGGCGTTTGCGTTTCCTGCGTTTTGCGAGACTGGCTCATAGTAACCTCCCGGCTGCAGGATGACGCTCGCCTTTTAGCTTGCCGTTTTCAAACACGATTTGCCGCTTGGCGTAGGCTAGCTCATCAGCTTCGTGCGAGATCATCACCAAGGTTATGCCGCTGGCGTTAATTTCTTTCAACGTTTCCATGACATTTTTTGAAGCAACCGTATCTAGGTTAGCCGTTGGCTCGTCGGCAAAGATAATGTGCGGCTCATTGACCAGCGCTCGGGCAATCGCCACGCGCTGCTGTTCGCCGCCAGATAATTGCGATGGCAGGTGGCGTGCTCTGCCCTTCAAGCCAACACGATCCAGCTCGTGTAAGGCTTTTTGTCGGGCAATCTTCGCCGAGCACCACATCAGCCGCGGCAACATGACGTTTTCTAGGGCGGTGAGCTCGCGGATCAGGGCGTACTCTTGAAAAATATAGCCAACTTGGCGCAGGCGCAGTTCAATTCGCTGTTTTTCTGGCAGCTGAGTGATCTCTATCGCTGGTGTCTCGTCACCCCTACTATCAAACCAAATCGTGCCGCTATCAGGGCGGTCCAACATCGCCACCTGATGCATAAAGGTCGATTTGCCCGAACCGTTGCGCCCCGTGATCATCAGAAAATCGCCGTGACGAATCGAAAAACTGACGTCCTTGAGCGCACGCGTGGCGCTGTCGCCTGAGCCGTAGGTCTTGCTAAGGTGCTCAATGGTAATAATTTCGCGGGCCATAGTATCAGTATAGCGCGCGGTGGGGCGCCGCTTCAAGCCGAGATCCCGAAAAACCTACCGTAGTTTTGTTACCATTTCCACTTCGCGGGCCGTAAGACCATATTTTTCATAGAACGCCATGGCGGGCTGGTTGCCGCTCAGCACCCTTAACCGCAAGGTATCGCAATTTTTACCCTGGAAATAGCGCTTCATTTCATCCAGCAAGGCCCGCCCGATACCGCTACCTCGCTGCTCTGGCTCGACATAGAGCAGTCCGATCCAGCCGTCTTTTCGCGGCGCGTGCACCGCATCAAAAACAGCGTCTTGACCAGGCTGATGATCAATAATCACGCCCTGAATAAAGCCGACCACCTGGCCGTTCTCCTCGGCGACATACATCGCGCCGTTCATATTCTCGCTATCGTCGATCATCCGCTGCATGTAGCCGTGCGCGTCTCGCGGGCTAGCGAACGGCAGCGACTCCGCCGTGTCGTCAACTTGGGCAAAATACGCGTGCAGTTTGATCGCCAGCTTATCAACTGCGGCGCGGTCTTTGGGGTGGAAGGGGCGGATTGTCATGATTATGTTCTATATAAGATAGTCTGCCGTAAAGTTACTATTTTAGTTATAACACAAAATAGCCATAGATTCCGCGGTTGGTCGGCAGGTCTTTAGTGCTTGGGAGCAGAAAAGTATATTATGTAAATAAGGTGGGGATGGAGACTTTTAGCGCTTTGGCTATCCTGTCAATATTATCGACTGAAATATTTTGTTCGCCACGTTCTATTGCTCCTATATACGTTCGATGAAGCCCGGCTTTATCTGCTAGTTGCTCCTGCGAAAAACCGCTCTTCTTGCGAAGCTCACGAACACGTTTTCCGAATAATCGTCTGACCCTAGGGACCGCCATTTGCTACTAAGCATATGTTAGTAAAAATAATAGTTCCACACACAATAACTAGCATATTTATATTTTTACAGATGAAATGATGACAATAAATAGCATTTATGTTATATTCCTACGTAGGGGTCGTAGGCTGTTCTTTGCGCACGCAGAGTGTCTACTGGCTCCGTTCTTTCACATCGTTGTACTATCCAAAGTAAGGAGGTATTTGTAAATGCTCAAGAGGCCGCTTCTCGCGGTTCCGGGTATCCCGAAAGATGATGGCATTAAGTTCATTATGTCCGACCGAGAGATCTTCTTGGGATCTGAAATAGCACCGATTGCTTGGAGTATTCTGGAATTGTGCAATGGAATGAATCCCATTCATGCAATTGCCGAACAGCTCTCAAGCATTGATGCAAATTTTACGATAGGATTCTTGAATGACTTGAATTCGCTCGGTATTGTCATTGATAGTTGTGAGGTATACAAACGCTTTCACGCAATCAGTGCAAACCCCATGACCTATCCTTCTGACATTACGGATAAAGAAGTTATGAGTCATGTCAAGTCTCCGCGTATGAAAATCAAGGAGGGTGTCGAATTCTCATTCACCACTGAAGATAACCTCTCTAAGCTTACGGAGCTTCAGAGGCTTCGCTCTAGCTGTAGGAACTTCACCGGCGAGCCTCTATCTATTGAAGAGGTTGGCGTCTTGCTGAATGTTGGCTACTCTTTTGAGAGGCATGCAGTCCCTTCCGCGGGCAATCTTTATCCGATGAAGATATTTGTCATTGCCCTAGAAGATCAAAAGGATTTTCCGGCTGGATATTATGAGTACGATAGTGAATGTGATCGTCTCATACTATTTAACGGAACTCCTGATTTTCAGCGGATTTCTCATGCATTTAATGCCGTAGGGTTGCCCTTTGGCGCAAGCGTGATGCTTGTGATTGCTGCCGATGCAAATCGCCAGCCGTACAAGTACTCAAACTTGGGGTATCGCTTTATGGCTATTGAAGC
Source organism: uncultured Candidatus Saccharibacteria bacterium (assembly GCA_963548005.1). Classification (GTDB taxonomy): domain Bacteria; phylum Patescibacteriota; class Saccharimonadia; order Saccharimonadales; family Saccharimonadaceae; genus Nanosynbacter. Next base: position 132,613 of record CAUUSW010000001.1, on the reverse strand, counting down.
GGGTGAAATTGCTCAGAATATTGCCCTTGGGGCGATAGAATCTGGCATGGATACCTGTCTTCTCGGGGGCATGAGAGAAAAAGAAGTCTCTGATGAGCTGCAACTTGAGGGCTGTCTCTTATTTCTTGCAATTGCGCTTGGTAAATCTGCTGGTGCAGAAGTAAGAACAGAACGATCTTTGCTCTCTCGGCTAGAGGATGAAGTTGTCGGAGATGTAAAACCAGTTCGTCACGTCTGGCTTACCGACAACACACTATCCAATGACTACGGCAAGTCATATTTCCAGTTTTTGTCCGTTGCACAGAATGGTCAAATCGCAAGTGGGATATCGACATCGTGGTCTGATGCGAGGCTTAAGGCCATAGCCGAAGGTTATGAGAGACAGCGTTCAACAGACGTATTCTATGATGTCTATTCATCGGCTCAAAACCTTCCAGGTCCGTGGCTTGATCCTCGAGTTGCTGCGCCTCTCACTGATGCGCAGTATATCCGGCTTCCGTATTTGCAAAAGTTCAATGAGGATCTGGAAATTGAGTGGATCAGAGGAGTAAATCATAAAGGAGAGACGGTATTCGTACCGATCGACTTGGTGTTTTATTCCATGGAAAACCTTGGTAGAAAGTTGGTAGTGGATACCTGCTCTTCGGGGTTCGCTGCCTATACTAATTTCGAAGAGGCTGTTAATCGAGGTCTCCTAGAGCTCATTGAGCGTGACGGTTTGATGCGAAGCTGGTACGAAAAGCGCAGTCCGCATAAGTTGGATCCTGCGGTTTTGCCAACTCATTTGCGAAATAGAATGGAATACTGGAAAGACCGAGGGCACAACATAGTTGTACTTGATCTGAGCCAGAAAGGGGTTATTATCATTGAGGTGGTAATAATTTCTGATTCGTACCCCTGTTTCGTAAGTGGCGCATCCAGCTCGCTTGATACGTTTGAGGAAGCCGCTATCAAGGCTTTTCAGGAGGCTGAGTCTCGTTTGATTTATGGGTTAAACGCTCAGAAGCCACGAAGACTGATTCCACGTCATGTTCATAGTGTTCTTGATCATGAGATGCTTTACGCTCAATCAAAGCAATACCATGAGTGTGTGAGGTTTCTGTTCGGAGGTAAAACTTTGGACAGAGTTCCTGTACCAACAGCATCAATCGATACCTTGAAAAAGGAGCTGGAGATTGTTGTGGTGGATGTCTCTGAGAAACACTCGATACTGAAAGTAGCTAAGGTGTTGAGTTGCAAGCTGATACCAATTAGCTTTGGATTTGGCACTGGACACTATTCTCATCATTCTCTGACTGGGGTGGCACGAGGCGACAGTCTTATGCCACACTACTTTGCTTGAGTCCATTTTACACTGATATGCGATTGTGTTTTGATGGATTCGCGAATCCAAACAGAAAGGAGGTGATTTACATGTACACCGAAACTCTCTCGACCATTACAGTGGCTGTGTCTCCACTGTCGCGAATCATGGCTAGTGGTGGCGGAAGTCACTGTGGCGGCGGTTCCGGCGGTGGAAACTGTGGTAACGGTGGCGGTAGCGGTTGTGCTGGCGGTAGCTGTGGCTCCGGATGCGGGGGCGGCAGCAGCTGTGGCAGTGGCTGCGGCAAGTGATGCTGATACTACAACGAAGATAAGACGTAGCTAAAACTACGCCCCCGTCCCCGTCGTTACGCATATCACGATGGGGACTTTTCAATATCCGGAATGAAATCTCTATAGCTAGCAAAAGTTGCTTGTGCAATCGTTTGATTGGTTTTTAGTAAATATTGTTTCACGAAGTAATAACCTAGTTTATAGCCTGTCCAGCGTGGTAAATTATCATTGCCAGTATAAAATATTGTATTATAGTCATAAGCCGTGTTGTTAAAGTTGTTTTTTAGTGCCGCTACCATAGCATCAACTTCTTTTTGTTTGGTATCTTGTATTTTACGCAGGAAGAACTGTTTATTATACTGCTTAAACCTATTCATCGCTTCCTCTTCAAGTACAACCGCCAATCCCTCCAAGATCATACCATCAAACATTGTCTCGGCATATTCTGGAACTTTCTCCCAGCGCAAAGAATGTGCCAACTCGTGGCATATTGTCTCAAAAACAAAATCTTCGTTAATTTGGTGCTGATGTTTATTAACAGACAGCATAATGAGACGCGAGTTATGTGTTCTACCTGCAATTCCGTCCTCGGTGATGGTTGGTAATAAGAAAGACGGAGTAATCACGACCATATCGACGTTATAATTGAATTGTTGAAACATTTCTGAGATGAATACCTCGGCTTTTTTAGCTGCCTGGCGAAATATGAAACAGTCAGTGTCGTTAAAAATATGATTAGCATTGGCGATGTGAAGATAAATTTTGCCCATGGGCATATTATAGAAAAAAAGTGTGAATATGACCAGTTTCAGAGATTTGAGGCGTAGTATGGTGAAACAGTCCTACAACATGTTTCTTTCATTGCCGCGGAAATAGAACGTTGCCAACGGGATTTTTGATGAGGAGTGTGGGTGGTCTTTGTAGCTCAGCCTCCACAAAAACAGCCCGCTACCAGAGGTGAACGAGCTGTTTCGAATCCGAATGGAATATAAATCCCTTTATGGTGACCCTACCGGGAATCGAACCCGGGTTGCTGGGATGAGAACCCAGTGTCCTAACCGCTAGACGATAGGGCCGTGTTAAGCTACCGGGTCATTATAGCATGGTTAGCTGGGGGCGTCTAGCCCATCTTGTTGACGACGTCGATCAGCTTGCGGGGTGTGATGTCGGCCTTGATGAGGTAGCCGTCGACGCGGTTCATGATGGCGGACTTTGCGGCGTCGTCTTGCTCAAAGTTAGTCATGATGAGGATTTTACTGTTGGGGATCAGGTCGGTGTCATCAGAGCGCAGCGCGTCCAAAATTTGGTCGCCGCGCTGTTCGGGCAGCATCAAGTCAAGGATAATCAAGTCAAACGGCTGACTCCGGGCCATGACTAGCCCGTCATTACCGTCGACCACCCAGGTCACGTCATAGCCAGCTTTTTGCAGGCTGCGCACATACATCTCGCCGATAAAGCGGTCATCCTCAACGCACAAGATTGTTTTGATCGCCATACTTCCCTCCTCTTATCCTCGATACATAGCGTGATTTTTTATCCAGCCACCGCCCTGGCGGATCAGATTACGATTGAGCTGTCCGTCCTCGAGCAGCTTGTCCTTGACGGCGGCGTACACCGGCACGGTAAACGAAAAGACCGAGCCTTCGTTCTCTTTGGAGCGAGCGGTGATGTGGCCGCCGTGACTCTCAATAAAGGCCTTGCAGATATAGAGGCCGATGCCGGTGCCGGAGACGGTTTCGCGGCTGCGGTGCGAGCGGTAGAATTTGTGAAATAGATTTTTGACGACGCTCGGTGGCATGCCGACGCCGTTGTCGGTGACGGAGACTTCGATAACATCGCCTTTTTGTTCGGCGTTGACAGAGACGGTGCCGCCCTCGAAACTGTATTTGATGGCGTTGTCGATGAGGTTGGAGATGACTTCGCTGATGCTGGAGCGGTCGGCGGCAATGGTCGGCAGATCAGAGGGGATACTGATATTGAGCAAGCGGTGCTGCGTCGATGCGCGCAGCTGCATGTCATCGGCGATCGAGCCATAGATGTCGGCGAGTGAGTCCTCGGCGAGGTGAATGCTGAGGTGGTGGCGGTCGAACTTGGCGACGTTGAGGATGTTATTGATATAACCAGATAAGCGGTTGGCGGAGACCGTCAGCCGCGCCAGTAGCTGCGGCTCGTCACCCTTGAGTCGGCCGGCCAGCTCCTCGGCGAGGACATCGAGATAACCGCGGATGATGGTGATCGGGCCGCGGAGTTCGTGGGCGGCGAAGGAGATGAAGTTGAGGTCTTCTTCCTCGGGCAGGTACTGGGCCGAGCGGTCGATGAGGATGATGACGGTTTCGCCGGGTGCGTCTTTTTGGTAGGAGGCGATGATGTCAAAGAAGCGAGTTTTTTTGAAGGCACCGTTGGTAGTGGCAACGTGGCGCCAGGTACGCTCGGCGGAGACTTGGCAGGCGTCGGCGTCGCTGAGCCAGGCGTCGAGCGACTGCTCGTTGAGAAAATCCAGCGCCAGATACGGCTGGCCGTCGGCGTCAGTGGCAATTGGTGCAGCCTTGTTGGCGGAGATGATGCGTTTGGTGGGATCGAGGACGACGATGCCACAGCTGGTGTGATTGAGCGCTTGGGTCAGCAGCGCGTCGGGGCTTGGCGGCGGGGCGGGTTGAGCCGGCTCATCATAGATGAGTTCAAGGACGGTCTTGAAGCCGGTCTTGGCGTGTTGCTCGGCGTTCGGATTTGGTAGCGGCGTGGTGGTGCGCTCGCCGCGTTTATGGATCAGGGCGGTCAAGATATCATCAAGCGGCCGACCGGCAATGATGATCAACATGGTCGAAAAAAGACTGCCGACGATGAAAATCGTACCAGTAATTAACCAGAACGCTGGGTGATTCCATGAAGTAGTACCAGTGATACTAAGGACGACACCGCCGATGAGCGCTACTGTCATCTGCCCGGCTAGTGCACAAGCGAACAACATGCGCCGGTGGTATCGTCGAAAGCTGCAAATTGACGTGCCGCCAGCTATCATCGCCACGTGACGGATCCCCGCCCGGGCGTAAAGACGCCGATCCATGTTTGGCCGCGATTGAGAGTGACATCTTTGCCGTTTTCGTCAAGCAGTTTGAGCGGTGCGGTGAGGCTGTCTTTCTTCCAGGTGGTGGTGGTGGCGGTGCCGTTCTGGAAGACGGTGGCCTTGCCCGAGCCAATGGTGACGGTGTCCTCGTAGCCGTCCGGCCCAACGCGTCGCTCGACGGGCGCTTCGAGGGCGATGACGACATGTGGGGCGATCTGGCCGCCTTCTCGGTCGGTGTGCGGCGCGCCAGCTAGCGAGCGTTTATAGGTGTTGGTTGCCTTGTCATAAGCATAGGCGGTGTTGTAGGTGGCGCCGCTAAAATTGAGCTGGATGGTAGTGGCGTTCGGTGTTTCGGCCGGTTTGCCATCACCGCGCTTGAAGCCGGTAAATGATGATTCTTTGAAGCCTTTACTGGCATTCAGAGCATCAAGTTTCTCGCCAGACGTGTAGACATTGTGCGGGGCGCGGCGGTCGCTAACCCGCCAGTAACTGCCGCCGTTAAAGAACTGGTCAATGTCACGGTAACTGCCGCTGCGAACGGTGTCGAGGGCGTTCGGGCTGCCGCCGACGTGGGCGATGGAGGCTTGGTATTGTGCCCCCCAGCTGAGGTAATAGAGGCGGAGGCTACGAACTGGGCCGATGAGGCCGGGCTTGGCGCCCTGATAAACAGCGAGGAAGCGCGTGATGCCGCCCTCGGCAACCGCCTCGTAGACGATGCCAGCTCTTGATAAGCCGGACTGTGGCCGGGCATCGGGGCTGTTCTCGATCATGACGGCGGTGACGGGCTGCTTGGTGGCCGCTTCATCAGCGACTTCAAGGCCGGTGAGCGGTGAGTAGAATTTGGTTGGCTTTTTCTTAGCGGCGAAAAACGGCAGACCGCCATCGTGCTGGACAGAATTGATAGCGACGATGAAAATACCAGCGATAACCAGCGAAGCGGTAATCAGGACAATCGCCCACAAGTGCTTCTTGCACCACTGGGCAAACGAGCGTTTTTTGGCCGGGGCGTTTGGTGATGCCGGCTCAAGTTTAGCTGATGTTACCGTCGGTTTTTGGGCCGCGGTGGCTGGGCGAGGATTCTTGATGTGCATGGGTTTAGTATAGCATAAGCGACATGCGGTGGTAAACGGAGCAGTGTGCTGGCCAGTTGGTGTCTATGGCGTAGCAATTATGATAGACTCACGCCCGCCGAGAACGCGGTAATTCCCCGCTCAAGCCGCGCCAACGTGCGCTCGCGGCCAATCAGTGCTAGCGTGTCATTGAGCTGCGGGCTAAACGGCGCCCAGGTGATGGCGATGCGGATGAGACTAAAGAGAATGCCGGGCTTTTGGCCGGTGATTTCCAGCAGTTCGTTTAGCCGAGTTTGAATTGTGTCTGGTGTCCAATCGGTGAGCGTGGCGAGCTCGCGCTGAGCAGTTTCTAGTAATTCATGCCGCTCATGCTCAGATAATTTCTTGAGCTGTTTATTGCTGTCGATGAGCTCCATGTTAATCTCAGGCTCCGCGAAAAAGTAGCCAAATCCGCCAAGATCACGCAGGGTCTTTAATCGGTCTTGGGCCAGAGCTAGAACGCGTCGGCGATACTCCTCGTCTGCCCCAACTGCGCTGTCCGGCCAAAAATCATTAACCCGCTCGGCCAAATCATCCAGCGTTAGCGAGCGGATAAACTGCCCATTCGTCCACAGCAGCCGCTTTTCGTCAAAGCGAGCGCCCGAGCGCTGCACGCGGCTGAGGCTGAACTTAGTGGTCAGCTCATCCATGGTGAAGGTCTCTTGCTCGGTGCCGTCGTTCCAGCCCATGGTGGCGATAAAGCTATCCAGCGCCTCTGGCAGATAGCCATCACGGATATAATCCAGCACGTCTTTGGCGTCGTCGCGCTTGCCTAATTTCTTGTTACCCTGCTCGTTCATGATGTGTGGCAGATGCGCGAACACGGGCCGCGGCAAGCCCAGCGCTTCGTAGAGTGCCAGATAATTTGGCATGCTCGAGATGAACTCTTGGCCGCGAATGACGTGGGTGATATTCATCTCGGCGTCGTCGATGATGTGGGCAAAATTGTAGGTCGGGTAGCCGTCAGACTTGATGAGGATGAAGTCGTCAACCACCTCGGGGCTGGTGGTAATGTCGCCCATGACCTCGTCGTGGTAGGTGTAGCTTTTGGGCTCAGCCTTGAAGCGCAGCGGCATGGTGCCGTCCCACTCCGGCGGATTGTCAGGGCGATGGTCGCGGTAGCGAAAGGCACGCTTCTCGGCCTGGGCGGCGTCGCGAAACGCTTGGATCTCTTCGGGCGTGTACGGATCAGCGTAGGCGCGGCCGGCATTGATTAATGTTTGTGCCCACTGGCGGTAATGCTCGAGCCGCTGGCTTTGGACGTACGGCCCATGTGGCCCACCGATGTCCGGGCCTTCGTCGTAGTCGAGGTGCAGTGCCTTGAGGCTGGCGATGAGATGCTCGCGGCTACCAGCGACTTCGCGGACCTTGTCAGTGTCCTCGAGGCGTAGGACAAATTGCCCGCCCGCCTGTCGGGCGACAAGAAAAGCAAATAATGCCGTGCGAATGCCGCCAACATGCAAAAACCCTGTTGGCGAGGGTGCGAAACGAGTGCGTGTAGTCATGGGGTGATTATAGCACGAGGCCGCAGCGCTGGTAAACGTGAGTGCCCCCGTGGCGCTACGGGGGTGATTATAAACTAGTGGCGATTTTGGTGACTTGCTCGCTTGACAACGCCCCGCCGAGAGTGATCTGATAGAGGACGCCGCCATTGACCCAGCTAGCGGTTCGGTCGGTGCTATAAATAGTCAGGCTATCCGCAGTGGTGGTCTGGACGTCGCCGCCGTCAGCCGTCAGGGTTTCCTTGAGGGCGGCGGAATTGAGTGAGCTTTTTTGCTGAGTGATGGTGTAGGATTGGCCGCCGTCAGCGTAGGCGAATTTCATGCTGACTTCCCCGCTCTTGAAGGTAATTGGGCCGCTGAGGGCATAGCCAGTTGGTCGATAGCCGGGGTATTTGGCGTTGACACCAGATTGGATGGCGGCGATGCGGGTGGAGATGTTAGGCATGCCAAGATACGTGAAATAACCACCGATTAGCATGATAGCCAAGCCGACGGAGGCGATTTGCAGCCAGCGACCGATGCGGTTCTTTGGTTTTTTGCTGCGGCGTGGCGCTTTTTCTGGAGTAGTGGCGCGCTGCAGGGCTTCGGTGATGGCCTCGTTTTTGAGAACGGCGGCTGGCTTGGGTGCGAGGGCGGCAGTGTGTTGTTTGGCCGGCAGGTGGTTTGGCTTGATAATACGCGTCGAGTGATGAGGCGGTGTGGCCGGGACGTGGCGAGTCGTAGTCCGGACGGTCCGAGGTTGCTGGGCAATGCGAGCTTGGGCACGCACAACGGTCGGGTGTGGTTCGGCTGGACGGTCGCGCTTAGCTGGTTGTGGCTGGACAACCGGTGCGGACGGCGCAAATTTATTGACATGAACACTTATCGGGACGGAGGTGTCGCGCGTAATGTCGGGGCGGCTGGCCAGGCGACGCTTGGCGTGCGATGGCGCAGCGACGTGACGGCGACTGAGCGTCGTTGATTTTTGGCCGGCAGTTTTGTGGACGGTTTTATGGATGATTTGTTTGTTCATGAACCCCTCGTATTCCTAATGCTTATATTTTATTGTACAAAGAGGACATGCTTTTTGCAAGGGGCGAAATGTGGTATAATCTCTCATGATGTATCGGAAGCAAAAGCGCGGCCTAGAACTTGCTCGCAGGACGCTGATCTACACAATTATGGTACTGGCAGTGTGTACGCTGGCGTTTATTTTGATTTTTCATACGCTTGGTTATCAGCTGGATCTCAAGACGCAGACGGTTGAGCAGCGGGCGCTGGTGCAGTATGATTCGCGGCCGCAAGGCGCACGGGTGTCCGTCGATGGTATGGAGCTCGGCAAGACGCACATCAAGGGCATGCTTCCTGAGGGGCAGCATCAATTTTCCATGCGGCTGGATGGCTATGACGAGTGGCGCAAGGTTGTCGAGGTTAAGGCTGGGACGCTGACCTGGTTATCGTACGCGCGGCTGGTGCCGAGCGAGCGGGTGGTGAGCTCGGTCAAGGAATTTTCGTCGCTGGCCTCAGTGCGATTTTCGCCAAATTGGCGGTTCATGTTGGGCGTGATGCAAGCGACCGATGCACCGAGGATCGTTTGGGGCGATTTGCGCGATTCGGATAAGCCAAAGTTTAATGAGGTGACGCTGGATACGTCGGTGGTGGCAGGCTATGGCGGTCAGTCGACGGCGCATGCGCTCAAGATTGTCGAGTGGGATTCGGGCAATCGCTACGCCATTCTCAAACACACCTACGTGGTCGAAGGCCAAGGCGAAAAAGTTCAGTGGCTGAAGGTCGACCGCGAGAACAAAACAGTGGTTGATATCGCGAAAGTGATCGGGCTGGAACTAAAAGACGTGCGCTTCCTTGGTGAGAGCGGCAATGAACTCTATGTACTACAATCGAGTGGTGAACTGCGGCGAGCCGACCTGAGCGCGGCGACGATTTCTGCGCCGCTGATCAGTCATGTGCAATCGTTCTCGGTGTATGGTACGGATTATATCACCTACGTCGGGACGAATGGCACGAGCAAGCTGCAGCTGGCGGGTATTTGGCGTAAGGACTGGACTGAGCCAGTGGTCGTGCGGCGACAGACTGAGGCGGAGGCTTCGACGCCGTTGATGATCAAGTTCTCGCGCTATGATAATAAAGATGTGCTAGTGGTTGGTGTTGGTTCAGCAGTGACGCTACACATGGGTGCGGCATTGGATGGGTCGAGTTCGTCGGCATCAAAGCTACTGAGCCGCGTCAAGTCGATCACCGTTGGCGAGCAACTAACTGAACTTGATCTGAGCGGTACCGGACGGTTTGTCTTGATGCGAACGGGGGCTGGCTTTATGAGTTATGATATTGAACGGCAGTCGATGTCGCACGATACGGCGCTGCCGACGGGAACGGTGCTTGACTGGCTGGATGATTATCACGTGTGGAGTGTTGAGGGCGGCAAGGTGGTGATGCGCGAATTCGACGGTGCCAATCAGTCGACGATGCTCGAGGCTAGCGAAGGGTTTGATGCATCACTGTCGCACGATGGTGACTGGCTGTATGCTTTCCGCCGAGCTGATAACGGCACGGTGACGATGTCGCGGCTGCGAATGACGATCAAGCGCTAACTTGAATCTATTGTAATTGCGATCCATTGCTCTTTACGCTTTGGTATTTACTCTTTGGCGCCGAATAATCGCTCGAGCAGTGTTGGCGACGGCTTGCCGGGGATAGCGGCGGACTGCGTGGTGACTGGCTCGGTTGATTTGGTAGCGCCAGATGGGTCGGGGCTGATTTGCTCGGCAAAGACCAAGAGGCGTTTTTCAGCGGTGCCGAGCGGTACGCAGCTAATCAGGGTGAGCATTGGCTTGTCGGTCTGAATTTGAACACGGCTGACCTCGTTCGGCAGGACGACTTCTTTCTTGGTGACGGCGTAGGTGTAGCGCTTGCCCTGGTAGTGCATGTAGATGATGTCGTCTTTGACGAGCTTTTCGTTTTGGGCAAAGACAAACTTATAGTCGCCGGCAGCGAAGGCATCGTTAGAAGAGTGCGCCGAGAAGACGGCATTACCAACTTGGCCGGGTACGGCGTTAGCGCCAGCGATCGCGAAGTGAGCAGCGCCCTTCTCCATTGCTTTCATTTGAGCGTTATGGTCGGCCGCGTTAACGCCATAAATGACCGGCACATCAACGTTGAGCTTGGGGATGATCAGCCGTGGGTCGGGGCCGACAGCGGCGTTGCTGGCTGGATTGACGATGATGTTTTGTGGGTCGACATTGCCCGGGGTGGTGTAGGCAGCGGCGATGCCGAACAGAACGCGGTTGTACTGCAAAAAGACGAACGCCAGCAGCACCAGTACGCCCGCCAGTGCCGGGATGAAGTGGCGTGACTTGGTGACTTTTTTGGCCTTGTCGCGGACGGTCTGCTGGATCTGGGCACGGAGGCGCTTGATGGGGCTTTGGGCGGACAACATATCGGTCATGGCCGGCGCAGCGGCGGTGTTAGCGTCGCGAGCAGACTGGACCAGCCGGTTAAATTCCTGTTGCTTTTGGTCGAGGTGCGAGGCATAATAGCGCTCGTAGTACATCTGGTAGTATTTTTGCCAGGAGCTGTGGTACTGCTTCCACTGATCGGCGGTGATTTGCGGCTGATGAGAGGGAGTTTTGGCCGGGGCGGCCGGCTGCGGCTGTGTGGTTGGTGGCGTGGCGGTGGGCTTGTCCGTTGACTTGTTCGCTGGCTGGGGCTGAGGTGACTCGGTGATGTGAGCGGGATGATCGGGAGATGGCGCTGCGGACGGCTGGGTCGGTTGAGCTGCCGGTGGCGCGGTGTTCAGGGCGTGCGGGCTTGGTGTGCGCGGTGGCGGCGTGACAGTGGTGCGCTCGGTCGGTTCTGGATGTGGCTGCTCTATAGGGCGCGGCTGAACCACCGGTGTGGTGTGTGGCGTTGATTCGGTGCCGCGACCGCCGTAAATAGCATTAATTTGATCACGAATAACGTTGGCGGCAGCAGCTTGCGAGCCGGAATAATCACGTGGTGGTGGCGTAAGCGGACGAGGTTGACTCGAGATTGGCGCTCCCACTCGCCTGCCAAACTGATCGTCATGTGGATTCATCACCTCTTATTATACGGGAAAACGCCGGAAAGATAAAGCATTCGGGCTCTTGCTGATGTGGTAGCGGCCGTGGTATAATTACCCTCGGATGACTTGGGGCGTTCTCTCGTGCCGCGGTGGCGGAATTGGTAGACGCGCTAGACTCAAAATCTGGTGAGCAATCGCTCGTGCCGGTTCAAGTCCGGCCCGCGGTACCAGAAAGCGCCCTGGGTTCTCAAAGTTTTATCCCCCCGCTGCTCTTGGCGGGAGTTTTTAGTTGGCAATTGACGTGGCGACTGCCGCCAACGGTGCCTCCGGCGACCACAAGAGGTAGCTGGCGGCGCGCGCGGCGGTTTGTCCGCGCCACAGCTGCATCGGCTCGGCCCAGGCTTGGGTGATGACTTCCCCGCCCCGTGCGATGACCAGTTGATCGGCGTGAAAAACTGCCAGTGTGACCGGATAGGTGATGGTGAATTTGTGCAGCGCCTCGACTAGTTGCGCCAGCTGCATGCTGAATGTCAGGATTTTTGGATAGTAGACACTGCGAAAGAGCTTTTGCACTTGGGCGAATGAGGCGACAAAGACGACGTGGGGATTATCAAGGATGGCGGGAAAGCTGTTTTGCACCAGGTCGATGGCGTCGCGGCTCAGCACGACCGGCTGGTGGTACTGGCGTACAAATTGCTCGTACAGCGCAGCCGTTTCGCTATTTTTGCCGGCGTCGCCGATCAGCAGTATGACCTTAGCCCACTCGCCAAGTGCGGCCAATTCGCCTGCCGCCACGCCACTGAGGCCGCCGGACGGATTGGTTGGTGCAAATAGAACGTCGGTCATCGCCGCTGGCACGGTGCGGCGCAGTGTGTCAGGTAGCAAGACTCGTACTTCGCCTGCCCCGGCGTCACGTGCTGCCTGGTAGCTGGTCGCCACCGCCGCAAAGCCGAGCTTGTTACCGCCAACGATCCCTAGCCGCCCGGCTTGGTCGCGGCGCTCTGGCCGATTCCATTCAATGTCGGGAAACAGTGGCTTAGATTTTTCCTGCTTGCGCCAAAAGGTATCCATGTTCGCCTTTCTCGAGTTCAAACACCACGCTTTTACGCTCCAGGACAATCGGCCAGCCGTTGGTTTTGGCAATTTCGAGCAGCTTTTCCGTCGGGTTAAAGACGACGGGATGTTCAACCATCGCCAGGAGGTGCCGGTCGCCCTCGCTGTCGCCAAAGGCATAACTGCCAGCGAGCGTTAGCCCGTGCTTATTGATGATTCTTTGGAGGATTTTATCTTTATTGGTGTACGTTTTGGCGGTAATTGTGCCAGTAAAGGCATCGCCCTGCCGTTCATAAACCTGAGCCGCCCAGGCATCAAAGCCGTATTTTTTAGCAAATGGCTCGACTAATTCTTGCTGCGAGCCAGAGATAGCGATCAGAAAGTAGCCCGCTTGCTTTAGCTCGCGCAGGCGATGTCGCGTGTACGTGTAAACGTGGTCGAGCTCTTTCGTGACGATGCTACTTGCCACTTCGTCAAACACTGCGGTCGGGATGTTAGCGAGCGAGCTGGCAATAGCGTTGACCAAACTCAGTTCGTACTCATCATAGGCGTCTTTTGACTCTCGCCGTTTCCAGCTGAGCAATTTTTGCTGAATGATCGAGGCGTGGACTTCGGGGATGGCGCCGGCATCAATCAGCCCGAGCACCAACTGCCGGTACAGTCCGCCACGAATGAGCGTACCGTCGATATCAAAAACTGCGAATTTCTGCTGCTTCATCGCTTGATTATCTCGTATTTTTAGCTTCTTGGCAACTTAGCTGGCGCGCTGCATTGATAGGGTTTGATGTATGCTCTCTGGTAGCCGAGGCTGATGAGGCTGCCATGGATCATCAGCGTGAGGCCGTGCAGTCTGAAGTGTTGCCAGGCTGTCGGTTATGGTGAGGTCATAGCAAGCTTTGCGTCCAAGGATAGCCGCGATGATCCAAAGCCTGTCATTTGGCCACATTGTTTCCAGGGGCAAGTGGTTGACGAGTGTTCCGTTTGTGAGCTTATGGCCGACAGTAAACCATGCTGGCCGCATCTCCTCCGTCTCCTCGGGCGTTCCCTGCCAACTGAGGCAGCGCGACAAGTAAATGACCATCGGCTTGCCGCTTCCCATAACAGTCAAGATGCCCGTCGGCTCAATGGCACTGGGGTCTGCCTCGAGACCGGATTCTTCTTTGAGCTCACGGACGGTGGCGTCGAGTGGAGTCTCTCCTGGCTGAAGTTTACCGCCAAACCCATTGAGATAGTTGACGCCATGCCCACGCTTTTTCATGCCGAGTAGCACTTCGTTATCCCTAACAGGAAAGGTAATGGTCGCTTCTTGGCATCGTGTGCCAGGCGACGCTTCGATAGCTAGTTTAGTGATCGTGGGGGGGGTGAGCTCTACCATGAGCTTACTATATCATGAGGTAGACGACTTGGCAACTGATGCATTGTCGCGTAATTTGACCATGTTTTGGTACACTTCGTCAAAGGTCAGGCCTGATTCGTGGATGAGCGCGGCCAGGTCTTTGCCGACGTAGCGGAAGTGCCAAGCTTCGCTGGCGATACCGGTGATTTTTTCCTTACCCTTCGGATAGCGCAGAATAAAACCGTATTCGTGGGCGTGGGCGGCTAGCCAGCCGGCGGTTTTTGGATCAAGCGCGCAGTCGCTAAAGCGGGCCTTGCATTTCTCAGAAAAGCTGGTCAAGTCAACCGCCAGGCCCAGCTGATGCTCGCTGTGGCCGGGCTTGGCGACGTATTCATCGGTGTGGGCGGCGCCGTTTTTGGCGGTGGTCTCAGTGCGGACTTTGGCTTGGGCGGTGCCGGAGCGATAGGCGCTAGAAACGAGGACCGGTAGCTTAGCCTTGGCCGCGGCCTGGCGCAGTTGCTCCAGTGGCTCTTTAACCATCGGCTGCACGCGCTTATCCTCTATCCAGCTCGGCGTACCATCAGTAATATCAGTCAGCGGCGGCTCAAAGGCTGGGTCGATGCCCTGCTTGCCCGAGACATAGGACCATATTTTCCCGGTTTGTAAATACTTCCACGACGGAAAGGTCAAGTCGCGATTGGTCCGGTCAAGACGGATGGTGACTGGCTGAAAATTATACAGCGGCGAATTAGCGACTGACGCCGACGTTTGGTTGACGAGCTGCGTGCCGCCATTGATCATCAGTAGTGTCAGTGTCGTCCAGGCCGCCAAAACCATGGCCACGACTGCGCGTCCCACCCCGTGCTTCATTTATTGTGTTCCTCGCTGTTTGAGTTTGGTCATTGCCTCTTCAATATACGACCAAGCCTCCTCCATCGTCAAGCCCGACTGATGCAGAGCGCCCGCTAGTTCCCGCCCAACGTAGCGAAAATGCCATGGCTCGTACTGATAGCCAGTAATTTTTTCCTTACCCTTCGGATAGCGCAGAATAAAACCGTATTCGTGGGCGTGGGCGGCTAGCCATTTGCCAGCGGCGGTTCGTTCGAAACAATCATCTACCCAACAGGTTTGGTCGGCGCCAGCAAAGTCGACGGCTAGGCCTGATTGGTGTTCGCTGTGGCCGGGGCGTGAGCTAAAGCGGCTGGCTGCGGCCTCACCGTGCCGGCGGACGTAGCTGGCGAAGAGCGAGGCTTGGGTGGCGTAGCTGCGGTAGCCTGAGCCAACGCGGAGAGTAACGCCAGCGGCGCGGGCAGCGGCGACTAATTTCTCGAGATCAGGCATGAGGACGGCACGGAGTGAGCGCTCATCCTGGCTGCGGCCGGGTAGTGTCGGCACGCTGACGAGGCGGAGGTCGCTGGGCTGATAACGAGGATCGGCGAAGGCTCGAGATTTGTTAGCAATTTTCCAGAGATCAGCGTCATCGGCGCTGTTGACAATGCGGGCGGGGATCGGCGTAGCGTTTGGCAGAGCAAGGCCCGGCGCAGCTGGCACTGGAGGTTTCTGGCTGTCGGGAGTTTTTGCTTTGGGTGTTGGCGCGGGCTGCTCCTTGCTAATTGGCTGCTGGGTGGTGGTATGCGGTGGGTTGAAGTGACGGAGGGTGAAATAAGTCACTACAGCGCTACTGGCGATGATCAGCACGGCACCAAGGCCGGGGAGCTGTGTGCGTTTCTGCGAGCGTTTGGTGATCTTCATACCTCAACCTCAATGCTCACCGGGCAGTGGTCGCTGCCCATTTGTTCGGCGTGGATCTCAGGGTCGGTGACGCGCTCAGCGATTTCGCGCGACGCCAGCCAATAGTCGATCCGCCAGCCGACATTGCGCGCCCGGGCGTTGGCCCAGTGTGTCCACCAGGTATAGGCGTCAGTCTTTTCAGGGAAAGCTGCCCGGAAGGTATCAGTAAATCCAGCGTCCAGGTAATTCTGAAAGCCCTCGCGCTCCTCATCGGTAAAGCCATGCTTGCCGACATTAGGCTTTGGATTTGCCAGGTCAATTTCTTGATGCGCCACATTCATATCGCCGCAGTATAATACTGGCTTGACTAGCTCCAATTCCTCCAGATAGGCCAGCACTGCCGGATCCCATTGTTCATGACGCAGACTCAGCCGGCTCAAATCCCCTTTCGAATTTGGCGTGTAGCAGGTCACCACCCAAAAATCGTCGAACTCGGCAGTGATGATACGCCCTTCGTCCGCTGGGTTGCCATACTGATCGCCGGTCAGATTGAACCGCTCAATGATATGTGGCAGCAGCCCGTCGCGCCAGTGTAGCGGCCGGATTTTCGACAAAATCGCCGTGCCGGAATAGCCTTTTTTGGCGGCTGAATAGAAATGCTCGTGGTACTCTGGCAGATCAATTTCTACCTGGTCGCGGGCGGCCTTGGTCTCTTGCAGGCATAAGATATCCGGATCGTAGGTTTGCAGGAAGCTGGCAAACTCGCCCTTGTTGATGACGGCGCGGATGCCATTGACGTTCCAGGAAAATAATCGCATACGCCTATTATACCGTACGCGCTATCAAGTCGCGGTAAATTGTTAGATATTGGCTTGTCATGTGTTCTGGGCTGAGCTCAGACGCTAGGCGTGATGAAGCGCGAGCCATCTGACGGCGCCGTGTATCGTCGGCCATCTGACGCATCGCGGCCGCCAGCTGCTCAACTGACGGGTCGCGGGCTAGGATGCTGTTATCCTTCGTCGTGCCGATGGTCAATCGCGGGTCGCAGTAGATGATCGGCAGTCCCGCAGTTACTGCCTCGCCGATGGTCATAGCTTGGGTGTCAAAGCCGTGCGACGCCAGGACAAAGACGTCGGCATTGACGAATGCCTCGGCCATCTGCTTGACGCACGAGACATGCCCGTGAAAGATAATGCCCTGGTGCTTTTCGGCGAGCAGTCGGAGCTTGAGCTGTTTGCCGTCACCGATGATGTGCAACTCGGCGTTCGGTAGGTCGGCTTGAACAAAGGCGCGGATGATGGCGTCAACGCGCTTTTCGGGCGCCAGGCGGCAGACGCTCAAAAAGCGGATGGTGCGGTCGGTGCGGCGGCGCTTAGCATGGGCGATGGCGTGGCTGAGATTAGGATTGACACCAGTCGGTACGATGTGTGAGCGCTCGTCCAGCCACGATGCACAGTCGCTGATCCGCTGGGTCATAAAATCAGCCGGCGCAGTGAATGCATCGACGCGTGAGGCAACGGTCGCCATGGTGTGCCAGTCAAATCGGGCCAAGATCCCCGGTGCGTCGGGGCTTTTCGGTGCAAAGAATACTGGCTGGTCAAGCCGCTTATCAGCGATCATCGAAATCATTGGATTGATCAAAAATAGATACGCCATCGACCCCCAAAACGCACCGAATGGCTGCGACGTGTGAGTGCCGGCGAGATTGGCGTGAAAGGTGTGAATGTGAGGGATGCCCTGCTCTTTGGCGATACGCGCCGCCAACATCAGGCCGCCCCGCTCTGTCTGGCTATGGATGATATCAAAGCGGTGCTGGTGGCAGATACGCCAGGCGCTACGCCGGCCGCATTTGAGGACGCACATGTGCGAGGGCGTGCCCGGGACGTAAAATGAAGGTACAACGACGGTTTTACAGCCAACTGGCCGCTCCAAGAAATGTCGCGGCGCGAGCAAGGTCACCTCGTGCCCCAAGCTAACCAATTCGCTAATTTGCGTCTGGATCGACCGTCCGATGCCGCCGGATGCCGGATAAAAATCGTCAGTCACCAATGCGATCCGCAGTCGCTGCTGTCTCCTCATAACTTATCCTATTATACCATTTCGTGATATAATGACAGAATTGTATGCGTGTAGGTTTATTCACCGATACCTATCGGCCGTCGATTAACGGCATCGTTTTTGTGGTCGAATCGCTCAAGCGCGAGCTCGAGGCGCTGGGTCATGACGTCTACGTGTTCTGCCCTGCCAAGTCGATGAATCCGGCCAAGCAGGCCGAGTTGCTCAACGAAGATCCGGATTCACATATCATCCGCTTCCCGTCGATCAAGGGTGCGTTTTTTGATGACTACGACACGTCGGTGTTCTTCCCGCCGGCGGTGCAGCGCCGCATCAAGGAGCTGGATCTGGACATCGTGCACATCTTTACGCCGTCGCAAATCGGGCTGGTGGGTGTTAGCGTAGCGTACAAGCAGCAGATCCCCCTCGTCATCCAGCACTGCACCGATATGTACGAATTTGCCGAGCACTATCCGGCGGTGCTGCCGGGGATCTTGACGCTGGCTGGCGTGGTGCTACCTCTGTCGATTAAACTGAGGGGTCGTGATTTATTTGAACTGGTCAAGCTATATCGGCCGCGTGGTATCACCAAATGGAACCGGGCCATCATCGAGTGCGTCATCACTATTCTCTACAGTAAAGCCGACGCCGTCATCGCTCTCAGTCGCAAAAGCGTGGCTCAGCTCAGCGGCTGGCAGGACGATGATCATCTGTACGATTTGACATTACTGCCAAATGGTGTCAATGCTCTGCCGCGGCCGTCGGCGGCCCAGCTCAAGGCCTTTCGGGCGCAGTGGGGCCTACGGGCGTCTGATGAAGTATTTGGTTTCATTGGGCGGCTGGGTGAAGAGAAAAACTTACCAATTCTGATCAAGGCTTTTGACAAGTACGTCGCCAAGGCTCGCCCTAAATCCAAATTGCTGTTCGTTGGCGACTTTGAATACCGCAAAAAGCTTGAGGCGATGGCGGCCGAGACTAAGTACGCTGATCGGATCATCTTTACCGGCGCTTTGCCGCGGGAGGAATTGGGCGTAGCGTATCAGGCGCTGGATGTGTTTTGCTTCCCGTCACTCAAGGATACGCAAGGCTGGGTACTACACGAAGCGGCGCATGCTCGTAAACCAATTATCATCATTGACACGCAAGTATCCGAGGTAGTGCGTGACGGCGTGAACGGTATCTTCGTAAAAAATCGGCCCAAGAGCATGGCGGATGCCATCATTACGCTGCTCCGTTCACCGGCCCGTCGAGCGAGGTTTGGCGCCGAGAGTAAAAAATTAGCGGTCACGTTCACCGAGCGCCGCCAAGTCCGCAAATTAGAGAAATTATATCGCCGGGTTATCGCCCAGAAAGCTGCCGCCGCGTCTCGCGATCTTGATCGCGCCGCTTGATGGTTTCGCGCTTGTCGTAGGTTTTTTTACCTTTGGCCAGAGCGATGACGACCTTGATAAATTTGCCGTTGGTTAGTAATTTGGTTGGCACGATGGTCATGCCTTGCTGTTTGGCCTCAGAAAAGCGCGCTAATTGGCGTTTGCTGACTAATAATTTCCGCGCCGAGGTGTCAATGCTGCGGGCGTTGGCTTGACCGCGAACGTTCAGCCGTAGCGAAAAACTAGCATTGTTCAGCCACAATTCACCATTTCGCATGCTAACAAACGCCCCCTTCAGCTGCACGTGCCCCTCCCTGGCAGCGCGCACTTCCATGCCTGTCAGCACCAGCCCAGCCACAACCTCATCGCCCAACTCATAGTCAAATCGCGCTCGGCGGTTCACGACGGCTTGAGTGGATGGTTTTTTGGTCTTGGTGGGCTTGGTCACGTGAATTATTGTAGCATGTAGGCTGGAGCCTTAGCTAGAAGATGATTGGTTTGTCCGGGTTGTACTCTTTATCTGGAACGTACCGAAGCGGGATACCTGTCTAATCAAGCCTCACTAGCGTAGTAATTTCTTCTTCATCTGCATTCATCATATCCTCTCGCATTTCGTCTATGACGGCTGCAAGCTCCTCTAGGGCTACTTGCTTTTGTGACATCTCTAATTCATCATCGCTATATATGATATCAATACGGGTCAGGATTTCTTTGTATAGTTGATCAAGCAGCCTTGACTTGTCTAAGTCAAAGAGAGTTTGAATCCCTGCCATGTCTACTGACGCCTCTTCCTCTAAACGACGCCTCTCTTTTGTATTACCCCGCAGCTCAGCTAGTTTGCTGTTGAGGATTTTTTGGGTAATTTCAATGACAGTCTCTGCGTCAACGGGACGTGGAATTTCCTTTTCGGAGGCTAAAATTTTCTGGCTAATCCAATTGAGCTTATCTGATGCATCCAATATATCCATTGTCTTCACTTTGTCTTCTAGTCTGGCTAAGACATGGTATTTCGCTGCGTTTGGCGCGAGTCCATCACTGAGAATTGTACCAAGTACTTCCTGAAGCTCTTTAACTGCTTGTAGTTCTTCCTCTGGTATATTTTCGACCGCCTCTCGGTAGGCCTTGTACTTCGCAAGATGCTCATGGTGGGCCTCAGCAAGCTCTGGGCTGCTCTCGGTGGGTTTTACGCTTTGTGAATCATCGGCTTTTGTAGTTCCCTGGCCCTCTTTCTGATCTACCGTCGAAGCATTGGCCGTGTCGGTATTTTTTTCTGGATTATCCCACGGAAAATTATATGGGCGCATATTATTTTCATATAGTACTTCACCTATTATGTGTAACATGGCTTCTTGGGTTTGCTGCGTTAAGGCCGGTATGTCACTACCGTTCTCTGATCCGGACGAATACAATTTCTCAATAAATTTTTCAGCTGGCGCAACAATGCGAGTAATGTCCTCGCCACTGGCTGTGTAGTATTTTTTATCTGTTCGCTCTTCTCGTGGTGCTTGTGGTGTCGTCTCTGTACTCATAGATTTATACTATAACATTGTTTAAGTATAAATGCAATACCTAGCTACTATTTTGTCCTATTCAAGCCCGTGCACTTCACCGGTTGTGAAATCCCATTTGGCATTATGCTGACACTGGCATACGAGAGCCAGGACATTATGGCCGAGTTCTCCGACTGCTGGATGGTGGCATTTGCCTCTGATAGCCCAGCCAAGTAGCCGTACTAATGAGGGGTAATTGTCGATGTGATTCATAATAACTGATTGGTTAGCAGACCTCTCGATTGTATTAACGAGTCGTAATACAGAAAGGTCTGGCTTAAACTCTGGGTGTTTCTCGAGTAAGTGTGCTATATTCGCAATATTCTCAAGAATATCACAAATATCGACAGTCTCGTCGAGGTTTTCGAGCTGGTTGGTGGCGGCGCGGAACTTTTCGTTGAGGCGCTGGTAACTAAGGAGGTTGCTACTTTCTGATCGTTGGATGTAGGCTTCTGTCAGTGATATGATTACGCCTTCGGTGGCAGCTACATTAGCTTCATTGTGACTTGGTGGTACTTCCATGTCTGATACTGGTGGTATAGCGCGATCTCCGGCAATGGTCTTGAATGGTATAATTCTGGCCTTGCCGTGGTCTGCTTCTGTTCTTGGCATGTGTTAAATAATACGATGTAATTACAGAAAAGTCAATGATTCATATCGTGGTATGCTACAATATTCCAAGCATGATAGCCGATATTCATATCACCGAGAAGAGTTTTGGCGACAAGACGTTGATGCGCGACGTCAAGTTTAGCGTGGATGATGGTGAGAAGGTCGGCGTGGTTGGCCGCAATGGCGTCGGCAAGTCGACGCTGTTTGGTATCTTGGCGGGCACGGACACTGACTACGCCGGCGAGGTGATTTTTCGGCGCGGTATCACCGTGGCCAGTACGGCGCAGGAGCATCATGGTTTGGGTGACCAGACGGTATTGAGCTACATTTTGGCGGGGCTGCCGGAATATTCAAGTTTAAAGAAAATTATTGATGAGTATCCCGAGACCATGGGCGATAATATGCGTAAGATTGAGGAATATACGCAGGCGCTGGAGCGATTTGACCAAAAAGGGTTTTACCAGATAGAGGAGAAGATTGCCCGAGAGCTCGATAATTTCCAGCTGAGCGGGTGCGGCGAGCGGCCGCTTGGTTCCCTGTCGGGCGGCCAGAAGCGGCTGGTGGAGATCGTGAAGATTATGCACTCGGGGGCGCATTTGGCGCTGATTGACGAGCCGACCAACCACATGGATTATGTGGCCAAGCAGCAATTCATCGACTGGATGAGCTCGCAGCCGCGCCAGGCCATGCTGATCATCACGCACGACCGCGATGTGCTGGGTCGGGTGGATCGGATCATCGAGCTTAAAGACGGCCGAGCGGTCAGCTACCGCGGTAATTATGACGCTTACCTCAAGCAGAATGCTCAGGCGACGGCGGCGGGTATGAATAATTTTGAGCAGGTTGAGAAGCGGATGACTAACCTTTGGCAAAAGGTGCTGGATTATCAGCGGCTAAAGGAAAAGTCGCGAAACCCCGGCACTATCCAAAAGTTTAAGCGGCTGGAAAATGAGGCGCGGGCGGAATTGGCGGAACTATCAGAGATGGACAGGCCGACGTTTTGGATCGACAAGCAGTCGGCTGGACAGCTTGATTATAAGTCGGCTGAGCGCTACGGCAAGTTCAAGGCGCGCAATATTCGGCTGTCGATGAAGAACGCGGCTAGTCGTAGTCAGCATGTGCTGGTGCGAGTTGAGGATACGGCGGTTGGCGTTGGCGAGCGGATATTGTTTGAGGGGGTGAATATTGATCTGCGTGAGGGTGAAGCGGTGGAGCTGCGCGGGCGCAATGGTGCTGGTAAGACGACGCTGATTCGGATGTTGTTGGCAAGCAGTGATGTGGCTGCTCGGGCATCTCATAAAACAATCCGGGACCCGCTAAAGCCAGCCCAGATTTTTTCTGAGATACCGCTCGCACCCAACGCGCTGACTGCGACACCTCCTGCACTGGAGTGTGCTTTGGAGGAGACGGCTGGAATACGAACCGCGGCAGCTACTCCACCATCCTCTGCCAGAGCACACTCTTCGCTCAAATCTCCACTGGAGATTTCTCGCGAGCGTTCGGCTGAAACGTCCGCTACTCGCGAACGTTTCACAGTCTCTGGCGGAGGAGGTGTCGTACCTGCTGCCCCTATCCTCTACTCTGGTAATCTCTTCCTCGATCCGCAGGTCCGAGTGGGCGTGTATGAGCAAGAGATTGATGAGCGGTATTTGGTGGATCCGTTGGAGGCGGCGATTGAGAAATTATACCTTAGCCGCGACCTGCCGATTTCTGAGACCAAAATTCGCCAACTAATGGCTGATTATCTGTTCACCGAAGCAGATCGGATGACGCCGCTTGAGCGCCTGTCGGGCGGACAGAAGGCGCGCTTTCAGATCATTACCATGCTGGCGAATGACCCGCAGCTGCTGATTTTGGACGAGCCAACCAACCACCTTGACCTACCGAGCATTGAGGAGTTAGAGACGGCGCTGGCGAAATATTCTGGCGCCATCCTCTACGTCAGCCACGACAATTATTTCCGCCAAGCAATTGGTGGCGAAGTCGTGCAAATCGGCGCAGCTTGAGTGATTGAATAAGCCAATTAAAATACCGCGAGAATAAAACCCCGCGGCATCTTAAGTCTCAAAAATTATTCGGCGATCAAACCGTTTTTTCGGAGCGCATCCTGAAGCTTCGGCCGGTCGAATCCCAGGATAACCTCGCCGCAAACATCAGTCACTGGCACGCCCTGGAAATTGCCGCCGTTCTTGCTGAGCAATTCTTCTTTGGCACTTGGATCAGCCTCGATGTCCTTGGCGACAAAATCAATGCCGAGTTTTTTCAACCACTCCATTTCGGTGTGGCAGAATGCGCACCAGCTGGTGCTATAGACAGTGACTTTGGCGTCTTGGTGATTGGCCGTGTTATCTTCGCTCATAACTTCCCTCCTTATGGCTTTTCTCTATTGTAGCATAAGCATCGGTGCCTCGGCAATGCCATCTAGTCTCGGGACGCCCGACTCGTTAAGTGCCAGCCGTCACACCCTCGGCAATAGTACACGTCTAATTCTAGCTTTGGTGACACCAGCTCCTGCGTATCGGCAGCTCGCCTGGCGATTTGCTCGGTGGCGAAGCGGCGCTTGCGACGGCAAGTATCGCGATCAGTAGTTGTTAGCATTGGCTTGGTAAATATCCGGGCTGATTTTGGTTGATTTTTAGGATAATTTCGCCGTGGCATCTTGTCAAGAGTATAGCATGTTGCTATAGTTACAGAGTAATGGCTGAGAGACCAGATGTTGAGAATGGCGTAACGACAGCGACGGAAGTGGCGGCGGCTCGGGTTATTCTCGGGACGATCGGCGACACAACGTGGCGGATGTTTGTGCCGAGTATCGGCTGTACGCTGCTGGGTGTGTGGCTGGATAGCGTGTTTGGCTTGAAGCCGTGGCTGATGTTTGCTGGCGTGATGCTTGGCTTTGTGGGCGCGTATCTACTGGTGAATAAGCAGCTGGGGCGCGTGAAACGAAAAAAGGAGCGTAAAAATATATGATGCAACTATTTGCCAGTGCCGGTCCACATATTTCAGTCAAGGCCGATGAGGTAGCGAATATCATGGGCGTGTCGATTACTAATTCGCACATGCTTGGCGCGCTGGGGCTGATCGTTTTGGTGTGGTTGATGTTTCGGACGCGGGCGGCAGTGCTGGGCAAGAAAAAGCATAATTTTGCGACACGGCTGGTACATTGGACATTTGATGGGCTGTATAACACGGTTCGCCAAGTCATCCCAGACCAGACATGGGCGCGTCGAGTGGCGCCGCTGTGCATCACTATATTCTTTTTCGTGGTGGCGCAGTATTGGTTGGGGCTGCTACCGATCGTAGGGCCGATTACTGTGGGTAGTCATGGTACGCCGCTATTTCGTGGCGGTGTGGCTGATCTGAATATGACGTTTGGGCTGGCTATTGTGACAATTGTCGCTGCCCAAATTTATGCCTTCAAATACCTTGGTTTTAGGGGTAATATGGGCCGCTACTTTGTTAATCCACTGCGCGATCCGATTATGGCGTTTGTCGGCATTCTGGAGCTGGTGGCGGAGTTCTCGCGCCTGCTTGGGCTGAGCTTCCGTTTGTTTGGCAACGTGTTGGCCGGCGAAGTGCTGCTGATTATGATCGCCTTTTTGACGCAGTTTATTTCCCCGGCGGCGCTCCAGCCATTTTATCTGTTCGAACTGTTCATCGGCGGTATTCAGGCGTACATTTTCTTTATGCTGTCAACGGTATTTATTTCGCTGGGGCTGGCTCACCACGACACGCACGAGCCGACTGATCATGCTCATTCACCTGCTGATACGACGAAACTCGCGGCGGCGAATGATTAGAAAAGTAAAGTATTAAATAAAGGAGAAATTATATGAAAGAATTAGCATTTGCACTCACCTACGCCATTCCGGCTGCGCTGGCAGCAATCGGCGCTGGTATCGTCGGCGCGGCAGCGATGAACGCGGCTGGCCGCAATCCAGAGAAAATTAACGATCTACGCACCATGATGATCCTCGGTATTTCGTTCATCGACGCCCTGGCGATTATCGGTTTCGTGGCGGCTATCGTCGGCAAAGTTATGTAATTTGAGGGGTAAATTGTGGAGAGAATTTTGACACAATTTGCGAGTGCCGAAGCGCACGCGGCCGAAAAGGCTGACCTGTTCAGTTCACTGGGCATTGACTGGAAGCTGCTGATTTTACAAACGGTAGCGTTTCTGATCTTGCTGGTGATTCTACGCAAGTGGGTGTATCCGCCACTGGCAGCGATGCTCGACAAGCGCGAAAAAGACATGCGCACAGCCGAAAAGGCGGCGCAGTCGGCGCGTGATAACGCTGATAAGGCTGAAAAAATGACCAACGAGTTGATACGAAAAGCTCGGGCGGAGGCCAGTGATATCGTGGCGGCAGCGCGCGAGGAGGCGGCCTCAGTCGTCGAGCAAGCTGCGGCCAAGGCAACCGCCAAGTCCGAGACCATCGTCAGCGCGGCGCAGGCGGAAATTGCCAAGGAAGTTGAACAGGCCAAGAAAGCATTGCACAATGAAACGCTGGAATTGGTGGCTGAGGCGACTGGCAAGGTTTTGAACGAAAAGGTTGATGCTAAAGCCGATGCCAAGCTGATCGCAACTGCGGTCAAGGAGGTTGCCTAGTCATGGCGCGGACGCTTCGGCGAAAGTTGGCACAGCACACGGCTGAGCGGCTGCTGGCGGGCGACGCAGCAGTGATCGATGAACTAGCGGTGCTGATCATAGCCGAGCGGCGCGAGCGAGAGATTGATCTGTTGGTGCAGGATATTGAGGCAGAACTCACGGCGCAGGGGACGATTGTGGCGACGGTGGAGAGTGCGACACCACTGGACGCAGCGACAAAGGATGAGATAAAGCGGCTACTATCATCTAACTCGGGCATGGAGTCGCTGACATCCGTGGAGGGTCGCTCTGCAGCCCGAGCGTCCAGAACGGACGCCCGGAGCGAAGCCCGCGTACCCAAAGCAGATGTCAGCGACCACGCCGCTCAGCATGTTGGACTTCCTGATACGGAAGTCCCAAGCGACCGCATCGCTCAGGTGCGCCTGCGCGAAATCATCCGTTCCGAGTTGATCGGCGGGGTGAAGATTACCACGCCGACTCAAGTGATGGACGCGACGATTGCCAAGAAATTAAACGACTTGCGGGCGAAGAAAATCTAGGAGGAAAAATGAGCAAGATTGATGTGACAGAACTAGCCAAAAGCCTGCGGGAAAAAATCGCGCAGCTGGAGGCGACGGAAGGACTAGAGGACGCTGGTGTGGTCATCCGCGTCGGTGACGGCGTGGCGTGGGTGCACGGCCTCAGTAAGGCTGGCTACAGCGAAGTGCTAGAAATTGAGACTGATGGTGGCGTGGTGGAAGCCTTTGCCTTGAACTTGATGGAAGACGAAATCGGTGCGGTGATCCTCGGTGGCGAAGAAAAAGTCAAGGCCGGCGCCAGCGTTCGCCGCAAGGGCGCAGTGCTGGACGTGCCAGTTGGTGAGGAGCTACTCGGCCGCGTGGTTGACCCGTTAGGTCGGCCGCTCGATGGTGGACCAGCTATCACCACCAAGCAGCGCGGGCTGATTGAGCGCCCAGCCATCGGCGTGATGGGCCGCAAGTCGGTGCATGAGCCGCTGATGACCGGTATCATGTCAATCGACGCCATGTTCCCAATCGGTCGCGGGCAGCGCGAGTTGATCATCGGTGACCGCCAGACGGGAAAGACTGCCATCGCTATCGACACCATGATCAACCAGGCACGGCAAAAGACCGGCGTGGTGAACGTCTACGTAGCGATTGGACAGAAATTATCAAAGATTGCACGGTTGGTTGACCGCCTGAAAGAAGAAGGCGTGATGGAGCAAACCATCGTGGTGGCGACCAGCCCGTCAGACGCGGCTTCCCTGCTATACCTCGCGCCATATGCTGGTACGGCCATGGGTGAATATTTCCGCGACAATGGCGGCCACGCGCTGATGATTTATGACGATTTGACCAAGCACGCCGTGGCTTACCGCCAGATGTCGCTCTTGCTCCGTCGTCCACCGGGACGCGAGGCGTACCCTGGTGATGTCTTCTACCTGCACTCTCGCCTGCTCGAGCGTTCAGCTAAATTGTCGGACGAATTGGGTGCCGGCTCGTTGACTGCTCTGCCAATCATCGAGACGCAGGCTGGTGACATCTCGGCGTACATCCCGACCAACGTGATTTCCATCACCGACGGTCAGATTTTCCTGGAGACTGACTTGTTCTACCAAGGTATTCGCCCAGCCATCTCTGCTGGTCTATCAGTTTCCCGCGTCGGTGGCGCTGCTCAGACCAAGGCGGTCAAGTCAGTCGGCGGTAACTTGAAGCTCGGTCTTTCACAGTTCCGTGAGTTGGCGTCGTTTGCCCAGTTTGGCTCGGACTTGGATGATGCGACCAAAGCGCAAATTGACCGTGGTCAGCGCCTGACTGAGCTATTGAAGCAGCCGCAGTACCAGCCGATGAGCGTTTGGGAGCAATTTGTCAGTATCCACGCGGTAACCAGCGGCGCGTTTGATGATGTGCCGGTTGCTAAGATCAAGGAAGCGCAGGCCGGCCTGCTAACGTACCTCTGGAACAATGCCAAGGACGCTATGCGCGAGCTAAACAAGGGCGCCAAGCCAACTGACGAGCAACTCCAGGTCATTGACGAGGCAACCCAAGTAGCGGCGAAAGGCTTTGAGGAGTAATCCATGCCGAGTACTCGTGCGCTGAAAAATCGCATTCGCTCGGTGGACTCGACCAAGCAAATCACCAAGGCGATGCAGTTGGTGGCCGCTAGCAAGATGCGCCGCGCCCAAGAGGCGGACAAAGCTTCGGCTCCCTACACCATGGCGGCCGAGGAGCTGCTGAGCTATCTGGCCAGCCAAGGTGCGACCGATAATCACCCACTGTTTAAGCGTCGCAAAATTACCAAGCGTTTGATCATCGTCATTGCCGGCGACAAAGGCTTAGCCGGTGCGTATAACACCAATGTCTTGAAGAAGTATCTGGAGCTGCTGAAGCGCGACGATGAGCGCGGTATTGAGAATCTAACCTTGACAATTGGGCGTCGGGCGTCGCAGTTTTCCTCGCGCCTGAAGGACACAAAGATTATCGGTACGTACGAAGATTTGCCAGATCAGCCGTCGGGACTGACCTTTCATACGATTTTGAACACTGCCATTAGCATGTTTGAGAATGGCGAGGTTGACGCGGTGACGCTGGTGTATACGCAGTTTGTCAATAGCATGGTGCAGACGGCGGAGCTGTCGCGCTTGCTGCCGGCAGGTACTAAAGCCTTGATTGATCCGAGCGAGGTATCGAACACAATTTCTGACGCCAAGTACGAGCCAAGCATCCCAGAAGTGTTGGATGCGGTGGTCTATCGTCTGACGGGCGCGCGGCTGTTCCAGGCGCTACTGGATGCCCGCGCGAGCGAGCACTCCATGCGGATGATGGCCATGAAGAATGCGACTGACAACGCGTCTGATCTAGTAGATGATTTGACTCTGGCGATGAACAAGGCCCGTCAGGGCGCGATTACTCAAGAGTTAGCGGAAATTTCCGGCGGCGTGGAGGCGATGGAACAATGAGCGTGTATTTTGCTTGCTACGATGAAGATCAGCTCTCAGGAAAAGTATCCTTGCGCACTGAAGCTATCCAGCGAACTAAACGGGGTATTTTGGATAAAAATTTAATAATTGATAGGATCATTACTTCACCGCTTCTTGTTGCAAGGGCTGCCGCTAAGGAAATAGCTCAAACGGCTGGATCCGATGATGTACAAATTGGTGTTGATGAGCAATGGCTGGATTTTGATATTGATGCACTAATGTATTGGTTGAGAAATGGGTGGCACGGTAAATCCCTGAGACCAGAGCGTGAGCTCAGGCCGCTAGATAAGATATTAACAACTATCGCATCTGCTTATGAGGATGTAGTTCGTTTTCCCGGAGTTACCCTCATCATTAGCAATAGCGAGGTGTATAAATTTTTGCAAGCATATATACAGAGATTATCTATTGATGAAGTGGCATCGCTAAAAGGTATTAAGAATGGCGAGATAATCGAGATAGTAAAAGGAGGAACAGATGAGTAAAACACTAGGAAAAATTATTCAAATCGTTGGCGTGGTGGTCGATGTGGAGTTTCCGCGCGACGTTAAATTGCCGGCAATTTATGACGCATTGCATGTTAAGAACGGCAAAGAGACCTTGGTGCTGGAAGTAGCGCAGCACCTCGACGAGCACACGGTGCGAACAATTGCTCTGTCGTCGACTGACGGCTTGGCTCGCGGTGCAGACGTGGTGGCGACTGGTGCGCCGATTTCTGTGCCGGTGGGTGCTGAGACTCAGGGGCGCATGTTCAACGTGGTTGGTGAAGCGATTGACGAAAAGCCGCAGCCAAAGGGTAAAACCGCGCCGATTCACCGCCCTGCTCCAGATCTGTCTGAGCAGTCGAACAAGACGGAGATTTTGGAAACTGGAATTAAGGTTGTCGACCTCATCGCACCGCTAGCCAAAGGTGGTAAAGCCGGTCTGTTTGCTGGTGCTGGTGTTGGTAAAACTGTCCTGATCACCGAGCTAATTAACAATATTGCCAAGTTCCACTCTGGTAACTCGGTCTTTGCCGGCGTTGGTGAGCGTACCCGCGAAGGAAATGACCTGTATTATGAGATGGAAGAAGCGGGCGTGCTGGACAAGACCTCGCTGGTGTTTGGCCAGATGAATGAGCCGCCTGGAGCACGTTTGCGCGTGGCGCTGTCGGGTCTAGCGATGGCTGAAGCCTTTCGTGACGAAGGTAAGGACGTGCTGCTGTTTATCGACAATATTTACCGCTACACCCAGGCTGGTGCCGAGGTGTCGGCACTGCTTGGTCGTCTGCCAAGCGCTGTGGGTTACCAGCCAAACTTGCAGCAAGAAATGGGTGCCCTGCAGGAACGCATCACTTCGACGAAAAAGGGTTCGATTACCTCTGTTCAGGCGGTGTATGTGCCAGCCGACGACTTGACCGACCCAGCGCCAGCCACGACCTTCGCCCACCTGGACGCAACCATCGTGATGAACCGTGCTTTGACGGAAATTGGTATCTACCCGGCTGTCGATGTGCTGGATTCTAGCTCTAATTCGTTGGATCCAGAAATCGTTGGTGAGGAACACTACCGCGTGGCGCGCGAAGTTCAGCGAGTGCTGCAGCAGTACAAGGAACTGCAGGACATCATTGCTATCCTCGGTATGGAAGAATTGTCGGACGACCAGAAGCAAATCGTTGCTCGGGCGCGTCGCATTCAGCGTTTCTTGGCACAGCCATTCCACGTGGCCGAGAAATTTACCGGTAACCCAGGTGTGTATGTCAAGTTAGAGGACACCATTCGCGACGCATCTGACATCCTGGCTGGTAAATACGACGACAAGCCAGAAAGCTGGTTCTACATGGTACAAGGAACCTTGAGCGATCAAGTCGCCCGTGACGCCGCCGAGCAATCCAAGCAAGCTGGCAGTAAAAATGAAGCCAAGGATAAGAACGCCAAAAAGCCAGCTGCCGACAAAAAATCCGCCGCCAAATCGGCTAAGAAGAAAGCTAAATAGCCATGAAATTGTCATTAGTTACACTTGTTGGCACGAAGGTTGACGAAGAGGTCTATTCGCTGTCAATTCCGACCATTGACGGCGAAATATCCGTTTTCCCGAGTCATGAGCCGCTAGTGACGATTGCGCGGGACGGTGTCATCACTGTGCGCCGCCACAAAGAAGATTTGGATAGTCAATTGGAATATTTCGCAATTTCCGGCGGCGTGGTGAAAATTGATTATTCATCGGTGCAGATCCTGGTGGACGAAGCGGATCATGGTGACGACATCATCGAGGCGGAAACTCAGGCGGCCCTGGAGCGCGCTATCAAAGCTCGCGACGAGGCCGGCAACCAAGTCGAACGCGAAAAAGCCAAACAGCTCATCGACCGGCACATGGTACGGCTAAAGGTTG
The DNA here is from genome assembly GCA_963548005.1 of uncultured Candidatus Saccharibacteria bacterium. Taxonomy (GTDB): domain Bacteria; phylum Patescibacteriota; class Saccharimonadia; order Saccharimonadales; family Saccharimonadaceae; genus Nanosynbacter. Next base: position 101,637 of record CAUUSW010000001.1, on the reverse strand, counting down.
CAGATTTGCATCGGCGTAAGCGACGACGCTAGTAGCGATCGTTCATGACATCACTAATATTGATGGCTAGACAGGCGACAATTTCGTGCATCGTCTGTCTTTTGCTGTAAGGAAATATATTGTCAATCTGATTATGATATGGCCGCAAGAATAGATCTTCAACCTGCTCTTCTGTTGGATAGGGTGCCTGCTTGCCATATCGCGATAATGAACTTAGATACAATGACAGATCCTCGCCAAATTTATACGGGTTGCTTTGCTTCTTGACATCAGTCAGGTCAATAATACGCGGCTGCTGGGTTATGTCATAGGCTGTATTTTTAACTTGAAAATCACCATGCTGGAGTCCCTGATCGTGCAGTATCATGAGACTTTGTGCTGCTACACTGAGCACTAGAGATATGCTAGAATCAGCAGGTCTTTGGTGCTCTCTGTCTCCCCATAGGATATTGTCGCAGCTTGTTACACCTTGCTCAAATTTTGTTATGGTGCAGATTTTATCCTTACCCTGTTCGTCTTTTTTTCGCAAAAAGCCGATTGGCTCGAATGTTATATGTCCATCTTTATTAAGCTGTACGGCTGTACGATAATCGCGAGTGGCTAGCCATTCGACATCAAATGGTTTAATGGCTATGGGCTGGGTACTGAGAGTTTCATTTTCTCCTAGTGCAGATAGATCTGCAAAATGTACTTTCTGCAAGCTATCATCGCGTCCTACTTTATAATCTTCTCTTGAGGTAAGTGCGGCGGCTGTCGCCGAAGAGGCTATGATCTCATTATTGTCAGAAACTAATAACAGATGATCTGTAGGTAGCTGCTGTAATCGGGGTGTTAAACCTTTTGTTGTTTGCTCGGGATTAATAGATGATAGTGGAACTCTGCTCATTTCACTCATGTTTCTATTATATCATAAGTATTATATTTTTCAAGTATCTGGCGAACTTCGTCGGTGTTTTTGGTGTGCATTAATTGGTCGCGCAGCTCCTTGGCGCCGTCGAAGTCGCGGATGTAGATTTTGAAGAAGCGTTTCAGGGTTTCAAAGGGGTGGCCGAGGGTTGGTTGGTAGTGGTCGAAGAGGTCGAGGTGGTAATGTAATAAGGCGATTAGTTCAGATTTGTGTTCTAAAGCATTGGTGAACGGCGTATCGTTCTGATTTGAAGCGTACTTTTCTTCGCTTAAATCTCCACCGGAGATTTGGCGTGAGCGTGTCGTCGGTGCTGGTGCATCTGGCGCGAGCGGCATCTCAGAAAAAATCTGGGCAACTTTACGTGGGTCCCGGATTATTTTCTGAGATGTCCAAGCGCCGGTACAGGCAAAGCAAAACGGATCGCTGAAAATTCCCCGCCCGATCATGATGCCGTTGACGCCGGGATGTTGACGGACTAGCTCTAGACCATGGGCTCGGTCGCGGATGTCACCGTTGATGGTTAGTAGAGTTTGCGGAGCGATTTCATCGCGTAGCTTGACGATGTCGTCGATGAGTTCGTAGTGCGCTGGGACTTTGCTCATCTCCTTTTTGGTGCGGAGGTGGATGGTCAGATTAACGATGTCTTGCTGTAAAATAGTCGTTAGCCATTCGCGCCATTCATCGACATGGGTGTAGCCGAGTCTGGTTTTCACACTGACTGGCAGTCCGGCAGTTTTAGCGGCGGCGATGGCGGCAACCGCGACGTCGGGTCGGCGGATCAGTGCCGCGCCACCTGATTTGATGGCGGATTTGGCAGGACAACCCATATTGATGTCGATACCGTCAAAGCCGAGCTTGGCGCAATGGGCAGCAAATTGCTCCATATCGCCCGGCTCGCCGCCCCAGATTTGGGCGACTAGCGGATGCTCGTCGTCGGTCTTGACCAGCCGCCCGGCGATGGCCTTGTCACCAGCGTGCACCCAACCGGTGGCATTGGCGAATTCGGTGAAAAACACGTCGGGCGCGCCCGCCTTTTTCACGACATGGCGAAACACCACGTCAGTGACGGCTTCCATGGGCGCCAAGATGAAAAATGGCTGCGGTAGGTTGTCCCAACATGTCATATTCATGTTGTCAGTCCTTTGCTAAACAATATACTTTCCGCGATAAATAGACGTAGCGCCTCCAGCTCGCCGCGAACCTGCGCTCGCTCCAGATACGTATAGTACGCTCGCTTGCGCTCTTTGGCAACGAGGGGTGGCACCAACCCCAGTTGCAGGGCCTGGACAAAGAGCAAGAGTCGCCCGGTGCGACCGTTGCCATCGCTAAACGGATGGATTTTTTCAAATGTCGCATGAGTACGGGCTAGCCATTCAATCGGCTCTGTTTTGGGTAATCTGTTCATTTCGTCAATACACTCGGACATTGCTTCAGTGATGCGCAGATGGTTTACTGTTGTGACGCGACTACCCATGATGCGCACACCGTGCCGGCGGTAGAGTCCGGCGTCAGACACCAGCGTATTCATCAGTCGGACGTGCGTTTGCAAGATCAGCTCTTCGCTCCACGTAAAATGTGCTCCCTCTTTGTGTAAGGCATCCAGCAGAAAGTAGAGCGCAGTACGGTGGTTACGGGCCTCTATCTGTTCGCGCGCTGTCTTGTTGGCGAGAACGCGATTATCATCGTTCAGCACCTCTGCGACGTCTGCTAGGGTCATTGTGCTACCCTCGATCGTGTTCGTGTGGTAGGTCAAGTGGAGCGTCAGGATGTCAAGTAGTTCTTGATTCGCCAGGAGTGTCCGGATCGTCATGCGGCTGGCCTGGGCGGCACGTTCAGTAGCGAGGCGCTTCGCCTCGTCGATGGTGTCCTGCCCGATCATCTCTTGATGTAATAGCTGAATATTCGCCAGGTTTTTGGCGCGCGGCGACATGTGTTGGTGTACCCAGGCGTTGAGTGTACGCACCGGCACATCTAAGCGACGTGCCAGTTGTTCTTGGGTGAGGCCTGTCCGCACCAGAATTTCTTGGAGTAATTGCGCAGCATTCATGTCGTGATATTACCAAAACATCATGATGTTTGTCAAATAGCACGATGTTTTCTCGGAGTCTGATGGTATGGTGGCGAGGGTTTTTGGACGTCCAAGTGGCTACCCTTGTCCGACAATCACCCCCAAAAAGGTGAAATCCCCGCGTCATCGTTGACGCGGGGTGGTGGACTCAAGCGGTTCTGCTCGGAGTTAATCTCACCGCTGAGAAAAACTACTACGAGTGAAACTCGCGAGTCCGGGGGTTTAAGGCCCCGCGACCAGGTGAATTGTTCGTTCTCCCGGAGTCACTGGTCGCGGGGCGGAGGTTACCTATCTTATAGATACCTCCCTTCTCCCCCTTTCGGGGGTTTCTTTCATCCCGGGGCTCTCCCGGGAAGATTGAGGGGCGAAAACAACGTTGTTTTCACAACAGACCGATAGGCTGCTGGGGGCTGTCAGTCTGCCATACGCCGCGCGCTGTTGAGCGACGCATTACCCTCAGTGGATGTGGCGGGAGTCGAACCCGTGAGGCTCGGTGGTTTCTAGAACCTTGCCTCCTCCAAGCACACCCGTGATTTGTTCTCCGAAGCTTAACGGACTTCGGCGGGGGGATCACCCCCGGGGCCTTTAGCGCCCCGCCTGCACGGCTACTTCAGGATGGTGGCGCCACAATGGCAACACCTATATCCATCCTGCCTCCGCAGGGCATTGCCATCATACCAGATGGTACGATGGCATGACGAGCAGATCGACTTTGTGGTATCGCTACCACTGCATGTCTTGCTCGTCCGGATATAGTCATATCCGAATAGTCCCATGAGTTTTACCTCCTCTCACGGGACCTGGAGAGTTGCAGTGAGTGGACATCGCTTTCCACCAGACGCTACTCTGCGGATGCAGAGTGATGGTCGCCTGAGCGCACTCACCACAACAACTCTTCGAGTGAAGAGCCAAGTACGTTTATATCATATATAATTCAAAAAGTCAACAATCTCAGTGATCTATTTCAATACAGCATAAGGCTCTGGCGGGAGTAAATCTGGGCAGAGGTCATGTCCTTATTCCCGCTATGCCCCGCGGAGGGATTATTATTCCTCTGTTAACAAATCCTTCTCAAACTGCACCATCCCCTTATAATCCGCCGAATACCCAGAAATATCCGGCAGTTCCAGGGCGGTGATTTTCCGCCAGACGACATTGATCAGCCGAGCAAATTCAGCTAATTCTTCCTCAGAAAATGTGTCCTCCAGGCTGAGGATGTCGCCGGTTTTGATGTCCGGCTCGACGAACTGCAGGCGGGCGCCGGTGAAGGTGAAATTGCCATAATCGCGTGATGACGTGACCAAGAGTTGATAAAACATCAGCTGCTGGCGGTATTTGTGAAGCTTGATTTTTTCGTAGTCAGACGTGCCCTTCCAGGAGTGCGACGGCTTGCCGGTCTTGTAATCGGTCACGAAGATGGTTTTGCTATTCTTATCAATATCAGCGACGTCCAGCTTGCCGGTCAGGCGGGCGCCGCCAACGACGACGCCTTGGTGAGCGAAATCGAGTTCTGCGAGCTCGGTGTCATGAAACTCGGACGATTTGGCGTTCAGAAACGCCGTCAGCGCTGCTGTGCCTTTGTCTAGATACAGCTCGAAATCGTCGGGCAGCAGGTGCTGGGCCTCGAGCGACGTGCGGAAATAGTGGAGGATGCACTCGGTAGGCGGTAGGCGGTGGTCGGCGCGTAGCAGGTTGTGCAGCTGCTGGAGACTGGCGTGAATGGCGGTGCCGTAGCTGGCGGCGGGGCTTTTGGCGGACGGAAAGCGCAGCAGATTATTCAACAAAAAGTTCTGCGGGCCGCCGCGCGAGACGTCGAGGAAATTATTGAGATGCGTAATGGAAAGTTTGTAGGTTTCGAGTGTCGGCGCCAGCACGTCCTTGAGCTCTGCACTCATCGGCGCGCTCAGCCGCGCGCTCCAGTCGGTTTGCGCCACGGTAATTTGCGCTGCGGGCGTGTCGGCGGCGGGGATAATCGTCGGCGCGTGGTCGGTCAGAAAGCTGGCGATCATGGTGTCGCTGCCGGCGTCGTTGGTCTGAGAATAGGTCATGGTCAAGGTGGTCTTGGCGCGGGTCATCGCCACGAAGAATAGCCGTAGCCGCTCGTCGTAGCTGGCGCCGGCGGGCTGGAGCTGGAGGTTGGCGGGATAGCGAATTAGCCGCGAGCGCGAGTGGACTTTCTCGCCCCAGGCGCTGTCGATTGCCCCGATGACGAAAATGTGCGGGAACTCCAGGCCCTTGGATTTATGGGCGGTCATCAGGTTGATGGCGCCGCCGAGGGCGCTGGCTTGGGGGCGGATGTGCGTTAGGCGGGTTTTGGTCGAGCGGTGCAGGTCGATGAATTCTAAAAAGTCCGCCAGCGTCGGGGCCTCGTCGGTAGAACGATCGCGTAATTTTTGGCGCAGCGTGCGCAGGCTCTCGAGCGTGGTTAGGTAGGCGTCGGGGTGTTCGGCGAGGGCTTGGGGTGAGAAGTAGTGGGCGGCGAGAGAGGTGGGTGAGGAGCTTTCCTCAGAGCTCCGTACAGCGATTGCTGCTCGAACGTCCTCATTGGTTGGTGGTAAAGAACTCTTGTCGGAGTAAGCGCTGCTGGGATTGCTCTGATCGACTCCGTACAGCGATTGCAGCCCGAGCGTCCTCTGACGCCCGGCGCGTAAAGAGGAGTCGATTGGAGTAATTCCAGCATCTATCTCTAGCCCTAGTAACTTATCCAGCTGCTCCTCCAGCGGCAGATTCGGCACGTCCTTTGCTCGCTCTAGCAGCCACTCACCGAACGGCTGAAAAGTGCTGCTCGCCAGCATACTCTCCAGCCACAGCTCTCGATTTTTATAAGCGTGGAGGCTTAATCGCCAGATATCCAGCGCCGAAAAGCCGAACGCCGGATGGGCGATGACTTCTGGCAGTAGGCTGTTGGCGACGTCAAGATTATTCTGATGAATCGCCACGACGACCCGCGCCAGCTTGTCCAGCGCCTGAATGATATCTTGCTCTAAAATATCGTCGTGCCGCTCGTAATTGACAGCCAGATTCTGGCGGTACAGATATGGCAGCAGCTCGATCAGCTCCTTGTGATGGCGGGCAATAACGGTGATGTGCGCTGGGTCTGCGCCGTGTTTGATCAGCTCGGCAATTTGTTTGGCCACCCCTGCCCGTTCCTCGCTTACCGAGGCAAATTCCTGGATTTCAACCCGCGCGCCGCTACCAGACACGTGCGCGGTCAATTGCTTTGACAAGCCGTCAATGGTGTTCTCCAGGCGATCCGTCCCTTGGGTGATCACCCCGCGCGCTGCCGTCAGGATGTCAGCCGCCGAGCGGTAATTGTCCGTCAGCACGATGATTCTCGGGTCGTGATAGTGCTGGCGGAAGCGCTGGATATTGCCAACATCCGCGCCCTGAAAACTGAAAATCGCCTGATCGTCGTCGCCAACCGCCATGATGTTGGGATTGTCCTCATCGCCAGTCAGGTCGAACAATAGCCGCAGCTGCGCTAGGTTGGTGTCCTGAAATTCGTCGACCATGATGAACTGAAATTGCTCCTGAAGGTTGGCACGCAGTTCCGGGTGGGACTCGCAGGCTTGAATAACGGACAAAATCATGTCGTCGTAATCAAACAGCGAGCGTTCGGCCAGCACGTTGCCGTATGCTTCGTAGACGTCAATGGCGGCGGATAGTTTCTCGCTGGCAGCGAAATCTCTCAGGACGAACTCGCCGGCGGCGTTCTTTTCGCACCACTTGTTTTTCCAGGCGGTCAGCGGTTTGGTGGAGTTAGCGTCGATGGCCTCTTGGGCCGTATGAGCGATGTTGAGCGCCAGAACCTGAGCGTACGGGGTGATGGAGGACGGCAAATTGGCGGATGGTGCGGCGTGATGCGATGCTGAGCTGGCGGCATTTTCAGAAAGCTCTGTAGCGCCTCCCCCGCTGGTTTTAGCAGATTTTCCTTCGCCGACCCTCTTGGCAATCTTCTCTGCCAGCGGCGCAAATAATTCAATGGTTTTTTTAGAAATTTTGCTCGCAAACACCTGCTGGATATCAGGGGTAATGCCAGTGATGACGCGCTGATTATCGGCCATCACTAGCCTTAGCTCTGCCGGCGTGAGGCCGCTCTGCTTGAACTCGGAAATGACTCGGATTAGTTCGCTGGTGTAGACGAATTCGCCGTTGTTTTTAGCGCTCAATGGATTACGCCAATCAAGCTCCTCGAGAATCCCCGTCACGATTTGGTGCTGCGTCAGTTCATCTGCCGGCTGACTATCAGCGCCGCGGAAAAAATACTGGCGGTGCTGATTGATAATCTCCGTGCCGAAGCTGTGAAAGGTATGAATAGCGATTTTATAGGCATCCTCGCCGATGATCTGGCGGAGGCGCTGGCGCATGTTGGCAGCGCCGCTCTCGGTAAACGTCAGGCACAAAATACTGTCCGGTAGCGTGTCGGTCTGGCGCAAAATCTGGGCAGTGCGCATGCTCAGTAGCTCGGTCTTGCCCGTGCCTGGCCCGGCGATCACCAGGAGCGAACCGTGAATATAATCGACCGCCAGGCGCTGATTGGCGTTCAGCGTGGCGTAGCGCGTGTCAAAATCCATGAGTCAATTGTAGCACGCTGGCGGAGGCACGGGTAACAATGGTAAAATAGTAGGTATGCACGATGAACGGGCACTCGCGGCGCTGATTGATGATCAGTTTGGACTGACGGTCGAGATCCAGTCGGTCGTGCTGCCGATGAGCGATGTCAGCCGCACGGCGCAGGCGACGGTGGTGCTTGATAGGACGGGCGAATTATTGGCTTACATCACAGCGCGGGCCATCATGACGCTGGGCGATGTCAAGCGATTGGTGCGGCGAATGGGCTTGCGGCCAGAGCGGTTCGTGCCGCCAAAGCACCAGCCGAACTACTTTGACGATGTGGCGACTGAGAAGTTTCAGGCGGTTTTTCCGGGGATGAATGTCACTTCGCCGGATGACTTGATATACTATCGAACGTTGGTGCCGTATAATCCAGCCCTGGTCGTCATATCAGAGGTCAAACGCGGTGAGATATACCAATTCGACCCGGACGCCCGCGGCGGCTATCGTGTCGGCGCGCGATTACATTACAAAAGGAGCGAGGTAATATAATGCGAGATTATCTGGATATTATCAAGAGAAATTTACTATCGCCAATTGTGCTGGCGATTTTCCTGCTGGCTGGGGCGCTGATTTATGTGCGCGAGTACCGGGATGCTTGGTTTATTTCGGTGGTGATCGTGGTTAACTCGCTGATCGGCATCGTTCAGGAAATTCGTGCCAAGCGGGTGCTGCATCGGCTGGAGCTGATGAGTGCGCCTAAAGCGCGGGTGCTGCGTGACGGCCAGGCGGTGGAAGTGCCGTATGATTCGCTGGTGGTGGGCGATGAGATCATTCTACAGGCTGGCGATGAGCTGCCGGCGGACGCGACAGTGATAGTGTCGAAGGGCTTGGAGCTCAATGAAAGTATGCTCACTGGCGAGTCGGCGGCGATTGAGAAAGCGGCTGGTGACACGGTGCTGGCGGCAACCACGGTGCTGGCGGGCGAAGGTACGGCGCGGGTCACGGCAGTTGGCGACCAAACGAAAGCCGGTGCCATCAGCCAAGTTCTGAAACGCTACAAGCCAGAGCTGACGCCGCTCCAGCGAGCGATTTGGCGAGCGATTTCCTTCTTGACATACGGCGCAATTATCTTGGCGGTATTGATTTTTACCGTGTATTATTTGTCGGGCGATAATATGGTGATCATCCTCAAGACGATCACCTCGTCAGCAGTGACAGTGGTGCCGGAGGGGTTGCTGCTGGCCAGCTCCCTGCTGTTGGCGTTTGGTTCGCTGCGGCTGGCACAGGCCAAGGTATTGCCGCAGAAGTTGGCAGCAATTGAAGCGATGGCGCTGCTGAATTTGCTAGCGGTGGACAAGACTGGTACGCTGACGAGCGATGAGGTGACGCTGGAGCGAGTGGTGGCGTTTGATGAGACGGGTGTATCGATGGGCTCAGCTATTGCCGAGCTGGCTGCCCTCATCGCTCATGAAACCAGCGGTGGTAATATCACCGGGCAAGCGATCCTCGCGGAAATTACGCCGCCCAAGCGCACAGACATCATCGAGGTGATGGCCTTTTCCTCGGCACGCAAGATGGCGGGCGTCCGGGCCAAGGTCGACGGCGCGGCGCGGACATTGATGATGGGGGCGCCGGAGTTTGTGGCCAAGCTAGCGCCGGTTGACACCATGTTGCAGCGCCAGCTGGACGAGTGGGCAGACAGCGGCCTACGGGTGCTGATGCTGGCGGAGTTTGATGACGAAACAACGAAGTTGAAGGATCTGCCGGACGGCTCTGGACGGGCGATCGGCGTGGTGATTTTGCGTAATTCCCTGCGCGACGGCGTGATTGATACGGTCAAGTTCCTCCAAGAGCAAGGCGTGGTCATTCGCGTGATTTCCGGCGATAATCCGCGCACCGTGCAGCACATCGCGCGCCAGGCGGGCATCGCTAATCCAGACAAGGCCATCCTTGGCTCGGCGCTGGCGGGTCTCAGCGATAAGGCTTTCAACAAGGCGGCTGATGAGCACACAATTTTTGCCCGCGTGCTGCCAGAGCAAAAGGAGCGGCTGATCGCTCATTTCAAGCAGTCCGGCAAGTTCACCGGCATGGTCGGCGACGGCGTCAACGATGCGCTGGCGCTGAAAAAATCCGACCTCGGCGTGGCGATGTACGCAGGTGCTCCGGCGTCGCGGCGGGTGGCGGATATAATTTTACTCAATAATTCGTTTACGTCCCTGCCGATCGGTATGAAGCTGGGTAATCGGATCATGCAAGCGATCGAAGTCATCGCTACCTTGTTCTTTCACAAGATTATTTACGGCGTGGTGTTGCTACTAAGTACCATGCTGGTCGGGCTGAATTATCCGTACGCGCCGCGGCACATCACCTTTCTCAATATTTTCCTGGTGACCATGCCGACGATCATGTGGACGCTGTTTCCACCACGTCCGCGCCATCGGGTCAATCCGGCGCATTTCTGGCGCGACACCCTGCAGGCGGTGGCGCCGATCGCGCTGCTGACGGGCCTTACCGTGGCGTTCACCTACTGGTCGGGCGTGACGCTACATCCACATCAAGCGGCCGAGGCGGCGACGATGACAGTTCTGACGGCGACGTTCTTTGGGATTTATCTGGTGTTTTTGGTCGGGCCGATGCTCGGTGTGGTCCTGGATAAGCGGGCACACCTGGCGCGGACGCTGTATCTGGCGGGCGTGCTGTTTGTTACCTTGGTGAGCTTTGGGATTGAGCCGCTCAGGCAGTTCTTTGACTTTACTATGCCAAATGTTGCCCTGCTCTGGCCGGGCATCGCTGTGGTTGTTCCCGTCGCCCTGGCCCAGTGGTGGCTGGCCCGCCGCGCTGGTCGGAAGTTTGCTGATATGGTAGAGGCGGCCGACGAGCGGATGAAGACGAACCGCCCAGAATGAGTGGGCGAATAGGTCTCAATTAGTAACAACTATCTCCAATGAAAATAGCCCACCGAACGAGCTCAAACCAGAACTGGATATATCTCAACCCAGGAAATGCAAGTAATGCATCTCAACCAGTTTGAGCCCAGTCGGCGAGCTATTTTCGGTGGGCGCTTAGCCCATTGGTTTAGTTTAAGAGATCTTCCTCCTTCCGTACTCGATTCTTTCGACCAGTGACCACGCAAGCAGGGCTGCGATAGCTATTTCCCCCATGACGAGGAATGCCAGGGTCTCTTGGCCCCATCGATACTTGCCCTCGACACCGATCACCCATGCCGTAACATGGGTGACGATGGTGGCGACGTACAGCAACGCTCCGACCCACAGCGGGCCGGCCTGCATCACCACCGCGGCGATGACAGGAAGAACAATGACGAAAGAGACGAGAGCGATGATCTGCCAGCTGTTCATGGCGAGTCCTTTCGGTAGAAAAAAGCTCAAAGCTAAAGGGCGACTTCCGCCCTTAAGACTATAGCCTTGAGCTAGAAGCTGATATATATATATCACTAATAGAATAAAATGTCAATGGATTTTGTCAAAAATGTGATATAATATCTTCTCTCACCCCTGTTATGATCATAGATAACTTTTTATAGAAAATAGTAGCCGGTGTTTTCTGTGAGTGGCTGTTCCGCTCTCCCCGCGCTATGCCGGGTCGCTAATCATGACTCGCCCAGATCTTTCGTAGCGGAGATGGTCACCGTTATCGCTCTCAAAATCGTCCGCAAATTTGCAGCGGTGATGGCCTTCGCTAGCTCATGCTTTGTCAGCGGCGCGGCGGTTTTCTGGTAAAAATAAATTGGTGCGGGGTTGTAGAACGGGTCAGTTTTGAAAGCTTTGGCGAGGTCATTCAGGCGGCTGGCATGCGGTGTAATGTCAAATGTTCGTAAATAGCTTTGTGCTGCTTTGCCCGCGCTTTGCCAATCGAAAGATTTTTTAACGGTGTAGGTTTGGCTGACCGAATTGCCGTCATGGTAGGCGGTGAATTCGCTATGGCTGGACGGATAGACTGGCGCTCTGTCAAAGCACGCGCTGCGCACCAGGTCGAGCAGTATCGGATACATACAGAAAAAGGCGGCGGTTGCCTGAGTGCTGGCATCAGAAACTTCAATCGTCAGTGTAATATCTATAAAATCCTCCGGCTGATAGTCAATTTCCAGCGGTGGGTCTATGGCTGATTTGGTAACTTTGTCAGGTCTGGCGGAGCTGGGTCTAGTGAAAGCTTTTTGACAGCGCGCCAGTTGTTTGTATAGTTCTGCTTTATCCCAAATGACAACGTTTGATCTCATTTCCGCTTCAATGTGGGCGACGGATTCGTGAATCATGGATAAATCAAACGGCTTTACGTCAGCGATGACTTTTTCAAATAACGTAATTGATTCGCGAGTAAAGAACGCGACGTCAAAAAAGACGCTTGATTCAGACGTCGTGCCATGCAATTCGCCAACAAAGGCGCGTTCGCCGCCGGATTTTTCTACCATCCGTAAGAACCGCCGAATAACCAAGTGCTCAAACAAATGGCAAACATCGTGATCGGCTGGCAAGTTGTAAGCGGAATATAGTTTGTGGATCATGGGTTTATTGTAGCAGGGTGAGTACTCCGCCCCAACAGATTGTACTGCCAGGGCGGAGTCTTCTCGAACTCAGAAGCTCTTGAACGGAGCCTTGTCGTTCGAGGTTCCTGAGTCGCTACGGTTGGTCAGCGACCTAGGAGCATCGGCCTTCGGGGTCGACGACTTGGAGGTGAGCACGCTGCTGATAGTGGTCTTCGGCAACGTGCTGGGAGAACCACCGAAGCCGAACCGCTGGCTACCGCTCTGGCTCAGGCTGTCGTGATGGTTCTTGTTGCTGTTCAATCCCTTTTGGGGACGTCCAGTTGCCATAGTAAACTCCTTTTGGAGTCGGGCGAGAATGGACCTTCTCGCAAACGGCACATTTGACACATGGCACGAGTCAAATGTGAACCCAGTGCGAAATTGCACGAAAGGCTGATATATATCAATACGAGAACAAAACGTCAAGGGTTTTTGTCAATAATGTGGTGTAATATTTCTATCACCCCCGTTACGATCGCGGCGTGTTATATAGTAACCGTATAAGTTTTAGTCCTACTCTACTTCTCGCAAAGCCCTATCCGTCGCCGTCACCAATTCCCGCACGACTTCGTCATATTCCTCGTACACGCGGAAACCGGCCGCGTACGGATGGCCGCCGCCGCCGAAGTAGCCAGCCACGGTGTCGGCGATTGGTAAATTGCCGCGCAGGCGGGCGGTCAGTTTGCCGTCGGGGTAGGTTTTGATGACGCAGCTGAGCGCCACGCCCTCGACCAGCCGCAGTTCATCGCCGATCAGCGCGCCGGGGTTGTAGGCGTCGCTGTAGGCTTGAATTTCCTCAAATGGCACGTGTACCAGCGCCAATTGTCCATCCAGTAAATATTCGATTCGCTCAATCAGCTTGCCTTTGTATGCCAGAATTTCCGGCGATTTTTTCATAAATTCGCGCCGTCGTTCTTCAATTTCGGCATTGGAAGCGCCCAGCTCGGTCAATTCGCCAGCCGTGCGGAAGGTTGACGCAGTGGTATTTGGCGTGGTTAAACCCAGGCTGTCGGACATGATGGCGATTAGCAGATTCTCCGCCGCTTGCTGGTTGATGGCCCAGCCGGCATGGGTGAACAATTGGTAGAGCAATTCCCCAGTGGCCACTACGGTGTCAGAGAGCATGGTGTGTTCAAAACTTAGCGTCGATTCGGCAGTATGGTGGTCGATGACCAAAACTGGGCGCGTTTCCAAAAAGTGCCGCACCCCCGGCGTCTCTAAGACCTTGCTGAGCAACACGTCAGCGCTGGTATCCACGATGATGGCTAGGTCAGCATGGGCTGGAAAATCGCCAACCACCCGGTCCCAGCCGCGGATATAGCGCAGATATTTGGGGATATCGACCGGGCAATACAGCGTCACGGTCTTGCCCAAATCACTCAGCACTTCCTCCAGCGCTAAGCTAGAACCCAGACTGTCACCGTCAGGGTTTTCAGCTTGGACGACGACGATGCTATCGGCGGATTGGATGAGTTGCTGGGCGGTATCAAACATAGTCTTATTATAGCAGATGGGAGTTTCGGTGGGGTGGCGGGGCTATTCATCGCGCATGTCCTTAATCGGGTTGCGGCGGGTGTTGCGGATGAGCGGTATCAGGCACGCCAGCACGGCGGCAGCGATGATACTGAGGGCGACCGCGCCGATAATTGCCCAGTCAATCGTCCAGAAATGGAAGGTTGTCGTCAAATCTTTCGGCGTCATGGCGATGCGCAGCGTCGCGGTGATTTGACTAGCGAACACATTATTGGCAATATATACGACAATTAGTCCGGCGGCGATGCTGAACAACGCGGTAAGCAGCGCCACGATCATGGTGTAAACGAAATAAATTTGGCTAATATCAAGCCGCGTTGCTCCAAGTGCTCGAAAAACTGCGGATTCTTTGCGGCTGTCGGCGATGGTTCGGGAAATGATAATCAGCAAGATAAAGGCGGCGATGATCGTCACGCCGATGAACGTCCACATGATGATTGGCTTGAGGCGTTCCATGGCGTCGTAATTGACGAGCGAGTTGCTGCCGGTGGGCGACGCGAATACTACGTAGTGCGGCAGGCAGATTGATTTATCAGGCTTTTGGGTTTTGGAAGCTTCAGCGGCAGGTTCGGGCTGGGCGAATAAATCGGTGCCTCCCGTACCGCCAGAAGTTCCTTCGCCGCAAGAAGCGGCTGCCAGGTAGCTGCGAGCTTTGTTGGGGTCGCTGAATTCATAGATAGCTAGTGTCTCTTCCCTGTTGGCGTTACCTTGATCATTGTTGACGGTTTGAATAGTCGATTCAAGTGCTGTTTGCGCCGCGGTGGTCATCGGGCCGCGCGGCATGATCCAGGCGTACGCCAGGCGGGTGCTTAAAAATTGCTGTAAGAAGCTGCCAATATCGCTTTGGGTAGCCTTAATGCCGTCTGGCATCAGGCCGACGACGTGGAAAGTAAATTTAGCCTGGGCGGGTTCGGGCTGGGCTGAGCCAAAAGTCTGATCAAATTGGCGTTGGTTAGCTTCGGTGCGCTTGGCTTCGGCTGAACGATTATCTTTAATGACGGTTGGCGCAGCGCAGGAATCAGCGGACGGCATGGCGTATTCGCGGTCTGGCTTAACATAATCGGCGGATGGTTTCTTGGCCTGATTGGCGGCAGCTTGGATTTGCTGTTTGGCGGTTTGCAGTAACGCTCGCGAAGTCGGGTTGCGATAACAGGCGCTGAATGTCAGCTGCCCGGCTTTTTGGCGCAATTCTTTGAGCCGTGCTAGTTGCGTGTCATTGCTGGCATTTTTATCCAGCGGCTTGAGGCCGAGCAGCGCTTCGGCGTCCTGATAGCGGATGATCAGCGGAATCTCGCTGGGTTTGGCGCTGGCGCCAGCCAGCAAATATCCGCCCAGCAACGATTGGTCGATGGTGGTTATACTGCCGAATTGCTGCTTAAATTCTTCCAGCGGGGTCGGCTGGTTGTTTTGCTGGCGCTTGTCGTCAAACGATTCGAGTCCCCGCTCCATATAATTCAGCATGCCATTGGCGGCGATTGACTGAATACTAAACTGTCGCACGGCGCCGCGGGTGCGGGCAAATTGCCACTGCGCGTCCGCTGTGAGGCGCGGTAATTTGGCGGTCTCCTGGCGAATAAGCCGCTGGACAATGACGCTCTGGTCGTTCGGGTACGGCTGGCTGTCAGGAAGTGACTGCATGATTGGCGGTTCGGATTTGGGGTCGTATGGCAGGCCGAGGCGGGCGGCCAGCGCCTGCTTGTCCTTGATCATTTGCGTACGTTCGGCTTCGGCGCGAGCAGTTAGATTTGAGGTAAATTCAATATTATTTGGCCGAATGGCAGTTTGCGCCACCAAATAGCGGCTATTCAGGCTGCCTCGATCAAATTCCTCGACGCTCCGCTGGGCGCCCATTAGCATAGTCAGTCCCGCCAGCAGCGCCGCGAAAAGCAGCCCGGACACGACCACGGTGATGGACAAGCGAATACGCCGCACTCGGAGTTTGGTGCCAGCCAGCCGCAGCGAATCGGTGATTCTAAGCATCGGCTATTCTCCCGTCCTTCAGGCGGATTTTACGATCGGCTGCTGCGGCGATGTCTGGATTATGCGTAACGATAACGACCGTGGTGCCGAGTTCGCGGCGAATTTGGTGAAATAGATCGATGATGCGGTCGGAATTGGCGCTGTCCAGATTGCCTGTCGGTTCGTCGGCGAGTAAAATATTCGGGCGATTGAATAAGGCGCGGGCGATGGCAGCGCGCTGAATTTGACCGCCGGAAAGTTCGCGCGGCAAATGGTGCATCCGGTCTGCTAGTCCGACCAATTCGGCGAGCTCCTGGGCGCGGGCGCGGCGCTGCTTGGGCTTGATGCGGGCAAACATGGCGGGTATTTCCAGATTGGCGGACAGAGTTAGGAATGGCTGCAGATAAAATGATTGGAAGACAAAGCCGATTTCACGCGATCGGAACCGCGACAGTTGCCGGTCGGACAAGCGGCTGAGCGGCTGGTCGTTAATGAGGATTTGACCGGTGGACGGCTTGTCGAGTCCGCCGATGAGCTGTAACAGGGTGCTTTTGCCCGAGCCGCTAGCACCAGTGATGGCCACGAATTCGCCAGCGAAAATATCAAGGCTAACGCCGCCGAGCGCTGGAATGGTCTGGCGGCCGACGCGGTAAGATTTGGCGAGGTCGGTTACGGCGATGTGGCAGCGGCCGGAACGTTCTGGCGCGGCAGCGGGCGGCGTCATAGCCTTAGTGGCTGGATCGGATTTGGCGGTTGGAGGTAAATTAACTAAGCCGGCAGAAACAGCCGGCTGGGCAAAGCCGCGGATTGCGTCAATTGCTTCCTCGACGTCGTCAAATTTCGCTAAAAATGCCGCGATATCCTCAGCGCGTGCCTTCCCCACCTCTGGTTTCATGGTTGTATTGTAGCAAAAGCAGGATGGCCTTAGCAAGCTACAGCGTTCGTCGTCCTTCCAGCGCATGCGTCAGCGTGATTTGGTCGGCGTATTCAAGGTCGACGCCGACGGGGATGCCGCGGGCGAGGCGCGAGATGGTGATGGCGAGGCCGGCCTCCTGGAGGTAGCGCTGCAAAAAGAGCGCGGTTGATTCGCCCTCGACCGACGCGTTGGTGGCGATGATCAGTTCTTCGGCGTTATCATGCTTGATCCGCTCAATGAGCTCGGGGATATGCAGCTGCTCCGGGCCGATGCCGTCAATTGGCGAAATCGCGCCGCCCAGCACGTGATAGGTGCCGCTATATTGCCCCGTCCGCTCCAGCGCCACGATGTCCAGTGGCTCTTCGACCACGCAAATCAAGCGTCGATTGCGCGACTCGTCTTGATATAGCGGCGACACCTCTTGATCATGATCGATCAGCGCGAACGTGACCGGACAGGTTTTGACGCGTGTATGCAGCCGATCCAGCGCCCGCGCTAGCTGCTCAGCTCGCCTGGCGTCACGCCGAAGTACGGCATAGGCATAGCGCTCGGCGGTTCGCGGCCCGACACCAGGCAGCCCGCCAAACTCATCAATTAGCGTCGTCAGCGCCGCCGGCAAAATCGTCGGTTTCATTAGAACGGCAAGTTGCCCAGCCCGCCCATCAGCGGTTTCATCGTCTCGGCAGCAACTTCCTGCGCTTTGGCTAGACCGTCGCGAATTGCGATTTGGATCCAGTGCTCCAGCTGCTCGATATTATCGAGGTCAACCATCTTTGGATTAATCTTGATCGACTTAATTTTCAGCTCGCCGGTGATCTGGACGATCACTGCACCGTCGCCGGCCTCTACTTCAATGATTTCTTTGCCGAGCTGTTTCTGGGCCTTGCGCAGTTGCTGCAACATCTTGACTTGGTCAAACGCCATAATTATTAATTCCTCCTTGAATTTACTTTTTCATTATACGCTATTTTTTCGCCAATTTGTAGAGGTAAAAGCGGTCAGCCCGCTCGGCGTGGCTATTGGTGACGATGCGCTCGAGTGTCCAGCCGTCAGTATTCGGGTGTGCCATTTGTTCAGCGCGGGTGATGACGAGTGTAGCGCTCTCCGTGGTTGGTTGATTGACGGCGAGTTTGTGCTTGCTATAGCGGGCGACGGTTTCGTAGAGCGGCGCCTCGTGCGGGTTAGCGACGAGAACGACGTTTTGCCGGCCGGCGATGGCTTTTTGGAGCAGTGGCAAGTCGGTGCTAAATTCATGTACCGCGCCCAAGAAATGGCGATACCCATTGGTAAAGCGGTCGAGGCCCGAGAGCACCATCACGCCGATAAGCGCCATCAGCATCAATAAGCCAGTAATGCGGGCGTAAGGATTGCGCGGAAATAGCGAATACCATTGATTGAGCAGCGCCTCGACACCAACGGCCAGCAGAATAAATAGCGGCAAGATGATAATGCTGGTCATCGATGGCTGCAGCACCAGCAGCGGTAAACTTAGTAGCAGCCAGACGCCGATCATGTATGAACGCGCGGTGTGATGCTGCTGGATGGTTTTGAACAGACCAAGCATGATCAGAAATAGCGCCGAGAAGTCAAGTACCGGTGCGATCTGACCACCGATAACGGTTGGCTTGACCCAGAAATAATGATACAGCAGCAACCGCAAATTATCGACCAACGCCCAGCTGAGACTGTGAATACCGACCAGTGATTTAAGTAGATCGTGATGCGTCGCGGCGAGGAACACTGCCGGTGCGCTCGTGAGCGCGAGAACGACGATCGCTGGCAGCCATTTGAAGCGATTGCGTTTGGCGAGTAGCGCGTAGCGCGTGTGTGGGTGGATCAGCGCTACCAACAGCAGCGTCAGATGAATATACCAAAAATACGGCGTAAACAGGCTCAGGCCGACCGTCGCCGCCAGTAGCAGCCGCCACAGGGCCGAGCCCTTAGCGCGCTGGACGATTAGGCTGGCAAAGAGGAGGATGAGCGCGGCATAGGTGATGTAGAGAATGTGCGGCGTGAAGCTTTGAGCAAAGAATATCAGCTGGCCGGTGACGGTCATAATGACGAGCGACAAGATGGTGACATTGGGCTTGAACCAGCGTCGCAACAGGAAAAACACGGCGACGGCAGCAATGAACGACAGGATGAGCGACGGCAACTTGATGGTATAGATGGTGACGCCAAATACGCTGAACAATCCGCGCTGCAAGAGGTGAAATGGTAAGTTGGTTTGGGCGAACGAGCCGAGGTGACTCGGCGAAATGGCATTGGTGGTATCAAGTGCCTCAATCTCTGCCTCGGTCACGCCGCCGGGGGCATACAAACTAGCGGCGGTAATGGCCGCGCAGAATAGCACAATCAGCGCCAGGTAGCCCAGCCAATAGCGCCAGCGATAGACAGCCGAGTCGGCGAGTTTGTGCTTTTTCATTGGTATTGATTATAGCACAATTCTAGTCATGCTTGCGATCGAGGCTCATAAAACGCAGGCGCTCCGGATGGAAGTAGAGCTGAATCTTGCCGACCGGACCGTTACGGTGCTTGGCGATTATCAGGTCGGTGATATTTTGTACCTCTGGGTTATCCGGTTCGTAGTAGCCGGGGCGGTAAATAAAGCTGACGATGTCGGCGTCCTGCTCGATGGAGCCGGACTCACGCAGGTCGGCTAGCTGTGGAATTGGTGGCGTGCGCGACTCAACTGAACGGCTCAGCTGGCTCAGAGCGATCAGCGGTACGTTGAGTTCGCGGGCGATCAGTTTGAGGCCACGAGAAATTTCTGACACTTCTTGGACGCGGTTGCCGTTGTGATTGTTGGTGGCCTGCATCAGCTGCAGGTAGTCGACGATGATCAGGCCGATTTCGCCCTCGTGCGCCAGCCGGCGAGCCTTGGTGCGCATCTCCAAAATGCTGAGGCCCGGTGTGTCGTCAATGTAAATCGGCGCTTCTGCCATCTCGCCCATGGCCTCGGATAATTTCTCAAAATCATCGCCGCTCAGATTACCAGTACGAATATTCCAGCTATCAACGCCGGCCGCGTCCGCCAGCATACGGTCGGTCAGCTGCTCCTTGCTCATCTCCAGGCTGAAAAACAGCACCGGCTTTTTCTCGATCGTCGCCACGTTGTACGCTAGGTTAGTCACCAGTGTGGTCTTACCCATGGCTGGCCGTGCCGCCAGGATAATCAAATCCGACTTTTGCAGCCCCGCCGTCATGGTATCCAAATCGCGGTAGCCAGTCCGCATACCGCGCAGGCTGCCCTTGTTGCGGTGAAGCTCCTCGATACGGTCAAAGCTGTCGGTCAAGATGCTTTCCAGGCTGACCAAGTCTTGCTTCAATGACTGGTCGGAGACGCTGAATAATTCGGCCTCGGCTTTTTCTAACAATTCCTGGGTGGTTGTCGATTCGTCGTAGCCGAGTTCGGTGATGCCGTTACTGGCCTTGATTAAGCGCCGCCGCACCGCTGTTTGCGCCACCATTTCGGCGTACGCTGCTGCGTGCGCTGCTGTCGGCACGTAGTTGGTGAGTTCCGTCAAATACGCTGAGCCGCCGATGAGCTCCAGCTCGTCCTTGCGCTTCAGCTCATCAGTCAAGGTCAAGAGGTCAACTGGCTTGTGCTTTTCAAATAGCCGCATCATACCGGCGAAAATCAGCCCGTGGTTTTTATCGTAAAAATCGTTAGGCTTGACGATTTCCGAGGCGTCCGCCAGAACTTCCTCGTCGATGAGAATTGCGCCGAGCAAACTTTTTTCGGCGTCTAGGTTTTGGGGCGGTAATTTGCCCGCGATGGTCTCGGTTTGGGTTTTTTCGCTCATGATAATTCCTCCAGGTTAACTTCTTCGCCGCCGCCCATCAGCTCGGCAATTTTCGCAAGCTCGGCGTCTTTGGGCGGGGCTTTTTGTCCGATTGTCGCAATATCCAGTTCAGTGCCGGCGACTTGTTGTACAATTGTCGCAATAAGCGGACGATTTTTCGCATCATCCAGCTTCTTTTTAGCAAAGGCATTGCCGGCGTACAGGGTCAAGGTATTGCCATCCCGCCGCCAGCTACACTGTTGCAACAATGTCGCAATAGCGAATGACTGCTCCTTGGCGAGGGCGATGATTTTATCCCAGTCGATGTCTGTGGCGGTGGAGTCTGGTGGGCTGTCTGATGCTGTTTTATCTGCAGAGTCATTAGCTTGCTTATTTTTTAGGGTGGTTTTTAGCGAATTTTCTGGTGGCTGGGCTGCTGGGGCTGGTGCTTTTGAAGTAGTTGCTGGCGGCTCTGGCTTCTCTATCGGCGATTTGGAAATGGTGACCGGCGGTTTGGCTGTAGTTTTGGGACTGGCGATCAACGGCGATGGCTCGGGCGATGTATTAGCCGGCTGTTCTCCATTGTCCATAAAGATTGTCAATAATTTCAAATCTGGATGCGGATGGCGGTCAACTTCGATCAATTGCTTGATGAGCTGAATTAACGCTGGCTGCTGATGCAAGCGCGCCCGCAGTAGCGACAGTAATTGACGGGACAGGACGACCGGATCAGTGCCAGCTTTCTCCAGCTCACCAAGCACATTCAACGCCCCAGAAACATCGCGCTGCTGATACAGCTTCAGCAGATTTTCCAGTGTCTCTGTGGCGCTCAGCCCCAGGTACTGGGCTACGTCGGCTGAGCTCAGTGGTTTGTTAGCGTCCGCCAATACTGATAATTGATCAAGCATACTGATGCCGTCGCGAAACCCGCCGCGCGAGCGCTCAGCGATCAGCCGAGCAGCGTCTGCCTCGATGGTAAAGCCCTCTTTCTCGGCAATAGCCATCAGCTGACGCGCCATGATGTCCGCTGGAATGGGGCGAAAGAAAAATTGCTGGACGCGGCTGAGAATGGTGGCGGGCAGCTTGTCGGCGTCAGTGGTCGCCAGGATGAATACCACGTGTGCTGGCGGCTCTTCCAGCGTCTTTAATAGTGCGTTGAACGCAGGTTTGGACAGCATGTGGACTTCGTCGATGATGTAAATTTTTTTCGGTGCGGAAACCGGTGCGACCTGGGCTTTTTCGCGCAGGGCGCGGATGTCGTCGACGCCGTTGTTGCTGGCGGCATCAATCTCAATGATATCCAGGTGCGAGGCTTCCTCGTCGTACGGTAACTGATTGATCTCATGCGCCAAAATGCGTGCTACGCTGGTTTTTCCCACGCCGCGCGGACCCGTCAGCAAATACGCATGGGCGATTTTCCCCTGCTCCAGCGCTCGGCGCAAAATGTTGGTCACGTGATCTTGCCCCAACACCTCGTCCAAGCTGCGACTGCGATATTTGCGGTACAGTGCCTGACTCATACTTATGTATTATAGCGCAAAGTGCGGGATTAGTAAGCTGTTTGGCGGTTCAGGCTTTTATGATTTAGGTATAATCCTGCCCGCGGGCATACATTAAAACAGCGCCAGCTGCGTTCTGGGTATTTCTATGTCAATGGCGCCGTCAACTGTTTGCGCCTGGTGGCCGATGAATTTTTTCACGTTGTATGCCAGCAGTTGTCCGTCGTAGTCGGTGATGAGGATCGGGCCGATGACGCTGATGACGACGCCAGCCATGGTTTTATGCCCCGTCATATCAATCACACTACTGAGGTCTCGACCGTCCGTGTGAAAATAATCTTCGCACATGATGAGCGTCCGGTTTGGAAAATCCAGCCCCAGTTTTTGCTGAATGCGCATCAGCGTGTTAGCTAGGGCCTGCTCCGCCGCCACAGCATCAAGCGTCCGCCTGATCAGCCCCAGTTTTTTGCTGGCGGCCACTGTTTCCATGATGCCACTCAGACTGGCAATTTTCGCTTCATATTGCCGGGCGATTAACGCCGAAGAAAACGTCTCCAGTTTCAACGCCAAGCGCGCTCCCTGCTCCAGCAACCGACGAATGCCGCGTTCTTCCTGAGAAATACCAACTTTAATAACCCCTGGTGCGAAATATGCCAGATAGACGAAGTGCGGGTTTTGGTTAATCTTTTCCTGCCGGGCTGACAGCGAGTTAGCATGATAAAATGCTGGATTAAACCCTCTTCGGTCACGGCATTTGATGCAGTTCTCATATTTTGTCTCCGCTATTGCCTGCTCTGGGCACGCTTGGCCGCAATGATTCTCAAAATCCACCCAGCCCGTACAATATTTGGCCGAAAAATCAAACGCCAGTGACAACTCCTGCCCCAAAACATCATCACGCTCAGTCTTGCCGTCAATCTGCCACTCCAGAAATGGCCGGTTTTCGGTATCAAAGCTGGCGTAGCTTAGCAAAAACTCCCCAGACATAGCACCATTATATCAAAAGCCGCCCGGTAACCACCCGGGACGGCCTCAAATGTCAAAAACGGTCTATAGCGGCGCTTCGACAGCTGCCCAGGTGGCGTCCGGATTGTCATCAGGGATGATGATGGTGACTTGGTCGCCGACTTCAATGCGGAAGAAGGTGACGCTGGCGAGCAGGATGCGATATTCACGGCCGTTAGCCTCGACGTAGTAAACGCCGTCGTGCTGGACGAGCGTGCCGATGACTTGTTTGCGCGAGACCGGGCCGATTTGTTTGTAGATAAAGCTGCCGTCCTCGGCGATGGTTAATTTCAAGATGTCACCCTCGACGAGCTTGGACTTTGAGGCGTAGTTCGCCGGGATTGGATAATTCTTGCCATCAGGCCCCATCATCATTTGGCCGTCAAACACACCCTCGATCACCTTGCCAGCGACATCGTCCGACGAGGTTTTTGGCGTGACGACTTGCCCATCGTCACCGACGATGCTGATCAGTAGTTCCTTGGCCGCTGCTAAGTTGGTTTCTGCTTCTTGGATGAGCGTCCTGAGGCGCTTCACTTGCTTTTCCGGTAAATCAGACATATGGCTCGCATTCCTTGTCTATTTTTGATAGTACGTGACAGTAATATAGCACTAATTATGCGAGTGTGCAAGTCCCGCCAGTCGATTCGCATCGGCCAACGGCTCGTCTTTCCACAAGGACAACAGATAGTCAGGCAAAAATGTGGTAATTTTTACCCTTGCCAATAAAACACCGCCCGTGGTATAAGCTCCGGGCGGCATTTCTCTACGAAAACAATCGGTCGTTTCACTCAAAATTAGCTTAACTCAACGCTAGCGCCGGCGTCCTCGAGCGTCTTCTTGGCAGCTTCAGCTTCGTCCTTTGACACCTTTTCCTTGACTGGTGCTGGTGCGCCGTCGACGATGGCCTTTGACTCACCGAGGCCCAAGCCGGTGATTTCCTTGACTGCCTTGATGACAGCGACTTTTTGAGCGCCCGCGTCTTTCAGGGTGACGGTGAACTCAGTTTTCTCGTCTTCTGCGGCAGTCTCGCCACCAGCAGCTGGACCAGCAACAGCCACTGCAGCAGCAGCTGGCTCGATGCCGTATTCTTCTTTCAGGTGATTTTTCAATTCGTTAACTTCTAGAACTGTCAATTTGGTCAGTTCTTCAGCCAATTTTTTAATATCAGCCATGGTATTCTCCTTTTATTAATTATTATCATCTCGAGTTATCCAATCTTCAACATCTCCTCTTTTCGCGCCGGGCGCGCCTTCAGGGGGCGCTCGGGCTGCAATCGCTGTACGGAGACTTATGAAGATCAAATAACCCGAGATGATTGATTGCTAAACTTAAGCCGTAGCTTTGGCTTCAATGCCGTCTAATAGACCGTGCAAATTGCCGCCCAGTGCGCCCACAGTGTCGTGGATTGGCGAGAGCAATTGTGCCACCACTTCGGCGATGAGCTGGTCTTTGCTTGGCAGACCCGCCAATGCTTTGATGTCGGCTTCGTTGATGCTGAGGCCCTCACCTGAGAAGCCACCGGCCAGCTGCAGTGCTGGATGTGTCTTTGCAAACGTATCCAAAACTTTCGCTGGCATGACTTCGTCTTCGGTGCTAATAGCGTAGACCAATTGACCTGCTAATAAGTCAGTGCCGGTCTCTTTGTAGGTGTCAATGTCCTGCAATGCTACGCGCACCAAGCGGTTTTTAACCACCTTGATGACGACATTTGCTTCGCGAGCAGCTTTGCGCAGCTCTTGCAATTCAGCCACGCTCAGGCCCTGGTACCGCGCAAATGCCGTACCCTTGGCGTCTTTTAGAAGCTCGGTTAGTTCAGCAACCAAAGTTTGTTTTTTATCGCGTGAAATTGCCATAAAAATCCTTTCTTTGATTGGTTCTTGTGTGATTCGACCGATTTGTTAACGTGCGGTAATGGAGAACCTGGTTTTCGTTTATCTGGGCATTAGCCGAGCAAACAAAAACGTCTTTGATTCTCGCACTACCAAAGACGTCAAATAAAACTGTTCGTTTCATTCCCTCGGCGGCATGTTTACACCTCAGTTTCCTTCGGTCGCGCGCTGTCTTTGGTAATGTTCCTTAGAATTGTAGCAGAAATGACAACGGGATGCAAGACGATTCAGAGTTAATTTTTATTGATTTCTATATGGATGGCTACGGGTTCGTCTATTGTGGCGAGTTCTAGGTAGCGAATCTCTTTCAGCTGGTGTCATACCACCCCAGACGCCATATTTTTCATTGTTCTCAATCGCGTGATTAAGACAGTCCTCCTTAACCTTGCAGCCATAGCAAACTTTGAGAGCTTCTTCAGCGTATCGTTTATCTTTAGATTCTGGAAAGAACATGTCTGGGTCACTTCCGCGACACTTAGCTTTATTACGCCAGTTAGCGGTGGCAGCTTCAGCTTCGGCATTCGGTAATAATTCACTCATTGGATTATTATATCATACTACACGGTTATTGCAATATAAAACGCGCCTCGAGTATGAAGCGCGTTTATGAGAGGAGGTCGACCTTACAGCGAAGTTTCAACCTTTACGCCAGGCCCCATAGTGGTGGCGATAGCGATAGATTTGACGTAAATGCCCTTGAGGCTGGATGGCTTTTGGGCGTTCAGGCTGGCGAGGAAGGCGCGGGTATTCTCTGCCAACTTATCAGCGCCAAACGAAACCTTACCGATTGCCAAGTGGACGATGGCCTGCTTGTCGACGCGGTACTCGACCTTGCCGGCCTTGGCTTCAGACACGGCTTTGGCGACATCGGTAGCGACAGTGCCGGACTTTGGATTTGGCATCAAGCCGCGCGGGCCGAGTAGCCGGGCGTACTTGCCAAGCTTTGGCATATATTGCGGCGTGGCGACCAAGATGTCAAAGTTCAATTCTTCTTTATCCAGTTGCTTCAGGAACTCCTCATCGCCGATGATGTCAGCGCCGGCTTTCTTAGCGGCCGTATGCTCTGACTCTGGCGCGAAAACCGCCACGCGAACGTCCTTGCCGGTGCCGTGCGGCAGCGCTACGGTCGAGCGGACGTTCTGGTCGGCTTGGCGCGGATCGACGCCCAGGCGAACGTGGATTTCAACGCTGGCGTCGAACTTGACCGGGCTGGTCTCGGTCGCCAGTTTCAACGCCTCATCAAGGCTGTACAGTTTATTTTTCTCAATCTTCTTCGCAGCTTCCTGGTATTTCTTGCCGCGGCGTTCTAGGCGCGGACGCGTGATTGGCTTTGGGCCTTTCTTAACATGTGCTTCGGCGTCGTCAGATTGCGGCGTGGTGTCGCCGGCTTCTTTGCGGGCTTCTTTTTCGGCTTTCTCGGCAGCCTCGTCGAGGGCTTTTTGGCTGCGCTTGCCAGCCTTAGCAACGACGGCTTCGCGCTCGGCGATGACGTCTTTGTCTTTGGTTTCGTGCGGCTTACTGCTCTCAGGCGCGCCTGATTCAGCCTCGGCAATTGCCGCCTCAATCTCAGCGATCGTGTTATTCTCGCTGACCGTTAGTTGTAGTTCTGCTGCTTTTTCTAGCAGCTCGGCTTTCTTAGCCATACTAATCCTTTCTGTGGTACAAGCGGCGACTCGCCACCTCTCGGGCGAACCTGCCTCCCAGCATTGATTTGATGATGAGTTAATTATAGCATAATGAGGTGTTTGCGGCTAGTCTTTTGTCTCATCGCTCCAGGTGAAAGGCATAATGCCAGACACACTCTCGATCGGTATGAGATAAACGAGTCCCCTACCGCTCGCGTCTTTGATTTGTAGCATTGGCTGTCCCTGGCTGAGCGGGAAATCTGCTATTGAAGTTATCTTTTCCTCGCGCTCGGCCATCTCCGGTATGACGAGGCTGATGGTGTCGCCGCAAACCTCGAACGGCTCCTCGCTAGGTTCAGATATCGCGGCCGGTAGCTCAGCGATTTCCCCTGGTGAGTATGAGCCTGACTCGTAGATGTTGATATCGATTGCCCAATACTTCTCCGCCATACAGGATACCAGATTTCCTCGGTATAACGTATCAAAAATATGATTTAGCTCTGATCGCGTCTCGTCGATAACGTCCTCGAGCATTTTTTGCTGTTGCCCGAGACGGGCGTTAATGAATTCGTTGCTTTCAATGAGCTCAGTTGCAAGGGCTGCGGTGTTATGCAGATCTTCAATCAAGTCACGGTCGGGTTTAGACGTTACGATATTCGGTTTATTCTGACGAATGCATTTGGTGAGGTGTGTGTCATCAGGAATGATAAAGAGTAAATCGTCGGGTGATTCGTCGTCAATATTTTCTAAGACGATAACCAGTCGCTCCCTGCCATTTACCTTGAACATATCAAATCCGTCGGATTGCAGTTGGGTAAATGAGGTGACCTCATCACGGATATCACCTGAAGGAAGTCGTCGGTATATAATACCTTGTCCAGAAAATACACCGTTTTCGCAAAAATCGCTACCGACGACAGTCTCGAGGTCTTTCATTAGTTCGCCAAAATCATCTTCATCAGAATAAGCCGCCGTATCTTCAATTTTATATATTATATTTCGCGCTGCCTCATCATTTAAGAAATTAATAACGTCGATTCTTTCACTGGTGTCGACCGATTCATCAGTTATTTCAATGTCAATGACACTATCACGTGAGATAGCGTGAGCTACACCATTAAGGTCGACTATCTCAAAGTATGGATAATTGTCTTCCATCGCTACGGAAATATATTGAGCGCTAATAGTGTCATTATCATATTTTAGGCTGGGGTGTAGCGTTACGATTGATACAGTATTATCGTTAGCGATGACGTCGAGATAGTTGTTGATATTATCAAGCGTATTTTGGATGAGCATGGCCTGCTCTTCGGGCGAAGCGATCTGATAGCGTCGTTTTGCCGGTAGGACATCAATTTCACGGACTTGGCTCAAAATATAAGAGAACGTATCTCGGGGCTTTTCATTTGAGGTCAATTTGTCGACATCAAGTTGCAGTAGGGTTTCTGGTGACAGAGGGATGGCTTTGTCGCCAATTGCTAGTGCGACGACGCGTTGTTCGGTGGTGATATCGACACCGGCAACGCACTCTTCAGTTGAAACGGTTGTATGAGTAAACGGCCCTAGCTCGCCATTCGTCTGTTCAACACCAAGCCCACAGTCTGGTAATTCGTGAGCGATTGTTACGGTGGCTGCTTCGCCGAGGTAGTGTGGGTCGAAATAACATGTCGAAAAATCTTGCGTTAGTTTGTCGGGGTGATACCCTGGCGGTATATCGCCTGGTTTTTCACTGCTATATGCGGCGAGGTCTCGGTTGATGCTTGCGACATTGCGCCAAAATGATGGACTGTGCAGCTCTGAGAGTAAATCTATTCGGGTCGCTTTTAGTCGGTCGTGTTCCATGGGATTAGTTATATACTACTGGTTTTATCGAGGCAAGCATAGGCTGCTTGGGCGGCGAAGTACGACGGATATATTGTAAAAATAGATTAAATATGATATTGTATGATCATGAGTAGATTTGAAAGTAATTGCGCGGGTGGTGGATATGAAAATGATTTCGAGAGGATTGTTAAGGGTGCTGGTCTAGGGGGTGGGGTTGTTCCGCCGGAGTTGCGTGTACCGAGGCGCTGCTCGACCTGTCCAGTGCTGTGTGATTTACGAAAAGAACTTTTTAATGCCGCGTCAAGATTGCAGCCGTGGGCGGAGCAGATCATGGAGGCACAGGAACGTTTGGACAAGGTTGCTGGGCAGTTCCCGGCCGAGGCTCAGTATCTAGCGGCTAATGTATTGGGAAGGGATCGTCAAGATGCCGCTAATAAGTTAGCGCTACTAGGATACATCGCTGAGGCAGCTCAGGAAACTGCTGATGATATGACAAAGGTCTGTGATGGACCAGTTGCGGCTACAGGGGATGGCAGGCGGAGTACGGTCACTGCTTTATTCTGTGATAGTGATATCGTAAACCAGCCTGGCTCTTTTAGCATGGAGAAAGCATACGTTCTTAGAGGGCAACGACGCAGCGGTTTCGGTAGCGTGTTGTCTAGCTTTCGCCGTATCTTACGCCGTAGCTTACGTTAACCTTATTTAGGCGCATACGGTTTCTCTGCTATACTAAAGGTATGAACAATATCACAATCACAGACATTCACGCACGACAAATTTTAGATTCTCGGGGCAATCCGACGGTGGAGGCCGATGTTCGGTTGAGCGATGGCTCATTCGGGCGGGCGGCAGTGCCGTCGGGCGCCAGCACTGGTTCGCACGAGGCGGTCGAGCTGCGTGACGGCGACTTGGCGTATGGTGGCAAGGGTGTGCTCAAGGCAGTTGAGCATGTCAACACCGAGATTGCGCGGGCGCTGCGCGGCATGGATCCATTTGCGCAACATCGGGTTGACGAGCGGATGCGACAGCTGGACGGTACACTGAACAAGGGGCGGCTTGGAGCAAACGCGATCCTAGCGGTCAGCCTAGCAGTTGCCAAAGCGGCGGCTGAGTCTAAGGGTATTGAGCTTTTCGTCTATGTCAATCAGCTGGCAAACGCTGGCACGATGAGCCTGCCGATGCCGATGATCAATGTGATGAACGGCGGGCAGCACGCGCTTGGTGCTACTGATATTCAGGAATACATGATCATCCCAGTCGGTGCGTCGACGTTTGAGGATGCGATGCGGATGAGTGCCGAGGTGTTTCATGCGCTGGCGAAGGTGCTCAAGGCCGAGGGCTACCCGACGACTGTTGGCGATGAAGGCGGCTACGCGCCACATGTGCGCGGCGGCAATATGGAGCCGGTCAAGTTGCTGGCACGGGCGATTCAGCAGGCTGGCTATAAACTGGAGCAGGACTTTGCCTTTGCTCTTGACGTAGCCTCGAGCGAATTCCACGAGGGTAATGGCCAGTATCGGCTGGAGACGGAGCATCGCACGCTCGACGTGAATGGCATGATCAAGATGTACAAGCAGCTGCGGGCTGAGTATCCGGTGGTATCGATCGAGGATGGGCTGGATGAGGAAGCCTGGCACGACTGGCAGACGCTGACGACGGAGCTTGGTTCGACGACGCAGCTGGTTGGTGATGATTTGTTAGTGACGAATGTGATGCGGCTAGACCGAGCGATCGCTGAAAAGGCTGGCAACGCGATTTTGATCAAGCCAAATCAAATCGGCACACTGAGCGAGACCATTCAGGCAGTGATGATGGCGAAAAAGGCCGGCTGGAATACGGTGATGAGCCACCGCTCAGGTGAGACCGAGGATGTGACCATTGCTCATCTGGCGGTCGGACTCGGTACGGGTCAGATCAAGACCGGCTCAATGTCGCGCTCTGAACGTATCGCCAAGTACAACGAACTGATGCGCATCGCCGAGATGCGGCCAGAGCTAGAGCTGGTGCGGCCGTTCAAGCAGTCGTAGTTCATAGGTTACGATACAAGCGCCGGGGGCGCCTTGTCGGCTGTAGTGGAAATTATTGCCGCAGGGTGATCACTTCGTCGCCGTCGGTACATGTGATGATTCGTGAAGGTATCCCCCCTGTCACTTCCCCGCTGTCAACGTAGACGGCTACCTGGTCGCCGAAATAGGCGGTTGCTTCGTTGACTGTAGTAGCTGGTGGCTGTCCTGCGAGGTTGGCGCTTGGTGCGAGCAGTGGACCGACTAGCTGAATCAGCTCAGACAATGCTGTGTCTGGTGGTACGGCACGAAATGCCAAGGTCGCGTCAGTACGTACTAGGTGCGGCATAAAGTCGGGGCTGACCCTGGCAGCAATAGTGGTCGGCCGTTCGCAGTACAGCTGGTCATAGATATACCGCTGCTTGGTGGTGAGGCCAGGGATATCGTTGGCGCTACTAAGCAGGATGATGCAGGATTTGGTGCGGTCACGCTGGCGGACGCGGTACAGCTCATCAACTGCCCTCGGGCTATCAGCCCGAGCGAGCAGGCCATAAATAGTGTCAGTCGGCGCCACGACGAGTT
Source organism: uncultured Candidatus Saccharibacteria bacterium (assembly GCA_963548005.1). Classification (GTDB taxonomy): domain Bacteria; phylum Patescibacteriota; class Saccharimonadia; order Saccharimonadales; family Saccharimonadaceae; genus Nanosynbacter. Next base: position 70,939 of record CAUUSW010000001.1, on the reverse strand, counting down.
TATCGGCTCGTAGCGCCTCGATAACGGCAGTATCAAGTAAGTTTTTGGTGATCACCAAATGATTATACCACAATAAAATTGCCCCCACGGCAGGGAGCAATTTTGGATGAACAAGACGTAAATTAGGTGGCGACTTCTACGCCCATTGAGCGAGCGGAACCAGCAACGACTTTCATCGCGCCTTCGATGTCGATGGCGTTTAGCTGATCCATTTTTGCTTCGGCAATTTCCTGAAGCTGAGCGCGAGTGATGGTGCCGACCTTCTCGGCGTGTGGCTTGCCTGAACCCTTTTGGATGCCGGCTTTCTCGCGGATCATATCATCGACTGGCTGACCAAGCGATTTCCACGTAAAGGTGCGATCTTCAAACACCTGAATGTGGACGATAACGTCCTTGCCCATCATATCTTTGGTGGCGTCGTTGAATGGATTGATGAAGTCCATCATGTTCAGCCCCCACTGACCCAGGGTCGAACCAACTGGTGGCCCAGCGGTTGCCCGTCCGGCAGGGATGCGTAATTTTAGATTACCAATAACTTTCTTTGCCATAGTTTCCTCTTATTTTTCTGTGCGTAACCACTGTATTATAACGAAAACTGTGCTAGAATACAAGCATGAACGCTCGCAGCATCAAGCCGGTTCGTCGCCTGATCAATATGTTTGGGGCGCTCGCTTATAGCCTGTTGATTTTCACTTATGCGGTTATCGTCGGTGCTGGGTTGTTGTGGCTAGCACGCAGTGGCTTGCTCATGCAGCTCGGTGTATCGCCAGAGACAGTCCAGCCGGTGCCCGCCCCGCCGACTACGCTGAGCGATACGACGCCTCGTGCGGTACCGTTTCTCCTTCAGGTGGTGCAGCTGGTGCTGATGTCGGTGATGACAGTCGCGGTTTTGGGTGTGGTGATAATGCTGCCGTATTGGCTGGGGCGCTGCGGCTCGTATCTACTGAAGCGCAGCATTCGATTATGTCACAGCCAAGTGACGCTGGCGACCTTGTTATTTGGCAAGATATTGGCGTGTGGCATCGGAACGGTGCCGGTGCTGATCATGGCGATGTATGATGCTAGGCAGTGGCCGATCGCGGCGGTGCTGCTGGGAGTAATTACGGTGGCGCTGGTCCTCTTTGCTACGCAACACTACCTCGCCAAAAGTAGCGAGGTAGTTGAAGCCAAAGATGTCTGGTAGCCTGACGGTGTGTCGCCACGCGGCCAGATGATCAGGCGGCTAGACTTTCTTGACCTGTAATGCGTCCAGCTCGACCGGTGTATCGCGGCCAAACATGCTGACCATAACTTTAATTTTGCCCTTGATGGCATCAATTTCTGCGATTGACCCATCAAAGCCCTTGAACGGCCCGTCAATGATGGAGACCACTTCACCGACCGAGAAATCAATCTGATGCTTTGGCTCTTCGACGCCCATGCGCTTTTTGATCTTGGTAATTTCTTTATCAGACACCGGTGTTGGCGTAGTGTCGGCACCAACGAAGCCAGTCACGCCCGGTGTGTTGCGAACGATATACCACGTCTCGTCAGTTAGCTTCATCTCGACCAGCACGTAGCCCTGAAAGATCTTGGCATCGACAACCTTGCGTTTGCCATTTTTGATCTGAATTTGCTTTTCTTTCGGCACCATGACGTCAAAGATTTTGTCGGCCATGTCGACGCCGTTGATGCGCTGGCGGATGGATTCAGCAACCTTTTCCTCATAGCCCGAGTAGGTGTGAATGGCGTACCACGAGCGGGTTGAATCGTAGCGATTTGATGACATAATTTTCCTTTCCTATTTCAAAATTTGATTAAAGCCCCAGTTAAAGCCGGCGTCAAGTAGCAAGATCAGCACCACAAAGATCAACGTAAATACCAGTACTGCCGCCGTCATGCTCCAGGTTGCTGAGCGAGTCGGCCAGCGTACCAGCTTGAGCTCCTGCCACGCGCCCTTGAAATAACCAACGTCGCCTGATTTTTTCAATGATTTTTTGGCCGTAGTTTTTGGCTGTTTTGGCGACGAGCCGGTCGCTGTCACCGTTTTTTTGGTGGTCTCACTGGTGGTTTTTTTGGTGGGTGCGGTTGCTTTTGGTTTACTTGGTGACGGCTGCTTCGTCCCCTCATCTTTCGCGGTGATGCGGCGAACCCTCGTCTTTGATTCTGCTGCGTTTTTTTGAGCCATAGTTTCTCCCAATTTAAAAGTCTGCTTCTTAGCAGACTGTCAAGTCTATTGTAGCGTGTCCGGGCCGTGATTGCAAGGGCGGTCTCACGCGGACGTGGGCGGATCGGCCAGCTCAAAGCTAAACGTCGAGCCGTGATTGAGTCGGCTTTTGACAGAGATGGTGCAGCCGAGTTTGTGCGCCAATTTACCCGCAACATACAGCCCCAGTCCGGTGCCGCTGGTCTCGCGGGTACGATAATCCTCGGCCCGGTAAAACCGCTGGAAAATCTTTTTTTGGTCAGTCTTGCCGATGCCTATCCCGGTATCAATTACCGCAAATTGTACGACGCCGTTACGCCGGTGCATCCGCAGCGTCACCCCGCCACGAGGCGTGTATTTGATGGCGTTGATGATGAAGTTTTGCAGTAGCTCGGTCAAGTACAGCCGCGAAACCTTGATCACACCAATCTGCGCACTCACATCAAGGTCGAACCGTAGCCCCTTCTCGGCCGCTCGCGGCGCAAACTCACTGTGTAACGTGCTGGCCAGCTCCATCAGATTAATCGTCTCCGTCTCGTCCGCCGCCCCACGCTCAGCGCGCGATAAGGTGCCAAGGTCATTGATCATTTTAGCGAGGAACATTACTTGATCGTGCGCCGCCACCAGCGCCTCATGCACCTTTTGGGTGTAGCCTTTTTCGGCGAGCAGTCGAGCATTGTCAAGCGCTCCCTCGGCAATGGCCACCGGTGTGCGCAGTTCGTGACTAACAACGCTGATGAACTCATCACGCTCCTGTTCGAGGCTTTTTATCTTGGTGACGTCACGCAGAATTAACACATAGCCGTCGGTACTCGAGCTGCCGCCCAAAATCGGCGCAAAGGTCGCCTCCAGTCGCAAATGATCGCCATCGCTGAGCGGCATGATCAGGTCGTCACGGGTGCGGATTGACGGTGATTTACTAAGCTCCTCAAACACGTCGATCGGTGTACCGCTGAGCGTCTGCAATTGAAATGTCTCGCTAATGTGATGACCGTGCAGCGTGGCATTAGTATCCAGTAGGCCGATCATCGCCGCATTATAAATCGTAATGACACCGCGAGCATCGGTACTCAGCACTGCATCAGTCAAGCTGTTTACCAATGTCATCATCTGGCTATGCTCTGGCGCGGCTTTCGTCTCATCGCGTCCGCATTGCTGACTGCGCCCCATGCGCCACCTGCCCATCCCTTGTCTCATATGATTTTAGTATAGCACACGCTACACGTGCGGTGTATGGTTTTTCAGCGCCGCTCGGTGCGTTTTGTAGGCTGGGTCGATGGCCGCAACCTCTCGCCAAAAGGCGTCGGAGTGATTCATCTGGCGGGTGTGAGCTAGCTCGTGAATCAGCACATAATCAAGCAACTCAAACGGCAGGTTCATCAGTGCGATGTTCAGGCTAATCGTGCCGCGCGACGAGCAGCTGCCCCAACGGCTGGAGGCGTGCGTCAGTTTGACGGTTTGATAGGAAAAGCCGTGTTCCTCGGCCAGGAATTTCAGTCGCCGCGGCAGGTAGCTTTTGGCTTCTTTGCGTAGCGCCGTGATGACGACTTCACGAATGCGCTGCTGGATGGCTGGAGTAGCGATGTCGGTGCCAGGCGGCAGCTTGACAAGGATGTGGGTGCCGGAGCGCTTGATAATGAGTTCGGTGAGCGTGGGCTGGGTCTCAATGATCAGGTGATGACTTTTACCAATTGATTGGTCGTGCGTGTAGTAGTGACCTTGCTGATGCTCGCTCAGGAGTTCGCGAATACGTGGCCGGGATGACTTGATAAGCATTTTTGCGGCGAGCAGTGGTGCGTACGTCGGCAGGCTGATCCACAGCTGCCCGTTTGGCGCGACTTTTAGTGACACCTGACGCGCCAAGTGTGAGCGCCTCACCGTGATTTCGCCAAATTCAGCGTCGGTAATGGTTGGCATGTATAGCTCCTAGCTGATGCGAACGCGGCTGAGTACCGGACGTTGCGGACGGCGCTTGGGAGTATCAACCTGGGCAGCCTGCGGTTGGGTCGGAGCGGCTGTAGTATTCGGGCGCACGTCGGCCAGCCGCTTGAGCAAGGTGCGCGCTTGGGTGTTATAGGTGTGACGACCACTGATGACGACGCATGGCTCGCTGGGGTGCGGCGATGAGAATTGTTTGATCTTGGCATCAAATGTTGCTTCGTCATTATCGTTGGCCTTGAGCCAGCGCATCTTGGCGGTCGCGAGGTCAGTCTGCACCCAGACAAAGAGAATCTTATAACCAGCAGCGCGGGCTGTCTTGGCGAGCTCAACCCGCCAAGCTCGCTTCTCCGTCGCCCCTTCAAACACGATGGTTTGATGGGTCTTCATCAATTCCTTGAGCAGAGTGCCGCTCGCATAATTAACAGCCGCCTCGTCATCGGATAATGCCGTTAGGATACCAGAGTCCAAATGCGGCGCATGAAACATCTCAGAAAACTCAGCCGCGAATTGCGACTTGCCCGCCCCCGGCACGCCCACCATGGCAATGATGTGAGGAGAAGAAAGTTGCAAAGGTTTCATATATGTTAGTATACACAAAAAATCCCCCTTATCCAAGGGGGATTCTCGCCTGAAACCTCGTGCTTCAGAATTAGATTCTCGGAGCGGTCAGTCTCTTATAGTTGGCGTCGGCTAGCGACGTATGCTAGAGCTGAGGTAACCAGTGCACCGAGGCCCAGACCACCGAGTACCATGTCGGTCATACCAGTTCGTGGTAGTGCGGTTGGTGTTGGTGGGGTTGGGGTGGTTGGCTTTGGATTACACTCTTCGCTGTCGATACCGACGAACCGCTTAGTGTCTTCAGCTTCTTTCTTGGTGACTTCGCGGATGGTCTTGGTAGTGACGTCACAGACCTTGATCTTTTCACATTTGCTGAGATCAGTGGTGTATGGCGGCATGTTCTCTTTGCCCTTTTCGACTTTTTCGATAACGCCAGTTTGAACGTTGCAGGCCTCGACTTTTTCTGGTATATCGACGGTTGCGTTATCGCAGCTATCTTTGTCGCCAGGGATTTCTGGGGTGTCAACGCAGGCGGTGTTGACGACTTTACCGGTAACTTGTTCTTTGATGGTTGCCGTGATAGTAAAGGTCTTTGAGGCACCCTTCTTGAGCTCAGGGATCGTTGTCTTCCAAGTATTGTTCTGGATGGTGCCCTCAGATGCCCTCAGGAAGGTGACGCCTTGTGGCGCATTGTCAGTGACAACAGCGTTCTTCAGGTCAACGTTGCCGGTGTTGGTGACGGTTACCTGGTATGGGAATTCGTTGCCAACTTGGACAGTCTTGTGCTTGACGCCATCAACCTTTTTCTCAATTTTGATGCCAGGGTTAGCCTTTGGCGTTTCTGGCTGGATGGTGAACTGCTTGACACAGTCGTTGCTGGTGCGATCACCAAGGCTGGTTGTGACCTTGACGCGAGCGGTGTAAGTGCCCGCTTCTTTGATGGTGGCGCTGGTCTCGCTGGTCAGCGCTGAAGTAGTGTTGCTGCGTGAGAAGACTTCCTTGCCTGAAGCATCGGTGATGCTAAAGGTGTATGACTTGACAGTTGCGCCATTCTCGACTGTTGCGTGAGCCTTCAGGGCGACCGTGTTAGTCTGGCGATTAATGACTGGCTGGTCAAGTGCTTTACAAGTAGCCACTGGCTGTGGTTTCGGTTTTGGTGGTACGACAACGTTGGTGGCGACAACTGGGTTACCACATGGTGTCATGATGGCGAACTTAAAGCGACCCTGTTCATCAAGCCGAATGAAAGCTTGCTGTGCACTGCTCATGCGGCTGGCTGGAACGACCTTAGCATTGGTGCCTGAGATCGGTGTACCACCGCTAATATTACGGATGGCTGTCCGTGCGTTGGTGGCGACAACGGTGCCGTTATCGAGGCGAACCTCGCCGTTACGGTAGACTGCACCATTAACGTAGTTGCCGCTCAGCATCTCGTAGGAAATACCGAACGCACCATAAATTGTTGATACGCCTTTGTTGAAATATCGTTCGCGCATCTCTTGTACCGACATGGTACCACAATACACCACGGCGTACTTGTCACAGTCGCGGGTATTGTCAATTGTTTCTGCGTTGGCGTAGTAGACCAGTCCTGCTCCGAAAGCAGCGACCAGCGACAGCGCCACGATCTTAAGCTTTGTACTTAATTTCATAACATCCTCCTCACTGGTTGTTTCCCCAATATTATCACACAAGCATTATTTTGTCAATAACTTATATCATATTTTTTCAAAATGGTTAGCTCGGGTCAGTTTGCAGAATATTTTTTTCTGATATAATAGATACGCTAACCCGCTCAGCGAGACGATAGGGGCATAGTTCATCGGCTAGAATGGCGGTCTCCAAAACCGCAGAGGTAGGTTCGATTCCTACTGCCCCTGCCACGATTTATGGCGTGACGACTTGATGAAAGTCGTTTTTTGATGGCTTGCTGTAGAATTGACGGCGCATATCAATTCGCCGCTTGTGAAAATAATGCCTTGATCTCGTGAAAAAAATGCCAGATGCGCTTGAAAAAGCATAAGCGGCGGTCTATACTGGGAATAAGATGAGAATTTTGATGCTAGGGTGGGAGCTTCCTCCGCACAATTGTGGCGGCCTTGGTGTGGCGTGTTATCAGATGTCAAAGGCGCTGGCAGCGCATGGTATTGCTATTGATTTTGTCGTGCCCTACTCGGCGGCGCATCCGAATATTACTCATATGAACATTCACGCGGCCTCGCCGCTACCGCCGGGTTATCATGATCTCGGGGCGTATGATCACGGGGTTGCACCAGAAGTCGAGGATACGGATGGGCACGAACTTGAACCGATGCGTCGGTTGCAGCGTCGCTACGGCAAGTTTGTCAGGCAGTTCGCTCGGATGTATCCACCGGACGCCATTCATGCTCACGACTGGCTGACGATGGAGGCTGGTGTGATCGCCAAGGAGGTGTCGGGCGCACCGCTGATCGTTCATGTACATGCTACTGAGTTTGATCGCTCGGGTGAACATTCGGGTAACCCGTTAGTGCATGAGATTGAACAGCAGGGGCTGATGATGGCTGATCGAATTATCGCGGTTAGCCGTATCACCAAGGATATGATTGTCAAGAATTATCACATCCCGCCAGATAAGGTTGAGGTGGTGTATAATGCGATTGACCTTGCTGATCTGCCGCCACATGAGTACGACACGGCGACATACAAATACCTCGAGGATCTCAAGACCGATGGTTATACCATCGTTGGTGCGTTGACACGGCTGACGGTGCAGAAAGGACTGACCTATTTTGTGCGGGCAGCGGCCAGAGCGCTAGAGCGCTACGACAAGATCGCATTTTTGCTATCGGGCGATGGCGAGCAGCGGGATGAATTGGTGGCCTTAGCCGCGCGGCTGGGTGTGAGCGACCGGGTGATTTTTACCGGCTTTGTTCGCGGCAAGCAGTGGCGCGATGCCTACTACCTGATCGATATATTTATCATGAGTTCGGTGTCAGAACCGTTTGGGCTGACGGCGCTGGAGGCGGCACATCATGATACGGCGCTGCTCATCAGTAAGCAGTCGGGTGTTGGCGAGGTACTCCATAACATCATGCGGTTTGATTACTGGGATGTTGATAAGCTGGCGGATGAGATCGTCAATATTGCGCGCTCGCCAGGCTTGCAATCGGCATTAAAGCGTAATGTCAAGGATGAATACGCTCGGCTGTCGTGGCGGGATGCAGCCGAGCGGTGTGTCGCGCTGTATCAAGCGTCGGCTGAAAGGAGGTGGGCATGAGCCGAGGTATCACCCTCTATCTTCACGTGCATCAGCCATGGCGGGTGCGGCGGTATAGTATTTTTGATGTGGCGACGCGGCATGATTATTTCGAGACGAATGATCCAGCCCAAAACAACGAGTTAATTTTTCACAAAGTTGCCGAGAAGTCATATCTACGGATGAATGCTCTATTGGAGGAGCTGCTCAGGCGGCATCATGATTTCAAGTTGTCGCTGAGCATCAGTGGTGTATTCCTCGAGCAAGCGGAGCGCTTTAACCCAGCGGTGATCGAGAGCTTTAAGCGGCTGGTTGCCACTGGTAAGGTCGAATTGGTATCAAGCCCCTATTATCACAGCCTGGCGTTCTTTTATTCGCGACCCGAGTTTGAGGAGCAAATTCGCCGTCACCAACAGAAGTTGCGCCAGCTGTTTGGTGTCGAGACCAAGGTGCTCGCAAATACCGAACTGGCGTACAATGACGACCTCGCTAAGTGGGCGGAGAACGCTGGTTTTAGCGGTGTGCTGGCCGAAGGTTGGGATGACGTGCTGGAGTGGCGCAGTCCGAATTATGTCTATCGGCCGGTTGGTACGGACAAGATTGGACTGCTGCTCAAGAATTATCGCCTGAGTGACGATATCGCTTTTCGGTTTAGTAATCGGTCGTGGGCGGGCTGGCCACTGACGGCGGAAAAATATCGGACGTGGCTGATGGAGGCGACGGCCGAGGCGCCGCTGGTTAATTTGTTCATGGATTATGAAACCTTTGGCGAGCATCAGTGGTCGGATAGCGGTATTTTTAGCTTTTTTGATCAATTTGTTGCCTCGTGGCTTGGGGTTAGTGGTAATACCTTTTATACGGTGTCGGAAGCGCTGGCGGCCCATCAGCCGGTTGGCGAGATCAGCATGCCAGAGACGGTGACCTGGGCGGATAGCGAGCGCGATTTAACGGCGTGGAACGGCAATGATTTACAGAAAGAGGCGCTGCGGTATCTGTATGAGCTGGAGGCTGATGTAATGAGGAGTGGTGACGAGCAGCTGATCACTGACTGGCGGCGACTGCAGTCGTCTGATCATTTTTACTATATGTGTACCAAGTGGTTTACCGACGGCGACGTCCATGCTTATTTCAGTCCGTATGACTCGCCGTACGAGGCTTTCCTCTGTTATGTTAACGCAATTCGCGATGTGCGCTGGCGGCTGAGTGCGCATCGGTACGAGAGGTTTTGATGATGCTTCTCGCAAATGGCAGGTTGGCGATTAGGCTTGATCAGTTTGGTCGAGTGAGTTCACTGTCGTTCCCGCACGTTGGCCGCGAAGTCCAGAACCATCAAGCCGTGCATCGGATCGGCGTGTGGGTGGACGGCGAGTTTTCGTGGATTGATGATGGATCGTGGCAAGTGACGATGCGACTGCCGCAGGGGGCGCTGGTGGCGCACACGGTGCTCAAGCATGAGCGATTGGGACTGGTGCTGGAGTGCGATGATTTTGTCGATAGCAAGGTCAATGTGTTCGGCCGCAATATTCACGTGGTTAATCTGCGAACTGAGACACGTGAGGTGAGGTTGTTTTTGCATCAGGCGTTCCGGCTGCACGATGATGGTCAAGCGATTGATACGGCGCAGTATGTCGAGGCCTCGCGGGCGCTGCTGCATTATCGTGGGCGGCGGGCGTTTGCCGTTGGCCTGCGGACGTTTGATGGGCGTGATTTCGATCGGTGGACGGTCGGGCGATTTGGTGCTGGGCTGGATGGAGCGTGGCGCGATGCGGAGGACGGTGAGCTGGCGGGCTGTCCGCATGAATATGGCATGACTGACTCGGTGCTGGGCTGCTCGCTGCGGCTGGCGGCGCTGGTGTCGGATCGCTGTACCTACTGGTTGGCGGCCGGGACGTCGATCAAGGAGGCGCTGGGGCTGCACGAAAAGACGCGTAGTGTCGGCTTGGTGCGGAGCTTGGCGCGGACAACGGATTTTTGGCACAAGTGGCTGAGCCCCGGTTTTCGCGCAGCCCAGAAATTGCCGCTACCACACCGTAAGGCCTTTATTAATTCCTTGTTGACACTGCGAGCCCACGTGGATGAGCACGGGCTGATACTGACTGATGGTTCAGCCGGCAATTGTCGTCTGCACGACGCAGCGTTCGCGCTGTGGCCGCTGATCCGGCTGGGGTATGGTAATGAGGCGGCGATGTTTTTCGAAGCTTGCCGGCGGATATTTGAGACTGATGGCTACTTTGCGCCAGCGTATTATACGGATGGTGAGCCGGTGGCGACTGATACCGCGTGGCGTCAAGACCGGCCGCCAATGCGCTTGAGGGACGCGGCAGCGGTACTATTTATCTTCTGTCAATTTGCGACGTCGCGAGTTGGCATGGAACGCTCGCGGCAGCTATATCAATCGGTGGCCGCCAAGGTAGCGACATTTTTGACGGATAATTGGGACAATCCAGCGGCAGACGACGACGCGGCGTTCGTTTGGCAGCTATCGCGTGCGGCACTGGAGCAAGCGAGTGAACTCGCGCAGCAACATGACGACCCAGCCAATGCGGTGCAGTGGCGAACCTGCGCTGATGATATTAGCACGCAGCTAGCGGGGCGTGATGCTGATGAGGTGACGATGGATGCGGTATATGCTGCCTATATGTTTGGCATTGAGGGCGAGGCTGACTGGACCAAGCAACTAGTTAGTGAGGCGACACAAACATTAGCGGCAGTTGATGGTCTGTTCAAGCGACGGGCGGAGGATTCAGATAGCAGTGTGGTCGCTAGTTTATGGCTGGCGCAATACTACATCGAGACGGGAGAGATGGCGCGAGCAGAGCGAATTGTTGACTTGATCCACGAGCGGCGCATTGCCAAAACTGGCATGGTGAGTGAGCATAACGCGTCGTCGGTGGTGGCTTCGGCTGAATATATCAATACGCTGCTTGATATGATCGTGGCCCAGCGCTGAGGTCGGCGTACGAGAATTAGATCAGCCTGCTGATTTGGTCATTTGTGTTGCAAATAAAAAATCACCCCTGTCTGAGGGGTGATTCTCGCTTGATGTTATTAGCCCTTACGCGGCTTGACTTCGTTGCGGCCGAGGTTTTTCTTGGTCTCGGTGTAGGTTGCGTGCTGGCGGGCAACTGGATCGTATTTTCGGAGCGTCAGCTTGCCCTGCCCTTTTGTGGTGCGGTTTTGGGTGTTGACCGTGGTGTAGTACGTGCGGTGGCCGCTCAAATTACTGACCAAACCAATCAACTTCCGCTTCGTGTTCTTCTTCTTTGCCATCTCTTTACTCGTTACGTTTATTTACAATCTTGACCGATTATAGCACAGATAATTAGGAAACGCTAGGGGCGCTGACAAGGAAAATTGCTCTTGCCCCCGAGCTAATACCAGCGTACCATCTCATCAAGTGGCCGGCGGCTGCGCGGGTGTGGCTGGTCGCTACGACTGGCGTAGCCGAGCGCCAGCATGAGAACCGGCAGATCTTTGGCTGGGTCAATGAGCTGGTGAGTTGTCAGTACCTCTGTCGCTTGATCAATCGAAAATCCCTCAATCGGACACGAGTCAATCCCCCGCTCTGCTGCCACCAGCATGGCAAAGCCGAGGGCGATGTACGCCTGGTGCGCTGACCACTGGTGCAGCCCGTCAGGCGTGTCCATCAGCTTGAAATCTTTCTTCGCCCACTGCTTCCAGAAGGTTTTATAGGCGGTGCGCTCGACCAGATTCATGCGCTTTACATCACGGAGTATGTGATCGATATGGTCGCTAAGCGCGTCGGCCGTCTTGGCGGTAAAAATCAGGAAATGACTGGCATCAAAGCGCGGCTTATTAATCGGTGCGCATTTTTTCAGATCCTGGCGCAGCTGTTGATCTTGGGCGACGATGACGTCGAATTGTCAAAACCGTACGAGGTTGGCGTGAGGCGAATTGCCTCAAGGATCAGCTCCATATCTTGGTCAGAGATCTTTTTATCAGCATCAAATTTCTTGCAGGCATGGCGAAAATCCAGCGCTTTGGTAATTTCCGCTGCTGAAATGGTTGGTTTGCTGGTCATTGGCGTCCTCCTTTTTGTTGCCTAATGATACGTTGCTCTTCGGGTGTGAATCGCCGTGATTCGCGCATTTTTTGGTAAGCTTTGTTGCGCGTCCAGGCGTCGATATGCTCGTTTTCTAATTCAGCCAGCGTCAGCTCAAGGAAGTGCACCGCCGTCGTCGCATACAGCCAAGCTAGCCCCATCTTGACGTAATAGCCATTGTGTTTAATCCCCCGCAGCGCTGCGAAAACTTGATCAATGTGTGCTTCGTCTAGGAAATTAGTCATCAAAGAAATCACGCCGTAGCGCACTGTAAATTCAGCTTCGCTTTGTAGGCATTCTAGTGCAAAATCCCACCACAGTTCGCCAGCAAAGCGCCGCTTTTTCTCGACAAATATATCGATGTGCGCCCACGAATCAACGCGCGGCAAATATTGTTTAGTCAAATCAATCGCCGCCTGATCATCGAGCCGAGCGTGCGTGATCAACAATCCGCACAGCAGCAGATAGTCAAACGACCGGTTCTTCTCCGATAGTAATTTGCTGATGTCCGCTGCGCCCATGTCGGGTGCCAGTTCCCTCGCCAACCGCCGTAAATCCGGCACACGCACACCGATGACCGGCATCTTGGTATTGACGATGCGCTTATTAAAGGCGGCGTAGGATTCGTTGCCTTGGGCAAGCGTTTTGAGCTGGCGCGTGAGGTTGTGAAGCATATGTTTATTATAACCTATAAGTGGCGCACTGCTAATGCTGCTTCCACTGTTTCGGCGAAACCCGGCATGAGCTTCATCTTGGGAACTTCTTTGAGATTAAACCAGGCAGCAGATTTATTTTCCCAATTAAGTCGCGGCATAACGGTACTTACTAGTTCAACGAGGATAGCAACAACATGCCATTCACGATCTAGTTGCTGGTCAATCTGTACAAATGGCCGGCTGAGCTTCATATTGATAATATGTTGTCTTGAAATGCCGATCTCTTCGGCTAATTCACCATACGCGATGTCTTCGATACTAAGGTTGGGGTTGTCGATAAAACCGGATATACCGTTAATTAGCTCCGGATAGGCGATAACCTCAGCGCTACGTTTAGTCAGGAGGACTTGATCGCCCGAGACAACAACACAGTTTAACACAAAACACACACGTTCATCAGTATAGTTAATTCGTCCATCTTCAAAACGTGGATAATCAGCTGTAAGGTCGCGAATGTGTTGCATGTAGGCGGCAGACGATTGCTTATCCATGTTTAGTATAAATAATCTAAAAATCAAAATGGAGCCACGATCGGGGCTTGAACCCGAGACCTCATCCTTACCATGGATGCGCTCTACCAACTGAGCTATCGCGGCATTACACCATCGCCTGCGGCATGCGCTCTACGCATATTTACATTTCACGCGTAGGAGCCACGTGGTACACCGGCTACGCCTGAAAACGGCGCGGCAACATTCGTATTGTACCATATTCACGTGGCCGTGCAAAGACGATGGCGCTCTCAGACTACTTCTCTGTCTCGATCTGATCTGGCTTGTCAATTGCTTCAGGGGTGGTCGGCGCAGCTGTTTGTTTCGGCTCTTCTTTGTGTGCCGTCGGCTTGTTGGCTTTGGCTGAGTCAAACTCAGATTCGATTTCGCTGAGCACGTAGCCCATAGCGGCGACCAGGGCGATAGCAACAACTCCGCTCGTAACGTCGTAGTAATGGGTGAAGAAGCCGAGAATAAAGGTGACAACGGTGGCAAGGAACGTAACGACAATGCCGGCGGTGGCGAAGAGCCAGCCTCGGGTTTGTTTGCGTCGTAGCGGTGAGATAGCCAGCCCAAAGAGGACAATTTCGGTGACGGCAAAGATTAGCGTGATGATCTGCTGCAGGCGAATGAGAACGATGTTAGGTACAAAAATAGAAACGCCAAAGAGCGAGATGCGGTCAGCTTGCGACAGAAGTGATAGGGCTGAGGTTAGTGACAAGGCAGCCACCACCGCCAACATCGCAGCGACAATCCAGAGGTTGTCGGCGACCGCTTGGCGCGATTGCTTGGACATGCGTGGTAATGGTTTATAGAGTGCTTTGAGTGTTTTGGCAAATGGAAATCGTTTCATGATTTGATAATAGCATGTCGGGCGGTGACGAGCAACTTAGTGTGAAGTACGGGTGGATTTTGTGGTGCGCGCTCGGGTTGGCTTGGCTGGCCGTGGCAGGCGCGGCGCAATGATGGCGTCCAACACCGTCCAGGCGACGCTATTGACTAAGAAGACCACGCCGACGATACCGGCGATTGAGGCGGCCAGATGTGCGGCTGAATTACTGATCAGGATTAGCCCGCCGCCGACCGTTAAGCTGATGATAGCTAGGGCGACGTAGGCCTGCTGTAACTTGAGGCGCTGATTTTTCTGATCGCTCCAGGTAATCAGCCCTCGTTTGATAAGTTCTAACATGTTCGAAATTATAGCATTGTTTATGAGTAAAGTCAATCAAAGAGTGCTGACGGATGCTCTCTGAAATAACTATTTGGTGGAATTTTACAACTCCGCTAGAACCTATTTTAGTGCAAAATGCTAAAAACTGTGAGCCGCGCCGCCTAGCACGGCAAGCCGTGCTGCGCTCTACCCAGAAAACCCTTTGTATATTTTTTGTAATTTCCCCGCCGTGATTTCTTAGAAAAAGGTAAAGGGTGTTCTGGGCGGGTTCGCCTACCGCAAACGGTAGATGCGGCTTTAGTCGGCATAGCCGACGCGCTACGTGCCCTTGTACTGCAAGTTATGCGATAAAGACAAACTGACCAATAACCGAAAGCCAGAAAGAACCCTGAGACGGCTATCGCCATTACTGCGAGTACATTCGGCGATAGCTTGCTACTGCTTGCGCTTGGCGTTGACTTCGGGCTGTGGCTGGCGTTTTCGGCAACAACCCTAATCACACACAACTTGTTTGAACAAAAGCCGCTCAAGCTCACAGCGATCAATAAAGCCATCGCCGACCAGGTGCGGACAGAACTCACACATTTGCCCGACACGCACGAAATCAAGATGTATGGCGGCATTGCCTTTATGGTCAACGACAAAATGTGCGCTTGCGTTGGTGGTAGCAAAGCAGACAACATCATAGCGTGTATCGGCATGGACACATACGAGGACGCACTGAAGCGAAAGGGCGCGCACCCGATCATGAATAATCGTTTGACCAAAGACTATATCGACCTCAATAGCGGGGGCGAAAGGACTTAAGGGAGTTGATAGAGTTGGCGCTGAGGTTTAATGAAGAGTTGGTACGCAAGAAGAAGTAATCCCAGAGATGCGTTATATCTAGAATGTATACACCATATATAGCGTAGCTATTACTTATTGCTCTGTTCAAAAGCAAGTCGCCCACGTGTCGCAACAATCGCCACGACTGCTAGCGCTGTCAGACTGAGTGCAGCAGGCCAGTTGTTGGCGACAGCAACGCCGCTGAGCGTCGCAACAACAAAGAGCGACCAGTTGACGCTATTGTGTGCGAGTATAGCAAGAAACACACTGCCGCGCGCCTTGTTGACGAGCCATGACATCACGACCGACATACTCACCACTAGTACAAGGTACGCCCATAACTGCGAAACACCACTACGTGCTGTGTCCCATTCGGAAGTAAAGAATAATGGTGTATGCCATAGACAATGCACAACGCCCAGAATAACCGCCGCAACTAGCGGGTGATACCGCTGCTGCAAACGATGAAGAGCAAAGCCTCGCCAGCCGCCTTCTTCTTGTAGCGGACCGCCAGCAAGATATGTAATAAATGTGACGAGCAGTGTTGTGATAATCGCAGGCGATATGTCGGACGAAATCCCAACACCACCAAAGAGGAAATACGCCGCACAAATCGCTAGAGGAATTGCCGCGAATGCGAGAATATATGCCAGTGGGTGCGCTCGCCACTGCGTAAAGCTCTTTTGTAGTTGCTTTACTCCTTTGCGTCCACTCGCAATGCGAGTAACAACAAACACTGCAACCAGCGGCCCTGCAATAAGTCCGAGCTGATTGATACCAGCAACCGCAGAACGTGGCAGCTCATACGTTAGCAACCCGACACCTGTCTGCGACAACCACCACGGACTCCACCCAATCCACGACCCAAGATATGCGAGAATAAAAAATGACGCTAGGGGATAGGCACGAACAGTGCTAATGAACTTATTTTTTGTAGATAGCTGGCTCATGGATTTATTATACCTTGCTGGTGATGTTATTGCGACCAGCGGCGCGGCTCACAGTTTTGTCCTGTTTTGGTGCCGGAAGTAGGACTCGAACCTACGAAGCCTGACGGCGGGAGATTTACAGTCTCCTGTGATTGCCACTACACGATTCCGGCATGGAACTTGCTGCACCGCGGCGCCCGCACGTTCTTACACGCTTGGTACGAGGGCGATGCAAATGGAGCCGATTCAGGGATTCGAACCCAGGACCTGCTGTTTACAAAACAGCTGCTCTAACCAGCTGAGCTAAATCGGCATCTTGAATGATTGTAGCAAGTTTTGTGGCTCAAGACAAGGTCTACATGATCACTTTTCGCGGCTGCCGCTGCTGGCGTGGCTGCTGAGGGTGAGCCGGGTGCTGCGAGCGGCGCGGGGTGGCGGCTGGCTTGTCGGGCGTAAGCATGGCGGTGGCGCGCTCGCGAAGTTTGGCGGCTTGTTCGGGCTGCTTGGCGCTGTCGTAGGCTTGGGCGAGCGTGTTCAGCGTGTGCGGTGTCGGTTCAAGCTCAGCGGCCTTTTCTAGTGCCGCCAGCATCTTCTTCGTATTACCTAATTTCTCCTGAACCTTGGCGTAGGCGATGTGCCGGGCGGCATGACTGGCCTCCATATCAAGCGCCTGCTCAAAGGCTAGCGCGGCCTTGACGTAATCTTGTGTCTCGTAGTAAATGAGGCCGACATTATGCAGGCTCGAGGCGCTCGGCTCGAGGCTCTGGGCGATTTCAAAGCACTCGATGGCGTCCTTGTAGGCACGCTGCTTGGCATACAAAATCCCCAGGCGATTGTAGGCCGTGGCGTTCTTTTCATCAACACGCAGAATGGTTAGGAGCGCTTTCTCGGCGCGTAGATACTTGTTTTCACGCAGCGACTCTTGAGCGATAGCCCAGAGCTTGTCAAGTTTCTCTGACAATTTAACTGGTAAGTTTTGTGCTTCGCCGACTGACGGCTGATACCAAACTGCCCACACCATAACCAGCAGGATAACTAATAATCCAGACATATGCATCCATTATACCACAATATTGATCAGCGCCAGCCGCACATTGCCATTATGCCTCAGCCGCGTTTCGGCAGTGATGATCCGATCAAGGAGGGGTTGGTGCGAAGGGCTCGGTTGAGTTTTCATCTGAAACGCTACCATGGTGAGAAGGATGTCGATCAGCTGGAGGGCTTTGGCACGGTCGGTGAAATAGGGCGGCAGCGTGCGCAGTGCTTCGTATGAGCCCGGTGTAGAGAGGATGCATTTGGCGTCAGCGGCGATGGCTTGATATTCGGACAGCAGTTTCGGTGTGCGTGCTAGCTGGTGGATAAGCAGCGGCCGACCGGCGGCCAGGAACAGGATTTGGCGCCGCTCGCTGGCGGTGAGCGAGGTAGCATCAAGCAGCGTCTCGTCCTGTACTGGCGAGGTGCGGTGCAAGGTTAGTACTTGACAGCGCGAACGAATGGTGGCTAGGAGCTGCTGTTCGTTCTCGGTCACCAGCAAAAAATGCGTGTTGGCGTTCGGCTCCTCCAAGGATTTGAGAAGCGCATTCTGTGCCGCCTCGCTCATCTGGTCGGCTGGATTGATAACGATAACACGGCGAACCGTGGCATGCGTGCGCAGCATAGCGATCATGGTGCGGACTTGCTCGGTCGTAATTGTGGTTTTTGCCTCCAGCGGCTGCAGTCGTATCACCTCCGATGGCGTGAGTGTTGCTAGGTATTCGGCGGCGCCCGTGCCGTCCAGCCCGCGCTCGGCGTTGATAATCACCGCTTGCGGCAGTCGCTCGGCGAGTTGGCGTAATATAGCGCGGTCGCGATGTGCCACCACTGGTGTGCGCGGCAAGCGGGTGCTAGTCATGAGTGGCCTCGCCGGGCTCGTTCGGGGTTGCGGCAACTCTCGGGAATAATTGTCGAAACTCCTCCGGAACGGCCGCCTCAAAGGTTTTTCGTTCACCTGATGGCAGCGTGATTTCTAGTTTGTGGGCGTGGAGCATCAGGCGGCTGGCGTCAGGTTTGCCGTAGACGCGGTCGCCGAGAATTGGTGTGTTCAGGTACGCCAGATGGACGCGGAGTTGGTGAGTGCGGCCGGTGGTGGGTTTAAGCTCAATTAGCGCCTGATTGTCAGTTGCTGCCAGTACGCGGTAGGTCGTCTGGGCGGGCTTACCGTTCGGGTCAATGCGGAAGGTGCTGGGTGCGGACGGGTTGCGGCCAATCGGTAGGTCAATCTTCGCGGCGGCTAGTTTCGGTACGCCGTCGGTTACCGCTAGGTAGGTTTTTTTGGCGGTGCGCTGGGCGAATTGCCGCTGTAAGTGGGCGGCGGCTTCAGTAGTTTTAGCGATAATCAGCACGCCCGAGGTGTCGCGGTCGAGCCGATGGACGATGCCCGGCCGGTCGGTGTCCGAGGCAAACGAAGTCTTGGGACGAATAATTTCCGCCACGGTTGGCTCGGTTGATAATCCACCTTTGGCGTGGGTCAGGAGGCCGCTGGGTTTATTCACAACCATCACGTCATCGTCTTCATATAACACTGGCAGCTCTGCACTCGCCTGCTCTTGTTCTGGCAGCTTGACGGCGATCTCGTCAGTCTCGTCAATCTCAAACTTTGGCGCTGTCACCACTTGATGATTAACCGAAACATAGCCGGCTTTGATGTATTTTTGCCAGAGGCTGCGCGAAATCGACGGGTCAAATGTCGTGGACAAGTGGATGTCTAGGCGCTGTTTGGTCGGTACAATTCGAAACATCATGACAAACTTGCCCTGAAACGGCGTCTCGGTAAAGCTCGGGTCAAGTGGATTTGGTAAAATCTCAGCGTTGGCGGGCTTATCGGGCCATAATTCATCAATTGATTCCTCGTCAACAATCGAGCCGTAGAGCACGGCGAAGTGCTGCTTATTCAAAATAAACTCCGCTACGATGTGCGACTCGTCCGTCTGAATCTTCAGGTGGCGCAAGGCCTTGACGGGCGTGTTGTCGTCTGCCAGCTGGTACAATCTGGCGATCTTGAGGACGGTGCGCGGCGAAATTTTCACGCGGCGTATCCTCGGGTATTTGAACAGCCAGGAATGTGCGGCGCTTGATTTGGCAGCGTTCCTAGTTCAGTGAGACAACTTGCCATTCCCATACTATCTCCGTAGTCCCACAGCTGTTTGGACACGGTGCAAGGTTTCGTTGGCGACGATGTTCATGTCGCGCTCGCTGGATTCCAGTTTGCGCTCAATGGCCGGCTCATCAACTGCCGCCAGACGCGCCTGGAAATTCGCCAAGAATTCCGCCACTTCATCAGCCACGATTCGCTTGAAATCGCCGTAGCGCTCCATACCAGCGTATTCGCTGATGGTCTGTTCCAAGCTGACGTCTTTTCCGGCGTCTTGGCGTACCAGGGTCAAAATCTCCAGCAGATTAGAAATACCAGGCTGGTTTTCTTTGTCGTATTGCACCTTACCCAGTGAATCGGTGGTGGCACTCATGATCTTTTTGTGCGCCATCTGTGGCTCGTCGCCGAGGAAAATCACGCCCTTGCCAGTGTCGTCGGACTTGCTCATCTTTTTGGCCGGGTTCACTAGATCTTTGATTCTCAAGCCCTGGTCTTTGCCAAAGAATTGATGCTGCTGAGCAACTGGTTTGGGTACAATGAACAGGTCGCCAAATTTGCGGTTCATCCGTTCGGCGATGTCGCGGGTAAATTCCAGGTGCTGCGTCTGGTCATCGCCAACTGGCACGTAAGTGGCGCCGTAGAGCAAGATGTCGGCGGCCATCAGGACTGGGTAGTTGAAGAGGCCGACGGAGGTATAGTTTGAATAAATGCCGTACATTTTATACTCAAGGTCTGCACGCTCCCTGAACACTGGGTCAGATTTTAATTTTTCTGCCTTCTCTTTAAACTGCGTCATCCGGCGCATCTCGCCAAACCCGGTGAAACAGTCCAAAATCCACGCCAGCTCGCTGTGCGCCGGGATGCGACTTTGGCGGTACAAATGAATGGCCTCGTTGTCCAGCGGCAGCCCAGCGGCCGTGTAAATCCGGGCGTTGTTGAGGATGCTGTCGTACAATTTACTGTGGTCAATTGGCGTAGTGAAGCTGTGTAGATCGGGGATAAACAGATTGATATCAAAATCAGCCGAGCGGCGCTTCGCCATATCAACAATCGGCAAAATGGCACCAAAATAATTACCAATGTGAATATCGTTGTTGGCGCGCACGCCAGTGAGGATGACGAGTTTACTCATAGTCTTATTATACCATTGATTCGGCGAGAGTTGTTTTACGAAATGCCGCAACAAAAAACGCCTCAGTCAGCCTGCCCGGCATCAGGCGCAAGCAACCGCTTAGGTCATGCGTAAAAGCGCGGTCATTCCACGACTGGATGACAGGCACGCGATTTGGCAGCGGTGCGATGTCGATCGGCATGAGGCGAGCGTCAGACTGACGGCGCAGTAGCCAGTCGGCGACTGCTTCGTTTTCTTCTGGCGCCATGGTGCAAGTGCTGTAAACAAGCGTGCCGCCAGGTTTTAGCAGTTGCCAAGCCTCGAGGATGAGGCGCTTTTGCAGATCACTTAGTCTCCGGATATGCGCCACCGACCAGCTGTCAAACAACGGAGTGTCGCTGGCGTTCAGGCTCATTAAACCTTCGCCAGAACATGGAGCATCAAGCAGAATTTTGTCAAAGGCATCCAGCTGACGGCGGGAAATATGTCGAGCATCGGCTAGTGTGAACTCGGCCGGGGCGTTGAGGCGTTTGAGGTTGGCCTGGAGCTTCATCAAGCGCGGCTTGGAGTTGTCATTACAGACCAGGTCGGCTTGACCATTAGCTAGGGCTTGAATATGGCTGGACTTACCGCCGGGCGCAGCGCACAGGTCGAGGACGCGTTCACCAGCCTTAGGTGCAAGCGCCAGCACCGGCAGCCAACTGGCAGCATTCTGGATATAGCCGCGGCCGATGTCGGCGAGGTGTTGATAATCAGCGATGCGCTCGGGGATAATTTCATAGCCATTCGGACACCAAGTAATCTGGCGGCTCAGCAGCTCGGTCGCAACTTCCCCGTCCATCAATGGATTGAGCCGAAAGCTCTGGGTGCGCGTCCGTGCCAGTATCATCTCGACCGCGGCGCGAGACAAGCCACTCCACTGCATCGTGCGATTGATCCAGAGCTCACGTTTTCTCTGGCGCTCCTGAGCTGGATCTTTACGCTTGGCCATAATCATCCCCGATGACGTGCCGATTAATCGCCTGGGCAACGAATTGGCCATAGCGTCTATCGATTTCATGACTTGCTACAATTTTAGTGACAGCGATGTGCTTTTGTTTTGCTAATTTTCGCAGGTTTTTATTGATGATGACTGGGTCGAATTGGCCATAAAATATTTCAACCGGTATCGTTAGTTCAGAGATCTCTGACAGCGCATTTTGATTAATGATCGCCGCGTCTAAGGTGTCAAGGAAAATTTGCAAGTTTGACTCATCGACGCGAAAGCCAGGGTTGAATAGCTTATATCTCTTGGCAAAATCACTGGCGATCACTTTGCTAAGGGCTGGTTTATCAATGATTTTCTGATATAGCGCGCGCAGCTGGCGTTCAGCCAAGCGATCCTTGCCCTGCTGATGATAGAGCGGCGGGCTACAGAGGACGAGTGAATTAATCAGTGAAGGATAATATCGGGCAGCGTGTATCGCTACCAGCGCCCCCAAGCTATGACCAACCAAGATGATTCGTCCATCGACTTTCTGCTGTGCCAAGGTTGTGACTAGTGAATCGACCTGCGTTTTGACATCATAGGTCTTCCAGTGGGGTCGCGGCGAATTGCCAAAACCGAGCAAGTCGACCGCTAGTACGCGAGTCGTTTTATCAATCCTACGACGCCCTACGACTCGCTGCCACATCGCCGACGAGCTCCCGATGCCATGAATCAACACGACAGTGGCGCGAGGCTGTTT
The DNA here is from genome assembly GCA_963548005.1 of uncultured Candidatus Saccharibacteria bacterium. Taxonomy (GTDB): domain Bacteria; phylum Patescibacteriota; class Saccharimonadia; order Saccharimonadales; family Saccharimonadaceae; genus Nanosynbacter. The sequence goes on along the minus strand of CAUUSW010000001.1, from coordinate 48,851 downwards.
CGGTGTTTGAAAATCATGCACGTATAGTTTATACGGTACGCGCAGCCAGCGATGGATGAGTCGGTCGAACATAGTTCTATAGTACCTGGTTGGTGAAATTAACAATAGCTTCGATAAACCGTCGTGGATTAAAGACGTGGATGACATGTTTGGCGGCGATTTTTTGATAGTGCATTTGCGGCGCTAACTGCTGGATATGTTTCGCATCGTCATAATCCATAGCACCCACCAAGCCGTACTGTGGCAGTCGCTGCCAGTCGGCATGCAATACCAGGAGTGGACAGCGGACAGCTTTTAGCGCTTGAGCGTGATCAAAATTACCGTACATACGACCATCAACAAAGGCCCGACCAAAATCTGGATCGTACATCTTGAGTGAGGTGAATTGCAGCTTCAATATATATGGTATATACCACTGATCAAGAGCAATTGGGTCACCAGGATGACGTTTTTCAGTTTGTTTGAGCTTCTTTGAAAGCCAACGGACAAACCACTGTGGCATTCTTTTCACGCGGCGTTCGTTAATGGGCATGACTTGATTAGCATAGTAGTTGGCCAGATCACGATGGTGGATGTCTCCGATGGCTTCAACCGTATGTTTGATGCCATTATATACAAATTTATCTTGATCACGAAAACGTGGCATCTCGGTCGAGAACACTGGCGCATCCTCTAGGACAGCAGCCGACACCCATTGACTAGCATGAGCTGCGCACCATAACGCAATGATGCCGCCAGATGAATTGCCTGACAGGATAGCTGGCTGCTTGATAACTGTGCTGATGAATTCCGCTACGTCTTCGCTAACAGTGTCCCAGGTATAATCACCGGGCGTCCAGCTGCTGCGTCCGTGTCCGCGAACATCAATGGCAAATACCCAAAATTGCTTGGCAAGTATGGGTAAGACCTTATGATAGCTTTGCCAGGTTCCCATTTGAGCGGGTATTAACACTAATGGAGGACCATTTTTAGGGCCTTCAACATAGTTCATAGTTATGTGGCTCAGCTCCGCCTGCTTTTCCGCAAAACCTGCCGTGCGAATACGTTTAGATATGGCTAGTGGCTTATGTAGATACGGATTGGCATAGTTGTGTTTGAGACTGACCCGCTTATCTTTCATATTGCTTATTATATACTTTTCCTATGGAATAACAAAACACCTCGCCAGGGTTGGTGGCGAGGTGTCTGTGTATCGCAAACGAAGCTTAACGCTTGGAGAATTGTTCGCGCTTGCGGGCGGAACGCAGGCCGTATTTCTTACGTTCTTTCTCGCGTGGGTCGCGCTTGAGCAGCTCAGCCTTCTTCAAGACTGGGCGCAGATCAGCGTGAGCAGCCGTCAATGCTTTAGCGATGCCAAGCTTGATGGCGTCAACTTGACCAGCGAGACCACCACCTTTCACCAAGATGGTAACGTCGTATTCCTTTTGCTTGCTGACGATAGCCAGTGGGTCGGTTACTTCTGCCAGCAAGGTTTTATTGCCATCCAAGTACTCAGCAGCTGCTTTGCCATTGATGGTGATGGTACCCTTGCCAGGAAGCAAGCGAACACTTGCTGAAGCACTTTTGCGTCGTCCCAAGCCGTAGAAATAGGTATCAGTAGCCATATTACTTTACCTCAACTTTCTCTGGGGTTTGTGCTGTGTGAGCATGCTCGCTGCCAGCAAATACGCGCAGGCGCTTGAGGCGTTCTGCTTGCAATTTGTTCTTTGGCAGCATGCCCTTGACAGCTTCTTCAATAATTCGTTCTGGATGGCGTTCACGCATTTCTTTGAACTGCGTTTCTTTGATGCCGCCTGGGAAACCGCTGTGACGGTAGTAATACTTGTCGGTTTCCTTGTAGCCAGTAACGACGGTGTTCGCAGCGTTGATAACCACCACGTAGTCGCCACCATCAACGTGCGGCGTGTAAGTTGGCTTGTATTTACCAGTCAAGTGCTTGGCGATTTCGGTTGCCAAACGACCGAGTGGCAGCTCGCTTGCGTCAAACAATACCCAGCGGCGAGAAACGTCGGATGGTTTTTGTGAATAAGTCTTCATCTTATTTCTCCTTCTTTGGCATTGGTTTGATATCGTCGACAAACTCGATGATTGCCATTTGCGCGCCGTCGCCAACACGTAGGCGGGTGCGTTCAACGCGAACGTGTCCGCTGGTGCGGCCGCCGAGTTGTGGGGCAATTTCATCAACCAGTTTGTAAGCAGCAGCGCGGGTGCTGAGTGCTGCGATCACCTGGCGGCGGCTGGCTAGATCGCCTTTCTTCGCCTTGGTGATGATTTTTTCAATGTGGCGCTTCAGCTCTTTGGCTTTCGGCAAGGTGGTCTCGATTTTGCCGTGCTCGACCAGGCTGGTTGCCAGGCCCTTGAGCAAGGCTCGCCGTTGATCACGCTCACGGCCGAACTTGCGCCCTTGATATCCGTGTCTATGCATAGTTAAAACTCCAACTCCGCCATCTTGTCGCGTACTTCATCCAGCGCCTTTGAGCCAAAGCCTTTCAATTCTCGCAAATCTTGCTCGGTCAAAGTCACCAGGTCGCGAATCGTGCGGATTTCATTGTTAATCAGCGCGTTCGTGGTGCGGGCGCTTAGGTTTAATTCTTCGATCGACATGTCAAGTTCCGAATCATCCGCCTCGTCGTTGCCCAGCGCTGGTGCACCAGTCACTACAGTCGAGCCTGCCAGCGCACTATATTGGCTGACGAGGATAGCCGCTGCTTCCTCAAAGGCTTCGCGCGGTGTCATCGTGCCGTCGGTCTCCACCGTCAGGGCCAGCTTCTCGAGGTTGGTCTCGTCGCCAACGCGTGTCGAGTCAACCTTGTAGCGAACGCGCAGCACCGGTGTAAAGATAGCATCGAGCGCGATCATGTCGGAGTGCAACCGATTAGCACTCGACTCCTCGATCGTCTGGTAGCCACGGCCAGCTTCTGCCACCAAGTCCATGATGACGGTCTTGTTCGGATCATCGATGGTAGCGATGATGTGGTCTGGGTTAACAACTTCTACTTCGCCATTTGCTTGGATGTCGCCAGCGGTGATAACACCACCGGTTTTCTCTAGACGCAACTCAACTGGCTCGTCAGTGTGAACGCGGAGTCGCACACCCTTCAGGTTCAGCATGATGTCAACGACATCTTCTTTGACGCCCTCGACGGTGGTGAACTCGTGTGTCGCACCCTCGATACGAAAGGCAACGATCGCGCCACCGCGAATGCTCGAGAGCAGCACCCGGCGCAAGGAGTTGCCAAGCGTATTGCCATAGCCGGCGTGCATCGGCTCGATCAGAAAGGTCGCACTGGTCGCAGAGGTGTCATCAACGCTCGCGAGTGCTGGATTGTAAATTGCTTTTGCCATAATTCTTCCCTAACCCTTCTTTTATCGTGAGTAATACTCAACAATTAATTGCTCGTTGATGTCAGCTTCTGCTTCCTCGCGCTTCGGCAAACCAGTCACTTCAATCTTCAGCTTCTTGCTATCACTCTTTAGCCAGCTCAGCGGGCCTTGGATTGAATTGTTGATCACGTCGTCGATGTGCGTGAAGTATTCAGATTTGGTGCTTTTTGGGCGAACGGTGATAACATCGCCAGCCTTAACACGAATCGATGGAATATCGACGCGGCGGCCGTTTAATTCAAAGTGGCCGTGGCTGACCAGCTGGCGGGCGGCGCGGCGCGATACGGCGAACCCAGAGCGATACACCACGTTGTCCAGCCGGCGCTCCAGCAGCTTCAACAGGTTCTCGCCTGCCAAACCTTCTTGGGCGCGGGTTGCTTCATTCATCAACCGCGCAAATTGCTTTTCAACCAAACCGTACAGGCGGCGAACTTTTTGCTTTTCGCGCAGCTGCGTAGCATACAGACTTGGCTTACTTTGGCGGCCGTGCGCGTGCTGGCCTGGGATGCCAGATTTTCGCGCCAAAACCTTATGTGCTTTTGGATGAAGCGCATAACCTTCGCGGCGGCTTTGCTTGACAATCGGTGAATTATCTCGTGCCATAATTATGCCCTCCTTGCCTTTCGTGGACGAACACCGCCGTGAGGCACGCCAGTTACGTCCTTAATGCTTTCTACTGAGATGTCGAAAGCGCCAACCGCACGAATAGCGGCGTCACGGCCCAAGCCGACACCTTTGACGAAAACGTCAACTGATTTCAAACCATACTGAGTTTTCGCAGCTTCAGCAGCTTTTTCAGCAGCAACCTGTGAAGCATAGGCGGTGCCTTTTTTGCTACCACGGAAACCACATGCACCAGCTGATGAAGCGGTCAACACGTTGCCCTTCTTGTCAGAAAAGGTAACAATGGTGTTGTTAAATGTTGCTTGAATATGCAGCTGACCAGCTGGGACTGATCGGCGCTGCTTCTTCTTGGTAGATTTTGCGTCTGCCATTTCTTAGTCCTTTCTTTAGGTCTTACTTGCTGCTTTTGGTTGTGTACCGCCCACGGCGATGGCGCGACCCTTGCGAGTTCGTGCATTCGTACGAGTCCGCTGTCCGCGTGTCGGCAGCCCTGCTTTGTGGCGAAGACCGCGATAGGCGTTGATATCCTTCAAGCGCTTAATATTATTCGTCACCAAGCGCTGGAGATCACCCTCAACGGTGTATTCGCTGTCGATAATTTCGCGAATCTTGTTTTCTTCAGCCTCGGTGAGATCTTTCACCCGAGTGGTCGGCTCAATCTTAGCCGCCGCAAGGATGCTCGAAGCGTGCTTTGGCCCAATCCCATAAATATAGGTGAGCGCAATTTGCACCTGCTTCTCTGTTGGGATAACTACCCCAGCAATTCGAGCCATGCTTAACCCTGCCTTTGCTTGTTCTTAGGTTTTCTTTTGTTGATGACGTATAGGCGGCCTTTACGGCGCACTAGCTTGTCACCTTTCTTGGGATCTTTGTCGATCTTCTTGACACTTGCACGAACTTTCATAAAGTGCTCTGAAATCTCCCTTCCCGAGTAAACCCGAGATTATCGTTAGTATTATGACGAGCGCCGCGTGTTTCGAGCCACGTGCGCTGGTCGCTCCTCCTTGAGGCGAAAGACGATGCGACCCTTTGTGAGATCGTAAGGAGTCATCTCGACTTCCACCCTATCACCAGGCACCAGGCGGATGTAATTCTTGCGCATCCGTCCCGAAATGTGCGCGATGATACTATGGCCATTCTCCAGTTCCACCCGAAATTGGGTATTAGGCAGTGCTTCCACCACCTTACCAATCATCTTGATGACTTCCTTTTGACTCGCCATAAGTTACAGTTGTCAATTATACCGTATCGTCTCGGCGATTACAAGAGGGATGAGCGTCGTTTTTTCGACTTTTTCTTGGTCAGTTCGTCTGGGTCAAAGTCGTCATAGGTAACCATCAGAGCGCGCGAGTTGAGCTGGCGCAGTGACTCGAGGCCGACCGAGACCACGATGAGCAGCCCGGTACCACCGATCGACAGACGCGAGCCGCGGATTGCCGCCAGGTGATACATCAAATATTCAGCGACAAACGGCAAGATAGCAATGATACCAAGAACGATTGAGCCGAACAAAATCAAGCGATTGACGGTGCGCATCAGATACTTTTCGGTTTGTTCACCGGGCCGAACACCCTCGATAAAGCCGCCCTGCTTTTGCAAGTTCTCAGCGATTTCGTTGGCGTTAAAGACGATCCCGGTGTAGAAATAGGTAAAGGCAATAACCAGGAGGAAATACAGCGTCGGGTAAATGAATGCCTCCCAGGTGCTGCCGGTAAAGGAGCCCGGGTTGGGTGCCTGAAACCACGTGATCAGGGTGTTGGCGGTGTTTTGCAAGTTTGGATTGCCTGAGGCCTTCATGACTTGGCCGATGAATTGCGGCAAGCTGAGGAAGGCAACGGCAAAGATGACCGGGATGACGCCAGCAGCGATTAGCTTGACCGGCAGGATGCTCTTGATGCCGCCGTAGCTGGAGTTGCCATGGATGCGCTTGGCATAGTTGATAGTGATGACGCGCTGGGCTTCGTTAATTTTCACCAAGAAGTAGAGAACGATGAGTGAGGCGATAGCCATGATCACCACCAGCCAAAAGACGGTTGGATTCACTGGCAAGGTAAACCAGTTAAAGACATTCAGGCCACCAGCCGAAGTGTTGCCGAGCGACGAGATGAGTGAGCCCAGCATCTGCGGGATCTGGCTGATGATACCAGCGAAAATCAAGATAGAGATACCATTACCGATACCTTGCTCGGTGATCAATTCACCCAGCCACATGAGTAACACCGAACCGGCCGTCATTGCCGTCACGCCAACTGTCCACTCGAGCATCGTCGGATCGCTCAGCGTGGTCGTACCACCGGCCAGCACCGTCTGGCGCAACAGGAAGATAAAGGCGATTGACTGGACGATAGCCAGTGGGATGGTTAGCCGCCGCGTCCACTGCTGGATCTTGCGCCTGCCTGATTCGCCGTCCTTGTGCAGCTCTTCAAGCTTTGGAATGGCCTTGGTGAGCAGCTGGGTGATGATGCTGGCGGTAATAAATGGGCTGAGTCCAACCAGTACGAGTGAAAAGCTCGCTAGCGCGCCGCCCGAGAGCAAGTTCAAGAACCCACCGAGGTCGGTCTGCCCCAGCGCCGCTGCCAGTGCCGTCTTCATCTGTGTCGGATTCGCCAGCGGCACCGGAATATGCGCCAGCATTCGATACACCACAATAATCCCCACCACAATGGCCAGGCGTTTCTGCATATCTTTATTTTTCAGCGACCGGAAAATTATTCTCCAATTCATGTTTTAGCCCCTCATAGTCACTAACAATTCTTAACTCTGTCAATTATACATGACCGCGGCCAATATTTCCATACTAAAAACATAAAGCACATGCGCTATAATTGAATTAATACAATAATGCAAGATCGAGGTGTCATATGCAACAACGTCCCGAAACTCCAGTAACTCCATCGCCAATGCCACAGCTAAGCCCAGAATTACCGCCACATTATCCGCCAAAGAAAAGTAAGCTATGGCTGTGGATTACGCTGGCGATTGTCGGCGTGTTGGCGATAGTCGGGATTATCATAACAATTATTATTGTGTCGAATAACTCCACTTCTTCAGCTGATACAACAACTTCACGTCAGCGAGCGACCAGGCCCGATAAGAATAATGACAATGAGGAGGATAAAGACAATCAGCAAGGCTCAGCTACAAAGGCCACAAAATGCCTAACGTCTGCGGATTTTCGAAGATCTGGCTATACGCACGTAAAGGATGGCTATTTTGTGTTAGAGGACGGTAGGTTTAAGTTTCGTAGCATTCTCTTTAAGCCAGATTCAACGCAGTACCAACGTGGAACTTCCAACGTTGAAATGGCTAAGCTAGGGGTGCTTTACAAATTTAATACTGACAAGCAATTTTCGATTGAGCTGGTCCCTAATGAGACGGGTGAGGGCTCAAAACTGGCTTTGGAGCGTGCCGATAAGATTAAGCACGATTTGGTATCTAATGGAATTCCAGAGCGTAAGATTACGGTTTCTAATCCAATAGTCGCCACCCCTGATACTAGCGATGATACGGCCAACAGGCGTGTAACGATTTATTTCGTTGCACCGCAGAAATGTAGCGAAAAATAATTCGGCGCACCAAGACAACAGAAACTCCCCTTCTCTTACAAAGGGGATTTTCTAGTCACCAAAGGAAGATTATTTTTCTTCGGCTTCTTTCATGCTTTTACGTAGCGGTGTTGGGACTTTCTCAAATGAGCCGCCGGCTTTTTCAATCGCCGTAATGACTGAAGCGGAAGCAGCTTGCACTTTCAAGTCAACCTTAGCTTTCAATTCACCGCGGGCGATCACCTTGACCGTGTGGAACGGTGTCGCGATGTAACCTTCGGTAAATAGCAATGCGTTGTCAACGGTTTTTCCGTCAAAGGCGTTCAGGTGATCCAGGTAGACTACCTGAGCTGGTGTGCGCAGGCTCTTGAAACCGCGAGCCTTTGGCACAGCCTGAGCCAATGGACGCTGACCACCCTGGAACATGGCGCGAAGCTTTTTACCAGTGCGGGCGTTCTGACCTTTGGTACCACGACCGGCGGTTTTACCTTGACCAGCAGCGATACCGCGACCAACGCGCTTTTTATTCTTATTTGCTGAGACTTGGAGATCGTTGTATTTCATTACTTAGCCTCCTCCTTAGCAGCTTTTTTGACTGTCTGAGCGCCCAGCCACTGTTCGCGTGGAACCAATGATTTCAATGCTTCAATGGTTGCGTAAGCGATGTTCACCTTGTTGGTTGAACCAAGTGACTTAGTCAGCAGGTTACGAACACCAGTTACACCGATGATCTGTCGTACCACACCACCAGCGATGATACCAGTACCAGGAGCGGCCGGCTTGATCAGCACGCGAGCGCCTGAGAACTTGACTTCGCTGTCGTGCGGAATAGTCTCGCCACTGAGCGGCAAGGTGATCAAGTGCTTCTTGGCAACTGAGGTTGCCTTGGCAACAGCAGCTTGCACGTCGGCACCCTTAGCCACACCAACACCGACCTTGTCCTTGCGATTACCGACAACCACCAACGCCTTAAAGCGGAAGCGGCGGCCACCTTTGACTACGCGGGACACGCGGTCAATGTTGATTACCAATTCTTCAAACTCTTTTGGTGTGTCATCGCGCACATTTCGCCGGTCATCGCGGCGACCACCACGCGGACTGCGAGGCCGGCGGCCTTCTGCGCGTGGGGTAGTATTTGCAGCTTGTTCTGCCATACTAGAACTCCAATCCTTCTTGGCGCGCAGCCTCAGCCAATGCTTTCAAGCGACCAGCGTACTGGCGGCCGTTGCGGTCAAAGACCACTGCGCTAATTTTAATCTTCTTTGCTTTCTTGGCAATTTCAGTACCGACGGCAGCACATTTTTCGCTCATCGTACCTTTTGCTTTGGTGCCAACGGTGGTTGCGGCAGCCAATGTCTTGCCAGCGACGTCATCGATCAGCTGAACACTGACGTGCATATTGCTGATAGTGACCGTCAGGCGTGGGCGCTCTGCAGTGCCTGAAACTTTCGCGCGAACGCGGTTTTTGCGGAGAGCGCGGTTGAGTAATTTCTTGTTCTCAGCCATGACTACTTACCTGTCTTTCCTGCTTTGCGCAAAATCTGCTCGTCAGCATACTTGATACCCTTACCCTTGTATGGTTCAGGCTTCTTCAGCGCGCGGATTTCCGCAGCGACTTGGCCGACTTGCTGTTTATTGATGCCGCTGACGATGATGGTCATCTTTTCATTGGTAACGGTGATACCCTCTGGGGCTTTGTATTTGACTGGGTGCGAAAACCCGAGCGCCATTTCCAGCTCATTGTTGCTGGAGCTCACGCGGAAACCGACACCATTAACCTCTAGGCGCTTCTCGTAGCCTTTGGTAACGCCGATTACCATGTTGTTGATCAGCGCGCGCATCAGACCGTGCTGGGCGCGAGCAGTTTTGGACTCATCCTTCGGATGAACCGTGACTTGTCCGTCTTCGACTTTCACCTCAACTGCTGGCGTGATGAATTGTGTCAATTCACCTTTCGGGCCCTTTACGACCACATCACCAGAGTCAACCGTGATTGTCACACCGGCCGGAATAACCACCGGCAGTTTTCCGATTCGACTCAGACTCATTACTCACCTTTCATGTGATTTGATATTAACCCTGGTATTTTAGCATGGATTAGGGGTGAAATGCAAGGCGGACACTCGCCGACCGTGTACTACATAAATCGCGTTAATTATATATTGTAATGTTCTTTTGCGATGTTCAGCAGGAGTTCGTATGCCCACTTGATCAGTTCTTTGTCGCCCTCGTTGTCTACAATGTCTTTATCTCCATGAAACAAGTTACATCGTATAATGTATATCGTGCGCGCAAGCTTGTTTAGATTTACAGATTCCTCTTCACCGTTTTTATTTTTGAAATAAAAAGTCACTGTTGACCTACTACGCCTTCTATCTAAATTTTTAACATGTTTTCTTCCTCCAGTCTTTGTAGACTTAAACCCGTCAACTATCTCGCTCCTATGATCTACTACATATATTTCTGCTATGCTTTTGAAATATTCTTTAAATCTCCTGAATTCTTTATCATCTCTCGAGTATGCATTATAATTGCTATTATACGCAGTCCAAAGTACCATAAAACCAACAATTGATTTATCGCATTCATTAAGATTGAGCTTGTCTATATATCTAATAGCATTTTCAAAGATCTTTCTTTTCATGCTTGCGTCGTTAGTTTCTCCATCAGGCATAGTGCCCCACCCCTTTCGTAATTAGTATATTTACCTGAAGCGTCATACCGCTCCGTATTCATCATTGTAGCAGAATAGCAAGCAATCGGTCGGTCACTAAACATCAGCCCTTCATTGCCCAATACTCAAAGCTTTTCTATAATAAACACACGATGGCAATGCGTACCACAACACCCCACCTTATTCTCATCCCTGGTTTGGGTGATCGAAAGTGGCTATATAAGCTTGTTTGTCCCGTGTGGCGGGCGCGTGGTTTTCGTGTACATGTTTTTACGTTCGGCTGGGAGGACGCAGCGAGTAATTATCACGATAAGCAAAATCGCCTGAACAATTATATACGTGATCTAAATGGGGACGTATATATCATCGGTGCAAGTGCAGGTGGTGTGGCGGCACTGAATGCTTTGGTGGTGGTAGATGACGGTAAAGTCAAAGGCGTTGCGACAATTGCTACGCCGTATGTTTATCGACAGCGCCTAAAAAACGAGACACTTGCTCGGGCAATCGACGAATTATCCAATAACCTGCCCGCTATTCAAGCAAAGCTCGCGCGTGTCACTTCATTCTACGGCATTTACGACCAAGTTGTGTCGCCAAACGACAGTCAGCCAAATGATAGTGAATTCGCAGACGTTAATTATCAGCAACTACCAACTTTCGGACATGGGCTAACGATTGCGGCGGGGTTAACGGTGTTTGGTGAGCAGCTGGAGCAATCTCTAAAGTAATGACGATAAGCACTTTTATTGACGAATAATCAGGCTGGTCCTTATAATTACTGCTAGGTGCGGTGTCTTGTAGTAGACTGCTCACATCAAATTATCATGTTCAAGTTTCATCTTTCACGTGTACTCGCCATAACGTTTAGCCTGACGACGTTTGTTATTATAGTGCTGTTCTATGTCTATCAAAGTAACCCCTTCCCAACTATCACCATCGCTTTCATCGTCGTTATCGGCAATTTCTTTTGCCTTGTCGTAAGTCTATTTTTCTACATCTGGCAGCGCGCTCACAAAGACACGCCGCAGAAGGATCGCTTGGAGGCGCTCGAGACATATGCGCGACTAGATAATGACGGCCTGTTGATTAGTGGCGCGGTAACTATTATCGAGATTGAGGCGGACAGTTTTTGGCAGCTCAAGGAATATTGCGAGACGATCACTATATCTATCAACACCATGAATCCGCTGCGCCTGCCACCGGTGGGCACGCGGGCAACATTCGCGCCGATTGGCAATAAAGATAATCGAGTCATCGGCGTGATTACCGAGATAACGAACGGAAGGATGACGGTCACGCCGGCACCGACAACCAAGCCCAGTAAACCGAAACTCACCGCCAAAACCACGACGTCCAACTGAGCGGTATCAGCATGAGCAAGGACGCTATCGCTAGCGTGAGGTACGCCCCCAGTGCCGGCCGCGTCAGCTGTGGTGTATCATAATGATACACCCGCCGCAGCTCATAATAATCCCACAAACGCCATGCACAAATCGTTAATAAAACGGCAGAAATGAGCGACAGCATCCCACTAAGCTCAAAATGATACGTTTGATTACTAAAGTTAACAACAAACATGAACTCCGCCGCCGCCAAACACGACCACCACCGCTCATCTCGTTTCAATCCCATTACCGCTACGCAAAATCCCAACGGAATGATCAATCGCACCACCGGCGTGTAGTCAAAAAACAGCTGTGTGTAATATCCAATCGGATATTTATTATTGCCTGCAGCCGCCACCAACGCACCCACGCCATAAAACAACGTTAATAACACGACGGCAAACACAAACAGCCGCAACATATCGTTATAGAACACATCTCGCAGTGTGATGACGCCGGTTTTAGAGGTAGCGGGAAGCTTCAGAAATGGGATCATTTTTGCCTACCGTTGATCCGTGGATACGTCCTTATGATTTTTCATAAGAATATCGTAGTTTGCGAGGCGGGTACGTGTCAAGGCAACGGGGCGTTTAGCCGAGAGACTACTTCTCTTTTACCTCGCACCAGCCGTTGTTACCGTTAGGATAGCAGGTGATATCAAGATCCTTGCCGGTAAATTTTGTAAAGCCAGAATAGCTTACTGTACCCCAATCCTTCTTCGTTCCACCACATTTAATCTTGTCGCCTATGACAACAGGTAGATTTAATATCAACGACTGACCGGTCGCTAGTCGGAGCGGTTTTCACCCAACCAGATTCTAGTGTTTCCTCATTCGCTCGTTCCACCCACGCACCAACAAACTCCCCACCATTAGCACAGGTAAATTGCCCGCCAATAGTGACGATGTCTCCCTCTTTAGGCGTAGTCTTTGTCGGACGCGAGGTTGGTTCTGACGGGGACGGCGTCACGGTTTCGGTGACGCGTACGGTTTGTGTTGCTCGTGGCGTCTCGGTCGTTTGCGGATGCCTGTTCGTCGTGGTCACGGTAACAGTCGCTGGGGCTGGCTTGGCATCCAATCCCGACAGACCGCAGCCAGAGGCAAACAATGCCACTACGCCCATAAAGCTAGCTAGCGGTCGGCGCAAAACGTTACCAATTTTTCCGCTGATAGTGGATTCTGGGGATTTACGAATCATGATTATTCCTTTCTTGTGGTTGATTATTCTGCGGGGTGGTGTGTCGTATTACTTCAGCGAGGATAATTGGAGCCAATTCGGCTTGAACAGCCCCGCGGAATGCGATCTCGCCTATCGGTCCGGATGTTTTGGCAATCTTTCGCTTTGTAGCTTCCATAATCCTATTTTTCAGGTTATCTGCGGCGGATTGCTCTTCTTTTTCTTGAACCTGCGACCAAGCATCCTTTTCCTGAACCAACTGAGCACGCACATCCGTCAAACTAGCTATTAACGCATCAATCTTAGCTATCTCGTTAGTGAGCCTATCAATATTCTCCTGGGTCTCTTCCCATCCAGCTCCTCTTTGGACTTCCCATGTAGATACCGCGTCAACTAGCATATCAGCCACTGACATGGGCTGTTGGGTGCCTTTTCTTCCCATGCATTACTCCTTTTACTACTCCAGCACTATACCACAAAAATTAAATATTTACAAGGTATATTGTTGTTAAATCATGCAGTACTATAGAGGCAAGAGCCAGCCCCCATATCGGAAGCACCAGAATCCTCCGCCGTGTGCTATAGTAATATCATCATGGATAAGGATTCTATTGAAACGCCGCCAACACCTCAGGGTGCTACACCACCACAGAGTGAAGTGCCGCAATCTCAAGACGAAGCAGCGAAACCACAAGACAGCACCACAAAGCGACGATGGCTGGCTCGGTTTGTCAATCGTTTGACGTGGTGGCAGGCGACAGCAATTATCGCCAGTATCTTCGCATTACCACCAGTGGCTGTTGCTGGTGTGATTGATAAGGGAGTGCCGCTTAATGGTTTTTTCGGTATTTATAATGGTTCATCATTTGATACTATTATTTTCATTCTGTGTTTGCTCGTCACACCACCGTTAAGCCCTCTGTGTGCACTGATGTTTGCTACATACTTTGCCACGAGGCGAAAAGACTTAGCCACCCTAAAGCGCATGATGCCAGTCGCGCTAATCGCCTGTATATTTTTAGTTGCCCTACTGTCTACATTGCTGAGGCCTTAGCTGGCCAATACTGATGCTAACTAAAAGCGCCCAGGACCCCCGAGCGCTTTTCTACTAGCAGTTTTAGATTAGTACACCTTGCTGTTGGTACCTTCTTCGTTGATGGTAACCACTAGCACGCCACGAGGCTTAGCATCCTCTAGTTTAACATCTGCAAGGTAGCCGTTTTTGACTAATTGTTCAGCGATGACTTATCTACTGTCCATGCAATTTGCTTAGTTTTCAATAAAGTCTTTCAATAGTCGCTTATAGGCTTCCTTGCTGGAGCGATTGTAAATAATTTTATTCGCAATAGATCAAATAGCTAATAGTGATATGTCGGTATCTCCCGCCCCGTACTTTTCGATCTGATCATTGACAATAAAGTCGTCTATTGGAACATGGTCAGTACGTGCCCTTGATACGCTACGCTCGTACCTCACTTCTAATGGAGCATCTACATATAGAATTCTACCAGGTGCATTTATTATACTATATGCAGCGCCTACTGTACGAATTCCTGTAAAAACGGTATCGCTGCTCAAGGAGCTAAGTGCCTCATTGAGTAGCGGGTCTCGGCCCTCATTTTCTTCGCGCAGTTTGCATCCAAGAATTTGAAGCGACCTTCTACTCATATCCAGCCCCAGATCTTTAGCTCTTGCTCGCAGAAGGTCTCCCGTTGAAATTTGTGAATAACCATACTCCTGTGCAATATATTCTGCAGCAAAATCTTTACCACTGCATTGCGGACCCGAAATTCCAATTATGTCGTATCTTCTCACGTATGGTATTATATTATCAGTATATTTTAAAGTAAATACTAGGATTAATGAGAGAGATTATACGGCAATTACGTCCTGACGCTTCTATCCAGGGCTTTATGGATAAAAACACAGCGTGGTCAAACGAAAGATCGCGCCAACTTCAAGTTGTCGCAAAATATATAACAACGCAAGCCTTACTACATTTACCATACTATGACACAGGGGAAATTGTACACGATAGCTCTAGGGTTTTATCTAATATTGATACAAAAGTCATTACTCTGAGCAAAGACTATAAAGATACTTATGATCGTTTGTATGAGTCTGCTCGAATGGGGATGGTAAGCTCTGATGCGAAACTGAAAGGAAGAAATACCTTATCGATCCACGACGAATCAAGTATTATCCCTATAAGATTTGACTTTGTTCCAGATTTTTTAGCTAAGGAAATAAATGATCATCTGCACTATATTAGGTCATCCCGAAATGACAGCATAGCAAATTACGGACTATTTATAGGCGGGTCCGAAACTCCCTATGCAAGTGTTAGTTTTAGTCAGTGTAGTCGCGGCTATCAATTAAAATCCCTCAATGAGGTTACAGGGGCTAATTTGGAGCCCAGCCAAGTTTTATCGATGACAAGAGCATTCACCTTCAATAATGCTCCTCGAAATAGTATGAGCAAGCTCTTTCATCAATCTCATAAACAAATTTTACGAGATTATCCTCATATAAAAGCTATCGTTACTGCACTAAATCCATATACAGGATTTGATGGGGGGATATTTACTGGAGCGAGCTACACTCCATACGCACTCAGTCCGATGGAATATTGGTATGACGAAAACCAATTCTACGTCCCAAGAAGCAAAGGTGTATACCCACAAAGAACAAAAACTCCGCCTATCTTATGGCTAGCGCATGGTCTCGATAAAAATATTGCTGCTCGAATTGAAGGGGTCTCTATCGATAAACTTAAATATATCACAAAAGATGAGTATCGAGAAGAGTAAGGTTCAGCGACCAGAATTTCACTACAAAGGTGATATTATAGAGACTGACGTGCAGGCCTTAAATATTCTATTTCAGACAGATCCCTGTAATGATATTTGTGAAACCTTGCTAAAAATCGCACAAAGAACCTCTGAAAGCTATTCCTTTATTGATCATCAGACCTACCCACGTCCATCACACCCTGTGCCACAAAAGAGGCTGGCGCCAGAATTCACTCTTTTTAGCGTAATAACGTCTTTGAGATGTACGCTAGAAGTAGAACAAAAAGTTACCAAAGAGCTAATAAGCATAACGGGTGGTGATGTTGAGGTGCTGAACAGCTTATCTATTCAAGAAATAGAGACCTTGTTGAAGCCCGCCGGAATAGCTAAAAGTAAATCTGTTTGGATAGCCAATGGGCTCGTCAAGTTAAGAACAGAGGATGACTATAATGTAGATACTCTATCCAGTCAACCAGTTGATATGGTTCGTGAAAAGATTATGAAATTAGCGGGTTTTGGTCCAAAAGCTGCAGACTGCTTCGTACTCTTAGGTCTTGATATGCCTACCTTTCCAGTTGATACAAATGTGTTTAAGCTTATAGCAAAGCTTTATCCCGAGGCAGTTACGGGCGACTCGTCAGTTTTGCCACATTTTTCTTCACAGAGACAGGTCGCTTCCGCAAAAAAGCTAATACAAGATAATATTCCACCAGACGTAAGACTTTACCAGGTTTTACACACCTTCTTGTTGCTTGCTGAGAAGTACAAGGTGATAACACTATGAAAACAAAGATACTATTTGCCACCAGAAACCCGGGCAAGTCTGAAGAATTCGTTGCAGCGTTTCGTAACTTCGACCCGCAAATATCAATTATTTCGCTAGCAGACTTGAATTATCAAATCCCCGATTGCGTAGAAACGGGCGTAACATTTGAACAAAACGCCCTCTTAAAGGTGCGACATACGAGGCGTTATTTACGCGGGAATGATAAAAACTTAATAATTATTGCCGATGACTCAGGTATGGAGATTGAAGCATTAAACGGCGAGCCTGGCGTGTTTACAAGACGCTGGAATGGTCACGAGATGAGTGATCGGGAAATCGTAGATTACTGCTTGAAGAAGCTTGAAAATAAGACAAGTAGGCGAGCACAATATAAGACGTGTCTTGCAGTAAACTTCCCTGATGGTCGGGAGAATGTAATTTTTGGAGAAAATTCTGGCGTTATTTTAACTGAGCCACGAGAGGAATCGCGACTCAAAGGTATGCCATTTCGGGAGTTATTCTTCGTGCCTGAGCTTGATATGATGTTTCATGAAGTACGCAAGCTGCCGAAGTCCATGCGTAGTGGGTATCAGCTTGGGCATGAAATTGCAATCGAAAAATGCGCCACTCTTATAGAAGAGCATGCGATGTTGCGTTCTTCGACTGTTGTTTAGCGATAGGGATGTCTCACTGATTGGTATCGCGGATAAGGACACCGAGCTTATTAATAAGCGCCGAATCGAGCTGGTTAGGGGCAATATCCTGCGGGTGAAGATAAGCTAATTCCTCGGCTTCCTCGCTCACCCGTGGATTACCTGGGAGTGTCACCTCAAAAGCAATGATAAGCACCGGATCATCGAACTTGTTATGCCACGTTGGAATAATAACTGGTGTGGTCGGCAAAATTTCAATCTCCGACTGAACTTCTTCACGAAATTCCCGCCGCAGTGCTTCATTTAATCCTTCGCCATGTTCCAACCCGCCGCCTGGCAAGTCCCATGCGCCGCCCCGCTCGCGCACAAACAACAATCGTCCCGCGTTATCTCGTGCCAATCCCTTGACAGTTACACGATAAGCAGCGGGGATGTGCTTGAGTTTCATATAGCAATTGTAGCACATATGAGATCATATTGATTGCTACTCTCGATGGGACGTTAGGCTTGGTCTACTTATCGTACAATAAAAAGTGCCCGGAATCCCGAGCACTTCTCTTTTACTAGCAGTGTTAGGTTTAGTACACCTTCAACAGCAACTCACCGCCAAGTTTAGCCTTGGCTGCTTCAGTGCCAGTCATGACACCTTTGGAGGTTGAGATGAGTACTAGACCGCGGCCGCTTTTCACCTTTGGAATCTCGCTAGCGCCGACGTAAACGCGACGACCAGGTTTTGAGACACGGGTGATCTCGTTGATGGTGCTGTTGGTACCTTCTTCGTTGATGGTCACGACCAGCACGCCGCGAGGCTTGGCGTCCTCTAGTTTAACATCTGCGAGGTAGCCGTTTTTGACTAATTGTTCAGCGATGACTTTTTTCATCTTGCTGGACGGAACACGAACTTCCGTCTTGCCAACCAGTTTCGCATTGCGAATGCGCGTCAGAAGGTCGGCGATTGGGTCTGTAGTTTGCATAGACATTGTCGAATCTCCTTTCCTTCTTACCAACTACTCTTTGTTATGCCTGGGATTTCGCCCTTGGCTGCTTTTTCGCGGAAATTGATGCGGCTCAGGCCGAACTGGCGCATGTAGCCGCGTGGACGGCCGGAAATGCTGTCGCGGTTCTTGTGCCGGGTTGGGCTTGAGTTGCGAGGCAATTTCTGCAAACCGTCGAGGTCGCCAAGCTCCTTCAATTTAGCGCGTTTGGCTGCGAACTTAGCGATCAGCTTCAGGCGCTTTTTGTCGCGAGCGATCATTGATTTCTTAGCCATTACCTGACGCCTCCTTTCTTCTCAAACGGCATGCCAAATTTCTCCAGCAAGGCTTTTGAAGCTTCCTTGTTGCCGTTCTTGATGACAAATGTTACTTGCAACCCGTGCAAAATCTGTGTCTCCTCGAACGTCAGTTCTGGGAAAATTGATTGTTCAATGATACCCAGGTTGTAGTTACCGCCTTTGTCGAACTTCAAGCCAACACCGTGGAAGTCGCGTACGCGTGGCAAAGCCACGTTGATCAAACGATCCATGAACTCGTACATCCGAGCCCCACGTAGCGTGACGCTCACGCCGATTGGCGCACCCATACCTTTACGGATGCTAAAGCCAGCGATTGACTTCTTTGCCTGGCGGGCAACTGGTGCCTGACCGGTGATCTTTGCAACGGTGTTTTTGACAATTTCAAAGTGACGCTTGTCATCTTTCTTTTTGCCGGTGCCAACGCTCACGATGATCTTTTCCAAAGCTGGCACTTGGTGCACGTTCTTTAGATCTAGTTCGGCTTGCAGTTCCTTCAGGTATTTCTCCTGGTACAAGGCTTTCAAGCGAGGAGCTGGCACGACGGTTTTCTTCTCTGCCATTATTTGATCTCCTTATTTTTTGCTTGGCGAGCGACGCGAGTTTTGCCGCCGTCAGCGTTCTTTACTAAACCAACCCGGCTGGTTTTGCCTGACTTTTCGTCAACAACCAGCGCGACCTTGCTGATGTCCATCGGTACGTGGATGTCTTTCTTGCCGCCTTTTGGATTGTACTGGCTTGGTTTGACGTGGCGGTGTCCGACGCCAACACCTTCGACCAAAACAGTCTGATCTTTGGTGTTAACTTTCAGGACTTTACCGGTCGTACCTTTGTTTTTACCAGCAATGATTTTTACGGTGTCATCTTTGTGAATACGAGCCATTAGAGTACCTCCGGAGCCAAGCTGATGATCTTCATGTAGCCCATGTCGCGTAGTTCGCGTGGTACTGGGCCGAAGACGCGGGTAGCCTTTGGCTGCTTGTCATCGTTGATAATCACCACGGCGTTGTCATCAAAGCAGATGGTCGAGCCGTCTTTGCGGTGGATTTGGTCGCGGGTGCGAACTACCACAGCTTTGACGACAGATTTCTTTTTGACGTTGCCGGTTGGGCTAGCGTCCTTGACTGAACAGACGATCACGTCGCCAACGCGAGCGTAGCGGCGGCGGGTACCACCGAGGACGCGGATGCACAATACTTCTTTGGCACCCGAGTTGTCAGCTACCTTGAGGCGAGATTCTTGTTGGATCATTTGTCGTCCTCCTTGGTCTCTTCCTCAGTTTCGCCAGAAACTTCAGCCTTTAGTTTGATAGAACCGCGAGACTTTTCAATCACTTTGACCAGCGTAAAGCTCTTGGTCTTGGAAATTGGGCGGGTCTCTTCGATTTGCACCTTGTCGCCTTCGCCTGCTTGATTGGTCTCATCATGAGCAGTGTATTTGCGAGTCACGGTGTACTGTTTGCCGTAGAGCGGATGCGTTTCGCGGCTGGTGACCGTCACGGTGATGGTCTTGTCGCGCTTGGCACTCGTTACGACGCCAATCAGTGTTCGTCGGGCCATTACTTGCTCTCCTTTTCGTTAATTTGTGTCAGCAGGCGTGCGATGTCCTTGCGGAGTGAACGCAACGCTTTTGGATTAACTAATTCGCCAGCAGCGTGAGAACGTTTTGCCTGAAGCAGGTCATTTCGCTTTTCGGCGACTTCCTTTTTCAAATTATCAACGGTCTTTACAACTGCTGCCTTTGCGGTTTTCTTTGCGTCAGCCATTATGCGTCCTCCCGCTTGATGAACTTACATTTGACTGGTAGTTTGTGGCTAGCCAGACGCATTGCCTCGCGAGCGACTTCTTCGGAAACACCCTGCATTTCAAACATCACCGTGCCGGCTTTCACCTTGGCAACAAAGAACTCTGGATTACCCTTACCCTGACCCATCTTCAAACCAAGTGGCTTGCGAGTAACTGGAGTGTGCGGGAAAATCCGGATCCAAATCTTACCACCACGCTTGATGTAGCGGGTCATTGCCTGACGGGCTGACTCGATTTGGCGAGAGTTGATACGCTCGTTTGATTGTGATTGCAGTGCAAAGTCGCCGAACGCGATGTAATTACCACGGGTTGCTCGACCACGGTTTTTACCGATGCGCACTTTGCGATATTTAGTCTTTTTCGGTAACAGCATTTAGCGACTCCTTTCTCCCTTATAAATCCACACTTTCACGCCGATGATACCAGCTGGTGTCTGGGCGCGAGCACAGTGGAAGTCAATATCAGCGCGCAGGGTGTGAAGCGGCACTGAGCCTTCAATCACCTTCTCGCGGCGTGCCATTTCAGCACCGTTCAAACGACCAGCCACCTCGATGCGGATACCTTTGGCGCCAGCACTCATGGTGTTTTGTGCGGTCATTTTGGTTGCGCGGCGGAAGTTGATGCGGCGCTCCAACTGGCGGGCGATGTTCTCAGCCACCAATTTGGCTGCCAATTCCGGTCGGCGCACTTCTTCGATGTTGATGCGAACTGCCTGACCGACAATTTTCTCAACTTGCTTTTTCAATTCATTCACGCCAGCACCGCCGCGGCCGATCACCACACCAGCTTTCGCCGTGTGAATAGTTACCGTGATCAAGTTGGCACTCCGCTCAATCTCAATGCGATTGATGGTTGGGCGTGAGGCAAATTTCTTCTCAATCAATTCGCGGATTTCGTGATCCTGGCGAATTGCCTCCGCAAACTCTTTCTTATTGGCCGTAAACCAACGAGAGCTCCAGTTCTTGTGAACTTGTAGGCGGAAGTTGATTGGATTCACTTTTTGACCCATTTACTTCTCCTCCTTTTTTGCCGTGGTTTCGGCGGCTTTTTTCGCTGCAGGCTTGGCAGGTTTGGTTTCTGCCTTTGCCTTGGTCTCTGGTTTTTTCGCAGGCGCTTTCTTTGGCTTCTCAGTACCAGTAACTTCAACCAAGATGTTTGACGTTTTTTTCTGGAATGGCAAGGCACGACCGCGTGACGCTGGCTTAAAGCGGCGCAGACGCGTACCAGTGGTAACGCTCAACGTGGTAATCACCAAGCTTTTAGCGTCTAGACCGTGGTTGTTGATGGCATTTGCCTTAGCACTGTCGATTGCCTTTTTAACTGGCATAGCAGCGCGTTTTGGCACGTGCTCCAAGATAACCAATGCGTCAGCGACGGTGCGGCCGCGTACCAGAGCAGCCACCAGGCTAACCTTGCGTGGTGTTTGGTCAACACCTTTGGCGTAAGCGCGAACAGTATACGTAGTATCAGCCATGATTACTTCTTATCCTTTCCGCCGTGCTTACGGAACTTACGAGTTGGGCTAAACTCACCGAGTTTGTGGCCAACCATGTTTTCGGTAATCAGCACTGGCACGTGCATCTTACCGTTGTAGACAGCAATCGTTCGACCGACCATTTCTGGGGTGATAGTCGAAGCGCGCGCCCACGTTTTGATAACGGTTCGATCGTCAAGGCTGAGAGCAGCGACTTTTTTCGCAAGCTTCACATCGACGAATGGACCTTTCTTTAATGAACGACTCATCGTGATTTACCTCTTCCTCTTCGCGTCGTGACGCGTGCGTACGATTAATTTATTTGAGCCTTTGCGGCGGCGAGTTCGATAACCCAGCGTCAATTGACCCCATGGCGTACGTGGCGCTTTACCGGTACCGTGGCGACCACCGTCACCACCACCATGCGGGTGATCGGCGGCGTTCATGACCACACCGCGAACCGTTGGGCGAATACCCTTGCGGCGGCGGCGACCAGCTGAACCGATCTTCACGTTCTGGTGCTGGACGTTACCGACTGTACCGATGGCAGCGGTTGCTTCCAAGCGAACTTTGCGAACTTCACCAGATGGCAATTTGATGGTTGCGTAATTGCCTTCTTTGGCCATCAACTGAGCTTTAGCACCGGCGGCGCGAACCATTTGCGCACCTTTGCCGGCAGTCAGTTCAATAGCATAAATCATCGTACCAACAGGGATAGCAGACAGCGGCAGGCGGTTTGATGCCTCAATTGGTGCTTCCTCACCAGTCTGAATCGTCTTGCCCTTGACCATTGAGGTGTCGGCCAACACGTAGTGGTACAAATTGTACTGATCTTTCACTCGAGCGATGCGTGCTGAGCGGTTTGGATCGTACTCAATTTCTTCAACCGTCAGAGTCAAGCCGCTCGGCAAATTGTGGTTCACCAAACGGTAGTGACGGCGAACGCCACCGCCGCGATGACGCACGGTGATGCGGCCTTGGTTGTTGCGGCCGGCATTTTGCTTTTTGGCTTTGGTCAGACTTTTGAGCGGTTTTCTTGTCGTGATATCCGACAAGTCCTGGCTCGTCATGCCGCGACGAGCAGGAGTGGTTGGATTGTAAGCTTTCACTGGCATTACTTGGTCTCCTCCATCTGCTGCTCTACTGCGTCAAACACATCGAGCTTATCGCCATCTTTCAGCGTCACGTAAGCTTTCTTCCAATCCTTGCGCGTGGTCGTGCCAGGATAGCGGTTCTTGCCTCGTGAGAAACGCACAGCCTTGCCGTCTTGTACCAAGGTTTTTACCTTTAGGACAGTGACGTCAAATTGCGCTTCAACTGCTGCTTTGATCTCGTTTTTATTCAGGTTGAGCGGAACGCGGAACACGTACACGCCATTGGCGCTCTGTGCGTAGGCTTTCTCGCTAATGCGTGGGATAATTGTCATCTGTTTCATATTACGCTTCCTCCTTACCCAGCCATTCAGTGATTACTGGCAGGGCTTTCGGGGTTATGACAATAGTATCCGCATTCAGAATGTGGTAGACGCTGAGGTAGCTCGCGCGAATCACCAATACGTTTTGAATGTTGTTTGTGGCGCGCATCAATTCTGGCGTCTTTTCGTCGACGACGATTAGCACACGGCGCTCAAACTTGTTATCAGCCAAGAAGGTTGCGACCTCTTTGGTCTTGCCAGTCGTCTTGATGTCTTTGACGACGATCTTCTTCGCTTCATTGGCTACCGTCAAGGCTTGGCGAATTGCCACTTTCTTGGCGGTTTTGGACAATTTTTTGATGTAGTTTTCGTTGCCGCGCGGGCCAAAGACCACACCACCGCCGCGCCAGATTGGGTTACGGGTTGAACCGAAACGTGCTCGACCAGTTCCCTTTTGCTTCCATGGCTTTTTACCGCCGCCGGAAACTTCACCACGCTGCTTGGTGGTTGCGCTTGCAAAACGAGCGTTGGCCAGGTAGCTATCGTATGCCAATTTCAACAGTTCGTGGTTTGGCACGTCAACAGCAAAAATGTCTTTAGGAAGTTTGGTTGATTCAGCCATTACTTGTTACCTCCTAAAATGATCAGCCCTTTTCGCGGCCCAGGGACAGCGCCCTTCACCCCGATCAGATTGGTCTCTGGATCAACATATGCCACTTCCAAGTTCTTGACGG
This sequence comes from uncultured Candidatus Saccharibacteria bacterium, assembly GCA_963548005.1. Taxonomy (GTDB): domain Bacteria; phylum Patescibacteriota; class Saccharimonadia; order Saccharimonadales; family Saccharimonadaceae; genus Nanosynbacter. The sequence continues at coordinate 25,134 of CAUUSW010000001.1, read as the reverse complement.
TAACGCGCTCGTGACCCATGTGGCCAGCCATCGTCTTACCCTTGAACACTTTTTGTGGATACATCGAGCCAATTGAACCTGGCTTACGAGTATTACCTTTACCACCGTGCGTCTTGCGGTGACGCTTAAAGTTGTGGCGTTTAATGGTTCCAGCGAAACCTTTACCTTTGCTGGTTCCGGTCGCATCGACAGAATCGCCGACTTCGAACGCGGAAACGTTGATTTCATCGCCAACTTTGAGCCCCTCAGGGATCTCGTCGACGCGGAATTCCCGAATGTGCTTCGGGGTCACTTGGGCTGGCTTGACGTGTCCAGCCACGGCCTTGCTCAGGTTCTTACCCTCTCCATAAGCGACCTGTACCGCATTGTAACCGTCGGTTTCGACAGTCTTCACCTGAGTCACGGTGACAGGGCCGGCTTGGATCAGCGTTACCGGAATGGCTTTGCCGTCTTCAGCCAAGAGCTGGGTCATACCAAGTTTGGTACCGAGAAGTGTTTTCACTTTTCCTCACTCCCACTTAAATACTCCTGATGACGTGCGGTTTCTGGGTTCTGAGTGAGGCGTTCACGATAAACACTTCAACCATAGCCAGACCTACTCATTCATCGAGGAGAACAGTTGATATTACGCGTAATAGAAATTACCTGGTAATTATAGCATAGATCACCGAGCGGAGCAACAATATAACGGAACATCCACCCGAGTAAAATTTACCCGAGTGGATGTTTTGATATTCTCACCTGCGGAATAATCTTATCAGATCCCCTTCTTTTCTAAAAACCGAATGCGCTGCTGTTCAACTAACAATATCGCATACGCTGCTGACTTGCGAAGAGCTTGTTCTCTAGCTGCTTTGCCCACCTCATCTAGCCTTGTAGGAGTCTCGATTGTGCGTTGAGTATTATCAGCAATCTTCACAATGGTGCGGTCGAAAACCTCATTAATATCTGCTATTCCTAGTATTTCTTTTATTCTGTCGCTTTGCTGTCGTCTGATCTTTTTACCCATATCCAAATACTATCATACATGACTATATTTGTCAAATAAGACCCTCGGCTCACCGCGCCAGTAGATACGAACAAAAGACAAGGGCTGTAGAATGATAACAAACTCAATCGATAACCCTTGTCTTGGCATTACCGGTTTATTTGTTGCGCTTCTCGATAATCTCCTGCGCTACGTTTGGTGGTACTTCCTCGTACTGCGCTAGCTCCATGGTGCTGGCTGCGCGGCCCTGCGACATCGAGCGGATGTCCGAGGTGTAGCCAAACATATTCGCCAGCGGCACGAAGGCCTTGACCAATTTGGCACCGCCCATCAAATCTTCCATAGCGTCGATGCGGCCGCGGCGTGAGTTCAGGTCGCCGATGATGTCGCCCATGAACTCTTCTGGAGTGGTGACTTCAACTTTCATGACTGGCTCGAGCAGAATTGGCGTGGCTTGCTTGATACCTTCGCGGGCTGCCAACGAACCTGCTAGTGAGAAGGCTAGCTCTGAGGAGTCAACATCGTGGTATGAACCATCATACAGTGTCGCCTTGACATCAACCACTGGATAGCCAGCGATCACACCGCCCTCCAAGGTTTCCTTGATACCCTTCATCACAGCTGGGCGATACTCTTGTGGCACCACACCACCCTTGATCTCGTCGATAAATTCAAAGCCCTTGCCAGCCTCGTTTGGCTCAAAGCGTACCCAGACGTCACCGTACTGACCGCGACCACCAGACTGCTTGGCGTGCTTACCCTGGACTTCAGCGCGGCCCTTGATTGACTCGCGGAAGGCCACTTGCGGCTCGCCGATGTTCGCTTCAACCTTGAACTCGCGCTTCATACGGTCGATCAAGATGTCCAGGTGCAACTCACCCATGCCGGACATGATGGTCTGACCAGTCTCTTCGTCAGTGTGGATGCGGAAGGTTGGGTCTTCCTCAGCCAAGCGCTGCAAGGCCAATGCCATCTTCTCTTGGTCGGCCTTTGACTTTGGCTCAACGGCGATGGAAACTGGCGGCTCTGGGAACTCGATACTTTCTAGGGCAATTGGGTGCGCTGGATCAGTCAAGGTATTACCGGTACCGGTGTTCTTCAAGCCAACCACTGCGGCGATGTCGCCAGCACCGATCTTGTCGATTTCCTCGCGCTTGTCGGCGTGCATGCGCACGATACGGCCGATACGCTCTTTGTCCCCAGTGGTGGTATTCAGGACGTAGCTGCCCGAGCTCAAGACACCGGAGTAGACGCGGATAAAAATCAACTTACCAACGAATGGGTCAGTGGCGATCTTGAACGCCAGGGCACTCATCGGCTCTTTGTCATCTGGCTTGCGACTCACTTCGTCACCAGTCTTTGGATTTTTACCCCAAATCTCGTCGACATCCAGTGGGCTTGGCAAGTAGTCAACCATGAGATCAAGTACCTTCTCGACGATAACACCGCGGCCGTCACCGCCAGTCACCAAGAAGAAGTCACCAGCTAGCACACGCTTACGCAATGCAGCTTTTAGTTCATCAACGGTAATCGCGTCTTCACCCTGGTCGAGGAACTTCATCATCAATTCGTCGTCAGCTTCGACGGCATTTTCTACCAGCAGGGCGCGAGCATTCTTTGCCTTCTCCAACATATCAGCTGGGATATCGCCAACCTTCAACTCGTGATCAGTATAGTCATCATAGGTGTAAGCCTTCATGTCGATGAGGTCAACCACGCCGTTGATGGTCTTTTCAAAGCCAATTGGGATGTGAATTGGGAAGGCTTGTTTGCTCAAGCGATTGTGAATCGACTCCAGGGATTTCCAAAAGTCACCACCGGTCTGGTTAATCTTGTTAACGAAACAAATACGCGGCACGCCGTACTTGTTGGCCTGACGCCACACCGTTTCGGACTGTGCTTCAACGCCCATCTTGCCATCAAACACGGTCACTGCACCGTCGAGAACACGCAGCGAACGCTCCACCTCAGCGGTAAAGTCGATGTGCCCCGGCGTGTCGATAATATTGATCTTGTGGTCTTTCCAGAAACAGGTCACCGCCGCCGAAGTAATGGTGATGCCGCGCTCCTTTTCCTGCGCCATCCAGTCGGTGGTGGCACCGTCGCCGTCACCTTTCACCACGCCAATCTTATGCGTCAAGCCGGTGCGGTACAAGATGCCCTCGGTAGTCGTCGTTTTACCGGCATCAATGTGGGCAATGATACCAATATTTCTAAAGTTTTGTAATGGAACGTTTGCTGCCATTTGTCTTTCCTTTGTTAAAAGTGGTTATTGTTCGAGATTCTCCGGAGCTATTTTGACGCACCAAAAAACTACGCTTGAGCTGTATTATAGCAGACGATTGGCGTTTTGTGAATGAGCCTCATCTTACCGCGGAATTTGACTACGACCTGATTGAATCCATTGTATTCCCTTGGCTACTAGTAGATAATCTTTGTTTTGAGCGTCAGACCGACCAAGGAGCGTTGCACGCACCATCATCACCAAAGAATTGTAGCCTTCGGGATCCGTGATAGCCTCTAGGGAGACAGCCTGCACATACATCGCACCTTTCGCCTCTAATCCAACCCACCCCTCGTTGCGAAAAGCGGGGCCCATATACGTAACGTCATACGGCATATATGGATCAAGCGAAGCCAGTACCTTGCAGTGAATGTTTATCGCCTTAATCACTTGATCGAGGTCTCTATTTGACAATCGCCCAAAAGGAATTTCATTAATCGGAACATCTGCTAGCTCCCTGATCATTCGAGCTGAGTCGATACAGTTGTTGTTTGGATCCACTGGTCGTATATTATTCAAATAATCAAGGACCTCAGGCGTGTACAGCTGTAAAATAGCCTTGGCCTGTTCGACATCCATCAGCTGCGGAAATTGAATAAGAACATCGAGCGGAACAACATATTGAGTCGTGGTATCCCCTGGTGTTACGCCAAGACCACCAAGTGCGATTTCTGGATTAGATTTGTTCGCGACAATCAGACAACCGGCACACTGGAGTTTATGGTCTTCAATATATACGTATTCTGCTCCATTTTTAGTGTATTGTTGCACCCATCCGCTTACCGTCATCAGCTGACCTATAAGCCCGGCAAATAGTTCTTGGTTAATCTGCACAGTGGCTTCTGGATACTGATGAGGACTGAGCTTTCGAATATCGGACGTTCGCTCTCGAGCTAGGCGGAGAATAGTGGCAACTTGCTGATTGAAAACAGCCTCATTGAGTAACGCAAGGTTCTCGGGCAGTGGAGCGGCAGACGGGCTAGATTCAGTCATCATCTCTTAATCATACGGCGTAAAAGCCAACTGACGCAACCATAACCGTAAAACGACGATCCGCTCTTACCGATAATTCACGCACTGCAGCGGCGTGTCATAATCATTCTCACGCACCAGGCTAATGACTTTTTGCAACTCATCTTTCGAGGCGGAAGTGACGCGAACGAGGTCGCCTTGGATTTGTGGCTTGGCTTTGGGCGCAGCAGCGCGAATGTCGGCAGCGATGCGCTTGGCGGTCGGCTGGTCGAGGCCTTGCTTGAAGGGAATTTCCCATGTAGTTTTGAGGTTTGAGGTGACCTTTTCTTTGGTGAGGTCGAGGACTTTGCTCGACTGACCACGAGCCGCTAGTTTCTTGCGCACGATATCGAGCACTGCATCAACCTGCCAGTCATTATCGCCGGTGAGCTTGAGACCTTTTTTATCATCCAGCCAATCAATCCCGGCGCTCGTCCCCTTAAAATCATACCGCCCTTGGATCTCTTTTTCTGCCTGCATGAATACGTTGTTCAGCTCGGCTTTGTCAATTTCTGACACGATGTCAAATGAAAAACTTGCCATTTATCCCTCCTCGTTTTCTCCATTATAACAAAAATCGCCCCTTCTACCGAGCGATTTTCTGATTTTGCATTTAGGCGATGGTTAGCCGCGAGCAAAGTGCGCAAAGGCGCGGTTGGCCTCGGCCATCTTGTGAGTGTCTTCCTTCTTCTTGAAGGCAGCACCAGCTTCGTTGTAGGCGTCAACGATTTCCAGCGCCAAACGCTGTGAGTATGGCATACCGCTGCGAGCCCGAGCTGATTGCACCAGCCAGCTAAATGCGTAGTGCAGCTGACGGTGTCCCTGAACTGGGAACGGAATCTGGTAGTTCGCACCACCGACACGGCGGCTTTTCACTTCAAAGTTTGGACTGACGTTTTTCAAGGCTTTCTCAAACACTGCCAATGGATCTTCTGAGTCCAGCTTCTTGGCAGCAGTTTCCAGCGCGGTGTAAACAGCACGCTCAGCCGCCAACTTCTTGCCGTCCAACATTGACTTGTTGATCAAGCGCTGTACCAGCACGCTTTGGTAGCGGCGGTCAGGCTGCAGTTGGCGTTGTAGTTTCTTGGTAACTTTACGAGGCATGATTACTTATCCCCTTTCTTAGTACCGTACTTCGAACGGCCCCGCTTGCGGTTGTTGACACCCTGGAGGTCCAACGCACCGCGGACGATGTGGTAACGCACACCTGGGAGGTCAGGCACACGGCCACCGCGGATCAAGACCACAGCGTGTTCCTGCAAGTTGTGACCTTCACCACCGATGTAAGCCCAAACTTCGTAGCCGTTGTTTAATTTCACGCGGGCAACTTTACGCAAAGCTGAGTTTGGTTTCTTTGGCGTCTTGGTCGTCACACGCACACAGACACCACGCTTGAGCGGTGCATTCTGGTCGTAATAACGCGTTTTCAGGGCGTTGTGAATGCGACCCAGTGCTGGCGACTTGGACTTTTTCTTAGCCGTTTGGCGCGGTTTACGCACCAACTGGTTGATTGTTGGCATCCAATTTCTCCTTGGTTGATTTAATAATACTGGCGATATTCGCCTAATGGCTCTAGTGGGCTGGCGCGGCATTGACACGCAAAAACTAGCTTCTCTTAGCGCCTACGGCTTGGATTCAGCAACTCCGCCCCGTGTCTATACCTTTTCTGCCGAGCGTGCAGCCTGTACACATTCAAACCACCGCGCGCCCCGAAAAGAGGAAACTCTGGGGGTCATTATAACACAGGTTCAGCCGATACTTCAAGTGGCGGCCCTCTTTAGATCTCTTACACGAGGAATACGCCTGCTACACGCCGCGTTGTATCGTATCAGTTGTCGCTATTATTCTGATATCGCACGCCACGTGCATCCATCAGTTTATCAAAGTCAGTACTTATCTCCTCAGTACGAGGTACACGACGCGACGTGTCGATATCAGCCTTGAAGAACTGGACTGTTACCAATGTGTAGCCGGGCTTATGCTCATGCCTATTACCAATATCAACGATTCTGTATGCATTTGCACCACGAGGTTTTATTCTGCGCACCTGATCAAGTGTATAACGCAGAAAGAATTCCTCATCTACCATAAAATTCTTACATTCCCCAACTGGAGTACATGATTTCACCAGATACTCCATGTCACTAGAGTCCATGTATGGTTTCTTTAGAGAATCTTTTGGATAACGTGTGAACGTCTTTCCTCCAATGTCACCCAGTCGCACAGGCGTAATCACTGACACATCCTCTCCATCGGTTGACTGCATGAAACGTTCTGGGTCTTCAGATAGTATTTCTTCTGCTGTAGGTAATTTGCCGATACCGGCTTCTATATCTGCTTCTTTTGGCACAGCTACAAAGTTACTAAAGGATCCTGGATCGGCAAAATATGGACTAACCAGCATCTCGTTCCACCTCGCATACAGTGCTTGAAAATCTTTAATACCAAGTATATGTGCCGCGGCATTCCTGCCTAAAGTAGCGATTTGTTCCACATGTTCTGTATATGATAGGCGACAAGGCATTGGTTCGCTTAAATCACGCCCCCTGGTCTCGAAGACAGGTTCAATAATGTGCACAGGATCTCCATATATCAGTCTCCCGGCTCGTCTCAATACGTCTTCTGCTAGGTTTGCCTGCGTACATAGATATCTACACGCCTGCGAGCCCAAACGCATCCTTGTCAGCGGATCACGCATAGCCTGATGTAGGTCGAGTAGCCTCTCACCATTCGCAGCGAGGCGTCTCTCCCTTACAAAATTCTCATAGTCTATTTTATCAAGCACGGTTACTTCTGGAATATTGACATCATCCTTATATACCTGCCCAGCCGAGGGAACAAAAGCATCGGCATCAATAACCTTCACCTCCCCGTAGTCACCATTTTCTAGACTACGAAACTGCTCCGTACTAATTACCCCTCCTGGGTTTTCTTGAAGATCATGGTCATAGGCCTCCGTAATTCCATCTAACGTAGACAGCGGACCAACACCATGAGCCACGATAATTTTTTGGCGATGATCAGCACCCGTTCCGACATATTCACCGCTTACACTGGCATAAGCTTGATTCCATGCTCTCCTAAGTGGTGCTTCATTCCTCCCCGTTTCACCGTGATGATTTCCATAGAAAGACTTATGAGCCGCCTCTCTTGCTTCAATGATCTCCGGGAGTGTCGCGATATGCCCTCCTTCACCAGCATACCGCAGGGCGTATTTCCAAGCAGTTTCTATATCCCGATTTCCTGCCGACATCAATGGACGACCGCGTTCTGACATTTCTTCTCCTATATTTTTAATAAAATAGTCTATCTATGATAATGCCCACACATTTTGTAATTGTACATACTTATTATATTATTGTCAATCTATATAACCAGTCTATCACTACTGAATACAGTAGAAAACCGCCCCGTACCCATCGGAGCGGTTTCTGAGAAAGAAGGCTAGCTGGCTTATACGGCTACAGCTAACTCCTCTTCCTGGTTGTCAGCGAACTCATCTTCGCTTGGCTCGTCGGTCTCCATCTCTTCGACAGCACCCGTTCCTACTGGAATCTTGCGGCCGATGATGACGTTTTCTTTGAGGCCATGCAAGTGGTCAGCGCGACCTGAGACGGCAGCATTGATCAGTACGCGAGTGGTGTCCTGGAAGGACGCAGCGGATAGCCATGAGTCGCTCCAGATGGACACCTTGGTGATGCCGAGCAGTAACTGGGTGTAACTGATGAGGTTCTTGCCCTCAGCCGCCAGTTGCTTGTTGGTGTTCACTACCGCAGCCTTGGAGACGATGTCGCCAGTCACGAAGTCGCTATCGCCCGCATCTTCGATTTGGACGCGGCTGAACATCTGGCGAACGATGATCTCCAGGTGCTTGTCGGCCACGTCTTGACCCTGAGCGGCGTAAATGCGCAGCACTTCGTTGATGATGTAGCGCTGAGCAGCCTCGACACCCTTCAGGCGCATCAAGTCGTGCAGGTTCAATGAACCAGCCGTCAAGCGGTCGCCAGCCTCGACGACATCATTAGCTTTGACAACCAACTGCATGGTACCTGGGATTTCGTAACGAGCTGGTGCGCCAGCTTCAGCAGCGATCACCAGGGTGTCTTCTGCTGCTTCAACCACACCATCAAATGGTGCAATCAGCGGACGAGTGTCACCTTCGCCAGTTGCTAGTACATCGCCAGCCTTGACGCTTGATCCAGCCTTGACCATGATGGTTCGGCCGTCTAGCGGTAAGCGCTCAACCTTGCCAGATTCTGGAGTAACTTGGACGATGTACTTTTTGCCATCTTCCCAGACGTCAACTAACCCGGCAATTTCCGTAACAAACGCCTGACCCTTTGGCGTGCGCGCCTCGAACAATTCTTCAACACGCGGCAGACCCTGGGTGATGTCGCCACCAGCCACACCAGAGTTGTGGAAAGTACGCAAGGTCAGCTGAGTACCCGGCTCACCGACTGACTGAGCAGCGATGACACCGACTGGCTGATGATTGCCGACCAGTTTACCGGTTGACATATCGACACCGTAGCTGCGCTGTGGAATACCGTTGAGATTGTTGGTTGACAGGACTGATTGAATCTTGACACTCTGGACGCTTTCATCATCATCAATTGAGTCAGCGATTTCCCGGGTGATCAATTCGTCCTTGTTGACGTGACCTGGAATCGTCTCGGCAGCGTACCGGCCAGCCAAGCGGTTCGAGAAGTCAATCATCGTTTCCTCAGTTTCTGAGCGGTAGATCGCGTAACCTTCGTCGTCACCTTCAACGTCCTCAACCGTGAAGACGTCCTGTGCCACATCAACCAAACGACGAGTCAGGTAACCTGAGTCGGCAGTCTTCAGCGCGGTATCGATCAGACCCTTACGCGCACCACGTGTCGCCACGAAGGCCTCCAGGCTGGACAAACCACCGGTGTAGGAACTACGAATTGGCAGCTCGATCTCGCGGTTAGCCGCGTCAACCTGGATACCAATCATGGCGCTGGCAAGCTTGACATTGGAGATATCACCACGAGCACCAGAGTTGACCATCATCGAGATGCTGGTGTCCATGTGCGCCAGCTGATCCTGGAGAAACGCTGTGATCTTATTGTCCACATTCCGCCAGGCATTCACCGTCAAGTTGTAGCGCTCGTCCTCGGTGATCAAACCTTGGTCGAATTGCTCGGAAATCAAGGCCGCCTTGGCGTCACCCTCGGCCACGAACTCAGCGATCTCGTCAAAGTGTACGTAGTCGGTCATGCCGGTTGACACAGCCGCAGTTGTCGCGAAGCGAAAGGCTTGACCCTTCATGCGGTCAGCGATTTTAGCAGTTTCCTCGGCACCGTATTTGTTGAAGATCTGTGCCAATACTTTCTTCAGCTGCTTCTTGGTCTGGACGTTGTTATCATATGGGAAGTCCTCCGGCAGAATCTCGTTAAAGAAGACCCGGCCCAAGGTCGTCTGGCGCAGCTTACCCTTAGCATAGATGCGAATTGGCGTTTGCAGTTGAATATCGCCCTGGTCGTACGCCAGTTCTGCCTCGTAGACCGAGCTGAACGCCTTGACATTATCAGTCTGCGCCTGCGGCTTGTCATACGTCAGGTAGTAATTACCAAGCACGATGTCCTGCGAGATATGCAGCACTGGCGCACCGTCGGCAGGCTTCAATAGGTTGTTGGTGGCGCTCATCAACTCGCGCGCCTCGGCCTGCGCTTCCTTGGAAAGCGGTAGATGCACAGCCATCTGGTCACCGTCAAAATCGGCATTAAAGCCGGCACAGACCAGCGGGTGGAGCTGAATGGCTTTGCCCTCGACGAGAACTGGCTGGAAGGACTGAATTGACAGGCGGTGCAAGCTCGGCGCGCGGTTGAGCAGCACGTACTTGCCCTTGATCGCCTCGTCAAGCGCGTCCCACACGACCGCCTCACCTGACTCAATCAGGCGAGTCGCTGAGCGGATGTTGTGGGCAAATTCGCCCTTGATCAGCCAGCTGATGACGAACGGCTTGAATAGTTCGAGCGCCATTTGTTTTGGCAGACCGCACTGATTGATCTTTAATTTTGGACCAACGACAATGACCGAGCGGCCAGAATAATCGACGCGCTTACCGAGCAGATTCTGGCGGAAGCGGCCTTGCTTGCCTTTGAGCATGTCGCTGATTGACTTGAGGCGACGACGGCTACCAGTCGAGCTGACTGCCCGACCACCACGCGCCGCTGCATTGTCGATCAAGGCATCGACGGCCTCTTGCAGCATGCGTCGTTCATTGCGCTGAATCACTTCTGGTGCATTGAGCTCGACCAGTTTCTTCAGGCGATTGTTGCGGTTGATGATGCGGCGATACAGATCATTCAAATCAGACGTTGCAAACCGACCACCACTGAGGGCGACCATTGGACGGAGGTCCGGTGGGATGACTGGCAGTACCGTCAGGCAGAGGCTGGATGGCTTGATACCAGCAGCCTGCATGCTCTCGAGCATCTTCAGGCGCTTGAGCAGTTTCTTCTCGCGCTGACCCTTGGCATGTTCAGCCTCCTCGCTCAGCTGGGCGATCAGTTCTGACAGATTGATCTCATCCAGCAACGCCTTGAGCGCGCTTGCACCCATGCCGACCTCGATCAGCTCGTCGTACTCCTCTGGCAAGTTACGATAATCCGTCTCCGAGATCAGCGCACCCTTGACGAGGCTCTCGAGCTGTGTTTTCTTCGTGGTGTACTTGTCGTTCAGTTCTTCAACCTCGCGGCTTTGTTCCTTCGCCAGCTGCTTGATATCAGCACCGTCAGCCTCGGCGAGCTGCTCGTAGCGCATCTTGATCGCCATCCGACCAGCCTCGGTCTCGGCCTCCAGATCCGCCAGGTATTGATCGCGCGTGACTTCATCAACCTTGAGAATGACATAGGTTGCAAAGTAAGCGATCCGCTCGATATTACGCACCGTCATGCCTAGGAGCAGACTCATGGCGCTCGGCGTACCGCGCATAAACCAGATGTGCGCCACTGGCGCGGCTAGTTGAATGTGGCCCATGCGCTCGCGGCGGACAATTGATTTGGTGACTAATTCGCCGTTTTTATCGACTGCGGCCTCGCGCGAACGTACGCCCTTGAGTTTGGAATCGTGCGGATTGATATCCTTGACCGGGCCAAAGATTCGCTCACAGAACAAGCCGTCGCGCTCTGGCTTTTGGGTGCGATAATTGATCGTCTCTGGCTTGAGAACCTCGCCGTGACTCCACTTTAGGATGTCCTCGGCGCTGGCCACCGCTAGGCGTACCGCATCAAAATCGCTAATTCCGGTCGCGTTAAATGAATATTGCGCCATCTTACGCCTCCTCCTTTATTTCTTCTACTTCGTCAATATCTTGTACGCTCATGCCGGCCTCGATGTCGCCGATGTCGTCTGATTCGTCTAGGTAAACTTGGTCATCGTCATCATCGTCGTCGCTGGCAGTTTGCGGTACGGTCTTGTCAGCTGGGCCGCTTGAAGCAATGACATGCTCAGCGTCAACTACGCCGCCCTCGTCAAGCAGGTCAACCCGAAGACCCAAGCCCTGCAGTTCCTTGACCAGCACGTTGAAGGATTCTGGCAGTTTTGGCCCGACGATTGGCTCGTCCTTGATGATGGATTCGTAGGCCTTAGCACGACCATAGACGTCGTCAGACTTGATGGTTAGCATTTCCTGCAAGGTTGCCGCAGCACCGTAGGCTTCCAGTGCCCAGACCTCCATTTCGCCGAAGCGCTGACCACCGTTTTGCGCCTTACCACCGAGCGGCTGCTGGGTGACCATGGTGTATGGACCAGTCGAACGAGCGTGGATCTTGTCAGACACCATGTGGTGCAGCTTAATCATGTGCATGACACCGACTGTGGTGCGCTCTTCAAAGGCTTCACCAGTGCGGCCGTCGAATAGTTGTGATTTACCATCGCGCGCCAGTCCTGCTTTTTCTAATTCATCAGAAATGGTTGCCGACGGCACACCGTCAAATGATGGGGTTGCGACGTGGTAACCCAAGGCCTTTGCCGCCATACCGAGGTGCGTTTCAAACAGCTGACCAAGGTTCATGCGGCTCGGCACACCCAGCGGGTTCAGGATCACGTCAACCGGTGTACCGTCCTCCATGAACGGCATATCCTCGACTGGTAGTACCCGCGCGACCACGCCCTTGTTACCGAAGCGACCGGCCATCTTGTCACCGACACCGATCTTGCGCATCTGCGCCACAAAGATTTGGATTTGCATCAACACGCCGGCCTTGAGCTCGTGGCCATTCTCGCGGCTAAAGATCTTGACACCGACGACCTTGCCGCCGCCAGCATTGTTCATCCGCTGCGAGGTGTCGCGCACGTCCTTGGCCTTTTCACCAAAGATAGCGCGCAGCAGGCGCTCCTCAGAACTAAGTTCCTGCTCGCCCTTTGGCGTAATCTTACCGACCAAGACGTCACCGGCCTTGACCTCAGAACCGATTTGCACGATACCGTTTTCGTCCAAGTGACGCAGACTATCCTCCGACACATTCGGAATGTCGCGGGTGACGATCTCTGGGCCGAGCTTGGTCTCGCGAACCTCCACGTTGTAGTCCTTGATGTTAATACTGGTCAAGCGATCGTCCTCCACCAAGCGGCGGCTGAGGATAATCGCGTCCTCCATGTTGTAACCGCCCCACGGCATAAAGGCCACCGTCAAGTTTCGCCCTAGCGCAATCTCGCCCTCGGCAATCGACGCGCCCTCGACGAGGATGTCGCCTTGCTTGACCGTATCGCCACGGGCTACACGAACCTTTTGGTTGTAGCAGCGATCGTCATTATTCTTGACAAAGTGCCGCAGCGCGTAGACCTTGACACCATCAGCGTATTTGACATGAATTTCATCAGCATCAGCCCGCACCACTTCACCGTCAGCCTCGGCCTGGATCAAGTGACCGCTATTCTCGGCCACCGCCTGCTCAATACCGGTACCGACAACCGCTGGCTCTGGCGTGAGTAGCGGCACTGCTTGGCGCTGCATGTTCGAGCCGGTCAAGGCGCGGTCGACGCGGGTTTTCTCGATAAACGGCACCAGCGCCGCCGTTGAGCCGAGGATCTGCTTGTGAGCAGCGTCCATAAAGGTAACTTCTTCGACGTCGACCTGACCTGGCTGGAGGAATTTGCGGGCGCTGACACGACTGTCGGTGAACGACTTGTCATCATTCAAGCGCGCTCCGGCGTCGGCAATGACTTCGCTCGCTTCCTGGGCAGCGTCCAGATAAACCACTTCATCCGTCACCCGACCATCGGTGACGCGCAGGTACGGCGTCTCGATAAAGCCATACTCATTGACTCGCGCATAGGTAGCGAGGTTCAGCACCAGACCAACGTTGGCACCCTCTGGCGTCTCCACCGAACAGATACGGCCGTAGTGCGTTGGGTGAGCGTCACGCACGTCAAAACCAGCGCGCTCACGGCTCAAACCACCAGGACCCATTGAACTCAAACGACGTTTGTGGCTGAGCTCGGACAATGGATTGACTTCATCAAGGAGCTGACTCAGCTGCGAGCTGGTAAAGAACTCGCGCACCGCTGCCACCACTGGGCGAGCATTGATCAATTGGCTCGGCGTGACGTTCTCCATATCAGCCACACTCATCCGGTCCATGGCGTTGCGCTGCATCCTGAGCATACCGACGCGGAACTGACGGGCAATCAGCTCGCCGACCAGCTTGACGCGGCGATTACTCAGGGCATCAATATCATCAGCTGGCTCTTGGGTATTGTTGAGGCGAATGATTTCGCGGATGATGGCCACCAAGTCACTCATCTGGAAAATACGATTCTCAGCGGTGTTAGCAACGTCGAGACCCAGGCGCTGGTTCATCTTGTATCGGCCGACCCGACTATAATCAAAGCGCTTGAAATCAAAGAACATTCGCTCGATCATCTGACGCGCATTATCAACTGTCGCCAAATCACCCGGCCGCAGGCGACGATAAACCTCGATCAGCGCTTCATTAGCGCCACGAGCGGTATCTTTCTCGAGCGTTTCCTGGATGTAGCTGGTCTCGCCCGTGTCAATGTCAGCAAATAATTCGCGAATTTCTGACGTTTTTGGATGACCCAAAGCACGCAGCAAGGTCGTCACTGGCAATTTGCGGCGACGGTCAATCTTGACATAAATCGTACCATTGGTTGCCGTTTCAAACTCCAGCCAGGCACCACGACCTGGGATCATCTTGGCGCCGTAGTAATTACGGCCAGCCACGGTGTCAGCCGTAAAGAACACACCGGCCGAGCGGATCAACTGGCTCACCACCACGCGCTCAGTACCATTGATGATAAAGGTACCGCGCTCGGTCATCCATGGATAATCGCCGAGGTAGATTTCTTGTTCCTTGACTTCGCCCGTGACTTTGTTAGTCAATTCAACAGTTGCATGCAGCGGCGCTTCAAATGTCAAATTGTTTTCCTTGGCGAACTGATCGGTGGTCTTTGGTTCGTCGAAATGATAGCTGCCGAACCGCAGCGCCAACTTCTGACCAGTGTAGTCGTCAATTGGGTTAATTTCTGAAAAGATTTCGCTCAAACCATCCTTGACGAACCAGCGCCACGAGTCCTCTTGGTGAGCGATGAGATTTGGCATGGCGATGGCACTGTCTGTTCCAGTGAAAAAGACGCGCGCGCCACGAGTGGTCTGTTGAGCCACAGGCGTTACTCCTCGCATTGATTATAATTGGTGATCACGGCCGGAAGATCTCTTAGTCTCAGCACGAGCCCGAGGTTTGCCCGCCCATCAAGCTCGCCCCTCGCTAAAACTACACTACTTCACTGTGACACATTATGACGCATGAGGCGATGAATTGCAAGAGAAAATGATGAAAAATTGACCATTGTTAAGCTACGGCCAGTTCTAAACGGAGACACACTTCACCCAGTAATCTAGCTGCACGCTCACCGTCAGTGATCGTCGCTAACCATTCCCAGCTTCCATCAGTTTGAAGCTGCGCCGTGTGTAGTCGATAATTACCAGCGATACCGCCAACCGAGTCATGTTTGACAATACGACTAACTTGGTGATTTTGCGGATTAATATCTTTGACGTGACCCGGTAGTAGTAGAGCCCGCTCGTCAATATACATACCAAGATATGTTGGCCGATTATTTGGCCCAGTCTCATGATTAAGTACCGCATTTACCAGTCCCCGAAACAGATCCCAGCGTTTCATATTTCTAGCCCCATACCGCTCGAGATATATCAGATTATTATCCTGTACATCCGGAATATCTGAGGCCAAGCCTAAGGCGTCGGTTCGACCTACACTTGCTACCGCCTTGATTGACGCATCTGCGAGCGCAACATAGATACCACCCTCGGCAAGATCGGCTTGCCTCCGAAGTACTTCGGGCGTAAACTGTTCAGATTGATACAATCGCCTTGTCTCGCAAGCGCTGATATCTGGCTTCACATGTACGAGAGACTCAACCCACAAGTGGCGTAGCTCATCACACAATGAATCGGTAATATCACCACCACTTAATCGAACTGTCTCGATCATGTCCTCTCCTGTTTATGAAAATATACTACAAGTATCGAGCAATGCTGTCAAGGATCCGCGCGTGCACTTCCTCTGGGGTTCCGGCAGCTGACAATAGCGGGATATTTCGCTCGGCGGCGATGGCTTCATAGGCGTGGTTAACCCTGTCCTGGAACGACTGCTCGCGCGACTCAAACGTATCAGGATGAGCGATGTGCCCGCGCTCCGCGATGCGCTGCTGGCGCTGGGTGTCGCTGAGTGTCAAGACCACCATCGCGTCCGGCTGCAGGTATCGCTCGTCGGTAAATAACTTCGTCATCCGCATAATCTCCTCCGTGTCCAGCCCGTCGCCATAGCCCTGATAAGCCAGTGTCGAGATGTAATTACGCGCGCTCAGGACGATCTCGCCGCGCTGCAAAGCTGGCTGAATCTTTTCGCGCCACAACTCGCGCCGCGCCGCTGAGAACAACGCTAGGTTAATTTCACTGGAACGTACTAGATCGCCATTCTTAACGATGCGTCTCAGTTCATTGGCTACCGGCGTTGACTTTTCTGGATCGTCGCTACCTGGCTCTTCGACCACACACACGACACGGCCGCGCGCCCGGAAATAATCCGCCAGCATGGCTACTTGGGTTGACTTGCCCGTGCCGTCGTTGCCCTCGATAACGATGTATCGACCGGGACGGCTCATTTGATGCCCTCGCCTAGGCCATTAATAATCGCCGGAGCATGACGCTGATCCTTGAACGCCCGCGGCAGCATCGTTTCTGGCCGCCAGCTATGGATAAGCTCGGCGAGGTCGTCGGTGTGCTGGTACTTACCGCTCATGCCGCCACGCCCATCAGCATAGCCACCATCCACCGGCCCGGTCTGGTGGAAAATTAATTGCCCGATGCGCTCGCCAACTGGTAGTACCACGCTTTCGTGCTTGTTCAAATTGTAAATCTCGAGTGTAATCCGATTGATATAGCCCGGGTCGATCCAGCCCGCGTCAAAACACACCGCCACGCCGTTACGGCCCCACGAGCTGCGGCTTTTCACCTCGGCCGCGCCGCCATGCGCCCGAATCCCCACGAACTCGTGCGTGTGCGCCAAGATCCGCTCGCCGGGACGCAGCACAATGATCGGATGCTCATCCGGAATATTACGAAACCGCGTAAAGCCGTTGTGCTCGCACCACTCGGCGTGTGGTATCGCCATCAGCGGCCCCTTGAAATACCGCGCTACCTCCGCTTCGTCAAATGGATTATAGACGCTTGACTGATCGTCAAATTCCTGTTTATAAAAATAATGCCCTAGCGTAAAGTCCAAGCTAGCCTCTGATACATTGTCTGGGTCAAACGGCGTACAGACGATCGTCCCCTCTTCGGTTGCTGCCAAAATTTCCCGGTTTGAATACACGCTCATGCCGCGCCTCCTCTTGTTTATCTTACCTCACTCCCCCGAGTGATTCTATTATGACAACATTTACCCGCTCGGGCAAGCTTTTCGTAAATTTTACATCATGCTAGACTGAAGGTATGGAGAAAGCCATTGTCGTCGCCTATGACAAAAACCGCGCCATCGGTCAAGGTGGTGATTTGCCATGGGGACGGAGCTTACCAGCAGATTTGGCGCAGTTCAAGCGGCTAACCAAAGGTGGCGATGTCATCATGGGTCGAAAAACCTTTGAATCGATCGGCTCTCGTCCGCTGCCAGAGCGGGAAAACATCGTTATTTCCTCGCGGCCAACCGGCGTCAAAGGCGTCCTCACGGCAGTGAACTTAGAAAGTGCCCTAGCGCTAGCTCGCTACAAAACCTTCATCATCGGCGGCGCGCGGGTGTATGACGATGCGCTGAACACACCAGAGATTGACACTATCTATGCCACTGAGGTCGACGCTGCATTCCCAGACGCTGACACCTTTTTCCCAGAAATTGACATGACTACCTGGCAGGAAGTGAGCCGCGTCCATCATCCCGCGGACACCGAGAACAAGTACGACTTTGATTTTGTGATATATCGCCGGATAATTTAGCCGGGCCCAAACTCCAAACACCTTTGGATAATTTAGTACGCTAACAAATTGTCCGAACACACTACACCGCAATCGGCGCCTTGATCGGCGGGTGATGCTCATAACCTTCCAGACGAATATCATCAATGGTGAAATCGTCGATATTCTTGATGTCTGGGTTGAGCCATAATTTTGGCAGCGGCAGCGGACGGCGTGATAATTGCTCGTCAACCTGCGTGCGGTGATTGGTATAAATATGCGCACTACTCAAGGTGTGAATGAATTCGCCCGGCTGCTTATCTGTTACCTGAGCGATCATCGACAGCAGCAACGCATAACTGGCAATATTAAACGGCACGCCAAGGAACATGTCCGCCGAACGCTGGGTCAGCGCTAGATCCAGCTTATCTTTCTCGCCGCCCCCGCCTGGCCGAACATTGAACTGGAACATCGTGTGGCACGGCGGTAGCCCGCCCGACTGCACAATGTCATCAATTTCCGCCACGTTCCAGGCGCTGACAATGTTGCGCCGCGACGTCGGATTATTCTGTATCATGTCGATGGCGTTTTGGATTTGGTCAATTGTTCCACCCTTGCCGTCTGGCCACTTTCGCCACTGAACACCATAGACTGGCCCCAGATTACCCCATTCTTCAGCAAACGCGTGATCAGTCGCAATTTTTTTAATAAACTCTTTCATGCCAATGCGCCACTCCTTACCATTGATCTCCGGAATGCTCTGGCCAGTTCTCTCCAAATAATTCTTGTACGGCCATTCGTCCCAGATATGCACACCGTTTTGCGCCAAATATTCAATGTTGCCCGTGCCTTTGAGAAACCATAACAGTTCATGCGCCACGCTGGTAAAGTACAGTTTCTTGGTAGTCATCGCCGGAAACCCGTCCGCCAAATCATACCGCGTTTGCACGCCAAACACTTCCGTCATGCCCGTGCCGGTGCGGTCGTCTTTCCTCACGCCACTGTCACGAACCTGCCGCAGGGTGTCTAAATATTGCCTCATATTTCCCTCCTCGTCTTTTCTTAATTATGGCAATATCCCGGCATAACCACAAGCGAAAATGGCGGTAGTTTTGACAACAGTTTATAACGCTAATGACCAGTTCTTATGCTTTGATTTACATCACGGGAGTTATATACTAAACAATATGCGTCAGCGAACTGCTATAAGGGAGTATATTTTACCAGAAGGCCCAGAAGGACAACATAATTTTGTCATGGGTGCACTGCAGTTGCCGGTGTATGAGCTTGATGGCGATAGTATGCAGATCCGTGATGTTGTCTGGGGGGACTGCGAGATTGGCAATAGACAGCCGTATGATTCGCTACTGATGAAGTTAGCTCGCTCGCCGCTGTTCCGCCGGCTTCAGGCGGTCGAGCAGTTAACATTGCCGCCGCACTTTGCAACTTTACCGAATACGACGTATTTTTCCCGGTGGCAGCATATCTGGGGTAGCTTGGCGTTTGTTCGAAAAATGACGGAGGGCGATGAACGGTTTGACGATCGGCAAAGAACTGTTCTGGAGCTGAGGACATTATTTTCTGATGTCGGACAGACCGCTTTTTCGCATCTGGGTGACTGGGTGTTTCAAGGTATTCAAGGCGGGGAGGACCTGCATGATCAGGATTTGCGGGAGTTACTGGAAACATTTGGCGTTGATACTCTACTGGAAGAATATGGATTAACACTTGAAGAGACAGTATTCCCAGAGATCAGCGACTGGGTAGAATGCCCATCACCTGATTTATGTGTTGACCGAGTTGATTACGGTTTACGTGAAATTTTACGCTGGTCCGGCAAAGCTGTTAATATCTATTTACATGAATATAGCTTGCAAGATCCCCAGTCGCTTTTTAGGATTAATGATCAGCATATGCTCGAGGTGACGAATGAAGATTTTGCGCGGCGATTTGCAGCTGGGTATAGTATCTTACCGACCGAAAACTGGGGTCAACCTGTTCATCGTCTCCAGCTAGAATTGTTACAAACAGCGGTAAAGCGAGCTTTATTGGAGAGCTACTTTAGCGACGGTGTTAACCTAAGATATCCGGTGCATCCACGCGATCGGATATATGGCATTGATTCGGATTTCCGGTTTGCTTTGTCTATGGTTGGCGACGGTGGAGCATTGTCTCGGACGATGCAGACTATCGCCTCTGATCAGCGCCAAACATACATCGCAGCCAGACAGCTTGACTTAAGCTGTTTACTGTCCAATGTTAGTTCATCGTTCCCTGACTTCCCCGATCCACTACAATCATATTGCCACCCCTCAGAAGAGTTTGGCCTCGTTTCACCGCACGTGGAAGTTACCAGGGACGATAAAGCGAGACAAGAAGTCTCTCGGGAAATGGGCCGTATTTCACTCGGGCTACCGCCGCTAAAGCCGCGGTCAATTGATCCTGCTATTTCAATAGACGGACAGGCTATGCGGCTAAGTGAGATTGATCCAAGCTTTAAGGACTACCTGACAGGACAAACTGAAATCATGCGACGCGGTTATCAGGCAGAACTACTGGTCAATAAACAATTTGGTGGAAAGCTACTTGAATTATATCAGCGCGTTAACGACGAATGGCCAAATGCCATCCAGCAGCCTCGTAATCCAGATAACTTGCGAGAAATCGTGAGACAGGCCGGACTATATAGTGCTGGTAACTGTTTTGATGGTATTTATGAAATATAGATCTGAAGTCACTACAAAAGCTATCAGATCCTACGCTAGCTTACTCAGCACCTTATCCACCAGCCCATACTGTACTGCTTCCTGAGGGCTCATCCAGTAGTCGCGCTCCATGTCAGCCTTGACCTTAGAGAGCTTCTGGCCGGTGTTTTTGGCCATGATTTTCGCCAGCATCTCCTTCACCTCCAGTGTTTCCTTCAGGTCGATTTCCATGTCGGTCACCTTGCCGCGTGTGCCGCTTGACGGCTGGTGGATCATCACCTTGGCGTGTGGCAGGCAAAACCGCTTGCCTTTGGCGCCCGAACTAAGCAGAAACGCACCCATACTGGCCTGCAAACCAATGCCATAGGTCGCCACGTCCGGCTTGATAAAATTCATGGTGTCATATATCGCCATGCCATCATAGACACTGCCGCCCGGGCTATTGATATAGAGCGAGATGTCCGCCCCTGGGTCAACGTACGCCAGGTGCAGTAGCTGCGCCACCACGCTGTTGGCGGTATGCTCGTTAACCTCCTCGCCGAGGAAAATGATCCGCTCATTGAGCAGCCGCGAATAAATATCAAACGCTCGCTCGCCGTCGGCTGACTTTTCGATGACGGTGGGGATGAGATAGCTAGCTGGCCTTGTCATATGTACTTGCCAAAACCTTATTTACTATTCAGCTCGACCAGCTTGTCGATCGTCTTGTTGGTGATCATCCGGTTTGCGATGTCACGGTGAACGTTTGGATCGTCAAATCGCGCGGCCAGCTTGGCGTCCTTGCCGTATTGCTGCTTAAAGGTGGAAATTTGCCTATCGAGCTCCTCGCGGCTAACCTCTACACCCAGCTCCTTCGATAGCTCAGCCAGCACCAGGCCAGCCTTGACTCGCTTTTCAGCCGCCGGGCGAGCCTCTTTTTTCTGCCAATCGGCTTTATCTTTGAAACCTTGCGCCTTTAGATACGAGTCCATTGTCAGGCCACGATATGACAAATTCTGCATCAGATCTTGTTCAATTGACCGCAGCTGATCGTCAATCAATAGCTCTGGCAGTGCCACCTTGGAGCTGTCCGCCAATTCCGCTACTAGCTCATCCTTGAGCTTCTCCTTGGCCTCGCGCTCTTTTCGCGCAGTGATTTCGCGCTTGATGTCAGCCTTGAGTTCTTTGACATCGGTGAACGGGCCACACTTGGCAGCGAATTCATCATTGAGTTCCGGTAGCTTCAGCTCATTTACTTTGTGCAGCGTCACGCTAAACACCACCTTGGCGCCAGCCAGATTTTCAGCATGGTAATCCTTCGGAAATTCGAGTTCAAGATCAAATGTCTCGCCGGCCTTGTGGCCAACCACGCCCTCTTCAAAGCCGGGGATAAACTGACCACCACCCAGCTTCAGGGCAAAATCCTTGGCCGAACCGCCGTCAAACGCCACACCGTCTTTCTTGCCAACAAAGTCGATGATCGCTTCATCACCATCCTTAGCCGCACGCTTAACCTCGGTTTTATCAACAAAATTCTGCTGCATTCGCTCGATGATCTCATCGACGTCTTTGGCCTCAACCTTGACAGCCTGAGGCTTAGCCTTGAGCTTTTTGTAATCGCCTAATTTGACCGGCGGCACAACGGTCGCCTCGGCGGTGAACTCAACTTCTTGATTGGGGACAAATTTCTTAACCTCAACGCTCGGCCGCTCCAGCGCCTGCAGCTTCTCGTTCATAAAGGCCTCAGCGACCGCCTTGGACAGGGCGTTGTCGAGCACCTGTTCCTGGAGCGCCATTGGATTGACGTGCTTGGCAGCCACGCTGACTGGCACTTTACCCTTACGAAATCCCGGCACCTTGAGGTCGCGCGCCATCTTGGTCAGCGCCACCTGCTCGGCCGCATTTAGCTCGTCCGCCCCCAGCGTAATTGTCAAACAAACGTTAGTATCTGATAGTTTCTTTACAGTCGTCTTCATAACTACGTATTATAACAGGGGTGGCGCTAAATCTCAAACGCCGCGTCATCATCACCGTCGTAGCGCCGATCTTTGACCACGCTGATCATTCGCTCGAGGCTGACTTTCTGCTCGGTTGACTCGATGAGGTTTTTGATCGTGTAGACACCCGAAGCGATCTCTTCTTCACCGACAAACGCCACGAATGGGATGTTCTTTTTGAGCGCGGTTTTCAGCTGCTTGTCTAACTTGCGCCCGCTGAAATCTAACTCGGCCCGCACCCCCTCGCTCCGCAGCGTCCGCGCCAAAGCATCTGCACCACCTAGCGATGCCGCGTCCACCGCGATGATGTACACATCGGTGTGCGTCGTTAGTTTTGGTAGCAACTCGTGCACCTCAAGGAACTGCTGCATCGTCGTCGCACCGAGCCCCACGCCGACCGTAGCGACCGGCTCAACACCAAATAGTCCGATCAGCCCATCATAGCGCCCGCCGCCGAATAGCGCTCGATTGTTCTCCGGCGAATTATCAAAAAACTCAAACACCGTACCGGTATAATAATCCAGCCCGCGCATCAGCGTCACGTCGAACATCGCATTACCGATGCCCTTCTGACGCAGCAGGGTCATCACCTGGCGAAGCTGCTGGACACTCGGGCTATCTGCCAGCTCCTCTGGTAGATCATCAACACTACGCATGCTGATTAGTTGGGCTAATTTTGGCAGGCCCGCCTTGGCTTCTTCTGAGCCAAAAATCTCGATGGCTTGCTCGCGGAAAGCTTCCGGCGAAATCTTATTCTTGCGATCAAGCAGCCGCGTCATCATCTGGGCGCCGATCACATCAAGGCCGAGAAACCCACTCATCAACTGATTGATCAGCTGGCGATTATTCACCCGCACCGTAAACATATCTTCGCGCGCGCCAAAGTTCATGATGCTACGGTAGCCAAACTCGATAATCTCCGCATCCGCCCACGGCCCCTCCGCACCAAACAGGTCGGCGTTCAATTGCCAAAACTCGCGTTCCCGCCCGCGCTGCGGCCGTTCGTAGCGCATGAAATTAGCGATAGAATACAGCCGGGCCGGCATGGCCAGTTCCTGGCGCCGACTGGCCACCATGCGAGAAATCGACGGCGTCATCTCTGGGCGAATTGCCACCTGACGACCACCACGATCAGTGAACAAGTAAGTCTGCTCGCCCGCTAATTCCTGCCCCGATTTGGCGGTGTAAATATCCAGCGGCTCGAGCAAGGGTGCGCCGTACTCCTCGTACCCAAAACTCTGCGCCGTGGCGTGCCACACCTTGAAAATATAGTTTTGCAGGCGCTTGTCCTCCGGGAAATAATCGCGCGCGCCCTTATAACTTTGGGTCGATAAATTGCTCATGGTTGCTTTTATTGTGGCATAGTGGGGCGAATTTTTCAACAACACCCGGCATGTGGGGGTCAACCGAGCACATGCTGCTGCAACCAGCAATACATCGCCACGGTGGCTGCCGCGCCGACATTGATGGAGCGGGTCGAGCCAAACTGTTCAATTGCCACAATTTTGTCTGCCGCCTGCGCCATCTCCTCGGAGATTCCCGGTCCTTCCTGACCAAACACCAGTACCGCACACTTTGGCAAGGCCGTCTCCGACATATTGATACTGCCAGGGATATTATCAATCGCAATAATTTCTCTGTTTTCAGACCGCATTAGCTCGACAAACTCCGCCGTCGAACTGACATACTGCACATGCAAATATTTATCCGTCATCATGGCGCCGCGCTTGTTCCATTGCCGCCGACCGATGACGTAAATCTGCCGCACCCCAAACGCATTAGCACTCCTGACGATCGTCCCCATGTTAAAATCCCGCTCGGTGTTCTCCAGAGCAATCACCAAGCCGTGGTCCTTGGCGTCCAGCTCTCTTATGATCTCCGCCTCGCTGCGACCTTTGAATTTGTCAGCTACATTTCGTGTGTCTTGCATCTCTGTTATTGTAGCAAATAGGGATGAAAAAACAGAAAAACTTGACAAAAATCATTGACATTTTTTCATATAAGTGATATATATATCAGCTTTTGTTGACGAGTTGAGTGAATCCTTGTCCGAAAGTGTTCATTGACAGGCAATCAAATACGAGGTGAGATTTTATTGCTTTTTATAGAAAATATGCAAAGAGGAGTAAAACCTCGCCTTGTACTAAAAACAGTACTTTATCACCCAGAGGGCGAGGAGAAAGACAAGGGCATGAATATCATCCGTAGCATTATCCTCCTCTCCAAAGCCCGTAGGCTTAGGCGTCGGCGTGATGAGTGCCAAGCTCGTCTCGACGAAATCGATAAGTCCCTGGACTATCATTTGGAGATTAGGGCAGAGGCAAAGGCCAGCTTTGACTCGCTAAACTCCCTGCTGGGTCTTAAATTTATTAATAGCCCTCAATGTAGGGATATATGCCAGATATATTCCGACGCTGACTGGGCCATTCAGGCCCTCAGCCTGGCACGAGAACGAACCGTCCAGGAAATCAATCGTATCAAGTACCTTCAAGGTAAGTATTGACACAGCTAACTACGGGGTTGATAAGTATCTGTTTTACTTACGGTTGCCTGTCAACCCTTTCTTTGAAATATGAATTTTACGTTAATAAAAATCACCCAGCCCAGGGTGATTTTCTTGTAGCGCAGTCGTCAATTCCTGGTGAGATTTTACGCCCACGCTAGAACCTATTTTAGCACAAAGTCGCAAATCTGAGTAATCAGAG